>NZ_JAVWHO010000034.1:0-26453 GCF_036639995.1 Vagococcus sp. | reverse complement strand
TTATTTTGTTTCACGATGTAGCGTATGTTTTTTACAATACTTACAAAATTTCTTCACTTCTAATCGCTCAGTTCGATTTGCATCACTAACTGCTCTAGAATAGTTTCTTGAACCACAAACAGAACAAGCAAGTGCTGATTTTCTAATTGCCAAAGTAGTAACCTCCTACCCTCTTTCATAATTTCATAAATTTATCACTATTTTGGCATTGTGTCAAACAAAAACAAGATAAAAATAATAAAAACTTGTTTTGTTTCTTAAAATAGATATGGTATTATTACAGTATAATGAAAAAATGAGGGGAGATATTTATTATGCTAATTGAATCAGTTTGTATACCTAAAAGACTATTAACAACTGTTAGTGAGTCTTGTACTTTAGAAGAGGCAATTGGAATTCTTGAAAAATCAGGTTTCCGTTGCGTTCCCGTCTTAGATGAATCTGGAAAGATTTTTAGAGGAAATATCTACAAAATGCATATTTATCGCCACAAAGCTGAGGGCGGTGACATGTCATTACCAGTCACTCACTTAATTAAAAATTCAACAAAATTCATTCATTTGAATTCATCATTCTTTAAAATATTCTTCACTATTAAAGAGTTACCTTATATTGCTGTTTTAGATAACGACAATATGTTTTATGGTATTTTAACTCACAGTAGTTTACTAGGTATTTTATCTCAGTCATGGAATGTAAAGGAAGGACGCTTCGCTTTAACAGTCGCTTCAACTGGTAAAAAAGGTGACTTGGCTACTATGACAAAAATTATTTCAAAACACTCTGACATTGCAAGTTGTATTACACTTGATGTTGGTAAAGATGAATATATTAGAAGAACAATCGTCACACTTCCAGCAGGTACAGATCGTGAAACATGTGATTTGATTGTTAAAGCTTTAGAGAAAAAAGATTTCTTTGTTGCCGAAGTTGAAGACTTAGGACAAGAAAAGTAATGTTGTATTAAAAATAGCAGTGGTAAGATAACTCTTACTCACTGCTATTTTTTAATATCTATCAAATTTAACAAATTTATTAATATAATAAATCATTGGGGCAGAAACACTCATAATGATTAATTCACTTAAAAATAATGAGCCATATGTTCCCCAGAAAAAAGCTGAGCCAATTGCTTGATTACTTAAAATACAAATCATAATAGCAATTAAAACCATACTCAGAGAAAAAATGAATGTGTTAAAAATCATTCTTTTTTTAGTATCTTTAATCCATTTTTCAGAAGCGGCTGTTAATAGTAACGCAATTAACGTTTGCCCTCCACCAAACAAGACATCTAAAAGACCTCCTGTTGAAAAAAATAAATTAAACATCACAACGCCGCCAAATACTCCCCATAACATTTTTTTATTAAAGACAACGATATGGTTCAAGCTTTCTGATATTCTAAACTGGATAGGACCCTGAGCAATCGGAGCCACCACCATAGTCAAAATGATATACAAAGCTGCAAGTAACCCATTGAAAATAATAATTTGAGTATTTGTCTGTACTGCTCTTTTTTCCATTTTTCTTTCTCCTTCCTAGTTTTTTTATCGCAGGATGGTATCAATGAACTGCGGTTGCTAAAAATGCAACGCTATTATCGTACTCTCTTCTGTTATAAATGTCAAAAGTATTTGTTAATCCGTAAAACTAGCTTTATACTTAACTTAATAAGGAGGGATAAAATGGAACTGTTGTTTAATGAGATTAACCAATTATCTAATGAGCATTATTCACTACTTCTAGATGCTGACCCATCAAAAAAACTGGTTGATGACTACACTTACCGCGGTCTTACTTATGAAGTTTTACTGAATGAAACTCTAGTTGGTGTTGTTGTTTTATTACCTACTAGACCAGAAACTTTAGAAATTGTTAACGTTGCTGTTCATCCTAACTATCAAAAACAAGGTATCGGACAAAAAATTATACTGTTTGCTATTGGATATGCCAAAAGAAATAATTACCGTAGTATCGAAATTGGAACAGGCTCAACAAGTTTAGGTCAGCTTTATTTATACCAAAAAATGGATTTTAGGATTACTGGTGTGGATACTGATTTTTTTCTTCATCATTATTCAGAAGAAATTATGGAGAACGGCTTAGTCTTAAAAGACATGATTCGTTTGCGTTTAGACATATAAAAAAATAAGAGAAGCCGACAAAAAATCGGCCTCTCTTATTTTTATTTTTCTAATCTTTCAAACCAAGCAACATATGCATCTACAACCATTTGTAAAAACTTGACTGTATCTTCTTTAACGGAACCATCTTCATTAATGTAATTCATTACAGAACCTAAGTAAGCTTCTGGTTGCGCCATTGTTTGAACATTTAAAAAAGCTATGACTTGTCTTAAATGATGATTAGCTCCAAACCCACTAATAGCACCAGGAGACGCAGTAATGATTGCTCCAGGTTTATCATTCCAAGCATTTTCACCATATGGTCTTGATGCAACATCTAGTGCATTTTTTAACACTGATGGAACAGAGCGATTATGCTCAGGTGTTACAAATATCACACCATCTAGTGATTTGATTTCTTCTCGGAATTGTTTCCACGACTCTGGCGTTCTTCCTTCATCATCATAATCCTGATCAAACATCTCTAAATGCCCAATTTCTGGAAAAACAACGTCAAATTTGTCTGGAAATAGAGTAGCTACACTGTCTGCGATTGAGCGATTGTAAGAACTTTTTCTTGTACTTCCAACGATAATACCAATTTTTTTTGTCATGTATATTTCATTCCTTTCGTTTATGCTTACTTTAGTATAGTGCTATTTGCTTTTTTTCTCAAACATTTCGCATTATAAAGCTAAAATAAAATCAACAAAACGACTTTTATGACTTTTTTTGGTATATTACTAGTATCGGTTAAAAAGGAGATTAGGAATGAATAGGTTTACCTTACATATTATTGTCAACACCCAAGCAGGTTCTGGTAATGCAAAAAAAATACTAGCAACTGCTGAAAACTACTTAAAAGAAAAAAATATCATTTATACAACATACTTCACCGAATACGCAGGACATGAAAGAAAAATTGCTAGTGAACTTCTTGATACTATTTTAATTGACTGGCAAGAAGACATCCCTTCATTTCCACTGCTCGTTGTGCTAGGTGGAGATGGCACATTACATGAAGTAATTAATGTTCTACAAGACTTCCCAAATATTCCCATCGGCTACATCCCTGGGGGATCTGGTAACGATTTTGCTCGAGGTGTTTCTTTATCTCGGAAAACAAAAGAAGCTATCGACCGACTACTTTACGCTAAAGAACCACAAGCTATCAAAATGATTCGAGCCTGGTTTAAAGAACAAGACAGCGTACGCTTTATTTTAAATAATATTGGTATTGGACTTGATGCAAACATCGTGACGACTGCCAACCATTCGAAAACTAAAAAATTCTTAAACAAATTGCATTTAGGGTCACTTGCTTACTTAGCTGCTATTTTTAAAGTAATTAGACGTCAGAAAACATTTCCTTTATCTCTTAAAACAGACAAAGAAGCTATACACTTTGATAATGCCTATCTTTGCTCCATTACGAATCATCCTTACTTTGGTGGTGGGGTTGCTATTGATCCAACAGCAAGCCCATTCAATGATGAGATCAGCATTGTTTTAGTGGAAAAAGTAAATATTTTTGAGATTATTTATTTAGCTGTTAGGATTCTTTCAAAGACTCACTTGTCTTCTAAATATATTCATCATTTTAAGACAAAAACATTAGAAATAACCTCTCCTTCAGAACAATTTGCTCAAACTGATGGTGAAATTATTGGGGAAGAATCATATACCATATCATGTGAACTGACAGAAAGACTTTTCTGGATTTAAAAAAAAGAGGTAGACTTTTTTTAGTCGGCCTCTTTTTAATTAAATTGATAAGGTGTCACACTTTCCATACCAATCATCGGATCAATACTTAAACTATCTACTAATTCAATCGTTAATTCATAGTTTTCTGGCACTGGCTGTTCTTCTTCAAAAAGAGAGACATTAGTGGTTTCAATAGTTTTTTCTTTCTCAATCACTTTTTCTTCTTTGTCCAACTCTTCTTTTATTTCTTCAACTTTTTGTTCCTCATATTGATTCATTTTAGTTTCTTGAAGTTGTAAGGTTTCATCAGTTTCAATTAAGCGTTCTTTTAGCGTGGTTTGTCTTGGTATCATTTCACTTTCAATCGCGAATTTAAACGCCTCTACTTCTCCAAGTAAAATAAGAAAATCTTTACTTCTTGTTACTGCTGTATAGATTAATTTTCGTTGAAGCATACGCCCATATTGTTTGACAAGAGGTAAAATAACCATTTGAAATTCACTACCTTGAGCCTTATGGATAGAACAGGCATAAGCTAAAGTGAATTTATTCCATTCTTGCCGTTTATACGTTACTTCTGTTTCATCAAAGAGCAATGTCATTTCATCAATCTTATCATCGGTATCTTTTCCGTAAGTAATTCCCGTAATTTCCCCCATATCTCCGTTGAACACATTAAATTCAGGACTATTCACTAAGTGAAGAACTTTATCACCTATTCGGTACACTTTATCTAGCCACTTAACTTCTTTTCTTGTCCCATCATCATTGTCGTTTAATATTTGTTGCATCATTTGATTTAGTTGATCAATTCCTGCTTTTCCTCGGTACATTGGCGCCAATACTTGAACATCTTGTGGTGAAAAGCCTTTATCTTTTGCCCGAAGAACAACTTGTTCTACCACTGATTCAATCTGATTAACACCACAAGAAATAAAAGATCTATCTTTTTGATTTGTTATCAAGTCAGCGGGCATCTCACCGTTTTTAATACTATGGGCTAAAGAGATAATCGTTGAACCATCTTCTTGTCGATAAATATCCGTTAATTCTCGCTTTGGGATTTCTTGAACTGCTAATAAATCAGTTAGAACCTGTCCTGGCCCAACAGAGGGCAACTGATCTTTATCTCCCACAAAAATAACTTGCATGTTATTAGGGATTGATTTTAAAAGAGTATTAGCTAACCAAGTGTCTACCATCGACATTTCATCAACGATTAACAAGCCACCCTCTAAATCTTTAGCTTCATCTAAAACCTCTTTTTCTCTACCAGTTAACCCTAACAACCGATGAATAGTACTAGCAGGAAGTCCCGTCATTTCATTCATTCTTTTAGCGGCTCTACCTGTTGGTGCCGCTAGTAAAATTGGAAAAACATCTTGCGTATAATCTTCTAAATTTAAAGATAAGCCATTCAATTCAGCAAAAAGAGTCACAATTCCATTAACAACTGTTGTTTTCCCTGTTCCAGGTCCCCCTGTCAAAATAAAGAATGGAGACGTAATCGCTTCTTTTATTGCTTGAATTTGTGACTTGCCATACTTGATACTAAATAATTTTTCAATAGCTTTTATTTGTTTATCTACTTCCTTTTCAGGATATGAGATTTCTTTTTTTCGTTTCAACAATCGTTTAATTGATGTAGTTATTCCAATTTCTGAAAAATAAAGAGATTTCTCATAAAGTTTTGTTTCTTCTTGAATTATAATGCCTTCCTCAGCTAAATGAATCAGTTCTTCTGCAATATCAGCTGGATTAATCTCAACTGGCCGACTGCTTTCTAAAATGCTAAGAGCTGCTTCTAATAACTGTTTAGCTTCCAAATACGTATCCCCTGAATTTAGACAACTCTGGAATAATTCATGAACAATGGCTGCTCTAATTCGCTGGGGAGACTTAGCGCTGATACCTATTTGTTCAGCTAAAGCATCTGCTTTTTTAAAGCCAACACCTTCTATATCTTCAACTAATTGGTAAGGATTTTCATTAATTATTGTTAGCGTTTCTTCTTTATAGAATTGATAAATACTGAATGCTAATTGATTACCAAAACCATATTGATTTAATCCAATAATAATTTGTTCCATACCATAATTTGCTTTAATTGTTTCAACTAAAAGGGTTCTTTTTTGAGCATTTAGCCCTTTAATTCCCACTAAGTTTTCAGGGTCTTCGATAATTTTATCAATGGCATTTTCACCCAACAGCTCAACAATACTTTCAGCCGTTTTTTTACCAATGCCAGGAAATTTATCGCTAGAAAGATAGCTAATCATACCAGAAGCTGAGGTGGGTTTATCTTGTTGATAACTATCAACCTTCAATTGTTCCCCGTATCTTGGATGATTAACAACATCACCATAAAAACGATAGATTTCTTCTTCTTGAATTTGACCGAAAGTACCTGTTACAACAATCTCTTGAGCTGTGTAAGATGTGTTAGTTTCTTTAACATTAACTAATAACACTTTATAAAAGTTGGTAGCATTCTCAAAAAAAGTTGTAACAACTTTTCCAACGATGTATTTTTTTTCAGTTTCTTCTTCGTTAAAAATAAGGGTAACCTCCCTTTAAATTAAGATCTATTTACTTTAAAAAACTCGAATCATTCCATACGTCTAAACTAAATTTACCATCTGAATAATCAACAATGCTTATGCTATTATTTGATAAGCCACCTTGCTTTCTTACATCATGAAGCGGTGTACCGATTAGGGTTTGAATACAACCACCCAATGTAACTCCGTGACTGACAAATAAAATAGGTCCTTCTTCTGTCTCATCTACAACTTGCTTAACAAATTCTGTACTGCGCTCAAGCATTTTCACGTAGTTTTCTCCATTAAAAGGAGTCGGGTCATACTTACTTGGATCATTTCGCAAATACCACATCTCATCAGGAAATCTTTCTCTACTATCGACAATTTTTTGACCTTCTAATTCTCCCAGACCTAATTCTTTTAAATCATCAGAAAAAATAATATCTGAAGGTTGTTTTAGTTTCGTATGAATACCTTCTGCCGTTTCTTTCGCTCTTGTTAACGGACTACAATAAATTTTCTTAAACTCAATTTGCTCTAAGTGTTGACCTAATTGTTCGATTTCTTGAAGACTCTCTGGTAGAAGCGGGGAATCTCCATGCATTCCTTGGAGTCTCATTTCTTGATTCCACTCTGTTTTACCATGCCTTGTAAAGTATAATTTCATTTACTAAACCCTCTCTAGCCAAGTTTATCATTGTCGTAAATATGTGTTTTTTCCAAATTAGGGAATCCTTGTTGTTTTAGTGCTTCATAAATAATTAATGCCGCTGTATTAGATAAATTCAATGAGCGAACATGTTCATCATTCATTGGAATACGAATACAATTGTCTTCATACTCTCTCATAAAACTCTCTGGCAAACCTGTTGTTTCTTTCCCAAAAATAAAATAGTGATTTTTTCCATCATCGTAATTAACATCACTATATGTTTTTCTTGCAAATTTACTCACTAAATGAAGTTCTTCTCCTTCAATAGCAGATAAAAAAGCGTCTAGATTTGGGTAATATTTAATATTAACATCATGCCAATAATCTAATCCAGCTCTTTTTAAATGTTTATCATCTGTTGAAAAACCCAGTGGTTCAATTAAATGTAGTGGTGTATTGGTCGCCGCACATGTTCGGGCGATATTTCCTGTATTAGCAGGTATTTGCGGTTCAAAAAGAACTATATGATTCATATTTTTTAACTTCTTTCTCTCTAATTTATCTATTTTAAGTGTAATTTTACGTAAAAAAAAACGTATCGCCTCGGTGTCAGTTCACTGCGAGTCGTTACGTTGATGGGAGTCATCCCTCAACAACTTTTATCAGAACAGGAATCTGATAAAAACCTTTGAAAATGACTTTACAACAGTATAGCATCCTTTTGAAGTTAACACAACATAGAATATGAAAATTATGATTTTATTCCAATTAATATTTTCACATCAATGGTTAACTCTTTAAAGGGGTGCTGCTTCGCATATTCTTTCGCACTATCAGAGGCTCCCCAATGAATTGGAGACATTAGTAATATATCTTCATAATCTTCACTTGAAACTGGAAATGTATACGTGATTCGCTCTTCTTTCATCAAATTAACATCTTTTTTGAATTTTTCATAGACATTTTCATTTGAATAACTTTGTTTTTCATGATTATCATGATAAAAAAGTTCACGCATTTCTTTTAAATAGAAACTTTCAGGAATAACTTTGATTATTTTCCCCTCAGGTTTCAAGACTCGCAACATCTCTTCATAATGACTCGGTGAAAAAATATTTAGTAATACAGAGATACTATTATCTCTAAAAGGCATTTTGGTTACGTCCCCAATGAAAAAAAAGGCCTCTTTTGAAAAATCACTAGCCAATTGAATACCTTCTTTTGATAAATCAAATCCTAAAAAGGTTGGCTTTTCCTCAAGCACATTGACTAAACCTTCAACAAAGCTTCCTTCACCACATCCCATATCAACAATATACTCATCTGCTGTCACGCTTTCTAAAAGTAGGTTCATTTTTTTTATAAGCGGTTGATACAACCCTTTTTGAATCATTTTTCTCCGACTGCTCAACATTGCTTTATCATACTCACTGGTCATGTGATGGGACGGAAAATGGATAGTGCCTTTTTTAGATAAATCAAATTGGTGGTGATTTAAGCAAATCATACTATTATCTTTAACTTCTTTAAAGCTTTCTCCACAATTTGGGCACTGAAAAACTTCCAAATGCTCTACTAAAAAATCTCGACCGTAATCAATTTTTTTCTTTAATGTCATCTTGTAAACTCCCTCGACTAATATTCACTATATTCTATCATAAAAAATGAGTAATAAATATCTGCTTTATGCTATACTATTCTTGACTTAAGATTAAAAAATTGGAGGATTCATTTGTGATTATAAAAGAATTTTGTGCCGAAAACTTTACTAATATCCCTAATGCTATTGCTTCTGGTGCAAATCGGATTGAACTGTGTGATAATTTAGCCGTTGGTGGTACGACGGTTAGTAAGGGAGTAATGTTTGAAACTCTTGCTTACTGCAATGAAAAACAAGTTCCTGTTATGACCATTATCCGTCCCCGGGGTGGCAATTTTATTTATACAGACACTGAAATTAAAATTATGGAATCAGATATCTATGAAGCAAAACAACTCGGAGCTGACGGCATTGTCCTTGGTTGTTTAAATGAAGGCAATTGGATTGATGAAGAAGCGATGAATATACTTATAGACGCTGCAGATGGCATGCAAATAACATTTCATATGGCGTTTGATGCTATGAGCCGTGACAATCAATTTAAAGCGATTGACTGGTTAGCTGATCGTCAGGTTGAACGTATTTTAACTCATGGTGGCGTTAACGGCACACCTATTGAAAAAAATTTAGAATATATCAATGATTTAATTTCTTATGCAAATAACCGTATCACTATATTACCTGGTGGTGGCATTACTCATGAAAATGTTGATTCTGTGGTTAACTTTTTACAAGTAAAAGAAATTCACGGAACTAAAGTTGTCGATTTTCCATTTAAATAAAAGAATCAAAGAAACTTACTGATTAACACTAAGTTTCCTTGATTCTTTTTTTTTATCCTACATTTTCCGATTCCTTTTTAACGCCAAAATTAACCAAATAATTAATAATACGGACAAAATAATTAAGTAAATCCAACCATAGTTATTGTCTAATTCTGGTAATTTTATATTCATTCCAAAAAAACCTGTGATTAAAGTTGGAATAGCTAAAGCCAAAGACCAAACCGTTAAAAATTTCATCGTATCATTCAGATTGTTATTCATAATACTATCAAATATTTGAGAAATCTTGTTAACAATTTTTGCTTCCAGTGCCGTCATGTGCGCAACCTGTTCTGCCTCAATTAACGCATCTTCTAATCGTTCTTTGTCGTCTTCAGAAAAAGATTGACCAAAGCGTGATTTCATCAATAAATTTAAAATATCCACATTACTTTCTGTGGCACTTAAAAAGAAGGTTAATGTTTGTTGTAAATAGGATAACTTAATCAAATCACGGTTAGTTAAACGCTTCGTTAATAAATCATCTAGTTTATGACGTTCTTTGGTAATTTCTCTTAACACTGGAATATAGCTGTCTACTAAATAATTAATGCCTTCTAACATAAAAGTCGTTGGCGTATAATTATTAGGTGCTGTCATTTTCTTCTTCAGCAGTTCATTAGCAATAATTGTTTCGCCCTCATTAAAAGTAAATACTGTATCATCTTTTATTAGAAAACTAATTGGTCGGGAAATATAGCGATTTTGGACATCAAGTTTTGTTGGAATATGAACAATCACTAACTCTAATCCATCAATAGGATCATGAATGTAATTACTCTGCTCATAAATATCCGTCACATAATCAAGAATTTCTAATGGGATATGATAGTCATTCAAAATAACATTTTTTTCATGCTCTGTTAGTTGATTGGTTTCAACCCATTTTAAAAAATGGTTAATTTTATGTTCGATTAACATTACGCTTCACTCCTAAAACAGATTTATCTGTTTAATAGTATCATAAAAAAGACTTCTTTGGCGAAAAGACAAACAAAAAAACCACCTCAAAGAGATGATTTTTACTCTTTATGATCCTATAAAGAAACTCATAAAAAGGCCTGCAATATTAAAATAAATCAAGACACTTGTTAAATCACTTAACGTTGTTATAAAAGGCCCACTTGCTACCGCTGGATCAAAGCCTAATTTCTCCATTAACATCGGGATAAAACTTCCAGCTAAATTAGCAACAGTAATCGCACAAAACATCGCAACACCTATGACGAATCCTAAAATAAAGTTATGTTTCCAAAAACCAACAACAATAAATATAACTAATCCTGTAACACATCCTGTAATAGCACCTGTTAACACTTCATTTAAAATTAATGAGAAAAAGCCTGCATCCTTATCATCCGAGATAGCTAATCTTCTAACAGCAACTGCTAAAGACTGTGTACCGGCATTACCAGCAGTTCCGGTAATTAATGAAATAAACACAGCCAAAATACTCGCTTCATTTATTAGCGTCTCATAGTGACTGATTAAAGTAGCCGTTGACATCCCTAAAAAAAGCAAGGTAATCAACCACGGAAGACGCTTCATTGCCGCTTTTAACGGGGTTTCTGCTATGGCTTCAACGTCAACCCCAGCAAGACCTGAATAATCACTAGCCGCCTCATCATCAATAACATCAATGATATCATCAACAGTAATAATCCCTAACAATCGATCTGAAGAATCCACAACTGGAACTGCTAGAAAGTCATAATCTCTAATGGTTTTGGCTACATCTTCTTGATCATCTGCAACATTCACAGAGATCACACGATCTTCTTTTATATCGGAAATCAGCGTATCTGAATCTGACACAATCAAATCTCTTAAAGAAATAACCCCAACTAAACGATTACTTTCACTAACCACATAAACATAATAAATAATTTCAGCTTCTTGGGCTTTTTTTCTTAACAGATTTAACGCTGAGCGAACGGTTTGATTGGCCACAATAGAAACATACTCCGTCGCCATAATCGAGCCGGCCGTTTTATCTTCGTAACCAAGAAGCTCCTTAATCTTTTTAGCATCCTCAGATTTCATTAAACTTAGATATTTTGCCATTTCACGTTTATCTAATTGATCAAGTAAATCCACGGCATTATCAGTAAACATCTCATTTAACATATCTGCTACATAACGCGGGGACATCTCAGATAAGTAATCTTCCATGTCCTCATGGTCTTCTTCAATCACATCAAACATATCAGCCATTTCTTGTGGTGACAAATAAGTATATAAACGGTGACGTTCTTTAGCATCTAATGTAAAGTAAAATTGTCCCTGCTCATAGATATGCCAATCTAAAAAATTCTCTCTAAATTCTGATATTTTGTCCTCATGAAGCAATTGCCTTAGAAATTCAAATTGTTGTTCCATTTCAGTATTTTCATTCATGAGGTTGCCTCCTTAGTTTATCTGTCTATTGTTGTTATCATGTCTTTTGGTAATGCTTGATAAAACTCTAACTTTTCTTGTGTAAAGGGATGTCTCATCGTAAGGCGTGTACAGTGCAGTGCTTGTCGATTAATTCCAGCATCCATTTGTCCATCGTACATACTATCACCAAGAAGAGGACAACCAATCGCTGAAAAATGAACGCGAATTTGATGAGTTCTTCCTGTGTGAAGTTGGATACCTACTTGTGCAATTTCTTTTGTTCTTTTTTCCAACCAATAATCGGTCACTGCTTGTTGACCATCTGGCGTTACTTCTCGTTTAATAATAGATGTCATGTCTCTTCCAATGGGTAAATCAATCGTATCTGACTCTAACAACTCCATTACTTGTCCACCAACTAAAGCCGTATAGTATTTTTTTAACGTTCCACTTCGTAGTTGTTTATCTAACATAGCATGAGCAAAGCCATGTTTTGCAAATAACATGAGCCCTGTCGTATCTCTGTCTAATCTTGTCACAACATGAACAACCCGGTTAACATAGCCTTGTTCATTATAATAGTTTTTCACCCGATTTGCCATGGTACCTGTTGGATGATATTGAGCTGGAATTGAAGCAATATCGCTTGGTTTATTCACTACTAAAAGATGCTCATCTTCAAATACAATATCAATTGGCACATTCGTTGGCAGTAAAGTCTCATGCTCCCCTTCATCTGGAATCACAATTCGAATAATGTCACCATCTGTCACTTCATATAAAGCATTTTGGATCACATCGTTCACAAATAACTTTCCACCTTGAAACTTAATTTTTGCTAATAATTTTTTGGACACACCTTGTTCTTTCAAAAAAGTTTTTAATTTCAATGTTTGACCGTCCACTTGCCAAGTAAATTCCATCGTTAATCTTTTCTCCTTAATTCTCCAATAAAGGCATCATTCACCCGACGCCAAAAATGAGTATGACGATAAGAAGCAAACTGAATTCTTTTTTCAGATAACTGCAAGCGAACTGATGATAAGTTCTCTTGATTCATTACAAAGTGGTCAATATGAAGTTGGTAATTGTCTCCTCGTTTTAAATCTAAGCGAATCCACTCATCTTGAGCAATAATCATAGGAGAACCTAAAGAGCGGTACACTCGGTTATTAATGGAGGCAACTTCGTTTAACTGGATAGCATTCACTCTTGGGTGAAGGACTGCTCCACCTAAGCTTTTACTATAAGCTGTTGAACCAGTTGGTGTTGAGACTGATAAACCATCTCCTCGAAACATTTCAAACAATTCATCTTTAATATAAACTTCTGCTACCATAGTTTTATCTAAATTTTTAACCGTGGCTTCATTTAATGCCAAGCACTTCTTGGTTTCATCTGAATCCGAGTAACTTAATTCTATTTCTAAAAGTGGATATGACACACTTTCTGAGGTATCTTCTTTCAAACTTTTTACAAGTTCGTCTAATTCGTAATCTCGCCAATCCGTATAAAATCCCAAATGTCCCGTATGAACGCCCACAAATCGAACACTTTCTAATTGGTCTACATAAGAATGAAAGGCATTTAATAAAGTGCCATCTCCACCAACAGTAACCACAACATCAGGGTTAGTTAATGTTAAGGTAAATGCTTCTTCAATTAGTTTTTGTTTTAATGCTTCTCCGACTTTAGTCGACTCTGGAGATTCATTTGTAACAATGGCTATTTTCATCATTAACTGTCCTCTTTCTTAGGTTCTTCTATATCCTTATTATCCTTTTTTTGCGGTCTGCGATAAGAAAACAAATGTTGCGCTTCTTGAATCTCATCTCTAATTTTCGACATTTCTTCATCAAGTAAATACGCAGCTTCTGCTGTTAACTCTAATCTAGTATTAATTTCTTCGGGAAATTCACCTTGATATTTATAGTTAAGAGAATGTTCAATCGTTGCCCAAAAATTCATTGCTAGGGTCCTGATTTGAATTTCTACTAAAATCATTTTTTCTCCTGCAATTAACTGAACAGGGTATTCTATTACCAAATGGTAGGAACGATACCCACTGGCTTTTTTGTTTTCTATGTAGTCTCTTTCTTGAACAATTTTAAAATCATTTCTTTGTCTTAAAAGATCTACCACTTCATAAATATCTTCAACAAACTGGCACATAATCCTTAAACCGGCAATGTCTTGCAAATCATTTTCTAGATGGTTTACATCAATGTTTCTTACTTTAGACTTAGCCAAGATACTATCCATTGATTTAACTCTGCCTGTCACAAATTCAATTGGAGTATGTAAATTATTCTCCTTATACTGCTGTCTAATACTTCTTAGTTTAACTTTTAGCTCTGAAACAGCTTGTTCATACGGTGCTAAAAATAATTTCCATTCATTATCTACCATTTTATTCACGCCCTTATTATTAAGCATACATCGTTTATTTTATCATAAGTGATGATAAAACGTTAGATACAGAAAAAACAAGTTTAAAATTGTTTTTATTTGAGAAAACATGTAGAATGTTTAGTGAGGTGGCTATATGTCGAAAGAAATGGAAATAGAGTTCAAAAACATGCTAATTAAAGAAGAATATGATAATTTGTTAGCCGAATATCAATTATCTGACAATTCATTAAAAACACAAACTAATTTTTATTTCGATACAGCTGAATTTCAGCTTAAAAATAAAAAAATGGGACTTAGAATTAGAAAAACACATTCTAGTATTGAGTTTACATTAAAGGCACCTACTTCTAATCAGCACACAATGTTAGAAGTAACAGATTATTTAGATACTTTTGATTCCGATATTTCTTTAGCTAAACAAGTGTTAAATAAAGAAAGTGACGTTGTAGAGTATTTAATTCGTGAAGGGATTCCATTGGAGAAACTTATGCCAATTGGAGAGTTAACAACTACTCGGGGGGAAATGCGTCTTGAGTCAAACGTTTTACTAGTTTTAGATAAAAGTACTTATTATGGTAAAACAGACTATGAGTTAGAGATGGAAGTTCATGACGTGAAGAAGGGACAACTTCTTTTTGAGAATATTCTTAAGTCACATCAAATTCCAGTTCGTGCTGCAGAGAAAAAAATTGCACGCATGCTAACTTATAAACAACAAATTGAGGCGTAACATTTTTCACAAGCCTTTTCCTTTGCCTTTAACAGTTTTTTTGTTAAATTATAGGTGTCTTAGGGGAAGTGGCGTATAGGTTAGGAGGCGTTGCTATTGATTGAAATTTACCTTTTTATTAATCCGTTAGACAAGTCTAGTTTACAATCTGAAAAAAAGTATTTAGACCTTATTTCTAAGGAAACAAATAAAATACATTTCAGAATGATTCCTATTTTAAATCCAAGAGTAATTCAAAATTACCTGCTAACACATCAGTTACCAACTTCGGATTTAGAATACAGAAACCAACTGTTTAACACTATTTATTCTGCTTGTTTAGACCTTAAAGCTGTTCAATTACAAGGCAAACAACTGGGTAGAAAATTTTTATTTGAACTTCAAAAAAGAGTCGGTAGTGACTATAATCGCTACTCAAATGAATTAGTTGTTGATATCTTACATGATTTAAAGATAAATGTTGATTTATTTAAAGCAGATAGAGAATCCAAATTGATTATTGATTTTTTCAAAATTGATCAACAAATTGGGCATGAAATGGGCATTGAATCATTTACTGATGCAGTCATTTTTAACTATAACTGTGATAGAGATTTCGGGGTATTGGTTGAAGACAACACACCCCATGACATTATTCAAGACTTATTTAAAACAGATTACAACTGTACTGATTATTCATCAACTAGTGATAATGATCGTCTTCATTTACACTAAAAAGAGACTGCAAAATGAAAATTTGCGGTCTCTTTTTATTTATCATAAAACATTTAATTAAATACTATAGTTCTTCAACTAATTTTTCCAACTCATTTAGTCTTTCTTCAAAAACTTTCATAGCATCCTCAATATATGCCGCTTGTGTCATATCGACACCTGCTTTTTTCATCACTTCAATTGGGTAATCGCTACTACCAGCTTTTAAGAAACCAAGATAATTTTCTAAAGCATTTGGTTCCTCTTTTATAAGTTTATCTGATAAAGCAGACGCTGCAGAAAAACCTGTTGCATATTGGAACACATAATAGTTATAGTAAAAATGAGGAATACGACTCCATTCAAACGCAATCTCTGGATCTTTCTCAACATCTGGACCATAGTATTTTGCATTTAAATCACTGTAATACTCACTTAAAAATTCACTTGTTAACGGTGTTCCTTTCGCATCTTCTGTATGAATGAAATGCTCAAATTCAGCAAATTGTGTTTGTCTGAAAATAGTTCCTTTCACACCATCTAAATAATGATTTAAAACGAACGCTCTTACTTTAGGATCTGTTTCTGTTTTTAACAAGTATTCTGTTAATAAGTTTTCGTTAGTTGTTGATGCAATTTCAGCTAAAAAGATAGAGTAGTCACCATACACATAAGGTTGTGTTTTACGAGTGTAGTAACTATGAACACTGTGTCCCATCTCATGAACCAATGTATACAAGTGATTTAAGCTATCGTGCCAGTTAAGTAAAATGTATGGTTTGGTATCATAACTACCTGATGAGTACGCACCACTTCGCTTACCCTTGTTTTCGATAACATCAATCCAGCGGTCACTGTAAGCTTCTTTAACAATATCAAGATATTCTTCTCCTAAAGGAGCCAAACCTTTTAGTGAAATTTCTTTTGCTTCTTCATAACTGTGTTTAATAGGCGCGTCCCCTAAAATTGGTGTATACATATCATACATATGTAACGTATCCACAGCCAATAATTTTTTACGTAACGACACATAACGATGGAGTAGTGGTAAGTTTTTGTCGACAACATCTAATAATGTATCGTAAACAGATTCTGGCACATGATTTGAACTCAAGGCTGCCTGTCTAGCTGATGAATAATTTCTAACTTTGGCACTAAAATTATGTTTTTTTACGTTTGTTGATAGTGTACTTGCAAATGTATTTCTAAATTGTTCATACACACTATATAGAGCAGTAAAAGCTTCTTCACGAACTTCACGATTAGTACTTTCCATTAATTGACCATAAAGTCCACTAGAAAGCTCTACTTGATTACCTTCATCATCTTTAACGATTGGGAATTTCAAATCAGCATTATTTAAGACTGAAAACGTGTCGCTTGCAGCAGATAATACTTCACTAGCATTAGCTAGTAATTCTTCTTCTTTTGCAGATAATACATGTGCGCGGTCATCTGTCATTTGTTTTACAAAATAACGGTACACTTCTAAGTTTTTATTTTCTTCAAAAAAACCATCAATCATTTCATCTGATAATGTTAATAGTTCTGGTTGGAACCAAGATAAGGCCGCACCTGATTGTGCTGCTAACGTGCTTGCACGAGCGTATAATGCTTGATACGTTGTGTTTCCTGTGTCTTGGTCATTTTTCAAATGAGAATACACATAAATTTTTTCAACATCACGGTACACTTCTAATAAATACTCAATCGCTTTTAAAAAGCTATCTGAGTTATTGGCTAAGGTTCCTTGGAAGCTATTTGCTTTTTCAAGCTTTTGACTTAATGCCTCAAACGACGCATCAAAGGCCTGATCATCTTTAAAAATTGGTGTTAAGTCCCATGTTTTTTCAATTGGTAATTCTTCACGATTTGGTAATTGTTTTGTTTCACTCATTATTTAATAACGCTCCTCTCATAATTTACTTATTTATCATAACATATTTTAATGGGATTCCTAAAAATTCCTTCTCAAAATTTGAAATATCTAGTTCATTTTTCTTAAAAACATACTGATTTTCTTCCAATCCAATAACGCCTATTTGTTTTAAAAAGCACAAATAAACGGAAACATGATATTTAATCAGTTGCTTCCTACCTATTAGTGAATAATCTAATGATAGATAATTACTTATTTCATAATTTACATAGTGGTATAGATCATGTTTTGTTACTCGTTGCTCACGCTCTAAATAAGCAAAAACAAGATGCCTCAAAATGAACTCTTTTTCAGCTAAAATCAAACTTTGATAACTTGGAAAAAAATAAACACAAGGAAGTTCCCTAACATTTAATCCTTTTGAGTAAAAGTAATCTTGTAGCTCCATTATATTTTTTTGTTTTTGATTAAGTTGGTGATTCCAAATACCTTTTTGCTTGAAAAAATTTACTTCCGAACACATTTCATAAACTGAAGTATCTCTTGATTTTTGAGGATAAGATAATAAATTCAATAGACTTTCTTCTAACAGTAACCATTCTTTTTGTTGTCTAATCTCCCCTAAAGGAGTGTTATTTAAAAAATAAAGTATTCTCAACTTTTTCTCTATTACTTCTAACTCCCAAACATAGAAGCCAATATTTTGAGACAGATAAAGAAACTGTTTTTGCAAAGAGCTTGGTTTATTTTTTAAGTGCAACTTTTTTCCTAATAGCCAGATTACTTGATAACCATGACGCTGATAATTTTCGGTTCGTTCCTTAAACCTTTCAATCTTCAATGGACTACATTGAAACTCTATAGCAATCTGTTTATTAATTAACACATCCGGTCGTTGATTTAATTCTGGTAAAAAAGCTTCAATTTCATATGGCACACCAAATTTACGACAACTTTCAGCAATAATTTTTTTCCCGTTTAGATGTTCTTTAGATTCATTTTCTGAAAAAATATGGCAATCACATTTATTTTTATGAGCAAAATGAGAGCACATAATCGTGCCATTTTTAATAATAACTTCTTCCTCACACCCTGGACAAAACCATTTTTTCTTTTTTAATCCTTCAATTATCTCTTTTTCCTTCTCGGCTAAATTAACATACTCATTTGTTTCGCTCTTAGCTATCAGCATCATTTTCTACCTCCTATACTATAAAAATTCGTAATTTATTTTCATTTGTCTTGAATTTTTATAAGAGATACTAGATACTTAATGAAAAAATAAAAAGGATAAGGTTACTATGTATCACGCACTAAAAGAAGAAATTATCCAAGCAAGTAAATCTCTTGGCATTGATAAAATAGGTTTTACTACAGCAGAGCCTTTTACTCATTTAAAGAACAGTCTAATTGAACAAAATGAAAATAACCATACCACAGGATTTGAACACCCTGTTTTAGAAGAACGATTAGATCCTGCTTTAATTTTTGACCAACCGCAATCAATTATTTCCATAGCTTTAGCTTATCCATCAAGAGTTGACACGCGTGCTGAAAAAATCAGAGGTGAAAAAAGAGGAAAGTTTGCTAAAGCCTCTTGGGGAACTGATTATCACGATATTCTCCGTGACCGAATGGCTAAATTAATTGATTTTATTAATGACGCTACTAACCATCACCCTGATATTCATTTTAAGCCCATGGTAGATACTGGAGAATTAATTGATGTCGCAGTTGCCCAACGCGCAGGTCTTGGATTTATCGGAAAAAACGGTCTACTTATTACTGAAGAGTTTGGCTCCTATGTTTACTTAGGGGAAATTATTACGAATATTCCTTTTGAAGCAGACCAACCTAAAGAATCTTTGTGTGGTTCTTGTACTAAGTGTTTGAGTGCTTGCCCAACTTCTGCTCTTTTAGGTGACGGTCGAATGAATGGGAAAAAATGTTTATCTTATCAAACCCAAACAAAAGGCATGATGCCAGAAGAATTCCGTCCTAAAATACGAACTGTTATTTACGGTTGTGATATTTGCCAAGAAGTTTGTCCTTTTAATAGAGGACAAAATAATCATTTTCATGAAGAAATGGAAATAAAGTCTGAGGTGACTCATCCTTTACTAAAACCACTTCTCACCATCTCAAATAAAGAATTTAAACACACTTACGGGATTCTTGCAGGTTCTTGGCGAGGAAAAAAACCGTTGCAGCGAAATGCTATTATTGCTCTAGCAAATGCTAGAGACACCTCAAGTATCCCCAATATCTTGTGTTGTTTAGAAGAAGATCCACGACCAGTCATAAGAGGGACTGCTGCGTGGGCATTAGGGATTCTTGGTAAAGGAAATGATGAAATTATTTTATTTTTAGAAGAACAACTTGATCAAGAAGTCGATGAAGAAGTCATAATAGAAATAAAAATAGCTCTTGATAAGTTAAAAATAGTATAATAATAAGAAAAAAGAATCATTTAGGAGTGTTTTTATGGAAGAGTTAGGGATTTGGATTGCTATTTTGGGATTTTGCTTTTTGAGTTTCCGTTTTACAGATTACATTAACTATTTATCAAAATGGCAAAAACTAGGCTTAGTTTTACTATTTATTGGACTTATTATTATGGTCTTTTTTAATAACTCACTTAGTTTTTTACGAGGTTTCATCCGAGGACTACGAAATGGTATCAGCAGTTAATCACTTCATAACAATATTTCTGTTTATTTTTAGGTAACAAACAACACATTATTTATCTTTTTCCACTAAAAACGTTTGAATTTACAACTTTTTTATCATACACTGATTGCATAGCATTTAAAAGGAGTGTTTTTATTTATGTATGATAACTTTAATTACTTGGAGGATCGTGTAGATAAGCAAATTAACCATCAAAAAAGACGTATTTTCTTTTTGAACTTTTTTTATTATCTATTGTTTATGATTCAAATGATTGCTGCTGCCTCTTTACCGTTAGTGACTCTATTACCTGACACAACACTTAAAAATATTATTATCAGTTCTGTTGGGGTGACTATTCTCATTTGTCAGTTACTTTTTAATGGGGTTAATTTTAAAGATAAAGCCTACTATGCAAAAGAAACATTGCAAATTCTTGAAACTGAAAAATTTCTTTACCTTAATAAAAGCGGAAAATATTCGCAAAACAGTTCAGATGACAATGTTGACCTTTTTGTTAGTGAAATCGAAAAGTGTTTTAACAGTTTACAAAGAAAAAGTTTTAAACCAAAGAAACGTCGCGAAATTGAATATAACTAATAATAAAACCCTTCAATATCACAATGATATTGAAGGGCTCTTTTTATTCAAAATCTTCTAATTCAATTGAGATAGTTTCCCATTCAATTAGTAAGTTTTCTTGTTGGTTAAAATCTTGTGTTAGCTCTTCATTTAAATCTTGCAATTTTTCATGATCTTCCAAATTAGCTGGTAATTCCATTTCTTTTTGAATAGCTTCAATTTTAACTTCTATGTCATGCAGATCAATTTCTAACTTTTCAACTTGACGCTCTAAAGATCTTTTTTCTTTTTGCTTTTGTTTATCAAATTCAAAACTTTTCTTTGTTTCAGTTTTCACCTCAACAACAACTTCAGATTCTTCATTAAGCAATTCTTCTAACTGCTCTTCTTCTAATTTTTTCTCCAAATAGTAATCATAATTTCCATGATACAGCTTACTACCTTTTTCAGAAAGCTCCAATACGCTTGTTGCGATTCGGTTAATAAAGTAGCGGTCATGGGAAACAAATAAAAGAGTGCCTTCGTAATCAATCAATGCATTTTCAAGGACTTCTTTACTATCAATATCTAAATGGTTCGTTGGCTCGTCTAAAATCAAAAAATTGTCTTTGTTCATTGATAATTTGGCTAAAGCAACTCGGGCTTTTTCACCCCCACTTAATAATGGAATGGTCTTTTTAACATCTTCTCCTGAAAACAAAAAGCTTCCTAATACAGTTCGAATATCCTTTTCTGGAGTTGTTCGATGCTCAGACCATAACTCTTCTAAAACACTTTGATGTGAGTTTAAATTAGCTTGTTCTTGATCATAATAACCAACAGACACATGATGACCTAATTTGGCATCCCCTTTAATAAAAGGGATGTCACCAATAATTGATTTTAATAACGTAGATTTCCCCACACCGTTTGGGCCAACTAAAGCAACAGCGTCTTGTTTTCTCACTTGTAATTCAATGGGTTCACATAACGTCGTGTCATTATAACCAATCGCTCCTTGATTGATTTCCAAAACCTCTCTACCAGATTGACGGTTAATACCAAACAAGAAATGAGCTGATTTTTCATCGCCTTGAGGTCTATCTATTCTATCAAGTTTTTCTAATTGCTTTCGTCTGCTTTGAGCTCTTTTAGTTGTTGAGGCTCTTACTAAGTTTCTAGCAACAAAATCTTCTAACTTATTAATCTCAACTTGCTGCTTTTCGTACTCTTTCCATTCTCTTTCAAGACGTTCAGCCTTTTGATCTAAATAACGGCTATAATTCCCTTTGTAATGTGTCATTTTACGCCGGCTAATTTCATAAACTTCTTCCACTATTTTATCTAGAAAATAACGGTCATGCGAGACCATTAATAAAGCACCACGATAATTTCTTAAATAATTTTCCAACCAGCTCAGTGTGTCAATATCCAAATGGTTTGTCGGCTCATCTAAAATAAGTAAATCTGGTTTTTCAAGTAACAGTTTTGCCAAAGCTAATCTCGTTTTTTGTCCCCCTGATAACTCACTAATTAAATGATTTAAATAACTCTCATCAAATCTGAAACCATGTAAAACTGATTTTATTTCAGATTCATAGCCATATCCATTTAAATCGTTAAATTCATGCTGCAATCTATCATATTCAACAAGAACTTGTTGGTATTTTTTTTCATCTGATTGGACCTTTTCATCTGCTATTTGACTTTCTAAACTTCTTAAACGTTTTTCCATCTTTTGAATAGGTTCAAAAACTGTTAGCATCTCTTCCCAAATTGTCTTACTTGATTCAAGACCTGTATGTTGATCTAAATATCCCATTGTTAAATCTTTTGTTTTTGAAATAGTTCCTTTATCTGCCTCTTCAATCCCTGCCAAAATCTTTAAAAGGGTTGATTTTCCAGCACCGTTACGTCCAACTAAAGCAATGCGGCTTCTATCTTGTACTTCTAATTGTATATTTTCGAATAAAACATCGTCTCCAAAAAGACGAGCTATTTGATTTGCTTGTAATAAAATCATCTTGTTCTCCACCTTTGATATTCTTTGCTTAGTTTATCATATTTATCATGATAATTGAGGATTCTTTTATCACAATAAGGACATTTTATAAGCTTTAAAATTGCAATTAATTCATTCTAACGTTATTCTAGTAACGTGAAGTTAATAACAATAGAAATAGGTTTATAATAAGTGAGGGAAAATAATGAAAGAAACAACTATTCCAAAGGCAACAGCTAAACGTTTGCCTTTATATTATCGATATTTAAAATTCTTATTTGATTCAGGAAAGAACAAAGTTTCTTCAACTGAATTAAGTGAAGCCGTTAAGGTAGATAGTGCCACTATTCGTCGCGATTTTTCATATTTTGGGGAACTTGGAAAACGCGGTTATGGTTATGATGTTGAAAGCTTAATGAACTTTTTTGCTAAAACTTTAAGTGAAGATGAATTAACAAACGTTGCTCTAGTTGGTGTTGGTAATTTAGGCCACGCCTTAATTAACTACCGTTTCCATCAAAGTGATAGTATTCGCATTAGTGCAGCTTTTGAAGTGGATGAAGAAATCGTTGGACGTATTTTAGATGGCGTTCCTGTGTATTCTTCTGATGATATGGTACAACAAATCAAAGAGCAACACATAGAAGTTGCTATCTTAACCGTACCTACAGCATCTGCTCAAGAAAATGCTGACAGACTAGTCGAAGCCGGCGTAAAAGGTATCATGAATTTTACTCCAATTCGTATCAATGTTCCTGACAATGTTCAAGTTCAAAACGTGGATTTAACTAATGAAATGCAAACATTGATTTACTTTTTATCTCATTACAAAGAAGATTAAAAAGCTACACATTCATTTTTTGAATGTGTAGCTTTTTTTATTTAATAAAAAATAATTGAGCAACGATGACTAATGTGTTCATACCTGCATGTGTAATAATAGAAGTCAATAAAGAGCCTGTTTTCCGGTACAATAGAAAGAAGAAAAAACCTAATCCTGTATAAACTAAGTAATGTCCATCACCATGAAGTATCGCAAAAATAAGTGAGCTGATGATGGCTGATAACCAAATATTTAGTTTTTGATTTAAAAAATTTATCAAACTAAATCTAAAAACAAATTCTTCCATGATAGGTCCTGCAATTGTTACTGCTAAAATAAAAAATGGAGCTGATTTAATAAGATTCGTTATTTCTTGTGTATTTTGAGAGCCCATAGGTTGATTAAGTAATTGAATTTCAATCAAGGCTAATATTGCCTGTAGAAACCAACTAATAAAAATCCCTGAAATCCCTACTAATATCACTTTTTGTGTTGTTTCAGAATGATTAGACAAGGTATTATTCTTATTTGTTTTACTATTAATAAAAATTAATATAACTGCTGAGATGATATACATCATCGCCGTTAAATTCGTTATTTGACTAGCTGAAAAAGACATCGCCTTAAAAAGGACTGGACTTGTTAATGCTAACAAGAAGAAAAAAGTGGTCCATAATGTGTTTTTACTAAGTGACATAATACTTCACCATCCTTTTTGATTCTCCTATCATACCACACTATAAAAAGTTCCCATCAAATTTCTTGCAAAAAAAATATATTATGGTTATTATGTAAGAGTAAGTTAGCACTCAATATTAACGAGTGCTAATAAATAGAAAATTAACTTTTATTTGTGGAGGGATATCAATTGTTAAAACCATTAGGAGATCGCGTTATTATTGAAGTAAAAGAAGTAGAAGAAAAAACAAACGGTGGACTTATTTTAACCACTGCTTCTAAAGAAAAATCTCAAACAGGTGTTGTAGTTGCTGTCGGCGATGGACGTACCCTTGACAATGGGACAAAATTACCAGTCTCAGTTGAAGTAAGCCAAACAGTAATGTTTGAAAAATATACTGGTCAAGAAGTGAAATTTGAAGGCAACGAATACTTAATCGTTCATGAAAAAGACATCGTTGCAATTGTAGAATAAAATAATTTATGAGGTGAAAAAGAATGGCAAAAGATATTAAATTTTCAGAAGACGCACGTAGCTCAATGATGCGTGGTGTAGATACATTAGCTGATATTGTCAAAGTAACATTAGGACCTAAAGGACGTAACGTTGTTTTAGATAAATCATTTGGTTCACCATTAATTACAAACGACGGTGTTACAATCGCTAAAGAAGTAGAATTAGAAGATCGTTTTGAAAACATGGGCGCTCAATTAGTAGCAGAAGTAGCTTCTAAAACAAATGACATCGCAGGTGACGGTACAACAACTGCAACTGTTTTAACACAAGCAATCGTTCGTGAAGGTCTTAAAAACGTTACAGCTGGAGCAAACCCTATCGGCATCCGTCGCGGGATTGAATTAGCTACTAAAAAGGCTGTTGAAGAATTACATGCTATTTCTAAACAAGTGGATTCAAAAGAAGCAATCGCTCAAGTAGCTGCAGTTTCTTCTGGAAGTGACACTATTGGAGAATTAATCTCTGAAGCAATGGAAAAAGTTGGTAATGACGGTGTTATTACAATCGAAGAATCTAAAGGTATCGAAACTGAATTAGATGTTGTTGAAGGTATGCAATTTGACCGTGGTTACTTATCTCAATACATGGTAACTGATACAGATAAAATGGAAACTGTTTTAGAAAATCCTTATCTATTAATTACTGATAAGAAAATTTCAAACATCCAAGACATCTTACCTTTATTAGAACAAATCTTGCAACAAGGTAAACCATTATTAATTATTGCTGATGACGTTGATGGGGAAGCTTTACCAACATTAGTCTTAAACAAAATCCGTGGAACATTTAATGTTGCTGCTGTTAAAGCACCTGGATTTGGTGACCGTCGTAAAGAAATGTTAGAAGACATTGCTGTTTTAACTGGTGCGACTGTTATTACTGATGAATTAGGATTAGACTTAAAAGAAACAACAATCGAAGCATTAGGTACTGCAAGTAAAGTTGTTGTTGATAAAGATAATACAATTATTGTTGAAGGCGCTGGTAATAAAGAAACAATTGAAAACCGTGTAGCATTAATTCGTACACAAATCGCTGAAACAACTTCTGACTTTGACCGCGAAAAACTACAGGAACGTTTAGCTAAATTAGCTGGCGGAGTTGCCGTGGTTAAAGTTGGAGCTGCAACTGAGACTGAACTAAAAGAATTAAAACTACGCATTGAAGATGCTTTAAATGCAACTCGTGCTGCTGTTGAAGAAGGTATCGTTTCAGGTGGTGGTACTGCCTTTGTTAATGTCTTACCTAAAGTAGCTGAAATTGATGCTGAAGGCGACGAAGCAACTGGTGTAAATATCGTGTTACGTGCTTTAGAAGAACCAGTTCGTCAAATTGCTGAAAATGCTGGATTAGAAGGCTCAGTTATCGTTGATAAATTAAAACAAGCTGAATTTGGCATGGGATATAATGCTAAATCTGATGAGTGGGTAAATATGATTGATACTGGTATTGTTGATCCTACTAAAGTAACTCGTTCAGCTCTACAAAACGCTGCAAGTGTTGCTGCTTTATTATTAACAACTGAAGGTGTTATTGCCGACAAACCAGGTAAAGACGCTCCAATGATGCCAGGTGGCGGAATGGACCCATCAATGATGGGCGGTATGATGTAAACTAAGTTTTAGATAGAACTTGATATAAAAGGAACCACATG
>NZ_JAVWHO010000033.1:18245-26883 GCF_036639995.1 Vagococcus sp. | reverse complement strand
TAAAAGTAGTTTGTAATTTGTAAAGGAGAACTACTTAACAAAAGCTTGTAATTATAAAAAAAAGATGGTATTATTATCTGGTGTCAAGTGAATGTACTTGAAGATATAATATTTTGGAGGGAAACTAACATGCGCGTAAACATTACTTTAGAATGTACTGAATGTAAAGAAAGAAACTATCTTTCAAATAAAAACAAACGTAACAATCCTGATCGTTTGGAAGTAAAAAAATATTGTCCACGTGAACGTAAAGTTACTTTACACCGTGAAACAAAATAATCATTGATTATATTGAGCTATGTTCCTTTTATTTGGAATATAGCTTTTTTTATACTAATTTATTTGATTTTCTTTTGTGTTCCCATCATAAATGGGTATAATAATACTATTGATTAAAAAGAATGAGGGAGGTATTGTCCCGTGAAAAAAGAAATAAGAAAAGACGTGTTAAACAAATTATATAATCTAAGTCAAAAGACTTCAGAAAAAGCTACGAAGGAGAGTAATATTCTGGCTCAATTATTTGAAAGTGATAGTTGGAAAGAAGCACATGTTGTTGGAACAACTCTTGCAATGCCAAAAGAGTTTAATACCGGCCCACTAATTAAACAGGCGATTGAGGAAGGTAAAATAATTGTTGTTCCTAGAACATTTGGTTTAGGAAAGATGGAATTTTACTATTATGATTTTTCTGAAAAATTGGAAGAGACTTCTTTTGGCGTTTTAGAGCCTACTAATGATAGAAAATTTGGTAAAGATGAGATTGACTTAATTATTGTTCCTGGTGTAGCCTTTTCACCTGAAGGATATCGTGTTGGTTTTGGCGGTGGATTTTATGATCGGTACTTAGAAGCATTTAAAGGAAACACATGCAGTTTGGTGTTACCTGAGCAAACAGGTTATTCCTGGAAACCAGAAGACCATGATTTACCAGTAAATAGACTTTTTTATTTTAAAGAGACAGGAGTAATATAATGAATCAATTTTCAAGTAAGTGGCAGCGAATTAATCGCTCTCCGTTTCTGATGTATTTGTTTTTAGGTATTCAAGTTATTGTATTTTTAGGCATGGAATTAATGGGTGCTAAAAATGGAGTACTAAATGGGTCTGAAAATTCGGCGATATTGTATTTGTTTGGAGCTATGTCTCCACAAGCGATTATTCAAAATCATGAATATTGGCGATTTGTTACACCAATATTTGTTCATATTGGCTTAACTCATTTGGCATTAAATTCATTAAGTTTATATTTTGTGGGGCGTATATTAGAGCCGATCATCGGGCATGTTCGTTTCTTTATTTTATATATATTAAGTGGTATTATTGGGAACTTACTTAGTTTTGCTTTTGGAAGTTCTTATGGATTGTCAGCAGGTGCTAGTACGTCTTTATTTGGTATTTTTGCGGCATTTATTGTTTTAGGTAAGATTTATCGTTATCATCCTTTGATTCAGCAAATGTCTCAAAGTATGACTCTACTTATTATTATAAATTTAGTGATGAATATTTTTGATTCAGGCGTAGATATTCTAGGACATATTGGTGGAGCACTTGGTGGGGTGTTATTAATGATTGTTCTTGGTGTGCCAAGAAATAACCTTCAAGAAAAGATGAATGTACATAAACGGATAGCTGCTGCGATTTTTACGGTATTCATCATTATCTTCTGTTTAGTATATGGTTTTACCTTTGGTTAAAAAATAAATGATGAAAAATTTGGAAGATTGAACAAAAATTGAAAAGGCTCTATTAATTTATTTTTGTTATCTGTATAATGTTATGGGAGCGTTAATATGAGAACAATGTATGATGTGCAACAATTATTAAAGCGATTTGGTATCTTCATTTATGTTGGTAACAGATTATGGGATATTGAATTAATGATGATTGAGCTTCGTCAATTGCATGAAAGTAATGTTATTGAAAAACAAGACTTTATTAATGCGATGATGGTCTTGAAAAGAGAGCATCGATTAGAATCGGAATATCAGGAGGGTCTAAATTGAGTAAGAAATTAATAGGTATTGATTTAGGTGGAACAACAGTGAAATTTGCCATTTTAACTGAAACTGGTGACATTAAACAAAAATGGAGTATTGAAACAAACATTAATGATGAAGGAACACATATTGTTTCAGAAATTATTGCGTCAATTAAACATCGTTTAGATTTATATAACATGACTTCAGATGAATTCATTGGAATTGGAATGGGTACACCTGGAACTGTTAATCGTGAAAATGGAACAGTTATTGGTGCTTATAATTTAAATTGGAAAACATTACAAGAAATTAAAAAACCGATTGAAGAAGCTTTAAATATTCCGTTTGCTATTGATAATGATGCCAACGTTGCTGCATTAGGTGAACGCTGGAAAGGTGCAGGTGAGAACTCTCCAGAAGTCACGTTTATAACACTAGGAACTGGTGTTGGCGGCGGTATTATTGCAGAAGGAAATTTACTTCATGGTGTTGCAGGTGCGGCTGGTGAAATTGGTCATATTACAGTTGACCCAGAAGGCTTTGATTGTACATGTGGGAAAAAAGGTTGTTTAGAAACAGTTGCTAGTGCAACAGGAGTGGTCCGTTTAGCAAGGGAAATGTCAGAAGCTTATTCTGGTAACTCTGATTTAAAATTTAAAATTGATGATGGGCAAGAAGTAACAAGTAAAGATGTGTTTGATGCTGCTAAAGATAGTGATGATTTCGCTTTACTTGTTGTTGATAAAGTTTGTTTTTATTTAGGTCTTGCTTGTGGTAATATTGGTAATATGTTGAATCCAAGTGATATTGTAATTGGTGGTGGTGTTTCTGCTGCAGGGGACTTTTTACTTGAAAAGGTTAAGACATACTTTGAAAGATTCACTTTCCCTCAAGTATTTGAGAGTACAAACATTAAATTAGCACTTTTAGGTAATGAGGCTGGTGTAATTGGTGCAGCGTCTTTAGCACTACAATATAAATAATAGATTAAGGGGCATCAAGTTATGGCATTAGTAACAACATTAAATATTTTATTAGTATCCATGTTTGCAATTTACGGATTGTATAAATTATATTTTTATCTTCTTCGTAAAAGTTCTGCAAAAATGATTAAACAAGAAGAGTTTCAAGAAAACATTCGTAATGTTCAGGTTATTGATGTAAGAGAAAAAGAAGACTTTAACCGTGGACATATCATGGGAGCTAGAAGTGTTCCTTACACTATTTCAAAAGCTCATAAAGAGTATTTAACAGCGATTAGAAAAGATAAGCCTGTTTATTTATATGATAATAAAACAGCTATGGCGATTTATATGTCACGTCTTTTGAAAAAACAGGGATATACAGACATCTATATTTTAAAAGAAGGATATAGTGGTTGGACAGGAAAAACAAAGAAAAAATAAAAAGAAAGAGGCTATCCACATTCGGTAGTCTCTTTCTTTTAAATGGTTCATTATTAACGAGCGCGACTTTTACGCATTGCTTTTTTACGGTTATCGTCAATCATCAATTCTTTTTCTTCAACTGGTTCGATAACAAGTTTCTTAATACCGACAGCAACACCAGCTAAAGCAGCAAGCGTAACTGTTGTTCCAGTTAAAAAGCCTGAAGTAAATTTTTTCATATGTTTACACATCCTTTACTTTTTGTACATTACCATTATCCCTCATTTTCGAAAAAAAATCTAGTAGAAACTAGTAATGAGTGATGTTAAATAATAAAAAGAAATGTTAAACTATTATCTGAAATGGAGTGGTAAAGATGACATTAGTATTTGCACATAGAGGTAGTAAGGGCACACATCCTGAAAATACAATACCTGCTTTTGAGGAAGCGATTCGCGTAAAAGTAGATGGTATTGAGCTTGATGTTCAATTAACAAAAGATGGTGAAATGGTGGTTATTCATGATGGTGACGTTGAAAGAACAACAAATGGTAACGGTTTAATTAAAGATCTGACTTTAAAAGAAGTTAAAGAACTCGATGCTGGAAGTTGGTTTGATTCATCTTTTGAAAATGAAAGAATCCCCCTTTTTTCAGAGGTTCTAGCTTTGTTGGAAGATAAAAAATATCCAGGCATCTTAAATATTGAAATCAAAACAGATGAATATGATTATGAAGGAATCGAGCTTAAGATTATCAACTGTTTAAAAGAGTTTGATTTAGCATGTAATCTTGTTTTTTCAAGTTTTAATACAGAGACTATGGAAAGAATGATGTCTTTAGATAATGTAGTATCTAAAGCCATGATTATGGATCATTCAGTAAGAAAAATAAACTTTGCTAAATCCCATGATTCGATAAGCGCCATTCATCCTTCAATTGAATGGGTAAAACAAAACAAAGAATTTATTTCTTCATTTGAAAAGAAAATTCGACCATGGACTGCTAACACAGAAGAAGATATGGCCCTTTGTTTTAATCTAAATTTAGATGGATTTCATACAGATTTCCCTGAAAAAGCGATGGCAGAAAAGGAAAAGTATTAATGACAAAACAAAAAGTACTCGTTATTGTTGGTCCGACAGCAGTCGGGAAAACTGCGCTTAGTATCGATTTGGCAAAAGAATTTTCTGGTGAGATTATAAGTGGTGATTCTCTTCAAGTATATCGAAAACTTGATATTGGAACAGCAAAAGTAACTGAAGCAGAAAAGGAAACGATTCCTCATTTTTTAATTGATGTAAAAGATGCTGATGAAAATTATTCAGCTTTTGAATTCAAACAATCTGCAGAAAAAGCGATAGAAGAAATTAGTGACAGAGACCACTTGCCAATTATAGCTGGTGGAACAGGAATGTATATCCAATCTTTACTATTTGACTTCCAGCTTGGATCACCAGAAGAAGATAAGAAAGCAGAGGCTATTCGAAATAATTGGGAACAGTTTGCTAAAGACGAGGGAAAGGAAGCTTTGTGGAATTATTTGCGTAAAATTGATTTAAAAGCAAGTGAAAGCATTCATATGAATAATGAAAAAAGAGTGATTAGAGCGATTGAAGTTTTTGAAAAAACAGGGACGAGCATCTTAGAACAGCAAGGGATAGACTTAGCTGATCTATCCCAATGTCAATATGACGTCAAACTTATTGGTCTGATGACAGATAGAGATTTATTATATGAACGTATTAATCAACGAGTTGATGTGATGATGGCTTCTGGACTTATTGATGAAGCAAAATATGTTTTGTCTCTGGGGAAAACGCAAGCGAGTCAAGGAATTGGTTATAAAGAGTTTTTTCCTTATATTAGAGGAGATATGTCACTTGATGTTGCTGTTGACAAAGTGAAGCAACATTCACGTCAATATGCCAAAAGGCAATTAACGTGGTTCAAAAATCGAATGACAGTTGAGTGGTTTGATGTCGTTCAAAACCCTGAAGAATTAGAAAAAATTCGTGAGTCCATCCAAAAATGGCTAACTCGCTGAGAGAAGGTATCGTGTGGAGAAAGTTATTCTTGTAGGTGTTGAGACACAAGAGAATTTTAAAACCTTTGAGGAAACAATGACCGAGCTTGGTAATTTAGCTGAAACAGCTCAAGGTGAGGTTGTTGGAGAAATGATTCAAAGAAGGCAATCGATTGATCGACGAACAATACTAGGTAAGGGAAAACTTTTAGAGTTATCTTCACTAGTGAATTCTGTAGAAGCTGATACAGTGGTTTTTAATCATGAATTAACAGCAAGACAGGCAAGATTAATTGAAGAAGAAGTAGATGTCAAAGTAGTTGACCGAGTGCAACTGATTTTGGATATTTTTGCAATGCGTGCTAAGTCAAAAGAAGGACAACTTCAGGTGGAACTTGCTCAGCTTAATTATTTATTGCCTCGTTTAGTAGGGCAAGGCTCTTCGCTTTCTCGTTTAGGCGGGGGAATAGGAACAAGAGGGCCTGGTGAAACGAAGCTTGAAACTGATCGCAGACATATTCGTCATAAAGTAACTCAAATAAAAAGAGAGTTAAAACAAACTGAGGAACATCGTGAAAGAAATAGACAAAAAAGAAAAGAGTCAGCTATTTTTCAAATTGGGTTAATTGGGTATACGAATGCTGGGAAATCAACCATTATGAATTTGTTAACTGACACAAAAACTTATGCAGAGGATCAGTTATTTGCGACACTTGATCCTTTGACAAAAAAATGGCCGTTACCAAATGGCTTAGAGACAACGCTAACTGATACGGTTGGATTTATTCAGGATTTACCGACTGAATTAATTGAAGCGTTCCAATCAACTTTAGAAGAAAGTCGAAGCGTTGATTTATTATTGCATGTGGTAGATTCAACATCTGAAAATAGAGATCAACAGGAAGAAACAGTGGTTGAGTTAATGGAAACTCTTGAAATGAATCATATTCCTGTTTTGACAGTTTATAATAAAGCAGATTTGATTGAAATGGAGTCATTTGTTCCAACGCTATATCCAAATTGTTTGATTTCTGCATTTGAAGAAGCTGGGAAAGATATATTGACAGATGCCATTATTAAACAAATTCAGGAGATATTCGTCTCATTTGAACTTGTATTAGAGGCAAAAGATGCGTATAAGTTGACTCAAATGACCAGAGAAGTTCTAATTGATAGTTATGACTATATGGAAGAAGATAATGAGTATGTTGTTAGAGGTTACGCCAATCAAAATTCTAAATGGTTAACTAAAAACAACACTGAAGAAGAGAATTATTAAGATTTTTTAAAAAGTTATTATCTATGTTAGATTATCTAACATAGATAATTGACTTTTTTTTTTCGAGCTGTTATTCTTCGTTTATCCTTTAATAAAAGGAGGGAGATTATCGTGGGAGAAAAAGAATTAAGGCGAAACCTATCTGTGTTTCCAATGAGTTCTGTAATGAAATTAACAGATTTAACAGCAAGGAAGATTAGATACTATGAAGAACAAGGTTTGATTTTTCCAGAAAGAAATGCAGGTAATAATCGCTTGTTTTCGTTAAACGATATTGACCGACTTTTGGATATTAAAGAGATGTTAACAGATCACTTTACAATTAAAGAAATTAAAAAGCAGTTTACTAAAAAAGATAAAGAACAAGAAAAATTATCTGATGAAAAGATAAGAATTGCTTTGTACAATGATTTAATGCATGAAAGTGGTTTAAACTAAATGAAAAGAAGAGGCGTGAAAATGGGAAAATACACAACAAAAGAACAAATTAAAGAAGCAGCACAAAAAGAAAATGTTAGATTCTTACGATTAATGTTTACTGACATTTTAGGTCGATTAAAAAATGTTGAGGTACCTATTAGCCAAATTGATAAAGTATTAGATAATAAAATGATGTTTGACGGCTCATCTATTGAAGGATTTGTTCGTATTGAAGAAAGTGATATGTATTTATATCCAGATGTTTCAACATTTATGATTTTTCCTTGGGAGAGCGAAAAAGGAAAAGTGGCTCGATTGATTTGTGATGTTTACAATACAGAAGGTCAACCTTTTGAAGGAGATCCTCGTGGTAATTTAAAACGGGTGTTAAAAGAGATGAACGAGTTAGGGTTTACAGGTTTCAATATCGGACCAGAACCAGAATTTTTCTTATTTAAATTAGATGAACATGGTAAACCAACAGATCAACTAAATGATCAAGGTGGTTATTTTGATTTTGCGCCAACAGATTTAGGAGAAAATTGTCGTCGTGATATTGTGTTAGAATTAGAAGGCCTTGGATTTGAGGTTGAGGCGTCTCATCACGAATGTGCGCCTGGCCAACATGAAATTGATTTTAAATATGCCAACGCTATTGAAGCCTGTGACAATATTCAAACCTTTGAATTGGTAGTTCGTACGATTGCTAGAAAACATGGCTTACACGCGACATTCATGCCAAAACCTTTATATGGTATTGCTGGATCAGGTATGCATATTAACATGTCATTATTTGACGAAAAGGGAAATGTTTTTTATGATGAAAATGGCGAAGATGGCTTAAGTCAAACTGCTTATCATTTTCTTGGCGGATTATTAAAACATGCTAGAGGATATACAGCTGTATGTAATCCAATTGTTAATTCTTATAAACGACTTGTTCCTGGTTACGAAGCACCTGTTTACGTAGCTTGGAGTGGTAAAAATCGTTCGCCTTTAGTTCGTGTACCAAGTTCAAGAGGTTTATCTACTCGTTTAGAGTTACGTTCAGTTGATCCAACAGCTAATCCGTACCTAGCAATGGCTGTTTTGTTACAATCAGGATTAGATGGGATTAAAAAAGAAATTGTTCCACCAGCAGCTGTTGATCGCAATATTTATGTAATGACTGAGGAAGAGCGCAATGAAGCTGAAATCACAGATTTACCATCAACTTTACATAATGCTATAAAAGCAATGAGAAAAGATGAGGTAGTTAAAGAAGCTTTAGGTTCTCATATTTATAATAACTTTGTAGAAGCTAAAAAAATGGAATGGTCTGCTTTCCGTCAACAAGTGTCTGAATGGGAAAGAGAACAATATTTGGAGATGTATTAAAGATGAATAACGCTTATCAATTTTAATAGAATTGATAAGCGTTATTTTATGGGAAAAATATGACATAGTAAAGTGTTCTATTTTTTTATTGTTGTGTACTATAGTTATAATAGAATGATAGGAGAAAAAATGAAAAAGAAAATAGTAATTAGTTGCTTAGGAGTGGG
>NZ_JAVWHO010000033.1:16315-18145 GCF_036639995.1 Vagococcus sp. | reverse complement strand
GGTTTTCAATTAAAAAATCAAAATGAAGAAATAGTTGAAGAAAGCTCGACTATTCTGAGCGGTGATTCAGAGACTGAGAAAAAACACGTATTTTTGATAAAAACGGTAAAGAGATAATGAGTTTTCCGAATAATTCATCTAATGTTGAGGAATAAATTATAAGTCTTTTAGAATTAATTATTGCTAGTCGAACATTTTATGTTAAAATGACTATAGTTCAATATAAAGGGGATATAAATATGATTTCAGTTTCAGATTTAAGAAGTGGTATGACATTTGAAAAAGATGGAAAATTAATTAAGGTATTAGAATCAAGTCATCATAAACCTGGAAAAGGTAATACTGTTATGCGTTTGAAATTAAGAGACGTGAGAACAGGCTCTACAACAGATACAACAATGCGACCAGATGAAAAAGTTAAGAAAGCTCATATTGATAGTAAATCTGTTCAATTCTTATACATTCAAGATGATATGGCTATTTTTATGGATCTTGAAACGTATGAACAATATGAAATTCCTGTTTCAATTATTGAAGAAGAATTAAACTACTTATTAGACAATATGGAAGTAACTATTCAATTTTACGTAGACGAAGTTGTAGGTGTTAGTTTACCAACGACAGTTGTTTTAGAAGTATCTGAAACACAACCTTCAATTAAAGGTGCAACTGTTTCAGGTTCTGGTAAACCTGCTACAATGGAAACTGGTCTAGTTGTTAACGTTCCAGATTTCATCGAAGTAGGAGAAAAATTAGAAGTTAATACGCAAGATGGTTCTTATGTTAAACGTGCAAAATAGTTAGAAAAAACTGTTTATTTGCACTAAGTTGTATACTTAATAATGGTAAAAGTTAACTCTGGTTTCTTTAAACAAGAGTTAACTTTTTTACGTTCATTAAGTTTTTCTGAATTTTATGAGAATATTTCTGAAAAGAGACAAAAAATAATAGACATTATGCTATACTTGAAAAGTGTAAAGACTATATGAGAGGGGGAGGGACAAGATGGGATTTAACCTCGTTGACTTGTTCAAACCCAGTACGTGGCAATATTTTTTGAGCAATTATTTTTCTACGAATATTATTATTAATATCATCGACATTTTGGTTGTATGGTTTGTTATTTATAAGTTAATTATGTTACTAAATGGGACAAAGGCAATTCAGGTGTTTAAAGGAATCGCAATTATTATTATTGTGAGAATTGTGAGTGACTTTTTAGGACTTTCAACAGTTTCTTGGCTAATGAGTCAAGTAATAACGTATGGGGCAATTGCAGCTATTGTTATTTTTCAACCAGAAGTTAGACGAGGCCTTGAGCATTTAGGCCGAGGATCAATTTTAAAAAGCATTAAAAAGCAAACAGATCATAAAAATAATTTAATTATACAATTAGATGAAGCCATTCAATACATGTCGAAACGAAAAATTGGTGCATTGATTTGTATTGAAAATAGTGACAGTTTAGTGGACTATGTGGAAACGGGTATTTCTTTAGACTCTGATATTTCAAGTCAGTTATTAATTAACATTTTTATTCCTAATACGCCGCTTCATGATGGCGCTGTGATTATTCAAGATAACAAAATAGCATCAGCTTGTTCATATTTGCCATTATCTGAGAGTTCATTAATTCCTAAAGAATATGGAACCAGGCATAGGGCAGCTATTGGGTTAAGTGAAGTCAGTGACGCATTGACTATTATCGTTTCTGAGGAAACTGGTGATGTAAGTATCACACATAGCAACAAATTTATGCCTCACTTAGAGCAAGATGAATATATTGATATTCTAAACAAAGAGTTAATTCAAAAAATTGAAGACAATAAA
>NZ_JAVWHO010000033.1:0-16215 GCF_036639995.1 Vagococcus sp. | reverse complement strand
TGAATATATTGATATTCTAAACAAAGAGTTAATTCAAAAAATTGAAGACAATAAACAAAATATTTTTTATCAATTCATTGAAGGCACTAGGAAAAGCTTCAAAGGAGGTAAAAAATAATGAAAAAAACAAATAAAGGTCCCTGGTTAATTCGGATTTTATCATTATTCTTTGCGGTTCTTCTTTTTTACAATGCTAATTCGTTAAGCTTAACGAATGAAGAAACAAATTTTAATGAGTTAACAGCAACCGCTGAAAAAGTTCCAGTCAATGTGACTTATAATCAAGATAAATATTTTGTTTCTGGTTTTGAGCAGACTGTTAGTGTAGATTTAAAGAGTCCAAATAAAATTTTACTTGATAAAGAATCCAATGCTGAAACTAGAAGCTTTTCAGTATTGATGGATTTAACGAAGTATAAAGAAGGAACACATGAAGTGCCGCTTCAAATTGTTGGTTTGCCAGCGTCAATTAAAGGAACAATAAAACCTAATAAACTAAGTGTAACCATAGAAAAGAAGAAGAGTAATAAATTTCCAGTGGACGCAGCTATCGATAACAAAATATTTTCTAATGGATTCCAGGTTGAGCGAACAGATATTGATCCAGCCAATGTAACAATATCTGGTGGTGAAGATTCAATCAAGCATGTCTCAAAGGTCATTGCAGGAATAAGTGATAAGAGCGATGTTTCAAGCGATTTTTCTCAAAAGGTAAAAGTCTATGCAGTAGATTCGAAGGGTGAACCGGTTAATGTGAAAATTGAACCCGAGTCTGTCAGAGTAGATGTCAGTGTGACAGCACCGACTAAAAAAGTGAAAATTAATCCAATTCAATCGGGTATTATCCCTAAAGGAATTAAAGATTATTCATTTTCACTTGAGCAACAGAATGTGGACATTACTGGTCCAAAAGATATGATTGATGAAATCAATTCAATTGATTTGAAAATTGATACTTCAAATATTAGAGAAACAATAGGTAGTTCTTATGTAGTGGTAGTACCTAAAGAAGTTAAAGTCAGTCCTGATACAGTGTTTGTAACGGTGACTCCAAACAAAGACAATTCTAGTGCTTCAAAAAAGGATAAGTCGACAACGTCTGGAGATTCTGATAAAATTTCTGATAGTAGTAAAAAAAGTAAATAGATTAAAATAAAAATTAAGCATAATCGGTTAGGAGATTTATTTAAAAATGGGTAAGTATTTTGGAACAGATGGCGTTAGAGGAATTGCGAATCAAGAATTAACCCCAGAACTAGCATTTAAAATTGGACGTTGTGGAGGTTATGTATTAGTTCAACATAGTGATTTAGAAAATCAAATGCCTCAAGTCCTAGTTGGTAGAGATACACGTATTTCTGGTCAACTTTTAGAGCAAGCATTAATTGCTGGGTTATTATCGGTTGGGATCGAAGTACTGCAGTTAGGTGTGATAAGTACACCAGGAGTTTCTTATTTAACAAGAAGTCAAAAAGCAGCAGCAGGTGTTATGATTTCTGCTTCTCACAATCCAGCTGAAGACAATGGAATCAAATTCTTTGGTCCAGATGGTTTTAAGCTAGCTGATGATGAAGAGTTAGAGATTGAAGCATTACTTGATGCTAAGGAAGATACACTACCAAGACCTTCTGCAGACGGATTAGGTACCTTAGATGACTATCCAGAAGGGTTGCAGAAATATATGGAATTTCTTAAAGAGACAATTCCTGATGACCTTTCAGGTTTAACAGTCTGCTTGGATGGTGCCAATGGTGCGACTTCGCCACTTGTTAATCATTTATTCGCTGATTTAGATACTGATTTTTATACAATGGGAGTTAGACCAGATGGTTTAAATATCAATGCGGGTGTAGGTTCTACTCATCCAGAAGAATTGGCCAAATTTGTTGTCGAAAAAGAAGCTGATTTAGGGTTAGCATTTGATGGTGATGGCGACCGTGTCATTGCAGTTGATGAAAAAGGAAATATTGTAGATGGAGATAAAATTCTTTATATATGTGGTAAGTATTTGAAAGAACAAGGTAAACTAAACGGTAATACAATTGTTGCAACAGTTATGAGTAATTTGGGATTCCATAAAGCGGTTAGCGAAGCTGGAATGAATGCTGTATGTACACAAGTTGGTGACCGTTATGTGGTTGAAGAAATGAGAAAATCAGGTTTTAATTTGGGTGGAGAACAATCAGGTCACATTGTATTTGTCGACTATAATACAACAGGTGATGGGTTACTATCTGGTATTCAATTAATGAATGTTATGAAAGAAACTGGTAAAAAATTATCAGAACTTACGTCAGAAATTGAAGAGTATCCACAAAAACTTGTTAATATTAAAGTAAGTGATAAAAATGGAGCAATGAATGTTCCTGCTATTAAAGCTGTGATTGATGAAGTGGAAGCTGAAATGGCCGGTGATGGTCGCGTATTAGTTAGACCTTCTGGAACAGAGCCTTTGTTACGTGTTATGGCGGAAGCTCCAACTGAAGAGAAAGTTAATTATTATGTAGATAAAATTGCTGAAGTTGTTGTGAAAGAAATTGGTTTAAACTAAACTGTTGAAACAGAGAGTTACCATATCGGGACTCTCTGTTTTTTATATTGATTAATAAGTATTTTTTTGGAAAAGTTTGTTATAATGTAAAGCATAAAATAATTAAGGGGTAAGTAACTATGCGAGTAATAGCAGGAGATTTCAAGGGGCGAAGATTAAATTCTCTTTCTGGTGATAATACAAGACCAACAAGTGATAAAATAAAAGGATCTATTTTCAATATGATTGGGCCTTATTTTGAAAATGAGGTAGTTCTTGATCTGTTTAGTGGTAGTGGAAATCTTGCTATTGAAGCTGTCTCTAGACGTTGTAAACAAGCGTATTGTTTTGATAATCACTTTAAAGCAGTTAGCGTCATTAAAGAAAATATCGCTTTAACGAAGAAAGAATCTGCATTTGTTGTTAAAAAGATGGATGCAGATAAAGGTTTACATTGGTTGTCGGAAAATAGTGTATCGTTTGATTTGATTTTTCTAGATCCTCCATATGCTAAACAGAAGATTGTTGATCAAATAGAGGAGATGATTCAGTTAAACTTGCTTTGCGATAGCGCTCGTATCATCTGTGAAACTGACCGACAAATAGAGTTACCAGATTCAATTCAGCAACTAGAAAAAATAAAAGAACAAGATTATGGAGCAACAAAAGTTAGTATTTATCGATAATAAAGGATGATTAAACATGAGAGAAAAAAGAATAGCTTTATTTCCCGGAAGTTTTGACCCTTTTACCAATGGTCATTTGAATACAGTTGAAAGAGCAAGTCGACTTTTTGATGAGGTTATTATTGGTATTTTTACGAATACGACGAAGAAGCCTTTATTTTTGCCAGACGAAAAAAAAGAACTAACTGAAATAGCTGTGACTCATTTAGGAAATGTAAAGGTCCTAACACAAACTGAAGATTTGACTGTTAACATTGCAAAAAAATTAGAAGCTAAATTTTTAATTAGAGGCGTTAGAAATAGCCAAGATTATGAGTATGAAAAAAATATTGCTTTTATGAATAAACAAATGGATTCTGAAATTGAAACAGTATTTTTATTAGCAGATGAATTGTATAGTAATATTAGCTCAAGTATGATTAAAGAGATTGCTAAATTTCAGGGAGATGTATCATCTTTTGTACCAGAAAATGTAAACAAAGCTCTAAAACAAAAATACGGTCAGGATAAATAAATGAGATTAAGAGAAAGAAAAGGATTTAAGTTTTCTATTATTGGTATCATTGTTTTGATGTTGCTAGTGACGATTGTTCCAATTCCTTATTTTATTGAAATGCCCGGAAGTTCTGAGAATTTGAGAGATTACGTTTCTGTTGATGGAAAACGAGACAAGTATGACGGTTCTTTTATGTTAACAACTGTTTCAGTTCAGCAAGCAACAGTTGCTACCTTAATAAAAGGATACATTAATCCGACAAATGATTTAATAAGTAAAAAAGAAATGATGGGAACAGATAGCAACGAAGAATATGATGAAATGCAACGATACAATATGGAAACATCACAAAATATCGCGACTCAAGTAGCACTTGATTTTGCTAAAGAACCATATAAAGTTGATTATAAAGGTGTCTATGTTATGTCCGTTGATGAAAAATCAAATTTTTCACATCGTTTAAAAGTGGGAGATACAATTACTCAAATTGATGATAAAAAAATTGAGACGTCGAAAGACTTAATTAGTTATATTAAAAATAAAAGAGTGGACGAAGAGGTCACTATTACTTATGAATCTAATGGAAAAATAAAAAAAGTAAGTGGTGATTTGATCTCACTTCCTGAAACTAAAAAAGCAGGTATGGGAATTTCATTAGTCGATCATACCGAAATAGAAACGGAACAAGATGTTAAATTTAATACAGAAGAAATTGGTGGACCATCTGCAGGCCTTATGTTCACTTTAGAGCTCTACAGTTTGATTACTAAGACAGATATTAGAAATGGAAAAGATATTGCAGGAACGGGTACAATATCTACAGATGGAGTAGTTGGAAGAATTGGTGGAATTGACAAAAAAGTTATTGCTGCTGATCAAGAAGGTGCAGAATTATTTTTTGCTCCTGACGATTTGATAGAAAAAGAAGATAAAAAACTAAATCCAAAAATAAAAACTAATTATCAAGAAGCTAAAGATGCTGTTGAAAAAAATAACCTATCAATTAAGGTAATACCAGTAAAAACAGTGAAAGATGCTTTAGATTATTTAGAAAAAGAAAAGTAAAAGATGTTAATTTAACATTTTTTGCTTTTTTTTTCATATCTTTTAGTAAGAAGGGAGATATTCAATGAAACAAATAAAAAAATATGTAAAGAAAGAAAATTTACCTTGGGGAATATTATTATTGGTGGCAGTAGCTTTAGGTACTAAATTTTTTCTTGTGAGTGAGTCAAATCAGGTAGTAGCAACAGATGATGTTGATGTTATTTCTTCTACAGAGAATAAAGTAGAAGAATCTGAGGAACTCGTGGCTAATGATAAGATGTATGTTGATATCAAAGGTGCTGTTAAAAAACCAGGGATGTATGAAGTTTCTTCTGCGATGAGGGTGCTAAATGTAGTTGAATTAGCAGGTGGTTTGATGTCTGATGCGGATGATAAACAAATTAATTTTTCTGAAAAATTAGAAGATCAGATGATTATTTACGTTCCAAAAGAAGGAGAAGAGATTCCTGAGTTAAAAGTTCATAATGAAAAAAATGAAGAAGGTAATAAAAGGGAATCTAAAGAATCTAACAAAGTTAATATTAACCAAGCTGAAAAAGAAGAGTTGATGACACTAAACGGTGTAGGAGAAAAAAAGGCGGAAAAGATAATTGAATATCGGGAAGAAAATGGGTCGTTTAAAACCATTGAGGATTTAAAAAATGTGAATGGTTTTGGTGAGAAAACATTTGAAAGTTTGAAAGAATCGATTATAGTATAAGATAACACTTAAAAAGAAAGTAGTGACATTATGGAATTTGAAAGAATCCCTTGGGATCAATATTTTATGGGACAGAGTCTTTTACTATCATTAAGAAGCACCTGTACAAGATTAGCTGTAGGAGCAACAATTGTTCGTGATAAACGAATTATAGCAGGCGGGTATAATGGTTCTGTTAGTGGAGATGTTCATTGCATTGAAGAAGGATGCTATTTAGTTGATGGACACTGTGTAAGAACTATCCATGCAGAAATGAATGCTATTTTGCAATGCGCTAAATTTGGAGTGAAAACAGATAATTCTGAAATTTATGTAACGCATTTTCCTTGTTTACAATGCACAAAAATGATTCTTCAAGCAGGCATAAAAAAAATTCATTACTTAAAAGATTATCATAATGATGAGTATGCCATTCGTTTAATCGAGCAAGCTGGTGCATCTGTTCATCAAGTAAAACTTTCAAAAAAATATTTTAAAACACTTGAGTTCTTTGATGAATCTGAGTTTGATTCTAAAGAGGATTAGAGGGTGTTATTTTTTCCCGATTATTAGTTTTGTGGTTAGTTTGATTTATTTAAAAGATAATAAAATATTGTTTTTATTCTTTTTGGTTATTTCCTTGGTTAGAATTTATTTGTTAAAAAATCAAGATATTTTACTGGTGACCATTTGTTTTGTGTTTCTCGCGTTTATTTTCCATATTAATTATACTAATCGTCACAAAGAAATTGTTTCAGATGAATCATTTAAGAGCGAATTAAAAATTTATCCTGATTCAATGAAAGTTGATGGTGACTTGTTAAGTATGAAAGCGGTTGACTTAGCTACGAATGAAAAAGTCATGGTTCGCTACACGTTTAAAGAAGAAAGTGAAAAAGAAAAAATATTAAATACGACAAGGACGCTTCTTATAAAGGGAAATGTTGAGAATCAAGAAATAGAAAAAGCGAGGAATTTACACGGTTTTGATTATGCAGAATATCTAGATTCAACAGGAATTTCCAAGCAAGTTAAATTGGAATCAATAGAAGACTGTCATACTTATCCACTTCCTTTGTATCAAATTAATTGGAAAATAAAAGAATGGCGTAGAGGGGCTATTGTTCATAATCAAAAAAGATTTGGGAATTTAACAGAAGACTATATGAATTCTTTATTATTTGGTTATCAGAATAATTCTTCTGGAAGCTACCAGTTAACATGGAAAAAATTAGGTGTGGCCCATTTATTTAGTTTATCTGGTATGCATATTTATTTCTTTTTAACGTTATTTGATTTTTGTTTGTTGAGATTTTTCTTAACAAAAGAGCAACTATTTAAGTATAATTTAGGTTTTACATTCTTCATAGTCCTAATTACTGGAAGCGGACCTGGAATGATTCGAGCAGGACTTCAGCATGTGATTAAACAACTTAATCAACGTTTTAATTGGCAGTTAAGTGTTCTTGACTGTTGGTCTCTTGCTTTGTTTATCAACTGCATATTTCATCCTTACGTACTTCTAACTGTAGGCGGGCAATTGACTTACTATTTAACTTTTTTAATCATTTTCATTATGCCAATTATAAAAAAAGTTAATAATCCATTTATTAAAGGTATTGTATTTAATGTGTTACTATCTATTTTATCTCTACCATTAATTTGGTTTTATTTTTATGAATGGAATTTGTTAAGTTTTGTTATCAATCTGGTGTTGGGACCTGTTTTATTTCTTGTGATTATGCCATTGTTATTGTTAACATTTGGTTTATCATTTATTTTTCAAAAAGCTCATTTTGGCGTAGCTGAACAATTTTTGAGCTTTTTTCAGAGGATTGGGGATACGGTAAATACTTTTGATTGTTTTCGTCAGGTTGTCGGAAGGATACCGATACTATTGCTTTTTATCCTACTTTTTTCTCAATTACTTATTTTAATATGTTGGGAAAAGAACGGCATAGTTATGACAAAAAAACTCATAGCGTTATCAAGTATAACAGTCGTGACACCTTTTATTAAATATGTAAATCCAATAGGTATGATTGCTTTTGTTGATATTGGTCAAGGAGATAGTATTTTTGTTCAATTACCATTTCATCAAGGAAATTATTTACTTGATACAGGTGGAACTTTAGGATTTGAAGTTGAAGATTGGAAGAAACGTTCGGATAAAAGAGGTGCAGATTACACGTTAATTCCATTTTTAAAGAGTCAAGGTGTTAAAAAATTAGATACTGTGTTTATTTCTCATGCTCACGAAGATCATTTTGGAGATTTGGACCGATTAAGTGACTCAGTGAAGATTAAGAACCTTTGCTTTGGTCCTGGAAGTTATGATCAATCAAATTTTAAACGGTACTTAGCTTACCCAAGTTTGAAGAAAACAAAGAAAAAAGCGGTGACATATCAAAATAAGTGGCAGAAAACTAATTATAATTTGGATTGCTTGTACCCATTAGAAACAGGAGATGGTCAAAATAATGATTCTTTAGTTATGATGTTATCAATTAAAGACAGAAAAATTCTCCTAATGGGTGATTTGGAAGCAGAAGGAGAGAATGAATTGCTAGCTCAAAAAGAGCTGGATTTACAAGCTGATATTTTAAAAGTAGGACATCATGGGAGTAAAACGTCGAGTCAGTCTACTTTTTTAGAAAGAGTTACTCCAGATATGGCAGTTATTTCATGTGGGAAAAATAATCGTTATAACCACCCTTCAAAGGAGACTTTAGATAATTTAACTGATGTAAATGCTGAAATTTTTAGAACAGATGAAAACGGTATGGTTTATTTTACTTGGCAGCCATTTTCTAAAACATTATCTAAAGCAAAAATGATGAAATAAATGAGTGAAATTTATTTGTTATGTGTTAGGATAGATAGAGAAATAGGTAGGTGAGAGTATGTCATTACAGAATGAACTATCAGAAATAAAGAAGAAGAAATTTCAGTCGGTCTATACCTTGATTGGAACTGAAACTTTTTTGAGCGAAACTTTCAAAAAAGAATTAAAAAAACAAGTTTCTGATGAAGAAGATGATGATTTTAATATAGTTGGATTTGATATGAATGAAGTTGAACTTTCTAATGTCATTCATGAAGCAGAAACGGTTCCTTTTTTTGGAGATCATAAAGTGATTTTTGTCGAAAACCCTTATTTTTTAACAGGTGAAAAAAAGAGGACGGAATTAAATCATGATTTAACCTTACTTGAATCGTATTTGTCAAACCCTCTATCAACGAGTATATTGGTTTTTATGGCTAGTTATGATAAGTTAGATGAACGAAAAAAAGTGGTTAAGTTGTTAAAAAAGGAAAGTAAAGTAGTGGACGTTAGTAAGATGACGGAAAAAACGTTAATTCCATACTTAAGACAATACATTGAAAATGAAGGATACGATATTGAAAAATCAGCTTTTGAAGAGCTTGTTTATTTAACTGATATGGATTTAAGTCGAATAATGAATGAATTAGATAAACTATTTTTATATAGTTTGGAATCAAAGGTAATTAAAAAAAGCGATGTGTCATCGCTAATCCCTAAATCTTTAGAACATAATATATTCGATTTAAATCAGTATGTTTTAAAAAATAAAGCAGACCAATCGCTAAACTTATACCATGAATTATTGATAAGCGGTGAAGAGACGATAAAAATCATCTCAATTTTATTAGGCCAAATAAGACTGCTTCTTCAGGTCAAAATCTTGTTAGATATGAATTATCAGCAAAGCAACATGACAGATACACTAAAAATTCATCCTTACCGAATTAAGCTAGCAGTTGGACAAAGTAAAACCTTATCTTTTGATATTCTAGGTCAAATGTTTAATGAATTAATCGAGATGGATTTTAAAATTAAAACAGGTCAGATGGATAAAGAATTAGCATTTGAATTATTTTTATTACAATCGAGATAAAATAAAAAACTTGATGACTTGAGATCAAATTGATTTCAGTCCATCAAGTTTTTATTATTTAGCTAATTTTTTAGCTAAGCGAGATTTTTCGCGGTTAGCTTTATTTTGATGAATAAGTCCTTTTGCAGAGACTACATCAATTTCTCTAGTAGCAGCAACTAATAATTCTTGTTGGTTATCAGCGTTAGCTTCTACAGCTTTTTCAAATTTTTTCACAGCAGTACGCATTTTGCTTAATTTAGCTGAGTTAGCTTCATTAGATTTTTCACTAGTGCGAACGCGTTTGATAGCAGATTCGATGTTTGGCATTAAAATTCACCTCCGACATAGAGTTTATATTTGTTAGAACAAATATAATTCAACATTCTCATTATACAGAAAGCACATTAAGTTTGCAATAATTAATCATAAAAGATGTTAATTAAATTGCAAGTGCAGCAGCAGCAATAACTCCAGGTCCTGTATGAGCGCCTAAAACAGGACTTACTTCACCAAAATAGAAGTGTCGATAGTTTGGAAAAGCTTTTTTCATGTCATTCATTAAGTACATAGCTTCGTCTTTATCGATACCATAAGCAACGGCTAAATCATATTCTTGAGAAGTTTCAATCGTTTTTTCAATACTAGACATTAATTTTTTAAGGCTTTTTCTACGTCCTCGAGCTTTGTTGACGGTGTAGTAGATCCCGTCTTCATTACAAGAGATAATAGGATTTAAATTAAGGGCAGAGCCTAGAATAGAAGAAACTAAACCGATTCGTCCTCCTTTTTTTAAATACTCTAATGTTGGAATACTAAAGAAAACTTTACCATTAACAGGTAGTGTTTCAGTGAATTTTTTGATTGCATTAAAGGATGTTCCTTTATCAATTTCATTTTTGATAAAAGCTGCTTGAATACCGCCACCGATACCAATGCTTTTTGTATCAATCATAATGCTTTCAATTTCACTATGCTCCTCTAATGTTAGGCGCAAGGCGTTATGGGTACCGCTTAAACCGCTAGAAATAGTAATACAAACAATCTTGTTATATCCTTCTTCTTTTATTTTTTCAATAAGTTCTTGTACATAAGAAATGCTTGGTAGAGATGTTTTAGGAATCTCTTTATCTAAACGGTCGTAAATTTCTTTAGCAGAAATTTCAATTTTATCCATATAAATCTCATTGTCATATAAAATATTAAGTGGTGCGACAAAGATGCCGCCTTTTTTGATTAATTCTGGTGGTGTATCCATTCCAGAATCTACTAACATAGCTATTTTTTCAGTCAATTTATTTTTCCTCCAATAGTTTGGTTTGCTGTAAAAGGTCATCCAAATTTCTTTCAGTTATTAATTTTGCAATAAAAGTGGTACATGCCATTTGAATAGGTGCATAATCTTGTTTCAGTTGTTCAATAGTAATAGACTCATTATCTTTGTTAATGAAACAAGTGATTGTTGTTTCAAGATGGTCGCAAAAAAAGTTATAAGCCTCTTTAGCGCTGGTGGAATCAATTTGAAATTCAATCCCTTTTTTAACGTCTGGAATTTCAAAGGCTTGTTTCAAAATGGTAATGACAATTATTCGAGCTAAATGATTTTTTCCATATTTCTTTTTATGTGGTTTTGGAACTAACTTAAGTTTGACATAGTTGTTAACCATAGATGGTGTTATAGCTTTGCTATGGTTTAATTGAAAAGGAGATGTGTACTTTTCAACAATTTTAACCAATTGATCCATGTATATTTCAATGTCAGGTAAATAATCCCATCTAGGAATACTAGCTTCAAGGAGCAACGATTCCCATTCTTTTATTTTTGTAACTTGATTCATTTATCTGTCTCCTTGTGAGTGTTATCTAGTAATCAAAACTATATCATATGATAATGATGATTACAATTTAAACGAAAAAAAAAGAAGTAAATTTTAATCTAAATTTACTTCTTTTAAAATATTAGTTGCTAAATTGTTCTTGAAGTGATGTGTAAGAGTTTTTTTGTTCAATTTTATTCTTTTCGAATTTCTTTTCGATGGGTAATTTTCGTAGCATTCTAAGTCCGTTTAGAATAACTAATATTGTACTTCCTTCATGTCCAATAACGCCAAGAGGTAAATTAATGACCTTAAAGAAATTGGAAATAATTAAAAGAGCAATAACTGATAGAGAGAAGACAATGTTTTGAGTGACAATTCTTTTCAATTTAATGGCTAATTGATGACTAACAGCTAACTTTTCTAAATCATCCTTCATAAGAACGATATCAGCTACGTCAATTGCAATGTCGGTTCCTTGTCCCATTGCAATTCCAATTGATGCATTAGCAAGGGCAGGAGCATCATTAACACCATCACCAATCATGGCATTAATTCCTATTTTTTCTTTTTGCTCCTTAATAAATATCGTTTTATCTTCGGGTAAACAATCTGCGATCACATGATCTATATCAATCATTTTAGCAACAGCTTCTGCTGTTCTTGAATGATCACCTGTTAGCATTGTTGTTTCAATACCTTGCTCTTTGAAGTATTTAATTGTTTCAACAGCATCTTGTTTAGGAACATCAAGTAAGCCGAAAAAGGCAGTAACTTTATTATTTTTTGAAAGATAAATAACTGTTTTTCCTTCTTTTTGTAATTGCTCAGTTTGCTCAAGCATTTCTTTTGCTAATGGTTGAGTAGAAACAAAGTCAGCATTCCCGACTTTCCATTCATTGTCACGTTCTTTACCAAGCATTCCAGACCCAGTAATATCACTAATATCTAGCTTTACTTTTTTAGAGCTAAAGGGTAAATATTTTGTTGTAACAGCATTGGCAAGTGGATGAGTGGATTCCATTTCAATGGCTAATAACGTGTCAATGGCTACTTGTTTGTTATCAGTTAAGAAAAATTCATCAGTCACAATGGGAACCCCTTTAGTGATAGTCCCTGTTTTGTCAAAAGTAATGGCTTTTAAATCAGCCAATGCTTCCAGATAAATACCACCTTTGAATAAAACCCCATTTTTAGCTCCGTGAGAAATAGCTGCTAAAGTTGCAGGTGTTGCAGAGGCAACTAGGGCACAAGGGGAGGCAACAACCAGTAAAACCATACCACGGTAAAAACTTTCATTCCATGTCCAACCAAGGAAAAAATAAGGAAGTATAATAGCAAGCGGAACAAGGACAAGAACAACTTTTACATAAATATTTTCAAAGTTACTTAAAAAACTAGCTGTTTTAGATGGCGTATTTTGTGCGTCGTCAACCAATTGGATAATTTTACTAAATAGAGTATCTTTCGATTCTTTTGAAACAGTCATTTTTATGGAATTACCAATGTTAATTGTTCCTGCAAACAAATCTTCACCAAGTTTTTTCTCACGTGGGATTGATTCTCCTGTAATGGCTGCTTCATCAATAGAGGCGAATTCTGTAATAAGTTCCCCATCAATCGGAACGCTAGCACCTTTTGGAACGAGTAAAGTATCGCCGATTTTTAACTCTTTAACAGGAACTTCTGTTGTTTGACCATTCTCATTTAGAAGAAATGCATTTTCAGGTTGAATCTCCATTAAACTTTCGATTTCTTTTTTACTTTTGTTTGTTGTGAATTCTTCTAATGAACCACTTAATGAAAATATAAAAGTTAACATGATTCCTTCGAAATAGTACTGAATTGAACTTGCACCAATAGCTGCTAGTGCCATTAATAAATCGACATTAAGATGCTTATCTTCAATGGTATCAATAATACCGTCTTTTGTTTGATGAAATCCTCCAATAACCATACCTGTAATAAAAAGGATAGGGTAGATGTTTCCTCCAGATTTTTGATTTATTAGTCCAATAATCATTAATAGCCCACAGATAACGGTGGCTATCATGCTACTTTTTTCTTTTAATTGTTCCATGTGATCTCCTCCTAATAAATGAAGTCTAACATAAAACAAGTTAGATTGGAATGATTATAATCTATATGGTAACGATAGTCATTATCAGTGATAATGATTATAAAAAAGAAGCCTAAGAATAGGCTTCTTTGAAAAATTATTTTGTAAATAACCAATAGGCGATGATAATAGAACCTAAAATAATTCGGTACCAACCAAATACTTTAAAATCATTTTTCTTAATATAATTCATTAAGAATTTAATAGCAATGATAGAAACAACAAATGCCACTACACTACCAACTAATAGTAGAACGGTTTGAGTCATATCAAATGTGTTGCCTTTAAGTAAGAATTTAAGTATTTTTAAACCACTTGCACCAAACATAACAGGGATTCCTAAAAAGAAAGTGAACTCAGCTGCTACATATCGAGAACAGCCAAAAATGATTGCCCCAATAATGGTTGCACCTGATCTTGATGTTCCAGGGATTAAAGAAAGTACTTGGAACAAACCGATAATGATAGCTGTCTGGTAACTTAAGCCGCCTAGAGTAACAGTGGTTGGTTGCTTTCCTTTGTTTCGATTTTCAACAATGATAAAAGCAATACCGTAAATGATAAGCATTAGAGCAACAGGTAAAAACTTATGGAAATGAGCCTCTAAAAAATCATCAAATAAAAAACCAAAGATTGCAGCAGGGACAGAAGCGACAGCAACTTTAAACCATAATTGCCAAGTGGCTTTTTTTTGACCTGCCGTTTTGGTTGATGAGAACGGGTTTAGTTTACTAAAATATAAAACAACAACCGCTAAAATGGCACCTAATTGAACGACAACATTAAACATTTCCTTAAAGTCAGCTGAAGCATTTAGTTTTAAGAATTCATCTACTAAGATAAGGTGCCCCGTACTACTGATAGGTAACCATTCAGTAATTCCTTCGACAACTCCTAAGAAAACTACTTTCAAAATATTTATTAAATCCATTTTTTCAATCCTTTCATATATAAAATGTCAACGTTATTAGTTTAGATGATAACCTTCAAGAAAACCAGTTAAATTTTTTAAAATTTTCTAACATTATTGTAAGAAAGAAAAATGATTTTTTTATTTAATCGTTTTCATTAAAGTATTAGTATGTTAAAATAGTGTGACTAAATTGAAATGGAGTGATTTTGTGTTTAATTTTTTGAAAAAGAAAAAAGAAAATACATCAAACGTATCTGATGAATTATACGCTGTAGCATCTGGTGAGTTGATTGCGATAGATAAAGTAAATGATCCTGTTTTTTCTCAAAAAATGATGGGTGAAGGCTATGCGGTTTTACCAACTAGTGGAGTTGTTTATTCTCCAGTAGTAGGAGAAATTATGAGTATTTTTCCAACAAAACATGCTTTAGGTATTAAAATGGAAAATGGGTTAGAAATTCTTTTACACATGGGAATTGATACGGTTGAATTAAAGGGAGCTCCTTTTGATATTAAAGTAAAAGAGGGTGACAAAGTTACTGCCGAAACAGTTGTGGCTCATGTTGACTTAGATGTTTTAAAAGATGCAGGTAAACATAATGATTTAGTAGTTGTTATAACTAATTCAGCAGATAGCCTGGACAAGATTGATTTATCTAAACTTGGTGATGTTAATGAAAAAGACATTATCGGAAAAGCGTTATCTAAATAGCCAAAAATAGAGGTCGACTTTTGTCGGCCTCTTATTTTTAATTAAAAAATGGATTAGTCAATCGTTCTTTCCCAATTGTTGTTGGTTCTCTATGTCCTGGATAGGCTGCAAATTCGTCTGGTAGAGTAAAAAGTTCTGTTTGAACAGCATTTAATAGATCTTCAGTGCTACCAAAGGGTAAATCAGTTCGGCCAATACTTCCACTAAATAAGGCGTCTCCTGTTACAACGAAGTCATCAAAAATAAAGCTAACGCTACCTGGTGAATGCCCTGGTGTTGGAACAACTTTAAAAGTCATGTCTCCTAATGTGTAACTTTCGTAGTTTTTAAATTCAAATTCTGCAGGTTGGCAGATAACGCTAGGAATATCATTATGTCTCATCAAACCAGATAGGTTCAATTCAGGATTACTCAACCATTCTTGTTCAATTGGATTAATATAAACTGGCGCATGATAAAATTCACGAATATCTTCTAAGGCACCGATGTGGTCATAATGAGCGTGGGTTATCAAGATAGCAGCGACGTCACAACCTAAAGTTTCAATTTCTTTTTTTATTATTGGAGCGTCATTGCCAGGATCAACAATCAATAGATTTTTATTATTATAAATAAGATAACAATTTTCTTCAATTGGTCCTGTAATGATTTGTTTCACTTGAATCATAAAAAAACCTCCTTGTTAATGGTATCTATTATAACTGATTTCAGTGTCTCTTTTCAAAAAAATAACTTTTAATTTTTATTTCAATAGTTAGATGATTTATTTTTTACTTAAAAGAAGTATAATAAAGTCAATGAAAAAAATATTTAGGAGTTTAAAATGAATCAAAAATATAGAAAATTATTACTTACGCTGAGATTTATCCCGTTTGTTTTATCCAATGGCATGAATCTTTTTCCTATTTTAATATTTACTCAACTATTTTTAAGCAATAGAAAAGTAACGCATTTTGTTTTACCACTCATTCTGTATTATAGTTTCAAAACAACTATCTTATTTTTAATTAAAATTAAACCAATAAAATCTCAGCAATTATTAAAAATAGCGATTGTTATTGGTGTAGTTGGTTCTATATTAGGTGCTTTTTATTCGGTTAGTTTTTATTTTGTTTTACTGTCAGGAAGTTTCTTAGGTATATGTTCTGGTTTGTTGTATCCTAGCTTTTTAACGGTTCAATTTCATGAAAAGGCGTTAAATAATTTTACAATATCAAAAAAAGATCAGATATATTCTTTAGTTTTTGCTCTTGTTTTTTCTTACTTACTGTTTCGTATGATAAAGGTTTCAATCAC
>NZ_JAVWHO010000032.1:0-27991 GCF_036639995.1 Vagococcus sp. | reverse complement strand
AACGCCCTACACATTTGGTTTGTCTTACTTTGTTCAGTTTTCAAAGGTCTAATCCGTGTTGTCTTAACAACTTTTATATCATACCAAGTTGTTAGGGTTTTGTCAACACTTTTTAATAAGTTTATGTTATTTATTTTTTCGCCGTTCTTCTGAAAAGCTTTTAAAACAAATAGCGATAACCCGCTTTTACAACTAAAAAATTTTTTGTTTGTTTTTTAATCTTCGTCAGCGACATGTATTAATATACCAAGTATTTCCACTTTCGTCAACTACTTTTTAATATATTTTTTCCACTTACTTTATTAAGATAATCTAGCGAATTCGTTCGGATATAAAACTCTATATTCTCCTTTATGATTTTAAAATTATCAAAAAAAGGTTTTTATCCTAAAACAGTTCGTTTAACCATTGTTTTACATATCGTTTTTATAAAAAAAGAGAGAAGAAAATCTCTCTTTTTTTATTTTTTTATCTCATTGTTGGAAATAATAAAATATCTCTAATAGACTGTGAGTTAGTTAATAACATTACCAAACGGTCGATTCCTATACCCAATCCACCTGTTGGAGGCATTCCATATTCTAAAGCCTCTACAAAATCTTCATCTATTCCTTGCGCTTCATCATTACCTAAATCTTTTTCTTTCATTTGCGCTTCAAATCTTTCACGTTGATCAATTGGATCATTCAATTCAGTAAATGCGTTTCCGTATTCTTTTCCTACTATAAATACTTCGAAACGATCTGTGAAGCGTCCATCTTCAGTATTTTTCTTTGCTAACGGTGAGATCGATGTTGGATGGCCATAGATAAATGTAGGCTGTATTAATGTGTGCTCTACATATTTTTCAAAGAACTCATTAATAACATGACCGTAATCCATATGCTCTCCCAATTCAATATCATGCTCTTTGGCGATTGCTCTTGCTTCCACATCTGTCATTTCTTGCCAGAAGTCCACACCACATTCTTCTTTAATTGCGTCAACCATATGAATTCTCTTCCATGGACCTTCAAGATTAACTTGATATTCACCGTACTCAATTTGTAAATTGCCTAATACTTTTTGAGCTGCGTGAGTAATTATACCTTCTGTTAAATCCATAATATCATTGTAATCAGTATAAGCAGTATATACTTCTAACATAGTAAATTCAGGATTATGTGTTGTATCAATCCCTTCATTTCTAAACACTCGACCAATTTCATATACTTTTTCCATACCACCAACTATTAATCGTTTTAAATGCAGCTCTAAAGCGATACGTAAATATAATTCCATATCTAGTGCATTATGATGTGTAATAAACGGACGGGCTGCTGCGCCACCAGCGATATTATGTAATGTTGGAGTTTCAACTTCCAAGTAACCATGCATATTTAAATAATTACGGACTTCACGAATAATTTCACTTCGTTTTACAAACTTATCAAAACTTTCTCTGTTACTAATTAAATCTAAGTAACGCTGACGATATTTTTGTTCTACGTTTGTTAGACCATGATATTTATCCGGTAATGGACGTAGTGCTTTTGTTAGAAATGTTAATGTTGTTGGTTTGATTGTTACTTCACCCATATCAGTTTTCATGATTTGACCTGTAACACCAATAAAGTCTCCTAAATCTGCTTGTTTAAACAAATCATATTCTTCATCACCAACAGCATCTTTTCTTACATAAATTTGGATTTGGCCTTCACGATCTTGTAAATGAGCAAAACCTACTTTACCTTTACCACGTTTTGTCATAATACGACCAGCAACAGTTGCTGTTAAGTTAAGTTCTTGTAATTCTTCTTTTGTATGTTCATCATATGTTTCATGGAGTTCTTTTGAATTAGTTGTGCGTTCAAAACGTGAACCAAATGGATCCAAACCTTTTTCGCGTAACTCCGCCATTTTTTCTCTACGTACGATTAATTGGTCGTTCATCTCTTCATGACCTTGTATTTCTTTTGTCACGTTACTTCCTCCTATAGTCTTTTTTGACAATCTATTCCCTACTATAATGCCACAATAAAACAAAAAAAGGCAAGTCTATTTGCCTTTTCTCTCAAATTATTAACTAGCTAGTCCTTTTATGACTAAATTTTCGATATATTCATCTAAAATTTTCAATATCTCTTCTTGAGTTACCGTTTTATTAATAGCAACTTTTGTTTTAGCTGCCCTCGGTGCTCCTTTTAAGTAATAAGCAGCATGTTGACGAAATTCTCGACATGCAATTTTTTCACCTTTCAACTCAACCAAACGTAATAAATGCAGTTTCGCTGTTTTAATTTTTTCAATCGGTGAAGGTTCATCTAAAAGTTCACCTGTTTCTAAATAATGTTTCGTCCGATAAATCATCCACGGATTCCCTAACGCCGCACGACCGATCATCACGGCGTCACATCCAACGTACTCTAACATACGCTTAGCGTCTTCTGGCGTTTTAACATCCCCATTACCCATAAAAGGAATATCTAAATGCGGCGTTACTTCTTTTAAAATATCCCAATTAGCTTTTCCTTCATACATTTGCACTCTGGTTCTACCATGCATCGCTACAGCTGATGCTCCGGCACTTTGAGCAGCTTTGGCATTTTCGACTGCTAATATGTGCTCCTCATCCCAACCAATTCTCATTTTTACAGTCACTGGGATAGTTACTGCACTAGCCACAGCTTCAACCATTTCATAAACTTTATTGGGATCCAGTAACCATCTAGCCCCTGCTTCAGCTTTTATCACTTTGTTAACTGGACATCCCATATTGATATCTATCATATCCGCTGTCGTATTTTTTTCAACAAATTGCGCTGCTTCAACTAAGGTTTCTTTATTTCCGCCAAATATTTGTAAACTTAGAGGATGTTCCACTTCTTCAATATGTAGCATTTCTAATGTTTTCTTATTACGTTGCTGAATGCCTTTGTCACTAATCATTTCGCAAACCACTAATCCTGCACCAAATTCTTTAACTGTTACACGAAAAGCAGAATTACTAATACCTGCCATCGGTGCCACAACAACTCGATTAGGAATCTCCACGTTACCTATCTTCCACACTCAAGAACCCTCCTTACCTAATCGCTTCATCTCTGAGTACGGTTAATTCATCTGCACTAAATTGATATTTTTCACCACAAAAATGGCAAACAGCTTCTGCCCCTTCGTCTTCCTCAATCATCTGAGTTAACTCGGCTTCTCCTAAAGTAACAATAGCTGATGCGAAACGATCTTTTGAGCAGTCACAATGAAATTGAACTGGCATCGTTTCTAATATTTCAACATTTTCTTCACCTAATAACCGGCTTAATATTTTTTCTGGTGTCTCTCCTTGATCAAGTAATGAAGAAACTTGAGGGATATCTGCTAATCGTTTCTCAATTTCAACAATCGTTTCTTCACTAGCTCCAGGCATTACTTGAATCACAAATCCTCCTGCAGCTTTTACACAGTCATCATCCGTATTATCCACTAAGACACTTAATCCAACTGCAGATGGCACTTGCTCTGAGTTAGCTAAATAATACGTAAAATCTTCAGCAATTTCACCAGAAACAATTGGTACTTGTCCTGTAATTGGTTCTTTTAGACCCAGGTCTTTAACCACACTTAATGTTCCGTTAACACCAACTGCTCCTCGGACATCTATTTTACCCAAAGCATTTGGTGGTAAATTAACTTCTGGATTTTTAACATATCCTTTAACATTTCCTTTACTATCAGCATCCACCACAATCGCTCCAACTGGGCCATCGCCTTGGATTTTAATTGTCAATTTTTCATCATTTTTATGCATAGCACCTAATAACAAAGAACCTGTCATCGTTCTACCTAAAGCTGCTGTTGCTGCACGCCATGTATCATGTCTTTCTTGTGCTTCTCTAATAGTATCCGTTGTTCTAACAGCCATTGCTCGAATTTCTCCATTAAATGCAAGTGCTTTTACTAAATAATCAGTCATATTTTTCTCTTCCTTCTATAATAAATTCCATTATCTCTACAATAGAAAAGTGGGCTACACTTTCGTATATCCCACTCATAATAACTTATTTAATTAAATCTTCAAAATAATTTTACTCGTTATCAGGTGTTATTTCATCACCATCAGACAAAGCTTGTTCACCATGTGCTTCAGCTTCCTTTTCAGCATCTTTTCTTTCTAATGCTACTTTTGCTTCCTCAAAAGAGCCTTCTTTTTCACTTGGAAACTCACTTGTTTTTTCTTTTGATGGCATAACACCATCGTCAAATAATGATTTAATCGCTTTAGCATCTAAAGTTTCATACTCCAATAATGACTCAGCAATTAATTTATGTTGCGCACGATGCGCTTCAATAATTTCAATCGCTTTATCATGAGCACTTTTCAGAATGCGTCGAACTTCTTCATCAATTTGGAAAGCAACTTGTTCTGAATAAGCTTTTGTTTGTCCATAATCACGACCAACAAATACTTGATGATTTCCTTCATATTGTACAGGCCCTAATAACTCACTCATACCATATTCAGTAACCATCGAACGAGCTAAGCTAGTTGCTTGTTCAAAGTCATTACTTGCTCCCGTTGATTGAACACCAAAAACAACTTCTTCTGCAACACGTCCACCTAGCAAACCGACGATACGCTCAAACATCTCATTTTTTGTGATTAGGAATTGATCTTCTTTAGGTAAAGAAATCATATAACCACCGGCACGTCCACGAGGAACAATGGTTACTTTATGAACCACGTTTGCATCATCTAAAACCAACCCACAAATTGTATGTCCAGCCTCATGATAAGCTACTAACTCACGTTGACGTTTACTGATAACTCGATCTTTTTTAGCAGGACCAGCAATAACACGGTCTTGCGCTTCGTCGATATCTGTTGCATCAATTTTTTTCTTATTGCGACGCGCCGCTACAAGAGCTGCTTCGTTTAAGACGTTTTCTAAATCAGCACCAGCAAATCCTGGTGTTTGTTGTGCAACAACTTTTAAATCAACATCGTCAGCTAAAGGTTTATTACGAGAGTGAACGCGTAAAATTTGTTCACGACCTTTAACATCTGGTGTACCAACTAAAATTTGACGGTCAAAACGACCTGGTCTAAGTAAAGCTGGGTCTAGTACATCTGAACGGTTAGTCGCAGCAATGACAATAACACCTTCATTACCATTAAAACCATCCATTTCAACTAACAATTGGTTAAGGGTTTGCTCACGTTCATCATGTCCACCACCCATACCGGCACCACGTTGACGACCAACCGCATCGATTTCATCGATAAAAATAATAGCTGGAGCTGTTTTCTTCGCATTTTCAAACAAGTCACGAACACGACTTGCCCCAACACCAACAAACATTTCCACAAAATCAGAACCTGAAATTGAGAAGAATGGTACTCCTGCTTCTCCAGCTACTGCTTTTGCTAATAATGTTTTACCAGTTCCTGGAGGTCCTTCTAAAAGAACACCTGCTGGAATACGCGCGCCCAATTCTACAAATCGCCTTGGGTCTTTTAAGAATTCAACAACTTCCACTAATTCCTGTTTTTCTTCCTCAGCACCTGCTACATCAGAAAAACGCACAGTAATTGATTTTTTATCCGCTTCTTTTGTTTTCGTTTTGCCAAAGTTCATCACACGACCATTTCCGCCGCCTTGACCACCTTGACCTACCATCATGTAGATTAAGAAAACCATAAAAATTAATGGTAAGAAGCTAAATAACAACTGAACCCAAATCCCACTACTTGATTGCTCTTTAACCACAAATTTTGTTTTTGAGGTTTTAGCTGCTTGGTTAATATTTTCAATCGTAGAATCGTTAGGTAGTACAACCGTTGTAAATCGTTTCGATTTTACTTTTGTTTTACCAAAAACAGGTAAGCCTCCTGAATCAGTTACTTTTTGATCTTCAAAATATTCACCAGTTATTTTATAAACACCATTAGATGGCTGAACTGCAAATTCTTTAACTTGATCATCTTTTAATTGCTGATAGAATGTTGAATAATTTATGTTAGGAGATTGATCTCCACTTTGGCCAAAGAAGAAATACACAATCATAATCATTGATAAGAAAACAATAATATAATAAAGCGAATTTTTCATGCCTGGCTTCTTCTTATTATTCATACATGTCCTCCTTACATATTTAGTTTTAATTTTTATCAGTAAGTCCTGATTATATCACAGAAAGATCGATGAAAATTTAATTATTTTCATAAATCTCTGGTTTTAAGACACCAATATAAGGTAAATTACGGTAGTCTTCTGCATAATCTAATCCGTAACCTACAACAAATTCGTTTGGCACTTCAAAACCAATATAATCTGCATCCATTTCAACAACGCGACCTTCTGGTTTATCAAGCATTGTCACTATTTTAACAGACGCTGCTTTACGGTGTTTCAATAAATCTACTAAATATCTTAACGTACGACCACTATCAACGATGTCTTCTACAATTAAAATATGACGTCCTTCAACTACCGTACTTAAATCTTTTAAAATGCGCACTTCTCCTGAGGATACTGTTGCATTGCCGTAACTAGACACATCCATAAAATCCATTTCCATATGAATGTTCATTGAGCGAACCAAATCTGCTAAAAATGGAACAGCACCTTTTAACACGCCAACTACCAAAGGAAACTTGTCTTCATAATCTTTACTAATAGCTTCCCCTAAAGTTTTAACGCGCTCTTGAATTTCTTCTTCTGAATAAAATGTTTTTTCTATATCTTTTTCTAACATCAGGATCTCCTTCCAAACTTACTTGTCTTTATAACAGTAGACAAGCTTATACTGTATTTTATCAGTTTCATCTCGAATACTCAAATAACTTTCCCTAAAAGGGACCAACCATTTCACAATATTTTCGTGATCTTCGACAACCCAACTTTTTTCACGCTCTAAAGCTGGTATTTTCTCATCAATAAAATAGCGAGAAACCTTTTTAGTATGTTTTTTTTCATTCAATATTAATCTATCTCCAGCTCGATGTCTTCTAATAACTACTTGCTGACACGTTGGTTCAACAAAAGAAATACTCTTCTTTTCCCAACTTTGACATCTTTCAGGTAACACCTCATGAGCTTTCTCAAAAAAGCCAAACCATTCTGTTTCAGATAAAAAAAGACCTGTATTTTTCAAAACTTTAAAAGACTCAGATTTACCTTTAACTACGACCTCTTTTGATATTATAACTTCATCGTAAGTTCTCTTAAAGTACCAGCCATTTTTTAAATGATACGATTGGTTGGGTTTATCACTTAACAAATTACTAAGTAACTGGTTTTTTTGACTGAACCCAAGGCTAATAGTTTCGTTTTTCATTAACTCAGCGATAAAATAATCTAATATGAAACGCTGTTCTCTTGTTGTACAAGCTAAAAACTCTTGTCGGTTAATTTTCCAACCAGCTTTAGAAAAAACAACACATTTTTGATATTTTGGTTCCATGAGCTCTTGAAGTAGTGTCATATCATTGGTTAACTCTTGACTAAAATGAACTATATGCTCACTGAATTTTGGGTTTTCTTTTTTTATTTCTGGAATTAACGTCTGACGCAAACGATTACGAAAATAATCTAAAGAAAAATTACTCTCATCTTCATAAAAAAAAAGCTTTCTTTCTTTGCTATAAGCCAATAACTCCTCTTTTTTCATATGAAGTAATGGCCTAATTACGTTACCATAATTTAAGTCACGTTTTTCTTTTATACCAGAAAGAGTACTTAACCTGTTACCGCTAATTAATCTCATCATTACTGTTTCAACTTGGTCATCTGCATGATGAGCTGTTACTAACGTTTGAATGCGTTCTTTTTTCATCACCTCTTCAAAAAAAGTGTAACGAAAATCTCTTGCTTCTTGTTCAACATTTGATGTGATTTGTGGGCCCTTTGACCATTTTGTCGTATGAATAGGAACCTGTTTATCACGACAAAATTTCAAAACATAAGCTTCTTCTTCTTCTGAATCCTCTCGAAGTTGATGATTGATGTGTGCGACATATATCTTTGGCTTTACCTCTTCTGGTAACTCGAGTAGTAAATGAAGTAAAACAATCGAGTCTACACCTCCAGAAACAGCTACTAAAATTTTGTCATCAGGTTGCCACCAATCTGATTTTTTTACTTGTTGTTGAAACTTTTGTCTTAAAGACATTTTGACACTTCCTTCTACAATATAAAAAAAGGATAAGGCTAGCTTATCCTTTCATTTATTAATTAACTACGTCGGCCACCACGGCCACCACGTTTACCTTCAGTGTTACGTTTGATAGAACTTAATCTTTCGTCACTATCTTTCAAGAATGAGCTCATTAATGTGTCGAAGCCTTCTTTCTTTTGAGTAGCCATTGCTGGTTTGCGGTTATTACTTTGTCTATCCGATCTGTCGTTTCTGTCAGATCTATTGTAATTATTATTTGGGCGTTTAAAATCTTTTCTTGGCGCTTTTGGACGCTCTTCTTCATTTGCACGCTTGATAGATAGACCGATTTTTCCGTCATCCCCAATAGTCATTACTTTTACTTCTACTTCGTCTCCGACAGTTAAACAATCGTTAATGTCTTTTACAAAACTATTTGATACTTCACTAATGTGAACCAACCCTGTTTTGCCTTCCCCCAAATCAACGAATGCACCAAAATTGGTAATTCCCGAAACTTTTCCAGGTAATTTTACCCCTACTTCAATTGACATAAAAATTTTTTTCCTCCTTGAACCTTCCAAAATATTTATTGTTATTTGTTACCACTAGATTGGGTAGAGCTATTTAAATCCGGGATACTGTAAACCTGTTCTCCCTCTTTTGAATAAAAATATTTTGCACGCGCGATCTTTTCGACGTACTCTGTATCATTTAAAAGATTCACTTCTCTTTTCAAATCTTTTTTCGTTTTAGATATTTCTTTATTTTCTTTTTCAATTGTCTTACGACTATCTTGTAAAGTTAATAAATGCTGGCTATTTCTAAAAAGATTAAAACCAATCAAAGAAAACATAACAAGAGCAGAAGCAAACATAATCCCTAAACGACGACGCCTAAAAATAATTTTTTTTTGATCCTTTTGCATCGTCTGCATTGCAGGAGTTGCTTGTTGGTCTTTATCATAAGTCAACAATTTACGGTCTTTTTTCATTCTATTTAGAACTCCATTCTCTTAAATTCAAGATGAATTCATTATACCAAGTCATGTTCTCAATGTCTAATGCTAATCTAAACTTTCGTAACTTGTTTCTCGTGTTTCACTCACAATTTCATACAAATCTTTTGCTTCATCTTTTTTGGTAGTATCTTTTAAGTCTAAAACACGAACTTCTAATGTTTTATTGCCAAACATAATTTTTAAAACATCACCAATTTTTACATTTGTTGACGATTTAGCTAACTGGCCATTCACTTGAATTCGGCCTTTATCAGCTATTTCTTTTGCAACTGTTCTTCTTTTAATAATGCGAGACACTTTTAAAAATTTATCTAATCTCATCTTCGTGTCCTCCTTTTTTACTTAATAGAAATATTTAATTACTTTATTACCAAACGGGATCATTTCCCATTCTGCTTTAGTGAACAATTTACTCTGAATTAGTCCCATCATATAAATAACAAAACCTATCATAACACCAATCAAAGCAAACACCAAACTTGACCCACGACCAAAATCCGTCCAATTTAGTTGTTCCAAACCTAATCTATATAAGACTAAGATGCCACTCATTGACAATAAATTTAGAAACAACTTCAATAAAAATGGTTTTGGCAGTTTAATGTTATTTTCTTTTGTTACTAAATACTGATGCATAACAAGTAAACAGATAATCAAACCTAATATCGTGCTAATACTCGCACCTTCCGTTTTGAAATAATAAGTCATCAATGGTGTAAATATTATTTTTGTAAACAAACCTAACAAGGCTGCAACAAATTGATACTTCACTAAACTTTGGCTTTGATAAATCGTTTGATAGCTTTGAATCATTGAGACAAAAAACACCGAAATCATAAAAATACTTAGTGTCATTTCCCCGTTATTATCACTGAACAAAGCAACATTCATATAAGGTAATACTAAAGCCAACCCTAATGAAGCTGCACTAGCGATTGCCATTGATACCTTTAGATAGGACTGAACTGTCGCCTCATATCTTATATTTTGGTTGGTTACAAAATATTTGGTTAATGTCGGTAAGAAAGTGGCTGTCATACTAACAGCAATAACCAAACCTAATTGAACAAGTGGCTGTCCGCGATCAAAAACACCTTTAGCAATTTTGGCAGATGTCTCATCTAGTCCACCGTATACTAAATATTGCTTCACAGAAAAAGAATCCACTAATTGGAATACCACTAGATAAGCACTAAAAAAACAAAGTGTGCCACCTTCGATAATTAATCGTTTAGCAAAAAATAAAAATTTAGGTTTATCAATAGCTGTCACTTTTGTGAAAATCTTTTGCTTTCTACTATAGGCAACTAAAACCAATAAACCACAAAAACCACCTACTAGAGCACCTGCTGTTGCATAAGTCCCCATTTTATATACTGACCAGTCACTTTTAGTAAATAAATAACCTGCTATCAAAATGACACAAACACGACTTCCTTGTTCCACAAGTTGTGAGATGGCTGTCGGTTTCATCTCCATTTGACCTTGATAAAAGCCTCTAAAAGTAGACAAAAAAGGAACTAAAATAAAAATAAAGGATACCACTCGAATTAATGGTGCTAAACTAATATCTCCCATTGCCTTTGCAATCAAAGTAGAACCAAAATATAGGACTAAAAAAGCAATTAAAGACAAAAAACCTACAACCATAAAAAAGAAATTCACAACTTGCTCTTGTTCTTTCCTGTTATTTTTTGAAGCAATTAACTTAGATAAATAAACAGGTAACCCCGAAAGAGCAAGTGTCATTGAAATACCATAGATAGGATAAATTTGTTGATACACATAAAAACCTTCATCTCCTACCAGGTTTTGAAAAGGAACACGGTAAACAGCGCTCAGTATCTTAACAATAAAAGATGTCACCACTAAAACAACAGCACCCTTTATCATATTTGTTTCAAGCTTCTTATCTTCCATCTCACTCACCTGCTAGACTTCTTTCTGGTCTTTTTTTGCATATTTTTGCTTTCTTAAAGCAGCAATAAATTGTGAGGTTTCTTGTAACCAAGCAGCTTCTAATATTTGTTTAGTTAATTTCAACGTTACAGTTAATTGTTCATCCGAACTCAACTCAGCTTTTAGCGTTGTTGCTGATAAAGCTTTAAATATTTGTTCAATCGTGTATGCGTTTGTTCCTTCTTTAGATAAAAGAACTTGAATTTTCAATCCTTTTTTTTGAATCCTTTCAACTAAGGCAAAATCACTGTTCATCTTGATTAAACCTACTGTTAACAAATTAGCTACTTCTACTGGATATTCACCAAAACGATCTAGTAAATCTCCTTCTAATTCATCGAACATCTCCTGATTATCTAATTGGCGAATTCGTTTATAAATTTCAATTTTTTGACGCTCATCTTCAATATATTCAGTCGGAATATAAGCATCAATCCCTAAATCTATCTCAGTAATCGTCTTAATATCTTGGCTCTCAAGTCCACGTTTACGATTAACAGCTTCTGTTAACATTTGTGTGTACATATCAAAACCAACAGAATCAATGAAACCATGTTGCTGAGCTCCTAAAAGATTTCCTGCTCCGCGAATAGATAAATCTCGCATCGCTATTTTAAAGCCAGAACCAAGCTCTGTAAAATCTTTAATGGCTTGAAGCCGTTTTTCACTGACTTCATTCAATACTTTTTGAGGTTCATACATGAAGTAAGCATAAGCCACTCGGTTACTCCGACCCACACGCCCTCGCAATTGATATAGTTGAGACAATCCCATATAATCGGCATTTTCAACAAACAACGTATTAACATTAGGAATATCAACACCTGTTTCAATAATCGTTGTTGTCACAAGAATATCGTAGTCACCATTAATAAATTCCATCAAAACATTTTCAAGTTGAACTTCCGTCATTTGACCATGTGCGTAACTAATTCTTGCATCTGGGACAAGTGCCCTTAACTCATCTACTTTCTGCTCAATAGTATCAACTCTATTATAAAGATAAAATATTTGCCCGCCCCTTGCAATTTCTCTTTCACAGGCTTCTCTTATAGCTCCTGGATTTTTTTCCATCACATAGGTTTGAACAGGATACCTATTAGCTGGAGGTGTTTCAATAACTGATAAATCTCGAACACCTAACATTGACATATGTAGTGTTCTTGGAATTGGTGTTGCTGTCAGCGTTAAAACGTCTACCTCTGATTTTAACTGCTTTAAGCGTTCTTTGTGCTTAACGCCAAATCGTTGTTCTTCATCAACAATCAATAAACCCAAATCCATAAATTCAACATCTTTTGATAAAATTCTGTGAGTTCCAACGACAATGTCCACTTGGCCTTTTCTTAATTCTTCCGTAGTTTCATTTTGTTGTTTTTTCGTTCTAAATCGACTCATCAAGCCAATATTTACTGGGAAATTAGCAAACCTATCTCGCATTGTTTCATAATGCTGTTGCGCTAAAATTGTTGTTGGCACCAGAAAGGCAACTTGTTTGCCGTCTCTTACCGCTTTGAATGCCGCTCTAATAGCCACTTCTGTTTTTCCGTAGCCAACATCTCCAACTAACAATCGGTCCATTGGACGTTCTTTTTCCATATCTTGCTTAATTTCTTGAATACTTCTTAATTGATCATCTGTTTCTGAATAAGGAAAGTTCCCTTCAAACTCCATTTGATAATCATCGTCTGGTGCAAAAGCATAGCCTCTTTCTGCTTCACGTTCGGCGTAGAGCTTAATCAAATCGTCTGCAATATCTTCCACTTTTGCAGAGACTTTGCTTTTAGTCTTCGTCCACTCTGTTCCACCTAATTTATTCACACGAGGTGTTTTAGATTCAGAAGCAACATATTTTTGAATTAAATCAAGTTGGGTAACCGGAATAAATAATTTATCATTATTTTTATAAAGAATAGTCATGTAATCTTGATGAACACCCGCGCTTAGCAAGGTTTCCATACCGATATATTTACCAATTCCGTGATTAGCATGAACAACGTAATCACCTGGTTTTAATTCATTATAACTCTTGAGCCGTTCAGCATTTGAAATAGTTTGCTTTCTTGCTCTTTTTTTCGTTTGTGTATGTAAAATTTCTTTCTCCACTAAAACAACTAACTTCTCATCAGGTAATTCAAATCCCGATGCTAACGTGTTAGTTTGTATTTGAATTTTTCCATCCAACACCTTGTTACTATTATTAATAACGGCTGAAATTTCAAAATCTAGTAATAATTCTTCAATTTTTTGTGTACGTTCTTCATTTTCAGCTAAAACGATAACTGTTTGTTTTTGTTTTTTCCAACGATCCATTTCTGTTTTTAATAGCGGCATTTGCCCAAAAAACTGCTGCATCGTTCGATATTCAAATGGGTGAATGTGAGAAAAACGTAAATTTCCCATTCCTTTTTGAAACAGTGAAAAATAAGTTTTAGCTTGTTTCGTATTCTTCAAAATACTTCTTAGATCGCCACCTAGCTCATGGTTCTCAAAAGCAAGACCTTCTTCAAGCTTCATCGTGATCCATTCGCCTTCTTCTCGTAACAGCTCCCGCTCGCTTTCCACCATCCGACTATAATCATCAACAATAACTAAATCAGATGGTTTTAAATAATCAGTTAGATAATATTTATCAGAATAAAGTAAGTCACTATACATTTTAACTTCTTCTGTTGGGTGCCCTTGCCCCCACTCGCTCACAATACTTTCCAAAAGAGCAGACAAACGCTCCTTAGTTTCATAATCTTTCATTAATGACAATTTCGTTGTCATCAACTCATTAAATGTTTCCACTCCTTCAACTAGTTGATCCTTAGTCACTAAAGTATCGTTGGCAGGTGAAATAACTATTTCTGTAATATCCTCAATGGAACGCTGCGTTTCTGCGTCAAACAAACGAAGAGATTCAATTTCATCATCAAATAAATCAATTCTAACAGGATACTCATTTGTCAGAGGATAAATATCAACAATACTACCTCTAATACTAAATTCACCTGGTTTCCCAATCATTTGTTGCCGCTCATACCCCAAAAGAACCAATTGTTCAGCTAAGGATGTAATATCCAATGTTCCGCCTTTAGCTAAAAGCATCGTCTGCTCTTTCCAAAGTTTTGGACTAGGTAAAAAGCGGCGAACACCCGCCAGTGGGGTAACCAATACACCTGGTTGTGAACTTGCTAAGAAGTTTAGCGCATTAATTCGATCAGATAATGCTTCTGGAGATGAAAATGACATCTCTACAGCGGTTACCTCATCTACTGGAAAATAATATAGATACTTCTCTTCTATTATATGTTGTAAATCATCCATTAATTTAGACGCATAGTATAGATTAGGAGTGACAATGAGTATTTTCTTTTTTTTAGCCAATAGTGTTGCCATTGCTAAAGTTTTGGCTGAACCAGATAATCCAGTAATTAACTGGGATGATTCTTTAGCTAAATTAGCTTGCCATTCTTTCATCTTAGGCGCATCACTAATTTTCTTGACTAATCCTTTATTCAAATACATTATCTTTACTCCTTTCTTATTTTTTTGAGTTAAAATGATTCATCGTATTAACAAAATCATTTCCTTTGGCCCAATATAACGAAGCCTCAGCTGCTGATTTTACAGCAAGTAACATGTCTTCATGAGTTGTTTTAGGAAAAGTACTCAATACATATGACACTACTTCTTGACCACTCTTTGGTCGATCAATCCCCACTTTAATTCGGTTAAATTCCTTTGTTCCTAAGTGAGCTATTAAACTCTTAATACCATTATGACCACCAGCACTTCCTTTTTCACGTAAACGAATACGTCCAATCGATAAATCTAGATCGTCATAAATCACTAATAAATCTTCATCAGCAATATTGTAATATGTCATCAAGGGGCCTACCGCTCTACCTGATTCATTCATAAAAGTTTGTGGTTTAGCTAAAATCACCTTTTCTCCATCTATAAAGAACTCAGCAATATCAGCTTCAAATTGATGCTTGTTAAACCTTACTTTTTCCTGAAACGCAATTTCATCTAATGTAATAAACCCTATGTTGTGTTTGGTCGCTTGGTATTTACTCCCAGGATTCCCTAAGCCAACGATTAATTTCATTGTCTTTCTCCCCTATCATTTATTTATTTCATTAACAAGAAAATATCCGCACACTAAACAGTGCCCAGATTCTTAATTAGTATATCATATTTCATTTATCTTCTTAGTTATATTGCTTATTTTAAATAAATATTTCAACTAATTTAGTAAAAAAATTAAAATTAGTTAACTTTGTTTAATAAACATGTGTATTTTTTAACAATTCTGACATACTAAGGTTTTCTGAAACTTTTCAAATGACTTTAAATTTTTCTGATGTTATAATTATCCCGAAATTAGCAAAACAATAAAGGAGAGATATTCATGGCAAATCAAGATTCAAATCATCAAAAAATTATTGTTGTTGGTAATGGTGCGGTAGGTTCTAGTTATACCTTTGCGCTAGTGACTCAAAATATTGCCCAAGAAATTGGTATCATTGATATTGATAAAAACAAAGCTGAGGGAGACGCGATTGACTTATCCCACGCACTTGCTTTTACATCTCCCAAAAAAATCTACGCAGCTGAATATTCAGATTGTAAAGATGCTGATTTAGTTGTTATTACAGCAGGGGCTGCTCAAAAACCCGGTGAAACGCGTTTAGATTTAGTTAATAAAAATTTACATATATTTCAAGGTATTATCAAAAGCATCGTAGACTCAGGATTTAATGGTATCTTTCTAGTTGCTTCAAATCCTGTTGATATTTTAACGTATGCCACATGGAAATTCTCAGGGTTCCCTCAACATAAAGTGATTGGTAGTGGAACATCTCTTGATTCAGCTCGTTTCCGTCAAACAATTGCTGAATTAGTTGGTGTAGATGCTCGTAATGTCCATGGTTATATCTTGGGCGAGCATGGAGATACAGAATTTCCAGTTTGGTCTCATGCCAATATTGCAGGTCTTCAAATTTATGAATGGGTCAAAGATCATCCAGAAGTAGATGAGGAAGAACTAGTTAATATTTTCTTTAAAGTAAGAGATGCGGCTTACACAATTATTGATAAAAAAGGCGCTACTTTCTACGGTATTGCTGTTGCTTTAGCTCGTATCACAAAAGCTATCCTTAATGATGAAAATGCAGTCTTACCGTTATCGGTTTATCTTGATGGACATTACGGTTTAAACGATATCTTTATTGGTGCGCCAGCAGTTATTAATAGCAATGGTGTTCAAAGCGTAATTGAAATTCCATTAACCGATGCTGAACAAGAAAAACTTGATTATTCAGCAGAAAAATTAAAAGAAGTCATGGATGCAGCATTCGAACAACTATAAAATTTGTAGATTCTCTTAAAAGGTTGGGGCAAAAAAGCCTCAACCTTTTTACTATATTTTAAATTTTAGTGATTAACTAGATAAATTTGTTCGTTTTTCAAGCACTTTTCTTTGATTTAAAGTAATAATTCTTTTAGAATTGTCACAGAGTAAGTAATTCATGTTAAAATAAAATCTGTGTGATTTTTGATAGTTAAAATTAGACAAAAAATGGTCATGATACAAAGGAGTTTTTAGATGAAAAAGCATCTTAAATACTTAATCGGTTTTCTGATTCTTGAAATTGTTGCTGTTAGCGCCACAATCTGGCATACACAAGCAACCATGTTAACAACTACTAAAGAAACAACTATTTCAAAAAAAAATAGTGAAAATTCTAATAAAAATAGTAGGGCCACAAACGATACTCAATCTTCTCAAAAAACAGAAGTCACTGAGGAAACACAACCATCTGAGGAAGAGCACATCTCAACTGAAGTAGTAAACGAAAATTCTGTCGCACTAACCTTTGATGATGGTCCTAAAAGAGAAACAACCACTCAACTTTTAGATATCTTAGCGCAAAAAAATATTAAAGCTAGCTTCTTTATCCTAGGGCAAAATATCCCTGGTAACGAGGATTTATTGAAGCGCATGAAAGAAGAAGGACATATTATTGGAAGCCATTCTATGCACCATAACAATTTAAGTCAAATGGATCTTCCTTCTTTAAAAAAAGACTTTCAAAACATGGATGATAAAGTGAAATCCATTTTGAAAGAGCCTGTTAAATACATTCGACCACCCTACGGCGCAGCTAATAAACAAGTTGCCACCGTTGCTAATAGACCCCTTGTTGAATGGTCTGTCGATTCTAAAGATTGGTCTAGTAAAAATACACAGTCCATTATTAATCAAGTAACTCAAACAACAGAACCTGGATCGATTATTCTAATGCATGATATTTACCCTGAAACAATTAATGCTGTACCTTCCATTATTGATTCTTTAACAGCCAGAGGCCTTAATTTCGTCACAGTAGACGGTCTTCTAGACCATCCCAAAGAGCCTTTAAATTATTACGGAGCAAATGATCATCGTGCAGTAGATTAAGATATCCATAACAAGCCTAAGTGTCTTCTTACAACATTCTAAGGAGATATTACGCTTGTTTTTTTGTTAAAAGAAGCACAAATCTTCACATTTTATTCTTATTTTTTACTTTTTATCTTTCAGTTACCCTTAATTTCCAAAAAAAACGAACATATGAGTCAATACTCTTGTATTTATAACCTTTTATGTTACAATATTGTTACAAAAACCGATGATAAAGGAGTTCTTTTATGACTAAGAAAAAATGGCTACTAGTACCTCTTGTATTAGTTTTGGTTCTAATTAGTGTTTATTGCTATCAAGCCATTCAATTTCAAAATAAATTTCTCGACAAAACAAAGATTGGTAATACAGATGTTAGTAAATTAACCAAAGAGGAAGCAAAAGGAAAATTGAATGAGTTAGTGGATGCTGAGATTTATCGTGTATTAGATAAAGGTTCAGTATGGAAGGAAATTCCTAAAAAGGAATTAGGAATGGAATATGACATTGATAAAACACTTGATAAAGCGATGTCCCATCAAAACCCATGGCTATGGTTTATGCCTTACATTCAAACGCCTGAAAAGGAAACGTTAGAAGCAAAAGGAATTAATGATGCCTCTGTCACTAAAATGATGACTTCTATTAATAAAGAGCTGGATACTTACAATAAAGATAAAAAGAAAACAGAAAATGCTTCAGTTAAACATAAAGATGGTAAATTCCAAATTGTTCCCGAGGTTCAAGGGGATTCTATTGATACTAAAAAATTCATTGCTGCGGCTAAAACAAGTATTGAAAAAGGAGAAGCCGAAATTGAGCTAACTGACTTCATTGCTAAGCCAACCATTTTAGCTACAGATGATAATCTGAAAAAGGAAATGGACAATATCAATGAAGTGGCAGCTATCAATGCTTCTTACAGTATTAATGGTCAGGATGTTCCCATTCCAAAAGAAAAGATTGCTACTTGGGTTGTTTTTGAAGATGGCAAGTTAAATCTAAATAAAGATGAAGTTAGAAAATACGTTGAAGAACTAGGTAAAACTTATAATACCAGCACAAATGAATCTAAATTCAAAAGTACAAAACGCGGAGAAGTATCTGTTCCTGCTGGTGCCTTGAGTTGGACCATTGCAACGGATACTGAAGTTGAACAATTGACTGAAGCTATCTTAAAAGGAGAAGATTTCAGTGGACGTGTACCTGCTTTTCAAGGTAGCGGCTCACCTGCTTCTTCATTAATTGGCAACACTTATATCGAAGTTGATTTACAAAACCAACATATGTGGCTTTACAAAGATGGATCAGCAGCTTTGGATACTCCTGTTATTACAGGAAAACCGAGCACTCCAACGCCACCTGGAGTATTTTATGTTTGGAACAAAGCTGAAAATGAAATCTTACGTGGTGAAGATTATGCTAGTCCTGTTGATTTTTGGATGCCTATTGATTGGACAGGCGTTGGCATTCATGATTCACCTTGGCAAGCCGAAGGAGCTTACGGCGGAAGTTCCTTCCAAACAGTTGGTTCACACGGTTGTATCAACACACCTCCAGCTGTCGCATCTAAATTATTTAGTATGATTGACGTTGGTATTCCTGTTGTTGTCTTTTAATTAATTATAAAGGAGGAGGCAATTTTGCCACCTTCTTTTTTTAGGAGGAAAATATGAGAAAAAAAATTTTTCGTTCCAATCGATTACTCTTTTACACATGGGAAGAAGCAGATTTTACTTTAGCTCAACAACTTTGGCAAAATAAAACTGTTTCAAAATATTTAACAACCTCAGAAGGATTTTCCGATGAAGAAATAAAAAATCGCTTAGTATCTGAAATAACTTCTTTTAAAAAATTTGGTATACAATATTGGCCTATTTTTACAAGAGATAATCATACTTTCATCGGATGCGCCGGATTACGTCCCCATGATAACTCAACTTTGGAAATTGGCTTTCACCTACTGCCTGAATTCTGGGGGAAAGGATATGGTACTGAGGCCGCAAAGGCGATTATCAATTATTCTGCTACCTTTCAAAATATTACTCATTTATTTGCTGGACATCACCCTGAAAATATCCCTTCTAAACAACTATTACTTAAGCTTGGATTTTTATTTAGAGACACATCTTTTTACGCACCTACAAATCTCTACCATCCTTCATATCTTTTTAAATTAAAAAAATAAAAACCTCTGACTTTCAAGTCAAAGGTTTTTATTATGAAATTGATAGTTTATTTAATACCTCTTTTGGTACCTCATCTTTTTGGACTTCTTCCCAAGTTTCAACATGACGACCTTTAGCGTCTAATTTTAAAATAGCTGATTCTTTTAAAAGGCTTCCTGCATAATAAGATAAATCATATGTTTTACCACTCTCACTAACTACAGATTGATGGTAGATATAACCTCCCTGATCTTGTTTTACTGATTGCTTACTATCAGTCACAACATATACAGGTTCCTTCTTGATTAACACATTGAATCGGTCGAATAATTGTGGTAAATCATTGTTTTGCGTTTGCTTTTGTCCCTGAGTTATCATCGATCCGACAATGGGTGTGCCTACAATTACAGCCCCCAAAAGAACAACACTTATTATAAATTTTTTCATTTCATTCATTCCTCACATATTCTTGATAATTTAATTATAAGAAATAAATCTTTTTTCAACTATCATCTCAGGTATGGAATTTCTATCCAACTTAAGAAGGACTTCTATTTGGAGTGGTTCTTTTTTTCAGAAAAACATCTCACTAAATCAGCGACTAATAAAAAAATCAATGATAAAACAGCAATAAATCCTAAAAATAGACTAATTAACCATGACCACAAATATGGATCAATTAGAAAGTTAAGTTTATCGATATTATTAGTTCCAATTAAAGAAATAAATTGCAATGTTAATGAAAAAGCTAATAAGACAATTGGTGCTTTATACTCCTTCATCATCGTATTTTCTCTTGTTATCTCTTTAATAAAAATAAAAGTTTCAGCTAAAAACAACGTAACTCCGTAAACAATAAACCCTATAACCAACACATCCCATGACACATTAAATTTTTCCTTTAAAAAAATATAAAAATAAGTTAAACAGACTAGAATTAATAAGTTTAATAAATTTATTAACCAACTAAAACCAATAAAACTAATCTGTTTCTGTTTTTTTACAGCGCAGATTATCCCAACAAAAATAACTGTGTTAATAATTGATATAAGAACAAAAGTACTTTGAAATATAGACCAATAACTTTCGGTTAAAATAGCGATCTTTCCTTTCCATTTACTAAATTCTAGTTTTCTTACTCTTCAGTTTAGATATACTATGTGTCTTTTACAATTAGATAAATCACTTTTTAATGGTATAATCATTTAAAAGAGGTGAATAAAAATGTGGCTAGCGTTGATTCTAATTTTATCAGGTTGCTATCTTTTATTTATTGCTGCTAAATATCATCCTATGATTGGCTATCGAGGAGTTTTATATTTGCTGAATATTAAAGATTCTTGGAAAGTAACTAATCAAGTATTTGGATGTCTTCTCATCTTATCAGGGATTTTTTATAGTGTTTATTATCTATTAAACGGTCCGAATACCAGAATTTTTATTGTACTACTTTTAATTATTATTGTAATTACTGATTATATTGCTTGGATAATTATTAAAAAGAAACAGTAAATAAGTAACAAAGGTGTATCCATTTTCTAATGGACACACCTTTTTCATACTTTAAACCCATTTTAGTCTTCTATTCTTTTAAAAATAACAAGCGTTTCACAACTTGTACATGTTAACTTCAATAAATCTAGTTATTATTTAGACATAGATAATTACTAATACATTCACTTAGGAGGAAATAACATGGCTAACAACGAAAAAGTAATCATTATGAGTTTTGATACAGAAAGTAAATCTTATCAAGCATTCTCAGAATTGAAGAGGCTGCATCAAACAGGAAGTATCAAGGGTGAACAAATGGCGATTTTAGAACATCGTACTAATCACAACTTAGAACCTAAAGATTTTATTGATTTTACAGGGGCCGATAAAAATTTTAAAGGCAGTATGATTGGTATGCTTGTAGGTATTCTTGGTGGACCGCTTGGCGTGTTACTTGGTTGGTTTACCGGTAGCTTAATTGGTTCTTCAAAAGATGTAAAAGAAGTTAAAAATGCAATGTCAATTTTTGAAAAAGCTCTGGCAATTATTCCAGAGGGCGACACAGGTGTTATCTTAATTTGTGATGAACCTAATACAGGGCATGTAGATGATATTGTTACATCACAACTTAACGGAACAATTGAACGTTTAGATAAAGAAATTGTTGAAGACGAACTAGAAGAAGCTCAAAAAACACAAGAAGAAGCAGAAGAAAGTGCTAAAAAACGCTGGTTCAAAAAATAATCAACTTACTATATATGAGAAAAGAAACGAAAATAAATTTCGTTTCTTTTTTTTGACAAAAAATAATTTATAAGTTAATATGAAACATACCAAATAATGTTTCATATATAAAGGAGCGATACTCATGAAACAAAGATATGATGGTGAACAAACGAAAGAAGATATTTTAATGGCTGCTGGTGCTCTTTTCAATGAAAAAGGTTATAAGCAAACATCCATTCAAAATATTGTTGATCAATTAGATGGACTAACAAAAGGAGCCGTTTATCATCATTTTCGTTCAAAAGAAGCGATTTTAGATGAATTGATGCGAGCATTTATGCCTAGTAATGAAATACTTTCTTCTATTAGAAGCGATGATTCATTGACTGGTCTAGAAAAAATTCAACAACTCTTTTTAGACGCTATGTTTCACGTGGATGTTCAAAAATTTTTACCACTTTCACCATTACTAGTAAAAGAACCTCTACTTTCTTTAAAACATCTCAAGTTATCTCAAACTATTTTCATTCCAGAGATTAGCTTGTTTATCAAAGAAGGTAATAAAGATGGCTCAATTAATGTACCTCATCCTGAACAATCTGCTGAAGTTATTTTATTTCTTTTAACCAGTTGGTATAACACAACATTTTTTACCAATTCACTAGATAGTTTTTACTCTAAACTAGAAACTTCTCAATATGTACTAAAAAAAATGGGTGTTAATATTCTTGATGATTCTGTCATATCACACATTCGTCAACAAATAAATCAAGGAATAGAGGCAATAAATAATGAAAAAAGTATGGAAAATTAGTCGAAATATCCTTTTAGGATTACTTACGTTAATCCTTGTTTTTCTAGCTGGATCTTATATTAACAATCAACTAAAATTAAAAAGTGAAGCATCTAAGATTGAAGTCTACGGAGAAAAACTAGATATTTTCGACGGACAAATCAATGTGGTTCGAAATGGCTCTGGAAAAGGAAAACAAAGTATTATTTTATTTCCTGGTTATGGAACTGCCTCACCTTACTATGACTTTTTACCCCTTACAACAAAATTAAGTAAAGATTTTGAAGTTATTACAGTTGAACCCTTTGGCTATGGCTTAAGTAGTCAAACAAAACGTAAAAGAAGTGTAGACAATATTGTTGAAGAAATGCATGAAGTTATCAAAAAATTAGACGTAGATAATTATATTCTAAGTGGACATTCAATCACCGGTCTTTATGGTGTAAACTATCTTAATCGCTATCCAGATGAGAAAGTGGCTGCCTTTATTGGCGTTGATACAAGTGTGCCCACACAAAAAATGGAAAGTATTAATATGGCTCCTTTAAATTTCTTAAAAAAATCTGGCGTTATGCGTTTAGTTATCGATGCTAACCCTTCTAAAAGTTTAGGGATGAAAAAAGATGATCCAAATGTTGAACAGATGAAAATGATTACTCTCAAAAATATGAACAACCCTAACCTAGATGAAGAACTTGATCTACTTCAATCAAACTTTAAAGAAACAAAAGAAATGACTTTACCATCAGATTTACCTACATTACTATTTGTAGCTGTCAATGATGGACGTGATGATTGGTTACCTGAACACCAAAAACAAATCAAACAAGTTAAAAATGGTAAAATTATTGAACTAGATGGGGAACATTATTTGCATCATACACAATCAAAAGCAATCGCTGAAGATTCTGTTGATTTTATGAAGAATTTGAACAAATAAAAAAAAGAGATTTGACGAATGGGTCAAATCTCGTTTTTTATTTAAAGCTTACTCTTCTTCAGTTTCGCGTCTTTTTCTAAATCCTAATAACGCCAATCCTGATAGAGCGAAGCCAACTAAACCTGCTAAGTAGCCTGTTGATTCACTACCTGTCTTCGGCAATGCAGAATATCCTGTCTTACCTGATGTTCCAGATGTATAACCTCCACCTGAAGATGTTCCTTTACCACTTCCAGAACCTGTACCTGTACTTCCATTTCCACCAGATGTTTTCTTGCCTGGCTTGTATTGATTTTCAACAGAAGTTACAGCTTCCACTTTAATTTTTGCAATAGCATCAGCATCAGTTGCTTTATCAATCGCTTCTTTAGCTTTTTCTAAAGCTTCATCAACTGCTTTAATTTGTGCTTCTTTTTCTTTTGCAGTTAAGTTTGTATCTTTGTTGATTGCTTCTTTTGTTTTTTCCGCAATCTTTTCAAGTTCTTTTTTAGCTTCTTCTTTTTGTGTTTCTAATTCTTTACCAGGAACATGTTTCTTAGTGATTTCTTTTGTTCCATTTTCTTTTGCGCTATTTACTTCGTCAACATTTTTGGCTGTATCCACAGCTTTTGTTGCTTCTTCCAACGCTTTCTCAACTGCTTTAATTTGTGCTTCTTTTTCTTTGGCAGTTAAGCTTTTATCTTTATCAATTGCTTCTTTTGTTTTTTCTGCAGCTTCGCCTAATTCTTTTTTAGCCGCTTCTTTTTGAGTTTCAATTGATTTTCCTGATTCATGTTGCTTAGCAATTTCAGAAATCCCTTGACCCTTCGCATTATCTACTTCATCTGCAGTTTTAGCTGTATCAATCGCTTCTTTTGCTTTCTTAGCTTCTGCATCCACTGCTTTAGTTTGTGCTTCTTTTTCTTTTGCAGTTAATGTAGTATCTTTAGCAATAGCCTCTTTTGTTGCTTTTGCTGCTTCATCAATTGCCTTTTTAGCCTCATCTTTACGTGTATCTAAAACATTACCAGTTTCATATTGTTTATCGATATTCGTAATTCCTTGACCTTTTGCTGCGTCTACATCATCTGCAGTTTTAGCTGCATCAATTGCTTTTTTAGCTTCTTCTGCTGCTTCATCTACGCCTTTACTTTGTTTTTCTTTTTCAGCTTTTGTTAAAGTAGAATCATTGTTAATTTTTTCTTTAACTGCTTTGGCTTCTTCGTCGATTGCTTTTTTAGCGTCTTCTTTTCTGCCATCTAAAGCACTTCCTGGTTGATAGTTATTGTCAATCTTTGTAATTCCTTGACCCTTCGCACTATCTACTCCATCAGCGTTTTTAGCTGCATCAATTGCTTTTTTAGCTTCTTCTGCTGCTTCATCTACGCCTTTACTTTGTTTTTCTTTTTCAGCTTTTGTTAAAGTAGAATCATTGTTAATTTTTTCTTTTGTCGCTTTAGCTGCTTCATCGATTGCTTTTTTAGCATCTTCTTTTCTGCCATCTAAAGCACTTCCTGGTTGGTACTCTTTATCAATATTTGTAATTCCTTGACCTTTTTCTCTGTCCACTCCACTTGCATCTGTTGCTGCGTCAATCGCTTCCTTAGCTTTTGTCGCTGCGTCATCTACACCTTTAATTTGAGCTTCTTTTTCTTTATCTGTTAATGTTGAATCATTACTGATTTTTTCTTTTATTGTCTCAGCCTCTGCATCAATTCCCGCTTTGGCTGTTTCTTTACGGCTGTCTAATGGATTACCTGGTTGATAATTGTTGTCAATATTAGTAATTCCTTGACCTTTTTCTCTATCCACTCCACTTGCATCTGTTGCTGCATCAATTGCTTCCTTAGCTTTTGTTGCTGCATTATCTACACCAGCACTTTGTTTTTCTTTTTCTTCAGCTGTTAAAGTTGGATCGTTATTAATTTTTTCTTTTGTTGCTTTTGCAGCTTCATCAATGTCAGCTTTGGCTAAATCTTTACGGATGTTTAAGCCTGTACCTGGTTGATAGTTATTGTCAATATTTGTAATTCCTTGACCTTTTTCTCTATCCACTCCATTTGCATCTGTTGCTGCATCAATTGCTTCCTTAGCTTTTGCCGCTGATTCATCTACGCTCGCACTTTGAGTTGCTTTTTCTTCGTCTGTCAATGTTGGATCATTCGCAATTTTATCTTTTGCTTCTTTTGCTGCTTCGTCAATTCCTGCTTTAGCTGTTTCTTTACGACTATCTAAAGATGTTCCTGGTTGGTAGTTATTATCAATATTTGTAATTCCTTGACCTTTTTCTCTATCTACTCCACTTGCATCTGTTGCTGCGTCAATTGCCGATTTTGCATTGGCTGCATCTTGATCGACACCTGCACTTTGATTCGCTTTTTCTTCAGCTGTTAGCGTTGGATCATTCACAATCTTATCTTTTGCCGCATTCGCTGCATCATCAATTCCTGCTTTAGCTGCTTCTTTACGATCATCTAATGGTTGTTGTGTTTGATATTGATTGTCAATATTCGTAATTCCTTGGCCTTTAGAAGAATCAACTCCGTTAGCATCTGTCGCTGCTTCAATCGCTGCTTTTGCTTTTGTTGCTTCTTCATCTACTTTTCCAGATTGTTCTACTTTTTCTTCATCTGTTAATGTAGGGTCATTATTAATACGATCTTTTGTTTGAGCTGCCTCTTGATCAATTGCCTCTTTTGCTGATTCCTTACGGTCAACAATTGAAATACCTGGTTGGTATTGATTATCAATCAATTCAATTCCTTTACCTTTGGCACTGTCAACTCCACTTGCATCTGTCGCTCCATCAATCGCTTCTTTTGCTTTTATTGCTTCTTGATCTACACCATTAATTTGCTCTGCTTTTTCTGCATCTGTCAAAGTTGTGTCATTCGCAATTTGCTCTTTTGTAAATGCTGCTTCTCTATCAATTGCTTCTTTTGCTGATTCCTTACGACTATTTAATGAATCTCCAGTTTGGTATTGGTTATCAATTAATTCAATTCCTTTACCTTTGGCGTTGTCGACTCCACTTGCATCTGTTGCTTCGTCAATCGCGTCCTTGGCTTTCACTGCTTCTTCATCTACTTTACTAGACTGTTCTGCTTTTTCTTCGTTTGTTAGTGTTGGATCATTATTAATACGATCTTTAATTAACGTTGCTTCTTCATCAATGACTTTTTTAGCATCTTCTTTACGGCTATCTAGTGAGTTGCCTGGTTGGTATTGATTATCAATCAATTCAATCCCCTTACCTTTGGCTTCATCTACACCGTCAGCATTTTTTGCTAAATCAATCGCATCTTTTGCTTTTGTTGCTTCTTCATCTACTTTACCAGATTGCTCTGCTTTTTCCTCAGCTGTTAACGTTGGATCATTCGCAATTTGCTCTTTTGTAAGAGTTGCTTCTTGATCAATGGCATTTTTTGCAGATTCTTTACGGCCATCTAAAGAGCTACCTGGTTGGTGTTGATTGTCGATTAATTCAATTCCCTTACCTTTAGCTTCATCTACACCACTTGCGTCTTTTGCTGCGTCAATGTTTTCTTTTGCTTTTGTCGCTTCCTGATCTACTTTACCACTTTGAAGTTCTTTTTCTTCATTTGTTAATGTTGGATCATTCGCAATTTTTTCTTTAATTAATTTCGCTTCTTCATCAATCGCTTTTTTAGCGTCATCTTTTCTACCATCAAGTGAGCTACCTGGCTGGTACTGATTATCGATTAATTCAATTCCTTTACCTTTAGCTTCATCTACACCATCAGCTGTTGTAGCAGCATCAATTGCAGCTTTTGCATTTGTTGCTTCCTGATCCACTTTAGCTGCTTGTTCTGCTTTTTCCTCATTAGTTAACGTTGGATCGTTTGCAATTTTTTCTTTAATTAATTTTGCTTCTTCATCAATTGCTTTTTTAGCATCATCTTTTCTAGTATCTACCGCATCACCAGATTTATGTTGGTTAGCTACCGTTTCAATACCTTTTGCTGTTTCACTATCAATACCGTTAGCATCAGTTGCTGCATCAATTGCTTTCTTCGCTTTTTCGCCTTCGTCTACAGCTGCTTGAATTTGTTTTTCTTTTTCTGAGGCTGTTAATGTTGGATCATTTTCAATCGCTTTTTTCGTATTAGCTACTTCTTTATCGATTAAATCTTTAGCTGTTTCTTTTCTAACATCTAGACCATCACCTGGAACATGTTCTTTAATGATTGCTCCAGTACCTGAGTCAACGGCTGTTTTAATTTCATCTGCTGTACTTGCCTGTTCAAGAGTTTCTTTTGCTAATTTTCCTGCTTCATCAACAGCTTTACTTTGTTTTTCTTTTTCAGCTGTTGTTAAC
>NZ_JAVWHO010000031.1:0-28109 GCF_036639995.1 Vagococcus sp. | reverse complement strand
TTCAACTCTTTTTTAACTCTATTTTTATAAAGTAACACTTGGTTTGGCATTCAATGACCAATCAGCAAAATGTCCTTTTTTTGCCTCAATAAAAGCTGCTGCCCCAATCATTGCTGCATTATCTCCGCAAAGATTTAATGGCGGAACGATAAAGCTAACATCTGATAACTCGTTAGTAACAGCCTCGTCAAACGCTGCTCTTAATCCCTTGTTAGCTGCCACACCGCCAGCCATTATTAACTGTTTCACTTCATATTCCTGGCAAGCTTTGATTGTTTTAGTTACTAAGACATCAATTACACTTTGCTGGAAGCTCCTAGCAAGATTATGACGATCTAGAGTTTCATCTCTTTGATTGGCATTGTGCACTAAATTAATCACTGAACTTTTCAGACCACTAAAACTAAAATCATAATTATCTTCTTTCATCATTGCACGAGGAAAGTTATACGTGTCTTCTCCCAAATGACTCATCTCATCAATTTCTTTACCACTTGGATAACTAAGTCCAAGAATTCTACCTATTTTATCATAGGCTTCACCACATGCATCATCACGAGTTTCACCAATAATTTCATAACTACCGTGCTCTTTCATATAGACAAGTTCTGTGTGACCACCACTAACTAAAAGTGCCATGGCAGGAAATGTCATTTCAGAAACGAAGCGAGCAGCATAAATATGCCCACTCATATGATTAACAGGAATCAAGGGTAAATTATGAGCCCAAGCAAAACTTTTAGCTGCTGTTAAACCGATTAAAAGGGCCCCAACAAGTCCAGGTCCAAAAGTGACGGCAACAGCTCCTAAATCATCCACCTTTACTTCTGCTCTTTCTAAAGCTTCTTCCATACAGCCTATAATTTGCTCTACATGGTGTCTACTGGCAACTTCTGGCACAACACCACCGAATCGCTTATGACTGTTTATTTGAGAAGCAACCACATTAGATAAAATGTGAATACCTTCTTCAACAACTGCAACACTTGTCTCATCACAACTGCTCTCAATTGCTAAAATTAATTTTCTGTTTTTTTCTTTAAATATATCCATTTTGACCACTTCCTATATTGATAACTTAAACATTAAACCATCTTCTTTTGGGTGTTGATAATAGTTTTTTCGTCTTCCAATTTCCTGAAAACCAAAAAATCGATAAAATTTCTGTGCGGCTAAGTTGCTCTCTCTTACCTCTAAAAAAATATCTTTTACTTCGTTTTTTTCTAATTCACATAACACTTCGTTTAATAAAGATTTGCCATAACCTCTTCGTTTAAACCAATTATCAACAGCAATCAGTTCTATTTCAGCTTCATCTAAAACCGTGGATATAACGATAAAACTCACAACTTCTTTCTGTTCAATGGTCAAAAAAACTTGTTGATTCTTTGCACTAAACGAAGCTAAAAATTGTTCCTTATTCCAAGGAGAGGCTGTTTCAAAACTTGCCTTACTTATTTCAACACACTGTTGAGCTAACTTATCATCACTTAATAATACTTGGTCACGTTTCATTTAATTTCCTCTAATACATACACCATATCAATCGCATCTTCTTCATCTTCTTTATAATATTTTGGTTTAACTCCATTTTCAAAAAAGCCAAACTTTTTATATAAAGTAATTGCTTGGACATTGGATTTTTTCACTTCTAAACTAAGAGTTAAACAGTCTTTACTTAATGCAAATTTTTCTGCTTGTTCAAGTAATTGTTTGCCAAATCCTTGATTTTGACAATCTGGTAAAACTGCAATATTAGTAATATGAGCATCAGACCCTTCTACTCGAACTCCCACAAAGCCAACTGTTTTGTTCCTATCTAGTACTTTTAAATACAAACCATTTTGTTTTTTTGTTAACTCTATCCAAAAAATGGTGTTACTCCATGGCGATTTGCCATAGACTTTTTTTAGAATTGTCTGAAGAACATAAATGTCTGTGACTTTAGCAGATTCAAATGCAACACGCTCATCTTCCATTTTTATTTGCCTGTTATTAACATCTACTTGAGATTTAAAGATGCTAAACCCTTTCCACATAGTTAGAAACCTCATTTGGACCATGCGTCTCTAACCATTTTTCTTCTGCTTCAACTCGTTTTAAATAATCTGGAATAAATCCTTCTATATCTTCCACTTTAACACTCTGATTTTCCAATGTTAAAAAAGAAGTTGGGTTAATTTCATTGCTTATTTTATCTTTACTATAAGTAATCTTGCTTCCTTTTAAATCGGCTAAATGATCCGCAAACACACTTAAATCACTACCAATTAAAAAAACAGCTTCTTTTTGATTATTCAGTTGATTTAACCATGTTTCTAATGATGTATGATGGTCTTCAATAACTGTGACTAATCTTCCCTTTTGCCACTGATACGCTCCAGTATACACATTTTCTCTTCTGGCATTCATTATCGGAACAATTAAGCCATCAAACTTTTTTTTACTCTCTGCCATCAAAGCCAAACTTGATACGGCATATAAATCAATCCCTAGTGTCCAAGCAAGTGTTTTAGCTGTTGTGACACCAATTCGTAAACCAGTATAAGAACCTGGACCTTTAGCTACAATAATTTTGGTTAAATCTTTTGGCTGTTTATTATTTGAAGTCATCAAAAAATCAATCGCAGGCATTAACGTTACACTGTGATTTTTCTGAACGCTAGTAAAATAGCTACCTAGCAAGTTGTTATCTTCTCCTAAACACAAAGACATGCTTTGATTAGAAGTATCAATTCCTAAAATTGTCATTTACATCGACCCTTTTTGTTAGTATTCTGATACATTGTAGCATATAACAGGCACTTTCTTCCATGAATGTGCCAAGATAATTTCAGCAAAAAAAATGAACCTTTTTAAAAAGATTCATCCTTCATACTTATACGAACCATAAACGGTTTTCATTTCAAAACAAAGTCCGATTAAATGTTCATGATATGGAATAAACAAGCCTTGATGCATTAAGTCCTTTACTTCTTCTAAAGTAGCCCATTTCACATCCTGAACTTCTTCCTTTTGAAGCACCATTTGATTTATATCGACATCAGCTTCCACAAAATAATAGTCTTCAAAACCTTTAGAAAAGCCAACTGACATCTGAGGCAACATATCCTTAAAAGAGATATCTAATCCCAACTCTTCCCTTAACTCACGAGCAACAGCTTCTGAACTGGTCTCACCACTAATTACACTACCACTAGCTGTAATATCCCACATGTTGGGCCAAGTCTTCTTACAGCTTTGCCTTTGTTGAATAAGCAATTGGTTACTAGAGTTAAATACACAAACACCTATAACAATTCGGTACTCATTTTTCAACAATTCATCATCTGAAGTGACCGTTTTAGCTAATTTTTTTCGATCAACAGAATAAACGTCCCACTTTTCAAGCATTACAATCCATCCCTTATGATTTTTTTCTAGTATCTTTAATTTTTATTCTCTCAACAACTGTCTGTCTTGTTAATAAAATCGTAAAAATAACACCCTCAACATCAAATGAGAAGCCCTTTTCAATATCATTTGGATAAACACTTGTACAATACCCTCCAAGAGTCACATTGCCATTTGGGTCTTCCATGTCGTCTAAATCAAAATGATGTTTAATTTCCTCTAATTCAATCTTACCTTCAACTAAATACTCTTGATGACCAAGTGGTTGAATCATTTCCTTTTCAGTATCAAGCTCATCTTGAATGTCTCCAACAATCTCTTCAATAATATCCTCAATCGTAACGATACCAACTGTCCCACCGTACTCATCAACTACCATTGCAATATGCTTATGACTTTCTTGCATTTTTTTCAAGACATCTTTTACAACCATTGTTTCCATAACAATAATCGGTTTTGTTACTTCTTCTGCGATTAGTCGCTGATTATCAACATAAGATGATCTTACTAATTGTTGTAGAGTCACATATCCAATAATTTCGTCCTTTGATTCTTTTATAACAGGAAAACGACTATACCCAACATCTAATATTTTAGGAATGGCTTCTTCAATTGTTAAATCATAATCTAATACTTTCATATCTAAACGATTGGTCATAATTTCTTTTACTTGTCGTTCGTCAAACTCAAAAATATTGGATAAATACTTAAATTCTTCTTGATTAATTTCGCCCTTATCAAGACTATCTGCTGCAACTAAAATAATTTCTTCCTCAGAAAGCGTTTCTTCTGCTTCACCAATCATATGAATACCAAATGCTTTCCCAATTAAATTGGCTGAGTGATTCAACATTTTAATAAATAAGTACGTCATTTTATAAAAAATATGAAGAGGTTTCGCAATGGCTAAAACAACTTTTTCTGAGTTGGCAATACTATACGATTTGGGGAGTAACTCTCCCACAACAACTTCAACAAAAGTTACTAAAAAGTAAGATAAAATAAGTGAAATTGTTAATGATACGCTTTTACTTACTGGAAAATAATTAACCAAAGGCGTCACCAGTGTCCGTACAGTCTCTTCTCCTACCCCACCAATAATTAATGTGGTTAGCGTGATCCCTAATTGACATGCACTTAAATAATCATCCAAGTGATGAACTAGGTGAAGAGCTAACGTAGCGTTTTTTTCACCATTTGCTTCTAATTGTTCTAATTTAGATGATCTTACCTTCACAAGGGAAAATTCGGCTGCAACAAATAGCGCCGTTATGTAGATCATTATTCCAATTAATACTAATTTCATTCCTATCATTTAAACACCTCAAAAAATTTCCTACCCTTTATTCTAAAGGAAATCAGAAAAAAAACAAGCCTGTTACAAAACAAGCCTGCTTTCTAATTATAATGTATCAATAAAACGTAAAAAAGCTTTTTGACCATCTTGTGGTCTTCTAAAGATGGATTGTTTTTCCATGCTTTTAGTTACTTTTTCAATCGTTTCATCTGTTAATTCTTGATTTGATTTTAAATTAATTATTCCAAGTTGGTCAATTGGCCAAGCTTCTTCTGTTATCAAATTTTGATACGCAAGTGTTGGTTTAAATTCAGAAGAATTATCTTGTAAAATCATATCAACTATATAGTAATTATCTTCTTTTCGCATAACAGGAATCATCGAATGTAAATCTTTTCCATCCTCATCTTTAGCAATGATATCTAAAGAAGGGTACGAGTATTGTTGCCATTTTAACGTGATATATTCCATAGCGTTAATCAGATTTTTTTTCGAAGTTGTTTTTAAACGGATGACAGAAATCGGCCAATCAACAATTGACGCTTCTACCGTTACAAATCCTGGTATATCAAACATAAAGCTATTCTCAGCTAACGCTAAAGGTATTTTAGCATCTCCTCCATAAAGATGCCCATGAGGAGCTAGTCGAAGAACTTCAGGATTAACTGAAACAAAGTAATGAGGATAAATATCAACTAAGTTAAGCATGGTTTCTTGTAGTTGTCGATTCATCACTAATGGTTCATGGGTTTCGGGCGTATAGATACAATGCTCTTTTAATAACGGATTAGAGACATAATAAAATCCCCAGCTATCTCCTCGTAAATTCATTCGGATAATTCGCTTGTTAGCATTTTTTTCTATCCCGTAACCTTCACTTTCAAAACAATACGAACAGACAGATGACATCAATTCTTTTGATGTGTCTTGTTTTGCCTGAATAATAAAAGGTTGACGATTAATTTCCACTTCTTTTTTTAAAAGTGTGTTTTCATCAATCGAGTCATTCGTCAAATTCATTAGATAAAAATAATCAGTTGCTTCTTTTTCCGTGGCATCGTAATGCTGTGAAAATAATGCATTAACAACTGATGGTGGCGGTGTTAAAAGAGCCATTAGTTTAGCTTCTAACTCTTTAATACTCTTTAAATCATGACTATCAACTTTCTGATTTGATTTAGCTATCTCCATCAACTCGTTAAGTAAGTCTCTAGATGTTTTAGTCGACTCTTCAAGTGTTTCTGTCTCTTCGTCATCCGTAGGTCCAATAAGCGCTATAATTTGATTGTTTAGATACAACCGATCTAACTCCATCCAACCACCAGAAAGTAGCGCTATATTTATAAAATCATGAACTGTTTTATTTTGCATCATCAACAATACTCCTCAATATTAATAACCATTTGGGTGATTAACATGCCATTCCCAAGCAGTTTTAAAAATCGTTTCAATATCTGTATATTTGGGTTTCCAATTTAAGATGTTCTCTGCTTTTTGTGGTGATGCAACTAAAGTCCCTGGATCACCAGCACGTCTTTTAGCAACTACTGAAGGAATATCTTTTTTTGTTACAAGACGAGCTTGATCAATCATTTCTTTCACAGAAAAACCTTTGTTACTGCCTAAATTAAAAATATTACTTTCATTGCCCTTAGTTAAATAGTCAATAGCTAAAATATGTGCGTCACTTAAATCAACCACATGAACATAATCTCTGATACAGGTTCCATCAGGCGTGTTATAATCGTCACCAAAAACCGAGATTTGTTCTCTTTGACCAAGTGCAGTTTGTAAAATAATTGGCACTAAATGAGTTTCAGGATCATGATCTTCACCAATAGAAGCATCTAAACTAGCTCCTGCCACATTAAAATAACGAAGCGCAACAAACTTAATGCCATAAGCATCATCACACCAACGCATCATTTTTTCCATAATTAATTTGCTTTCACCATATGGGTTTTTAGGATTAGTGGGCGTTGTTTCAAGAATTGGCATTTCAGTGGGTTCTCCGTAAGTTGCCGCTGATGAAGAAAAGACAATTTGTTTAACACCTGTTTCCTTCATTACCTCTAATGTAATTTGCGTACCAAACACATTATTATTAAAATATTTCAAAGGATTTTCTACTGATTCACCTACTAAAGAACTTGCAGCAAAATGAACCACACTTGATATATCTTCTTTTGTGAATACTTTTAACATAAATTCTTTATCACGAATATCTCCTTCATAAAATCTGGCTTTTTCGTGGATGGCTTCTTTATGTCCTGTCAAAAGATTATCAATTACGATTACATCTTCGCCTTTTTCAATTAATGCTTGTACGGTATGAGATCCTATATAGCCGGCTCCACCTAATACTGCTATTGTCATAAAAATAAATCCTCCTTTAAAACTATAACGTAACTTTGTGACGTTCTTTTCTATTTTACACTAAAACAACTGATATGACTAGAAAGCTTAATAATAAAAAAAGAGACAGACGCTTAATGCCTGTCTCAACTAAATAAAATTCTTATTTTGTTAAACTTTCAGCTGCTTTTTCATCCACAATAACAATCACATTATCATGCTTTTGAAGCGCACTTGCGGGTACATTTTCAGTAATTGGGCCTTCAATTGTATTTAAAATAGCTTCTGCTTTTTTAGGGCCATAAGCTAATAAAATAATTTTTTTCGCTTGTAAAATTGATTTAATCCCCATTGAATATGCGTGTGTTGGAACATCCTCTTGTTTTTCAAAATTTCGGCTATTCGCTTTAATTGTTGATTCAGTCAACTCAACTTCTGATGTTGTTCCTTCAAATGGAGAATTAGGTTCATTAAAACCAATATGACCATTTTCCCCAATTCCTAAAATTTGAATATCAATTGGGTTATCCGCAATAATTTGATCGTAACGAGCACATTCTTTTTTACCATCTGCTGCCATGCCATCTGGTAAATAATTATTTTTAAATGGTTTCTCATTAAACAAATGTTTTTTCATAAAATAATGATAACTTTGATCATCTTCTGATTTCAATCCAACATATTCATCTAAATTCACTGAATTTAATGTTGAAAAATCTAAATCACTTGCTACTAATTCATTATATAACGTTTCAGGAGTACTTCCTGTTGCCAGTCCTAATGTTTTCACGTTTCCTGCAACCATTTCGTCTTTAATGATTTCAAATGCTTTTCTTCCACCCTCAACGTTGTCTTTTACTTTTATAATTTTCATAGCTACGCCTCCGAAATTTTGGTATAGTCCAATTATAACGCCTGATTTATTTAAACACAAGTGTTCCAAATTACTTTTTTCGATTATTTTTGAGTTGATAGTGTTTTGTACTTAATTTTTCAACAAAATAGCGGTCATGACTAATCATTATTAGCGTTCCTTTGAACATCTCTAATTGTTCTTCGAGCCATTCTCTTGTTAAAATATCCAAATGATTCGTTGGTTCATCTAATATCAGGCAATTAATTGGTTGATTCATCAAGCAAGCTAACTCCAAGCGAACTTTTTCACCACCACTTAGATTACCAACTTGTTTAAATACATTGTCTTGATTGAAATAAAAATAAGATAAAATTCTTCTTGCGTCTTCTTCCATCTCATCTACATCATTTCTAAAATACTCTAGAACCGTTTGTTTTGGTCTTTCATAAGTGATTACTTGCGATAGATATCCTATTTTAACACTTGGTCCCATTGTTATCTTCCCAGAATCTGCCACTTCTTTTCCTAGCACACACTTTAATAAGGTTGATTTTCCCGAACCATTGTCTCCAAGAATAGCCAATCGCTCTTGCCACCAAACACTAAAAGAGACATCTGAAAATATTTCTACACCATCATACGTTTTAGAAACGTTTTCTACTTTCAAGACTTCTTTTCCAGAACGTTTTTCTTCTAAAAAGCCTTGTTTTTCAGATATTCTTTTAGCTTTCTTAGGTTGATCAATTTTTTCCATTGTCTCTAATTGATTTTCAAGTCGCTTCGCCTTTTTAAAGTGCTTTTCATCATCACTAATAGCTCCCCAATGCCTGAACCTACGAATAGCATCCTCGACTTGTTTAATCTCTTTTTGTTGCAGTAGAAAATTCTTTTGTTGTTCTAATATTTCTTGTTCTCGCTGCTTTTTGTAAGCAGTATAATTTCCTTTATAACGAGCTATTTTTCTTTGATTAATGAATAAAACTGATGTCACTACTTGATCCAAAAAGTAACGGTCATGGGAAACAATAATAACCGTTTGTTTACTGTGTCTCAAATGATTTTCTAACCAGTTTAAACCAACGCTATCTAAATGATTGGTTGGCTCATCTAATAATAGAATATCATTATTTTCAAGCAAGCATCTGGCTAGTTTTGCTAATGTTTGCTCCCCACCACTTAAATCACCAATTGATTGATCTAAAAGATGACTAATTTTTAAACCTGTTGCAATACTCTTGATTGACTCCTCAACAGAATAACCATCTTTTTCAAGAAATTTTTCTTGCAACAAACCATATTGGGTCATTAATTTTTCTAACATATCACTTGAAGCCGTCATCATGTCCGTTTCAAGTGACGTCATTTTGACAAACAATTCTTTAATTTCCTTTTGGCCATTATAAATAAAATCAAAAACTGTTTCACTTGTTTTAACTAGGCTTTGCTGTTCTAAGTAACTGATTTTTTGATCTTTTGAAATAGACACACTGCCAGAATCAATTGTTTCATCCCCTGTTATCATTTTTAAAAGGGTCGATTTACCAGCTCCATTATCACCAATTAGAGCCATTTTTTCTCCATCATTGATTTGAATACTCACATCTTCTAATAATTTTTTCCCAAACATTGTTTTATTTACTTGATTTAATTGTAACATTATATCCTCTTTTCTCCATTCGAGGATAAACAAAAAAGGTCGCAGAAATATCCACGACCTTGTTATATAAAATTTCTTTAGAGTTTATCACTGAATGGTCGTTTTCATATTATTTTCATTAAATTTAGACACACTTATCCAATTTAGTGAAATTACGGAAATAATTGCACGACAAAGATACAAGAATTTTAGTTCTCTTTTGTTATATAAATTGTCCATGCTAACCATTGAGTGTTCACCCCTTTCTTAATTCTTCATAGTATATCATACTTTTTATTTAAATTAAAGTTTACTCAACTGTCACACTTTTAGCTAAGTTTCTTGGTTTATCAACGTCTAAATCGCGTTGTAAGCTTGCGTAATAAGCAAGAAGTTGCAATGGAATGACAGTAACTAATGGTGTCACCAATTGATGAACATGTGGTAAAACAATATCATCAGTTTCTTTTTCTAATCCTTCTAGTGCAACCACTAGCGTTTTAGCTCCACGTGACTCAACTTCTTTAATATTACCTCGAGTATGGCTTCCCATTTCTTCATTAGAAATAAGGGCCACAACCGGTGTACCATCTTCGATCAAAGCAATTGTTCCGTGTTTTAACTCACCTGCTGCAAATCCTTCTGCTTGAATATATGAAATCTCTTTTAATTTCAAAGCACCTTCTAAAGAAACCGCATAGTCTAAACCACGACCAATATAGAATGCATTTCTTGAATCAAGTAAGAATTTTTCGCTTAATGCAGCATAATGATCTTTATCAGCAACAAGAGATTCCATTGCAGATGCAACAATTCCTAGTTCATGTACCACATCTAATTCTTTTGCTTCTTGTTGACCTAATTTTTCACCTAAAGCTTTTGCTAAAAACAACATTACTGTTATTTGTGACGTATAAGCTTTTGTAGATGCAACAGCAATCTCTGGACCTGCATGTAATAATAATGTATAAGTTGCCTCACGTGATAAAGTAGAACCCTTCACATTTGTGATAGTTAATGTTGGCAAGTTTAATTCATTAATTTTCACTAACACTTGACGACTATCTGCTGTTTCACCACTTTGCGTTAAAAAGATGAAGAATGGGTTCTTAGAAAGAATTGGCATATCATAGCCCATCTCACTGGCTAAATGCACCTCAACTGGAATATTTGTCAGTTTTTCAATCATTTTTTGGCCGACTAATCCTGCATGCCAACTTGTCCCACAACCAACAATATAGATTCGGTCACTTTTGGCCATTTCTTCGATAATCTCTGAATCAATCGTACTTTCTCCATTTGGTGTCACATACTCTTGGACAAGCGTTCTCATGACAGCTGGTTGTTCGTCAATTTCTTTTAACATGTAATGAGGATACAATCCTTTTTCTGTGTCATTGGCATCAATTTCAGCCACATAAAAATCACGAGTTATTTCTTGATTGTCTTGATTTAAAATGACCATCTCATTAGCAGTTAAAACAATTTTTTCACCGTCCATAATTTCAACAAAACGGTCTGTTTCATTAATCATCGCCATAGCGTCACTACCAACTAAATTATAGCCATCTGCTAAACCAACTAGTAACGGACTTTTATTTTTTGCTAAGTAAATTTTGCTGTCATCTGTTACATCAATCAACGCTAAAGCATAAGAACCTTTCACTTCTTGAAGCATTTTTGTAAAAGCAGCTAATGTTGATAGACCTTGTTTAGAAAAATAATCAACTACTTCAACAATAATTTCACTGTCAGTATCTCCATTTAATTTAACATCAGAAAGATATGTTTCTCTTAACCATTCAAAGTTTTCAATAACGCCATTATGAACCAAGCCATAACGACCACTTTTTGATAAATGAGGATGGGCATTATTTTCTGTTGGTTCTCCGTGAGTTGCCCATCTTGTATGTCCGATTCCTGTTCCGTTATCTTCTCTATCTGACACTAAGGCTTCTAATTCAGCCACACGTCCTGCCGTTTTTGTAACGTACATTCCTTCTTCACTACTGATCATAATTCCAGCAGAATCATATCCTCTGTATTCTAATTTATGTAAACCATTTAATAATATATTTTTGGCATTTTTACTTCCTACTACTCCGACAATTCCACACATGCTAATTTCCAACTTTCATTCTAGTTTTCGATTGTTTCTGCTCTGCGTAATTAACCCTCTGTCAAAGATATCACTACCTTTTTTTATGATTAATTTATAGAATGCAGCTCCTAGAACCATCCGCCGAATAATTTCGATAAGTTCTTTCCTCGTCACCTGTCTAAGCAGGTCTGGCGCTTTTCCTTCTAAATTGGTACACTATCCCTCTCTTCAGACTTTTAACAGAAACAAGATTATCTTACTTTTAATTCAACCGATAGTCAATTAATTTCAATAAAAAAGTAATTAATCCGCCGAATTGGTATAGATAAGGTAAAATATACTTTATTAAATTGGTCTAAAAAAAACCATTAGACACAAATGATTCTTTCATGTCTAATGGTTTTACTTCATTTATTTTATTCTTCAACAAATTCTGCCAATCGAATTTCAGTTTTTTGTTCTTCAAACTCTAACGGTTCGCCTTCAATAATCTCTTTATTGCCTAATCGATTATCAAAATTCATATTTATATCGGGGCGCATTGACATTTCAACACTACGAACAAAAAACTGTTTACTTATTTTTTCAACCGTTGTTTCAACATCAATATCGTCTACATATAAAACCACATATTTCATTTTTTTAGAGACATAGTGAACATAACCAAAACGACGTAAATTTTTCAATTGTTTTAAACTATATACCCAGACAATTAATCCCCTTCTTGGAACTAACTCTAATGTATTGTTTTCAGATTCGTTAACTAACATGACAACTACCTCCACATCCTCTTTTTGCAAACTCAAAAAATGGATTTCCTGCATCTACCTTAATATCTTTTGAAATACTACTTGCTAAATCAAAGGTGACATAATCTAGCATATTTTGAAGTGACGTCTCATTATATTTAAATTCAGCAACCATCTCATTTGTATCAAGACGTCTTTTAGCTTTCCTAACGTCTCGTCTTTTCTCTTTATAATCAGGTGCATAATCTCCATATGCCTCAATTCTTTCAAAGGCTTCTTTCCGAGATAAAAAATGAGTGACTATTTCTCCCACTTCTTCATTATGATTCAACTCAGCATATGAATCAACATAAATCGATACCAATTGACTATCTAGTAGTTTTTCAGATAAGTCATCTACTAGATTTTCGATTTCTAATACATCATCATTATAAATCACTATCACTCACTACTTTCAACCGTTTTTTTCTTTTCTTCTTCTCTACCAAAAAAGGTCATTACTGATTGCTTTTCAAAAGTTAAACCAATCGTCGTATCCTTTTTATGCGTCAACTCCTCATGATAAAAACGGCTACCATACCAGTTAGTCATCATAAAAGGCACGTCAATGACAGGTCCATAAAAAATACCATGCGTCTCTTTATTTGTTAAATCAACACTCTTTAAGATTTTAGACATCTCTTTTTTATTTAGAATAAACGGTGCTGAATTAAATTGATTATCTGTAGTTGATTTAAAACTCTCTAATCGATCTGGCTCATCTATAAAAGTTTCAGGTTTTTCTTTCAGTTTACGTAAGGCATTTTTTGCGCCTACTTCAAGCTCGCTATCAGCTTGATAGCTTTTTTTATTTTCTTTTTCTCGAAGCAAGTTTAGAATCGTTGATAGTTGCTGTTGATTATCAAAGTTAACTTGTTCCCAATTAGGAACATTTGTTGCTAAAGATTGTTGTACCTTATTTTCTTGGTCCATTTGATAAGGCATAATACTTAAAAGCGTATGCTTATCTAAGTATCTGATAGCCATCAATTTTCCGTTACCTTGATTGATATGAAGCACAGCAAAAGTTCCATTATTAAAAGCCACTAAAGGACGATAATTCATGTCATCTTCTGTGAGTTCTACTTCATATTTTTCGTCACCATATTCAAAATTAAAATTTGAAAAAATCGTTGTAATTTCTGCCAAATCCACTAAATTCATGTCCATTGCAAATGGAGTCGAATCTAGCTCACTTCCTATGACAAAAATACTAGATACCACATGATTTTTCATTTCAACTTGGTAATAATCATTAAGTGAATCACCATAAACAAGCCACTCAGTTTTATAATAAGACTTCCACTTTTTCTTAGGATTTGGATGTTCCTTTAAGAATTCTGTTTCTGTTTTCCCAATAAAATTGGCCATGCCTGTTGTATTTAACTCATAATATGGAACTGATTTATGAGAAATTTTTACTTTTTCCACTGATAAATCATTTTTTTGCTTAGGTTGGTTGTGAGAAGAGATAACAGGTTTCAGATAAACAACACTCAACACGATAAATAAGCAGACAAAAAATTCAATAAATCGTTTCAAACCTTCTCTTCCTCCATCCTTACCGACTAAATCGTTAATTCAATTAATAAATCCTCAGATTGAATCGCCTCTCCACTCACTACAAGAACGCGTTTAACAATACCGTCTCGTTTTGAATAAATCGTCGTTTCCATCTTCATCGCTTCTGTTACCAAGAGAGCTTGTCCTTTTTGAACTTGATCTCCTGGTTGAACTAAAACATCCAAAACAGAGCCTGACATGGTTGCACCAACATGGGCTTTATTAGTTGGTTCAATTTTTTCTTTCATAATAACTTGTGATTTAACATTTTGGTCTTTCACAACAATCTCACGACGTTGCCCATTTAAGTTAAAGAATAAGACGCGATTTCCTTCTAAATCAGGGTTACCAATTTCATCTAAGGTAATAATCAATGTTTTTCCTTTTTCAATTCGAACTTCTATGGTTTCACCCACACGCATTCCTTGGAAGAACGTTAATGTATCAAGTAATTCTACATCACCAAAATTATCATGCATTTTGCAGTAATCTAAGAAAACTTGTGGATACATAATATAGCTTATCACATCTTTTTGACTTGGTTCAAAACCAATCAACTCTTTTAATTCTATTTTTACTTGTTCAAAATCAACTGATTTAGCCAAACTACCTGGTCTAACTTCAATTGATGAACGACCATTTAAGATAATATCTTTAAGCTCTTTCGGGAATCCGCCTGTTGGCTGTCCTAAATCACCTTGGAAGAAACTTATCACTGATTCAGGATAATTTAATTCTCTTCCTCTTTGATAAATATCATCAGAAGTTACATTATTTTGAACCATAAACAATGCCATATCTCCTACAACTTTCGAAGAAGGTGTCACTTTAATGATATCACCAAATAACATATTAACCTGAGTATACATTTCTTTTATTTCTTCCCAACGTTCATCTAAGCCAACTGCTTTTGCTTGTTGTTGAAGATTTGAATATTGTCCACCTGGCATTTCATGAGAGTAAACTTCTGTTTGTGGCGCACTAATTCCATTTTCAAATGGCGCATAAAACTTTCTAACATCTTCCCAATAATGGTTAATTTGTTGTACATTCTCAATATTCACATCAGGTGTTCTCTCACCATTAACTAAAGCATAATACAAACTACTCATACTTGGTTGACTTGTTGCACTACTCATTGCACTCATTGCCACATCCACAATATCAACGCCGGCTTTTGTTGCGGCTGAATAAGTAATAATTCCATTACCTGCTGTATCATGTGTATGTAGATGGATAGGAACATCCACAGTTGCTTTCAATTCAGAAATCAAATGATAGGCAGCTTGCGGCTTAAGAAGTCCTGCCATGTCTTTAATACCAATAATATGAGCACCCATATTTTCAAGGTCTTTAGCCATCGCTTTATAATAATTAATATTGTATTTTGAACGACTAGGGTCTAAAACGTCTCCTGTATAGCAAATAGCCGCTTCAGCTATTTTACCTGTCTCACGAACATACTGAATACTTTTTTCCATTTGAGGTAACCAATTTAAACTATCAAAAATTCTGAAGACATCTATGCCTTCTCTAGCAGATAACTCAATAAATTCCTTTAACACATTGTCAGGATAGTTTTGATACCCAACGGCATTAGATCCTCTAAATAACATTTGGAATAATGTATTTGGCATTAATTTTCTTAATTTACGTAAACGAACCCAAGGATCTTCATTTAAGAATCGGTAAGCAACATCAAAAGTTGCTCCTCCCCACATCTCACTTGAGAACATCTCCGGCATACCTTCATCTGTTAATTTTGCAATTCGTTTTAAATCCGTTGTTCTAACGCGGGTGGCTAACAAACTTTGATGAGCGTCTCTAAATGTTGTATCTGTTAAGAGAACTTCCTCTTTATTTTTAATCCATTCCACAACAGCGTCAGCACCAGATTCATCTAATATATTTTTAGCTGTTTTCTTTTTAGTCTTTTCAATAAAAGCTTCAGGAATGCGAGCCTCACGATGATATCTCTTTTCTGTCTGTTCAATTCCAGGAAAACCATTTACCGTTACTTCACCAATGTATTTCATTGTTTTATTGCCACGGTCTCTGACTCTTGGAAATTCAAATAACTCAGGTGATTCGTCAATAAAGGTCGTAATCGCTTCTCCTGATTTAAAAGTCGGGTGATTAATAACATTGGCTAGAAACGGAATGTTCGTTTTCACACCACGAATTCGAAACTCTTTTAACGCTCGACGCATCTTTTCAATCGTCTGCTCAAATGTTATTGCATGCGTACACACTTTAACTAATAGCGAATCAAAAAATGGGGTCACAACAGCTCCCGCGAATGCATTTCCTAAGTCTAAACGAATGCCATACCCACCTGGAGAACGATATGTATCTATTTTACCTGTGTCCGGCATAAAATTATTTAACGGGTCTTCTGTTGTGATTCGACATTGAATAGCAAAACCATGAATGCTTAATTTATCTTGTGTTGGAATACCAATTTCTTTGTGTAAATCTTTCCCCATCGCAATTTCTAATTGAGACATTACGATATCAACATCTGTAATCAGCTCAGTAATTGTATGCTCCACTTGTACACGAGGATTAACTTCAATAAAATAAAAATTGTCCCCTTCAACTAAAAACTCAACTGTCCCTGCATTAATGTACCCAACATGAGTCATTAATTTGACAGCTGATTGGCATATTTCCTCACGTTGACTCTCAGACATTGAAACAGATGGTGCCACTTCTACAACTTTTTGGTGGCGTCTTTGAACTGAACAATCTCTTTCAAATAAATGAATAACATTCCCATGAGTATCTCCTAAAATTTGAACTTCAATATGTTTTGGGTTAGCAATGTATTTCTCAACATAGACATCATCATTACCAAACGCAGCTTTCGCTTCACTTTTTGCTCGTTCAAACCCATCTCTAGCTTCTTCTTCATTTCGAGCAACACGCATGCCACGTCCGCCACCACCAAGAGCGGCTTTAATCATGATAGGATAACCAAATTCCTTAGCAAAATCCAATACACCATCAACTGATTCTACCGGGCCATCTGTTCCTGGAATAGACGCAACACCTGCAGAAATCGCTGCTTCTTTGGCTTTAATTTTATCACCAAATATATCCAAATGATGAAGGCTTGGACCAACAAACGTGATGCCTTCTTCCTCACAGCGTATCGCAAATTGTAAGTTTTCTGACAAAAATCCGTATCCCGGATGAATCGTGTCGGCACCCGATTCTTTTGCGATACGAATAATGTCCTCAATATCTAAATAGGCATCTGTTGCCTTTTTACCTTTTCCCACCAAATAAGCTTCATCTGCTTTAAATCGATGAATGGAACGTTCATCTTCTGTTGCATAGATTGCTACTGTCGGTATATCAAGCTCTGTACACGCTCGAAATACTCTGATAGCAATTTCCCCTCTATTAGCTACTAAAACTTTCTTCATAACTTATCCCTCCAAGCTTATTTGTGATGTTCAAGCATTCTTGTTTGCTCCCTTGTGTATTCAACAACAAGTTGTTCATTTCGTTTAATATATTGATTTTTCTTTTCATCAGCACTAATATTCAAGGCAAATCCAATCGCAATTGATAAAGTAATCAAACTCGAACCACCTTGACTTAAAAATGGGAAAGTTACCCCAGTTAACGGGATAATTCCTGTTATACCACCTATATTAATAAATGTTTGAATTAAAATCATGCCACCAATCCCAATACACATCATAGAATTAAAGGTATTTTTAGATTTTATGCCAATCATTAAGATTCTTAAAATTAAAAACAATAGAATAGCCAATAGGACAATCGCAACAATTAAGCCCAGTTCTTCAATCACAATCGAAAACATAAAATCTGTTTGCGCTTCAGGTAAAAATCCTTTTTTCTGAATACTATTTCCTATTCCTAACCCAAACCAACCACCATTACTCATGGCGTAGTATGAATTAACCATCTGATGACCATCACCAAGTGGATCTATAAACGGATTAGAAAATGTTCTAAAGCGATTAAACACGTATTTAAATCGATCAGGGAAAATAAAGCCTCCAGTAATCGAGATAAGTTGGATCGCTAAAAACGAACCAACAACTCCTGTTCCCATTGCTAAACCTGTATAAAAATAGTTAACTCCACTTGCTAAGACCATAATTGACGCAATCATGGCTAAAATAACGGCTCCACCATTATCTGGTTGGATAACCACTAGAAAAATTAGCACACCTATTAAAATAAGCGGTTTTAGTGCAGCTTCTTTAAAATTTTTGTTAATCATATTTTGACGTCTGGATAATATATACGCTAAATACCAGATAATCACGATTTTTAAAAACTCAGCTGGCTGAATCGTAATACCACCGATACTTAACCAACCATCTGCTCCACCACCAGATTTACCTAAATTCGTAAATTTAGTTAAGATTAGCATCAAACTGATGATGCCAATTGCAATCATAATGAAATTTTTACTTTGAAATAATTTTGTCTTCATTTTATAGATAAAAACAATAGCGATAATGCCAATCACAAAAAAAGCAGCTTGCTTAACGGCATCTGTGCCAGGATTTTTTCCTAACTGAGCCAATTTTGCAGAGCTAGCACTATACACCATGATAATACCCACAACAGATAAAATAAGATACGGCACTAAAATGCTGTAATCTAAATACAGGCGTTTATCAACATGCTTGGGCAAAAAATCACTTCCTCTCACTACTTAAATCTTTCTTTTTTTGCTCATCATAGACAGTTCCGTACACCTGATTTAGTTCTTTTTCTAATTCTACAATTAGTTTACTGCCTTCTTCTTTCGTTAAGACACCAATTTTTTGTGCATATTCAATTTGTTTTGAGAATCCATACATTTGTGTATCAACAACTTCTTCAAATGCTTTACATTGCGTAATGCACTGATAATTCCTTTGATTTGTGATTAATTGTTTTATTTTCAAGGCTTCTTGATTAAGTGCTTCAAAAGCTTCTTCTTTAACTATTTCTAAAACCATGATAGCCCTCCTTATCATTTGCTTATTATAACATATAGATTCTTTTAAAATTCGCATAAATAAACGGATTTAAAAAGATTATTTGCTTTTATCTATAATAGTCTATTTACGCTATAATTGTAAAGAAAACTAACAATAAAAAAAGCAAAAGAAATAAATTCTTTTGCTTTTTGTTTTAATCTATTTAATTGCTGCGTAACGTTTGTTCACTTCATCCCAATTAATAACATTGTAGAACGCTTTAATATAGTCAGGACGAACGTTACTATATTTTTTATAGTAAGCATGTTCCCATACGTCAATTCCTAATAAAGGTGTTTTTCCTTCAGTTAATGGAGAATCTTGATTTGGTGTTGACATAATTTCTAATTTTCCATCATTATCAACTAACCATGCCCAACCTGAGCCAAAACGACCAACTGCAGCTGCTTGGAAAGCTGTTTTGAAATCTTCGTAGCTACCAAAAGCACTTTCAATAGCACCTTTAATTGCGCCTGTTGGTTCGCCACCACCATTAGGTCCCATAATTTCCCAGAAGAATGTATGGTTGGCATGTCCACCACCATTATTTCTAACTGCCATGCGAATATCTTCTGGTACATCATTTAAGTTAGTAACTAACTCTTCAATTGATTTTGATCCTAATTCAGGATGTTTTTCAATCGCTGCGTTTAAGTTTGTTACGTAAGTGTTATGATGTTTGTCATGATGTAATTTCATTGTCAATTCATCAATATGTGGTTCTAGTGCATCGTATGCGTATGGTAATTCTGGTAATGTGTATGTCATTATAAAAAGCCTCCTAATATTTAAATCGATCTAGCCTTAATCGGCTGATTCAACAAATTCAATATACCATTAACCTAAAATAAAAACAAAAAATTGAACCTAAAAAAAACAAATCCTTCAAAAACTTGTTTCCACTCTGCAAAAACGTTACAATAATGTGGATTGAATAATGAAAAGGGGACCTTTATGAGTACATTTAATTTAATAAAAGCAACTTTTAAACAACCTAGTCTACTTATAGAAGCTAGAAAGAAAAAAGGGTTTCACGTATTCCTATATATGATTCTATTATCCATCATTTTAAGTTTACCAATTGTTTTTCAAAGCATGGATATCTTAAATTCAATTAAACAAGATGGAGATAAAATCGTTCAAAAGTTACCTGAGTTTTCTATAAAAGACGATAAGCTAACAACAGATAAGAAAGACTCTGGTTTTATCTATCAAACCAATTCAATGATTTTTACTTTTGATCCTGATGGCAAAAGAAGTAAAAAAGATGTGGAAGCTGACGCCATGGGAGGCACGATGACCATTGCCTTACTAAAAAATGAAGCCGTTGTTGTTTTACCTACTTCTGGTTCTACAGCAGATATGCTTGATAGTAATACATTAACCTTACCTTACTCAGCATCTCAATCTAGTATATTAAGTAAAAACTTTTTAGAAACGATGCTAGCTGGGGATTCACAAGGTTTAATTCTTTTCTTCTTCGTTTTAATTATTTCAGTAGGAATGATTTTCCTAAGCTTTTTATTTGATATGATTATTATGACTTTCTTTGCTAATATCTTTGTTAGAACAAGATTAATAAACTTAAGATTTGGAGAAGTTTTCAAAATTTTAATTTATTGTGCTACCATACCTACTCTTTTAACTACTATTGTACAGTTTGTATGGCCAACCTTGCCAATTGGTTCGATTGGACTTGCACTAACCTTGTTACTTTATTTTAATATTTTTCCAAAACCTAAAATAAGAAAAAAATAGTTAATAGACATTTTTAATTTATTTTAAAAACCGCTATTCCAAAACGGAATAGCGGTTTTTTTTGTTATCATTTTTTTATTATAGATTTATCAATGTTTCTAAAGGATTTTTTCTTTTAAAAAAAATTAAAATCCAAAAAAAAATTATTTTATTTTTTTACAAATAAGTATATTTAGGTTCATTAATTTGCTCATCCATTGCAATCTCTAATTTGTAATCTGCAAAGAACCATTCATCTCCTTCTTCTGTAAAGAAGGTAATACCATCTATTCTTTTTTCTAACATAGGTTGATTAGCACTTGTCACTTCAATTCCAGTAGAGAATCCCACATGAACATTGGTCGCTCCGCCATATTTTCCATAAATACGAACACTCGCACCTTCGCTTAATAGTAATTCTTTTTTAAACCAATCAATGGCTTCTGGTGTTATTTCTAATTCCATTTGATTCCCTCCACTCTTACATTTCACAAGTATTGTAACACAATAAAAAAAAAGCAATGAGTTTTTTGCTCATTGCTTAACGGTTCATCTTATCATCAAAATAATCCACATTATCATTATGACCTACAACTAAAAGAATATCATTTTCATCTATCATTTGATTAGCTGGTGGAGACACAATCAACTCTTTCTTACCTCGACGAATGGCTACAATTGTTAAATTAAAATTTTGTCTGAAATTTAACTCTTCAATTGTTCGGTTATAAAACTTCTTATTTGTTACAATAACTTCTGCTAAAGAATAATCCTCAGAAAGCTCAATAAAATCAAGCATATTGTTAGAAGTTAATTTATGGCCTAATCTAATGCCCATGTCCCTTTCAGGATGGACAACCGTATCGGCTCCAACTTTATCAAGAACTCGCGCATGGTACTCATTTTGAGCTTTTGCGGTGATTCTAGGAACGCCCATCTCTTTTGCCATAAGAGTTACCAAGATACTTGCTTGAATATCCTCACCAATGGCCACAATCACATGGTCAAAGTTTCTAAGACCTAAAGAACGCAAAGTAGCCTCATCTTGAGCGTTAGCAACAACAGCATGTGTTGCGACGTTCATATACTCATTTACTCGATCCTCACAACTATCAATCGCTAACACTTCTTGATCCGATTTGATTAATTCTCGGCAAACACTTCCTCCGAATCTACCTAATCCAATAATTGCGAATGATTTTCGCATACGACTTCTCTCCTAACTAAAAACTAATTTTATTTAACAATACCATTTTTAAACGCGTAAATGGCAGCTTGCGTTCTATCCTCAACATCTAATTTAGATAAAATATTAGAAACATGAGTTTTTACTGTTTTAAGTGTAATAAATAATTCATCCGCAATTTCTTGATTACTCTTTCCTTCAGAAATAAGTAATAAGATTTCCTTTTCACGATTCGTTAAATCTTCATGTAAAATATGCTTTTTAGGTTTTGACAAGCGCTCCATCATTTTACTTGTTACTTCTGGTTCTAAGACTTTCTCACCTTGATGAGCTGAGCGAATAGCATTAGCAATATCTTTAGCTGATGATGTCTTTAATAAATAACCAGCAGCACCTGCTTCAATGGCAGGATAAACTTTCTCATCATCAATAAAACTTGTTACAATAATAATTCTTGCTTCTGGCCAATCAGATAGAATTTTTTTGGTTGACTCTATTCCGTCCATCACATCCATCACTAAATCCATTAAAATAACATCTGGCCTCAAATCTAAAGCCTTCTCGTGACCTTCTAAGCCATTTTCAGCTTCTCCAATAACTTCGATGTCTGGTTGAATCATTAAATAAGAAGACACACCTAGTCTAACCATTTCATGATCATCAACTAAAAGTACTTTAATCACTAATTTCACTCTCCTCTAATACAGGGACCTTTATTTCGATACTTGTTCCTTGTCCAACAAAACTGACAATTCGACAAGTTCCTCCCATGCCAGCAACCCGTTCTTTAATATTATTTAATCCATAACTGCCTACTTTTTGATTACTCATATCAAACCCTTGACCGTCATCTACTACTCTAAGTAAAACAGTTTTATCCATTTTTTTCAAATAAACTTCTAATGATTTTGCTTTAGCATGTCTCAAGGTGTTTGATAACAGCTCTTGAACAATTCTAAATAAATTATCTTCAATTGAACTAGGCAATTTAACATCTTCAACATTCCAAATAAGTTCAATGTTAATTTTAGTTTGTAACTCTTTAAGCAACATTTCAATCCCTTGTTTCAAGCTTTTTGCTTCAAGGTTAATAGGTCTTAAATGAAGCAGCAAGGCACGCATTTCAGATTGAGACGTATTAATAATATTAGTAATCATTTGAATTTGCTTCTCAACTACCTCTGGAACATCTAAATCAGAAACACCTTCATTAAGCGCTGAAAGCATCATAGTTGCAGCAAATAACTGTTGGCTAACAGAATCATGAAGCTCTCTAGCTATTCGGTGACGTTCTTCTTTAATTAATTCCTCTTTTGACTCACCCTCTACTAATTTAGGATGACTGTTTAAGTCCTGCAACTCTTTTGACATTAACACAAGCTTATTTCGAATCGCTAAAATATCTTTATCCAGTTCAGTCACAAAAACATCATCTATATCAGTTAAAAGAGACTCAGATAACATAGAATGCTCATAATTACCCGTTGCGAGTAATTGAAGTCGTTCTTCAATTTTCCCATAGGCTTTTCGATTTGAAATATATAGAATAACAATCACAATCCCACTAACCGCTAGGGCAATAATGATGATATAGATAATGATAGGTAGTTTAAACATTCGTGTGTGAATTAGTTCTAACATCCATTTTTTTTGATTTTTCGCAAAAAAATAACTATATAAGGTTAAAATCAACACCATGAAGGTTAATAAAAAAGTATAAAAGAAAATCAAGGGGCGCCCCATTTTTGATATCATACTCTTATCACCTCTAGATCACCTAGCAGTGTGTTTGTAACAATTTTTAATTTTCTAACGGATTGGTCATATTCATTGCTATAAACTTTTATTGATTCATTCTTCAAGCGATAATGTTCATCTTCAAATAAAGCTTCACCTATCATGGCAGAATGCTCCAACATAACACCAATTCCCGTTGGAACAAGAATTCTTGTTTTTCCAAACCCTTTTCTAACAATCACAACATTATCTTCTTTAGGTAACAACGTATTCCCTAAATCAATAATTGTGTCACCGTAGACAATGGACATATTGATATCATTCCATTCATAGGTGTCATTTCCAAATCGCTGATTACCAATCCACGGACGTTTAAATCGTTTGCCTGATTTTGGTTCACTGGCAATTGTTTTAATCATTTTGATTTGTTTTTTGCGCCAAGGAGCATTGGAGAACAAATCAATCCCTGATACTTCAACTCCTTTAAGCCCAACAAACAAAATAGCTAAAACAACCATTAACCAAATAGCTGGACTACTCAAGAAACATAAGAGCATAACAACTAAGCTCGAAATTTTTTGAAAATGGTTAAACGATGTTTTATGGACTTTTTTAACTGAGTAAATAAAATTAATTATTGCAAAAACTAAAAATAAAAAAATGGGGATATTCTCTATCAACTGATAAAGTGCCCATACAAATAGTAATGACTCAGTCACTATAAAAAAACGCCATGAGCTTTGCATCATCTCTACTCCTTTTCTGTACAATATTTAATTATAGTATATCTATTTTTTAAGGCTTGTAAAAACCACAAAAGAACGAAAAGTCTCTAAGACTTTAGACCTAGAAATAAAGAAAAAGACTGGGACACTTGTCTCAATCTTTTCTCAATTTACAATTATTTCAACTCGTTGGAGAAAAAATACTCACCAAAAATTTTATGAAATTTTTTCAATTCTTACATCCATATCTCCACCAGGTGTACTAATTGTTACCACTTCTTTTAGTTTTCTACCAATCAACGCTTTAGCAATTGGAGAATCATTGGAAATTTTACCAGAAAACGGATCTGCTTCTGCACTACCTACAATAGTGTATTCTTCTTCATCACCATCTGGTAACTCGATAAATTTAACTGTACGACCAATTGATACTTCATCTTTTGATACATTATTATTATCAATGATTTGTGCAAAACGAATCATGTTTTCTAATGTTGTGATTCTTCCTTCTACAAAAGCTTGCTCATCTTTTGCTGATTCGTACTCAGAGTTCTCTGATAAATCACCAAAGCTACGAGCTATTTTTATACGCTCAACAATTTCTTTACGTTTTACTGTTTTTAATTCTTCAAGTTCTTGTTCTAATTTTTCTTTACCTTCTAAAGTCATCGGATAAACTTTTTCCATAATCGACTCACGTCTCCTTAAAACGATTTTAAGATATTTGACAAATGAATAGCTTCCCCGAAATGTATCGGAAAAGCTTTTCACTCTCAATATAACAAACAGATTACCACGTTAGGCTTAAAAAGTAAACATCAAAAATAATATTTTAATTTTCACTTTTCAAATTCTGTTTGACTTTATTTTTTATCATCAATATACTCTTTTTTCAATTTCAAATGTTCTTCATACGTTTTAGCATAATAAACTTTTCCAGTTGAAACATCTGCTAAAAAGTAAATATAATCATTTGGTTCAGGCGACATTACCGCTGTAATAGCCTCTTCACTTGGATTATTAAATGGTCCGGGGCCTGTGCCTTTATTGATATATAGGTTATATGGTGAATCATATTGCGTATCTTTATTAGATAGATGAACTTTATGCTCTTCCATTGCGTATAAAATTGAAATATCAGATTGAAGTGGCATATCAGTATCTATACGGTTAAAGAATACTTGCGCAATTTTTTTACGATCTTCAATTGATGACCCTTCTTTTTCAACAAGAGAAGCAATTGTTAACACTTGTTGTACTGTCAGTTTTTTCTTTTCAATTGTTTCATAATGAGGTGTCATGACTTGATTGGTTTTAACTATCATTTGTTCAACCAAATCTTCCAATGAATTATCTTTATAATAATTGTACGTTGCAGGATATAAATAACCTTCTAAACGATATCTTACGTCTTTTGCTTGTTTAGCACTTGTTAAAAGTTCAGGGTATTTGCCTGCCATCTTATTGAAAAACTTCTCATTCTTCATCAAATCTAAAAAGTCTTGTTCTTTAACACTTGTTTTCTCACCAAATAACTTGGCAATTTGGTCAATTGAATAACCTTCTGGAATAGTAATTTTAGCGTCTGCTAAAGCTTCTGGCTCATCTGTGCCTCCAGACTGCAAGTTTTTAGTAATCTCTTCTAAAGTCATGCTTGGTGCCATTTGATAAAAACCAGCTTGGAAATCTGAAATATTATTCATTTTCACAAAATAAGAAAATACTAAACCACTCTTAATTACTTTGCTCTTTTCTAATACTTGACCAATTTCTTTACTTGAGCTACCAATTGGAACTTCTATTTGAACGAGTTTTTTATCTGATGGATTCAAGGGTTTTAAGCTTGATTTAAAGAAGTTATAAAAAGAAAAACCAGCTACAACTATTGTTGCAATCAACACAAAAGAAATAATCATAACGATCTTTCTAACCATATTATTTTCTTTTTTTCTATTATTAAATTTTTCATCTGATTGTCGTCTATTTCGTCTACCTACTACTTCTTCATTACGATCAGTTTTAGTAGGTTCCTCTTTTTCATTGTTAGGTTCATCCCGAAGTGAATTCAAAACATATTCCTTAAACTCTTTACCTGATTCAGGACTTTTATCTTTTTGGTTAAATTCATCATCTCTATCTGTCAAAAAGGTGTCCTCCTTAGCTTTTTATTTTAAAATTGCTTCTATCATTATACATGATTCTTAAAAAAATCCAAATATGTTTTAGTAACTTTTATGACAATATTAAATAATTAACTGTCTTTCGTTACAATATTACTATAAATAACTTTCTTTTTTAAGATAAACTTCCTTTTTTAAAAAAGGTAAGGTACAATTGTTGTTACTATAATGTTAAAAAAGGAGACAACAAATGAACTCATTACCAAGTTGCCCAAATTGTAACTCTAGCTACACTTACGAAGACCGAGGATTATTCGTCTGTCCAGAATGTGCCCATGAATGGTCACAAAACGAAGCTTCAGAAGAAAGTACTGGTTTAGTTGTTAAAGATTCAAACGGTAATTTATTAGCTGATGGCGACAGCGTGACAGTCATCAAAGACTTAAAAGTCAAAGGTGCCAGCAACCCAATCAAACAAGGTACTAAAGTTAAAAACATTAGACTTGTTGATAGCGATCATAATATTGATTGTAAAATCGATGGCTTTGGCCCAATGAAATTAAAATCAGAATTTGTCAAAAAACTATAAAGTAATATGTTTATCATATTGCTTTTTTATTTGTCTCAAATCTGTCTTTATCTACCCAGATCAGTCAGTGACTAATATATAGCATATCGAAACAAACGTCAATCATGAGCTTAAACTATCCTTTTGAGATTATCTACCTTTTCCTTCAATACTTTGACAAATAGCTTGAATAAACTCAGGGGTTGTGCCACAACAGCCCCCCACAACTTTAACACCTAAATCAAGTAGTTGATTAACAGCTTGTTTGTACTCTTCAACAGTCATCCTATAGACACTTTTGTTATCAATTATTTCAGGTAATCCCGCATTGGCTTGAACAATAATTGGCACTGTTCCATGGTTAATCATTGTTTGAACGACTGGTAATAATTCAACTGGCCCAAAAGAACAATTCACACCAATAGCATCTGCCCCATACTCTTGAAGTGCTAATGCAGCAGTTAATGCGTCTGTGCCAACTAAGGTCCTACCATTTTTTTGAAACGTCATCGTAACAAATACAGGTAATTCAGTATGTTCTTTCACAGCCAAAATAGCAGCTTTTGCTTCTCTTAAATCCCACATGGTTTCGATAATCACTAAATCAACTCCTGCCTCTTCAGCAAGAATTGCTTGCTCCTTAAAAAGTTCATAAGCTTCTTCAAAAGTAAGATCACCTTGTGGCGGCATCATTTTTCCAATAGGACCCATATCATAAGCTACAAAACGAGGGTTCGCACTTCTAGCTAACTTCACCGCTTGCTTAATAACGCTTGGCAACTCCTTAGAATCTAACTTATTTGAATTGGACTGAAAGGTGTTAGTTGTTAGGATATCTGATCCCGCCTCCACATAAGAGCGGTGAATTAAAGAAACAATTTCTGGATGACTTTGATTAAATCGCTCTGACTGGATGTCCATAATTGGTAAATTATGCTTTTGTAACATCGTTCCCATCGCGCCATCAAAAACTAAGATTTCATTTTCTAAACAAGCCATTATCTCTTTCATCTTTTAATCTCCTATTAAATTTGT
>NZ_JAVWHO010000030.1:0-30999 GCF_036639995.1 Vagococcus sp. | reverse complement strand
GTTGTATCAGATACTTCATTGTCAGAACTATTTTCAGGTGTTAAGATAACCTCTTCTAATTCTTCCTCTTCTTCTTTAGCTACTTTAGCCATTGTAGATACTAAGGCATCTTCTTCTAATCTAATCAAACGAACACCTTGTGTTGATCGACCTGTTTGTGAGACTGTATCAATACTAAAACGAATAATAACACCTTTATTCGTTATCAACATAATATCTTCTTCACCAGTAACTGTTGTTAATCCAGTTAAATTACCATTTTTACTTGTAATATTAACTGTCTTAATCCCTTTACCTCCACGGCCTTTGACTGGATACTCACCTGCCGATGTTCGCTTACCGTAACCTTTTTCAGTAATAACTAAAACTTCAGATTCAGGACTTAAAATATCCATTCCCACTACATAGTCTTCTTCTCTAAGTCGAATACCACGAACACCAGCTGCACTTCTTCCCATTGAACGAACTTTCTCTTCGTTAAATGTCACAGAATAGCCTTTATTAGTACCAATGATTATATTTTCATGACCATTTGTTAAAGCAACATTGATCAGCTGATCATTTTCTTTTAAGCCAATAGCTTTTAATCCATTCGTACGAATATTAGCAAATTCTTTAACTGCAGTTTTCTTCACAGTCCCTAGTTTAGTTGTAAAGAACAAGTAGTGATCTTCTTCTGCTTTACCTTCTACACTAATGATAGCTTCAATGCTCTCTGAAGAATCAATACCAAGTAAGTTGATAACTGGAATACCTTTAGCAGTTCGACCATATTCAGGAATTTCATATCCTTTTGCACGATAAACTTTACCAGTATCTGTAAAGAAAAGTAAGCTATCGTGAGTTGAACATGAGACCAGATTTTCTACAAAGTCATCATCATGGACACCCATTCCCTGAACACCACGACCACCGCGGTTTTGTGTTCTAAATTCTGTACTTGGCAAACGTTTGATGTAGCCGTTATGTGTCAATGTAATCACGATATCTTCTTCTTCAATCAAATCTTCATCTTCAAGACTTAAAACTTCCCCTACTAATAATTCAGTTCGTCTTTCATCTCCATATTTTCGTTGAACTTCATCTAATTCAGTACTAATAATTTCAAGAACACGGTCATGATTGGCTAAAATATCTTTTAAATCAGCAATCAGTTTCAGTAATTCTTGGTATTCGTTCTCTATCTTATCTCTTTCCAAACCTGTCAAACGTCGTAAACGCATATCTAGAATTGCTTGTGCTTGACGGTCTGATAACTCAAAGTTTTCAATTAAAGCTTGTTTAGCTACATCATCTGACGCAGAAGAACGAATTGTACGAATAATCTCATCAATATGGTCTAAAGCGATTCGTAAGCCCTCTAAAATGTGCGCTCTGGCCTCTGCTTTATTTTTATCGAATTCTGTCCGTCTTACAATAACTTCTTCCTGGTGAGCTAGATAATGCTCTAAAATAGATTTTAAACTTAAGACTTTTGGAACACCTTTAACAATGGCTAGCATATTAAAACCAAAGCTTGTTTGTAGAGACGTTAATTTATATAAATTATTTAAAACAACAGACGCGCTCACATCTCGGCGAACTTCAATTGAGATACGCATTCCCTCACGAGACGATTCGTCTCTTAGGTCTGTGATTCCTTCAACACGTTTTTCTCGGTGTAATTCAGCGATTCGTTCAACTAACTTCGCTTTATTAACCATGTAAGGAATCTCCGTTACAACAATACGTTCTTTACCATTTTTCATCTCTTCAATATGAACTTTTGCACGAACGATAATCTTGCCCTTACCAGTTTCATAGGCACGACGAATTCCTGATTTCCCCATTACCAAACCACCAGTTGGAAAATCTGGACCAGGTAAAGCTTCCATTAAATCTGCTGTAGTGGCATCTGCATTTGCCATTAATACTTTTAACGCATCAATAACTTCGATTAAGTTATGGGGTGGTATATTGGTCGCCATTCCAACTGCGATACCTGTCGTTCCATTGACCAACAGGTTAGGAAAGCGAGCTGGTAAAACTTCTGGCTCACGCTCTGTTTCATCGTAGTTATTTTGAAAGTTAACTGTATTTTTATTAATATCTTTCAACATTTCAATAGCAATTTTACTCATTCTTGCTTCAGTATAACGCATTGCCGCAGCACCGTCACCATCCACAGAACCAAAGTTACCATGACCATCAACTAACATATTCCGGTAACTAAATGGTTGTGCCATACGCACCATTGATTCATAAATCGCACTGTCACCATGTGGATGGTATTTACCCATAACATCCCCAACAATACGTGCTGACTTTTTATGCGCTTTGTCTGGTGTGACACCCATTTCATTCATTCCATATAAAATTCTACGGTGAACAGGTTTCAACCCATCTCTTACATCTGGTAAAGCACGTGACACAATAACACTCATGGCATAATCAATAAATGACTCTTCCATTTCATCCGTTAAATTTATATCTTTAATATTCTCTTTTATTTCCTCAGACATGAACGCTCCTCCTTCTTATACCTAACTAGATATCCAAGTTTTTAACATAGTGAGCATTCGTTTCGATAAAATCACGTCTTGGCTCAACTTTATCACCCATTAACATCTCAAATACTGCATCTGCTTTAATGGCATCTTCCACACTCACGCGTAACATCGTTCTTTGCTCTGGGTCCATCGTTGTGTCCCATAATTGATGATCGTCCATTTCACCAAGCCCTTTGTATCGTTGAACGTTTGGTTTTGGTGTTGTAGGAAGTGATTCTACCACTTCAGCTAAGCGATCATCAGCATCTTTTCCTGGTTGAACGTAAGTAATATTTTTACCTTGTTTCACACCATATAAAGGTGGTTGGGCAATGTAAACATATCCTGCTTCAACAACTGGACGCATATAACGATAAAATAAAGTTAATAACAACGTTCTAATATGAGCACCATCGACATCCGCATCGGTCATAATGACCAATTTATGATATCTGGCTTTTGATACATCAAAATCAGAGCCAAAACCTGTTCCCATTGCCGTAAATAAAGAACGAATTTCTTGATTAGCTAAAATTTTATCCATAGAGGCTTTTTCAACATTCAAAATTTTACCACGGATAGGTAAAATAGCTTGCGTACGGCGGTCACGACCAGTTTTAGCTGATCCCCCCGCAGAATCCCCTTCCACGACGAATAATTCACATTCTTCTGGAACTCGACTTGAACAATCAGCTAGTTTACCAGGTAAGCTACTAATTTCTAGTGCGCCTTTACGACGTGTCACTTCACGAGCACGTTTAGCTGCCATTCTTGCTTTAGAAGCTAATATACCTTTTTCAACAACTTTTTTTGCTGTATCTGGGTTTTCTAACAGAAACTTATTGAAAGCTTCAGAGAATAAACGGTCTGTTACTGTACGAACCTCTGAGTTACCTAATTTAGTTTTTGTTTGACCTTCAAATTGTGGCTCTGGATGTTTGATTGAAATAATTGCTGTAATCCCTTCTCGAACATCTTCACCATTTAAATTTTCTTCGTTTTCTTTAATAATTTTTTGTTTTCTTGCATAATCATTAATCACCCGAGTTAACGCAGTACGGAAACCAAACTCATGAGTTCCCCCTTCATACGTATGGATGTTATTTGCAAAACTTAACAGATTGGTATGATAACCATCTGTATACTGAATAGCTACTTCTACAGTAATTTCTTGTTGTTCACCTTCAGTATAAATAGGCTCATCAAATAAAACCGTTTTATTAGTGTTAAGAAACTCTACATAACTCTTAATACCACCCTCGTAATGGAATGTTTCTATTTTAGGTGTTTCTTCACGCTTATCTTCAATACTAATTTTTAAACCACGATTTAAGAATGCTAATTCTCGAATACGTGTTGCTAATTTTTCATATTCAAAAACAACAGTTTCAGTAAAAATTTCACCATCAGGTTTAAAATTAATAGTTGTTCCATGTTTTTCAGTTTCACCAATAACTTTTAAATCATCACAAATTTTTCCACGTCGAAATTCTTGAAAATGAATTTTACCATCAACTTGTACTTTTACACTTAGATATTCAGATAACGCGTTAACAACAGATGAACCAACACCGTGTAAACCACCCGAAACTTTATATCCGCCACCGCCAAATTTTCCTCCGGCATGAAGAACGGTCAAGACTGTTTCAACTGCTGGACGACCTGTTTTAGCTTGAATACCAACGGGAATACCACGACCATCATCTGTTACTGTAATGCTGTTATCTTTTTCAATAACAACATTTATTTCTGTACAGTAACCAGCTAAAGCCTCATCAATTGAATTATCGACAATTTCCCACACTAAGTGATGCAATCCTTGTGGTCCAGTTGATCCAATGTACATCCCTGGTCTTTTTCGTACTGCCTCTAATCCTTCTAAAACTTGAATCTGACTGGCATCATAGGCATGGTTTGTTTCATTATTTTTATTTTCTTCTGTCAAACTAGTCACCGTTCCCTTCTACTATTCCCTCAGAAATATGAAAAATTTTCGGAGTAATATTTAATTTATTTTCTAAATGGATCAAACTTGTTGTTGTTAAAAACGTTTGAAGTTTATCTTCAATGAATTCCATTAAATGGATTTGTCTATCATCATCAAGCTCGCTTAAAACATCATCTAAAAGTAAGATAGGATACTCTCCTATCTCTTCATTAATTAATTCAATTTCTGCTAATTTAACACTTAAAGCAGTCGTTCGTTGTTGTCCTTGAGAACCAAAATTTTGGACATTTTTTTCATTTACATAAAAAAGTAAATCATCTCGGTGTGGACCAACAGAGGTTGTTAGATGTTTTAAATCCCTTTGAACAGATTCTTTCAACTCAGAAAATAACAATTCGAATAAATTTTCTTCTGTTAATTCATCTGTTAAGGATAGTTGACTTTTATAGCTTATGCTCAAATTTTCTTTGCCATAAGTAATTTTTTGATGGATGTTATTTGCCCATACTTCTAATTTATTAACAAATTTTAAACGATGATACAAAACAAAACTGCCTGCTTTAGCAAGTTGTTCTGATAAAACATCTAAATAAACTAAGTCTTTATTAGAGCTAAAGGCAATTTTTTTTAAGTATTGATTACGTTGTTTTAAAACATTTTGATACGTACTTAAATTATGTAGATATTGGGGATTAATTTGTCCTATCTCCATATCTAAAAATTTTCTTCTATTTTGAGGAGCTCCCTTAACAAGTGATAAATCCTCTGGAGCAAAAAGAATAACATTCAAATGACCGACATAATGACTCAGTTTACCTTGTTCTAACCCATTAACTTTAGTTTTTTTTCCCTTATTAGAAATAATCATCGTTAAATCCAATGAGCCATTATTCTTTTGAATATTTCCCTCAATTCGTGCGAAATCTTTTTGCCACTGAATCATCTCTTTTTCGTTATTACTTCGATGACTACGAGCAAGTGAAAGGACGTAAATACTTTCAAGAAGATTCGTTTTACCTTGTGCGTTCTCTCCTAAAAAAACATTTAATTTAGGAGAAAATACTAAATCAAGAGAATCATAATTACGATAGGCTCGTAATGAAATTTTTTCAATGTTCATGCTTTTTAATCCTTATCTTTTGGCATTTTAGCCATAAAAAAAGTACCTAAATCAGGTATTTCAATCATCATCTCCGCATATAACTTTCTACCACGACGATTTTCTAATTCTCCGTCAACATAAACAGCATGTTCCTGTAAGTACCATTTAGCCATTCCACCACTAGAGATCACATCTACTTCTTTTAGAAATTGCCCAAGAGTTATATAGTCAGATTTTAATAAAAAACTTTTTTTCACAAATTTTCACCTTCTTTTCCAAGGTTTACCTAATCATATTATACCTTTTTTAACCCATAAAAACAAATATTCTTTACATTTAAGCATTTTTAAGCAAATCGAATAAAAATCGATAGTTTTTTCATTTTAAAGGATAAATTGCTTAGAACGTAAAATATGGCTGTTTTTTATTAATTACAAAAAAAAACTATCCGAAGATAGTTTTCAGTAAATATTAATTAGTTCGTACAGGTGTTATTAATTGAATAAAGTTAACCTCATCATCTGTTGGTTGTAATGTAAAAGGTCTAATCGCTGAAATAAACTTGATTAAGACATCAATATTACCAAATGATTTAAGAGAAGCTTTCATATAATCTGGATTGAAAGAAATATCAATTGGCTCCCCTGTAACATTTATGTAGTTTAATGATTCTTCTACGTTACCAATTTCTGGCGAATTTCCATAAATAATAACTTGTTCAGAGCTAATTGATAACTTAACAATATTATTCCGTCCCTCATGAGATAAAAGTGACGCACGATCAATCGCTGCTAATAGTTCAGGAACGCTGAATTCTATTTCTGTTGTAAATGACGTTGGAATTAAACGATTAGTATCTGGGTAATTCCCCTCCAATAAACGAGAATAAAAATGCATGCTAGCAGTTTTAAATAAAACTTGATTTTCCATAATTGAAATTTCAACTAATTCTTCTTCATCTTTAAATGAGCGTGATAATTCTTGTAAACTTTTTCCAGGTACAACTATATCAAAAGCATCATTATTTTCTGAAATAACAATAACACGTTGGCTTAAACGATGGCTGTCAGTTGCAACAGCTAATAATTCATTATTTTCTAAAATAAAATGAACACCCGTCAAAATTGGACGGCTTTCATGTTGTGATACGGCAAAAACAGTTTCACTAATTAATTTATTTAAAACTCTAGCTGAAAGTTTAAATGTATTTTGATTATTCACAACTGGTAAATGTGGATAATTTTCAGAATTTAATCCATTAACATTAAACAACGCTTTTCCTGATGAAATAATTACTTGATTATTTTCGATTAATTCTAATGTTAGTGTCTCTTCTGGTAATTTGCGAATAATTTCATTGAAAAAACGAGCTTGTAGCACAATTGAACCAGTTTTTTCAATTAACATGTTTGCTTTTTCGTCATCAGCACTTAAAAATGTTTCAATTGATATATCTGCATTACTCCCTGTTAATGTTAATCCTGCCTCGGTTAATAATAATTTAACACCTGTTAAAATAGGAATAGTAGTTTTCCCTGATATAGCTCTTTGGACAGTTGCTAATTCTTCTAAAAAAGCATTTCTGTTTAATGTAACTTTCATTGGTTTCTCCTTTTAATTAATATAAAAAAATATAGTAATAGTAGTAGGTACTGTTAGTACTGTGGATAAGTGGTTGAACCTATAGAAATAATAGAAAAATACCTTGTTAATAACATGTGGATAACTCTGTGTTAAATTTTGTAGTTTTCCACAATTAGGAAATAAGGATATTTTTTAATTCTCCTACTTCTTTTTGAATTGTTGGATCAGTATCTAATAATTGTTGAATTTTTTCATGGGCATGAATCACAGTTGTGTGATCTTTACCACCAAATTCAGCGCCTATTTTTGGAAGAGAATTATCTGTTAGTTCTCTAGATAGATACATTGCAATTTGACGAGGAACTACAATTGATTTCACTCGTTTTTTACCTTTTAAATCTTTTAATTGAAGATGATAGTATTTACAAACTTCTTCTTGAATTAAAAGAATAGATAATTCACTTCTTTGCTTAGCTGGTTTTAAACTTTTTAGAGCATCAGCAGCTAAACTAGTTGTAATATCATTGCCATTCATTGTGGCGTAGGCCTGTACACGAACTAGAGCTCCTTCTAATTCTCTAATATTCGAATCAATTTGACCGGCAATATAAGAAAGCGTGTCATCTGGGATTTCTAATCCTTCAGCATTTGCGCGTTTTCTTAAAATTGCAATACGTGTTTCTAAATCTGGAGGGGTGATATCGACAGATAGCCCCCAAGCAAATCTTGAAACAAGTCGTTCCTGTAATTTGGGAATTTCATTAGGTAACCGGTCACTTGTTAAAACAATTTGTCGACCTTCATTGTAAAGTGTATTAAATGTATGGAAAAATTCTTCTTGTGTTCCTTCTTTATCAGCAAAAAACTGAATATCATCGACTAAAAGCAAATCAACGCTACGGTATTCTTGTCTAAAACTTTCAGATGTTCTATTTTGAATAGAATTAATAAAGTCATTAGCAAATGATTCACTGGTCACATATTTTATTTTTGCATCAGGTTGGTTCGTTAACATTTGATGTCCAATAGCGTGCATCAAATGAGTCTTACCTAAACCTACTCCTCCGTAGAAAAATAAGGGATTGTAAGTCGCCCCTGGATCTTCTGAAACAACTAACGCTGCGGCATGTGCCATCTGATTTCCTTTACCTATAACAAATGTATCAAATGTATACTTTGAATTTAATAAAGCTTTTTTACTGTTTTGTTTGACGATGTCAGGTAATTCAGATTGAATAGGATCTGGTTTTTTCTCAGGTTCTTTTTTTTCGTTTTCAAGAATAAAAACAGGAGTAACTTCTTCTCCTGTTAATTTAAAACCAGTCTCTACTATTTTTGCAGCAAGATTTTTTTCCCAATACTCTTTATGTAAGTTGGAAGGTACTTCAATTGTTAATAAGTTGTTGATTAAACTAATTGGCTTGGCTTGCTCAATCCAAGCGTTAAAACTTGGAGGTGTTAATATCTTTCGATAATCATCTTCCAATTCTTTCCATATGTAATCAATATTGGGCATAACTATCCCCCTAATAAATAGTGTCTCGTTTATTCTAGCATTTTTATAAAAAGTTTTCCACCGAAAATTAACACTGTGGATAAGAAGTTAACAAATTGTAATATTAGTTTTCCACAAGCTGCAAAAAAATGTGAATATCTTTAAAAGGAAATCTGATTATTAACAAGTTATACACAGCTAGCAACTAAGAGATAGAGAGCTTAAACAAACTTATTAACAGCCTTTTTATAAAATGTTGATAACTTAATAACAGCTTGTGACTCTGTTGATAACTCAGTAATAACTAAAAGACAACTTTTTTTAAGAATTGACGGATTAACACACATGTGGATATCTTTATTTGATATTGTTAATAAGATATGTCAGAATTAACTTAAAGATGAGTTGACAAAACTACTGATTTATTTGTATAATGTCATAGTCTGTCTAAGTGATTTAGAAAGCATATTTAGTTTTAGGAGGTGGATTGAATGAAAAGAACATATCAACCAAAAAAACGTAAACGTCAAAAAGTGCATGGTTTCCGTAAACGTATGAGCACTAAGAACGGTCGTCGTGTGTTAACAAGTAGACGTCGTAAAGGAAGAAAAGTATTAGCAGCATAAATCACTGAATCTTAGAATCAGTGATTTTTTTTTATAAAAAAATGAAATAAACAAGCGCTTTATGCTATTATGAGAATGGTATTGTTTATGAAATAATATAGAAGTTAAAGGGATGTCTTATGAAAAAATCCTATCGTATTAAAAAAGAAAAAGAGTTTCAAAAAATAATCTACAATAAAGATTCCTATGCTAATCGAAATTTTGTTGTTTACATTTATCCTGCAAAGGAAAATAAGCACTTTCGTATAGGTTTATCGGTTGGAAAAAAAATAGGAAATGCGGTTACTAGAAATCGTGTCAAACGATTGATGAGGGAATCGTTGTTTCAATTAAAAGATAATATCAATTCAGATTATAATATTGTTTTGATTGCAAGACCTGGTGTTGCAAAATTATCTTTAGATGAAGTAAAAAACAACATACAACATGTTTTTAAAATAGCAAATATAATTGAATAAGCGAGGGTTAAACGAGTGAAGAATAAGAAAAAATGGCTACTTGTTCTAAGTATGCTAACTCTTGTGTTTGTCTTAACAGGCTGTGGCACAGGAACGGTAGATAGCTCAAGTACAGGATTGTGGGATCGCTACATTGTATACTACTTTGGAGAAGCGATTAAAGCATTGTCATTTGGTAATGCTGGTATTGGTATCATCCTCTTTACGATTATTATTCGTATTATTTTAATGCCATTAATGCATTATCAAACAAAGAGTATGAGAAAAACCCAAGATTTACAGCCAAAATTAAAAGCATTACAAGAAAAATATGCTTCTAAAGATGCTGAAACAGCTAGAAAACTTCAAGAAGAGCAACAACGTCTTTATAGTGAACATGGTGTGAATCCAGTATCTGGTTGTTTACCATTACTTGTTCAAATGCCAATTATGATGGCATTATGGCAAGCAATTTCTCGAATACCAGAATTAACTCAAGGAACATTCCTTTGGTTAGAGCTAGGTAAAATAGATCCAACATATATTTTACCGATATTAGCAGCAATCTTTACATTCATTAGTACGAAGTTAACGTCAATGGGCCAAGTTGAAGTACAAGGTTCAATGAAAGCAATGAATTATATCATGCCAGCAATGATTTTATTCATGGGAGTTAAATTAGCTAGTGGGTTATCATTGTACTGGGTAATATCAAATGGTTTCCAAGTTCTTCAAACACTGTTAATCAATAATCCGTTTAAAATTAGACGTGAGAGAGAAGCGGTAGAACAAAAACAACGTGATATTGAAAAAGCATTGCAGAAAGCAAATCGACCAAAGAAAAAGAAATAAAAAAATAAAAACTACTATATAGGGGGTTCTTGTCATGCCAAAATTTACAGGAGAAACCGTAGAACAAGCTACTCAATTAGGATTATCAACACTAAACATTTCAAAAAGTGAAGCTGATATCCAAATAGTTGAGGAAGGTAAAAAAGGTTTTTTAGGAATCGGTAAAAAAGAGGCAATTGTTGTTGTTGAAAGTATTAAGCCCGTTGAAGTTGAGTCAGACGTAGTACAACCAGTTGAAGTAAAAGAAGAAACCATCACTGAAACTGCTGCTACTGTTGAGGACATGGTTACAGAAAAAACAAAAGAATTTGTTAACTTATCTGATGATGAAGCAATTACGGCTTTAGCTGTTTATTTGACTGATATTACAAGAGATTTAGGCGCTTCTGCAATGGTGAAAGTATCAAGAACAAAAGATCGTGTGATGTTTAATCTTGAAACTGAGAAAAAAGGTTTATTAATAGGCAAACATGGTAAACTATTGAATGCCATTCAATATCTAGCTCAAGTATACATTCATCGTATTGCTAAAAACCGTATCTCAATCGTTGTTAATGTGGGTGATTACCGAGAACGACGCGAAGCAATCATTAAACGTTTAACAAAACAAACTTTAAGACAAGTAAGAGAAACAGAGCAGCCTGTTTTCTTAGAACCAATGCCAGCTTTTGAAAGAAAGCAAGTTCACTCAATTTTGGCGACAGAATCAGATATTTCAACTCATTCTGAAGGAAATGAACCGCATCGCTATTTAGTAGTGGAGTTAAAAAAATAAGTATTTAGAGTCAGACTCAAAAGTCTGGCTCTTTTTTATACCAAACAAAATGAGCTGTTTTATCTAGAAATTTCAGAAAGAATTTGCTATACTACTTGGAGTAGATGAAGTACTTTTAGGAATACTATTGATTTAGCGATTTTGGGATAGTGAGAGCCAGGACAATACTTAAGAGGAAACGCGGCTACTTTTAGACATTTAAATAAATACTTAAAGTGGTTGGTATTACCAACAACAAGAGTGGTACCGCGGATTAAACAGTTCGTCTCTTATTACTATATTCAAGTAGTAATAGAGGCTTTTTTTATTGATTTTTTTAAATTGAAAGGAGAAATATTATGGATTATAAAAAACAAATTGTAGAGGATTTACAACAGGCAATAGGTGATGTATTAAGTTTTGAAGAGATTTATAACTTTTTGGAAGTTCCTAAAATGAGTGTACATGGGGATTATGCTTTCCCAACTTTTTCATTGGCTAAAGTATATCGTAAAGCACCAAATATGATAGCAGAGGAATTAATTGGAAAATTAGAACAATCACATTATGATAATATTGTAGCTGTGGGTGGCTATATCAATTTCTTTTTAAAAAAAGAAGTGGTTAGTCAAGAAGTTTTAACAACTATTATTTCTGAAAAAGAACATTACGGAGAAGATACTATTGGTAAGAAAAACAATATTCCGATTGATATGTCTTCACCTAATATTGCAAAACCAATGTCAATGGGACATCTAAGATCAACTGTGATAGGTAATTCATTAGCAGAACTATCTAAAAAGATAGGTTATAATCCAATCAAAATTAACTATTTAGGAGATTGGGGAACTCAATTTGGTAAATTGATTGTTGCCTTTAAAAAATGGGGCAGCGAAGAAGCTGTTCGTGAAAATCCAATTTCTGAATTATTAAAACTTTACGTTCAATTCCATGAAGAGGCAGAAAATGACCCTACTTTAGAAGATGAAGGTCGTGCGTGGTTTAGAAAATTAGAAGAAGATGACCCTGAAGCTGTTCGTTTATGGACTTGGTTTAGAGGAGAATCTCTAAGTGAATTCCAAAAAGTATACGATATGTTAGGTGTTACTTTTGACTCATATAATGGTGAAGCATTTTTCAACGATAAAATGGAACCAGTTATTAAAGAATTAGAAGATAAAAATTTATTAGTTTCTGATCAAGGTGCGGATATTGTTTCTTTAGAAAAATATGACTTAAACCCAGCGTTAATTAGAAAATCAGATGGTGCTACTCTTTATATGACAAGAGATTTAGCAGCAGCTAATTACCGTATTGATAATTATAATTTTGCGGAAGCTCTATATGTAGTTGGTAATGAGCAATCTATCCACTTTAAACAATTAAAGGCTGTTTTAAAAGAAATGGGGCATGACTGGTCTGATAACATCAAACACGTTCCTTTTGGTCTAATTACTTCAGGTGGTAAAAAATTATCAACAAGAAAAGGAAATGTCATTCTTTTAGAAGAAGTCTTGAATGAAGCGATTAGTTCAACAAAAAAACAAATTGAAGAGAAAAATCCAACATTAGAAAATAAAGATGAAGTAGCTCATCAAGTAGGCGTTGGCGCAATTATCTTCCACGATCTTAAAAACGATCGTATGAACAGTTTTGATTTTAATTTAGATGAATTGATTCAGTTTGAAGGAGAGACAGGCCCATACGTTCAATATACGCGTTCTAGATGTGTTAGTATCTTAACTAAAGCTAATTGGAACCAAGAGAATTCAAAAGCTGTAGGAAGCCTGACAGACAATGAATCTTGGGAAGTCATCAAAGCTTTAGATAATTTTCCAAATAAAATAAAAGAAGCTTATCAAAAGTATGAACCGTCAGTTATGGCTAAATATTTATTAGATTTAGCGCAAAAATTCAATAAATATTATTCAAAACATAAAATTTTAGCAGAAGATATTGAAAAAGAAGCAAGATTAAATCTTGTTTATTCTGTTTCAGTTGTCATTAAAGAAGGTCTTCGTCTATTAGGAATTCAATCACCTGATATGATGTAATAAAATGAATACTCATGAAACGAACAATTAAACCCGTTTCGTGGGTATTTTTTACTAGAGAGGAATAAGGGATGAAAGTAGAAGTAAAAAAAATAACAGAAATGTCTACAAAAGAATTATTGACTATTATTGAGGAACGAGTCAAAGTTTTTGTTGTCGAGCAAAATTGTCCTTATCAAGAGGTGGATAAAGCTGATGAAGATGCGCTACATCTACAACTAAAGGAAAATGAAGTATTAGTTGGTTACACAAGAATTATTGAGTGTGATAATTATGTTACTTTTGGACGTGTTCTAATTGTCAAAGAATATCGAGCAAAAAAACTCGGTAGTCAATTAGTAGAAGAAACATTAAACGAGATAAAAATTAATTTTCCAGGTAAAGAAATAAAAATATCTGCTCAGCATTATTTACTAGATTTTTATAAAACGTTTGGATTTGATCCTATTTCTGATGTTTATCTAGAAGATAGTATTCCACATGTGGATATGTTGCTGAAGGTAAATTAATTTACTAAAGATATAGTTAATAAAATTGTCAAAAAGTTAAGTTTATGCTATTATTTCTAGAGAATATGAATACGAGATAGCAGTCAAAGTGCGTCTCTGCCTTTTTTGTGATGAATAAAAAGGGTGGAGTAAGCGCTTTTTTATATGCATTTTTATAGAAAGGATCGATTTAAATGAATATAACAAGTGAATTCGATACAATTGCAGCCATTTCAACACCGCCTGGTGAAGGGGCGATTAGTATTGTTCGACTAAGTGGAGATGATGCTGTTGCCATTGCTGATAAGGTGAGCGCATATCATAAAAAAAGGTTATATGATGTTCCAAGTCATACGATTCATTATGGTCATGTTATGGATCCAGAAACAAAACAAGTTCTTGATGAAGTGATGTTTTCAGTCATGTTAGCACCAAAAACTTTTACTAGAGAAAATATAGTAGAAATTAATTGTCATGGTGGAATGGTGGTTGCTAATCAAGTCTTACAATTGTTATTGAGACAAGGTGCAAGATTAGCTGAACCGGGAGAATTTACCAAAAGAGCTTTCTTAAATGGTCGAATGGATTTATCCCAGGCAGAAGCTGTGATGGATTTGATTCAAGCAAAAACAGATGAGTCAATGAAGTTAGCATTAAATCAGTTAGATGGAAAATTATCGATATTAATTAAAGAGTTAAGACAGCACATTCTACAAGCACTGGCTCAAGTGGAAGTGAATATTGACTATCCAGAGTATGATGATGTGGAAGAAATGACTTCTCAATTAATGAAAGACAAAGCTGAGCAAGTGAAAGAATCGATTGATCATCTACTTTTAACTGCTAGACAAGGAAAGATTTTACGAGAAGGTTTGTCAACAGCAATTATTGGTCGTCCTAATGTTGGTAAATCTAGCCTTTTAAACTATTTACTGCAAGAAGATAAAGCTATTGTTACAGAAATTGCTGGAACAACACGTGATGTTATTGAAGAGTATGTCAATGTTCGTGGTGTACCCTTAAAACTAATCGATACAGCAGGTATTAGAGAAACAGAAGACATTGTTGAAAAGATTGGTGTTGAAAGAAGCCGTAAAGCGTTAAATGAAGCGGATTTAATTTTACTTGTTTTAAATCAGAGTGAAAGTTTAACAGCGATGGACTTAGAATTATTAGAATTAACAAGCGGATTGAATCGTATTATCCTTCTTAATAAAACAGATTTAGAAGCAGAATTAAATCTAGATGAATTAAGTCAATGGATTAATGAGGAAACAGTTCTGAATATTTCGGTGACTTCAAGTGAAGGAATTGATCATTTAGAGCAAGCTATTAAAGATACGTTCTTTTCAAATGCTGGTAAAGAAAAAGATGCGACTTATATCTCGAACTCACGTCACATTGCGCTACTTGAGCAGGCCAATATGGCACTTGATGAAGTATTAAATGGAATAGAGGCAGGTATGCCTGTCGATTTACTTCAAATAGATATGACAAGATCATGGGATTTATTAGGTGAAATTATTGGTGATAGTGTTCAAGATGAGTTGATTACACAATTATTTAGTCAGTTTTGTTTAGGGAAATAATAAAGGGGATAAAAATATGGAAAATATAAATCAATACGATGTGATTGTTGTTGGTGGCGGTCATGCTGGATCAGAAGCGTCACTAGCTGCAGCAAGAATGGGTATGAAAACATTACTTGTCACACTTAACTTAGATATTATTGGCTTTATGCCATGTAACCCTTCTATCGGTGGTCCCGCTAAAGGAGTTGTTGTTCGTGAGATTGACGCTCTTGGTGGTGAAATGGGAAGAAATATTGATAAAACGTACATTCAAATGAGAATGTTAAATACAGGGAAAGGTCCAGCTGTTCGTGCATTGCGCGCCCAAGCTGATAAATTTGCCTATCAAACCGAATTAAAGAAAACGTTAGAAGAAACAGAGAACCTTGATTTAAGACAAGGAATTGTTGAAAAATTAATTGTTGAAGATGACGTAGTTCAAGGTGTTGAAATAAGCACAGGGACAAAATTTTTCAGTAAATCAGTTATTATTACGGCAGGAACAGCACTTAGAGGTGAAATTATTATTGGTGATTTAAAATATTCATCAGGTCCTAATAATTCACTGCCAGCCAATGCTTTAGCCGATAATTTAAAGGAATTAGGTTTAGAAATTGATCGGTTTAAAACGGGAACGCCACCACGTGTAAAATCAAGTTCAATTAATTATGATGTAACAGAAATTCAGCCAGGTGATAAACAACCTAATCATTTTAGTTTTGAAACAAAAGATGAGGCATATAATCAAGAACAATTACCTTGTTGGTTGACATATACAAATCTTGATACCCATGAAGTGATTCGGGAAAATCTACACCGTGCACCAATGTTTACTGGTATTGTGGAAGGTGTGGGTGCAAGGTATTGCCCGTCGATTGAAGATAAAGTGGTCCGTTTTAGTGACAAACCAAGGCATCAAATCTTTTTAGAACCAGAAGGCGCTAAAACAGAGGAAGTTTATGTCCAAGGTTTGTCAACATCCTTACCAGAAGATGTCCAACATGATATGATTAGAAGTATTGAAGGTCTTGAAAATGCGGAAATTATGCGTAGTGGGTACGCTATTGAGTATGATGTGGTTGTACCTCATCAATTACGCCCAACGCTAGAAACAATGAAAATATCAGGACTTTATACAGCAGGACAAACAAATGGAACGTCTGGTTATGAAGAAGCAGCATGCCAAGGTTTAATGGCTGGCATCAATGCGTCATTAAAGATACAAGGAAAAGAACCGCTTATTTTAAAAAGAAGTGATGCTTATATTGGTGTTTTAATTGATGACTTAGTTACAAAAGGAACGAATGAGCCGTATCGTTTATTGACATCACGAGCAGAGTATCGACTGTTACTCCGTCATGATAATGCAGATCTACGTTTAACGGAAATGGGGCGTGAGATTGGGTTGATTCATGAGAATAGATATCTAGAATATCAAGAGAAAAAAGCGATGATTGAGGCAGAGATGACCCGATTATCAAAAATCCGTTTAAAACCGACACCTGAAATTCAAGCGTTTTTAGAAACTAAAAATACAGCAACTTTAAAAGATGGTATATTGGCGATAGATTTTCTAAAACGGCCTGAAATTTCGTATTTAGAAGTAGCTCAATTTATTGAACCTTTAGAGGTACCTCGTTATGTATATGAGCAAGTAGAAATTCAAGTGAAATATGAAGGTTACATAAAAAAAGCAAACGATAAAGTAGAAAAATTAAAACGCATGGAAGCCAAAAAAATTCCAGCAAATATTGATTACACAAAAGTTAACAGCTTAGCAACAGAAGCCGTTCAAAAGTTAGAAAAAATTAGACCTGAAACTATTGCGCAAGCAAGCCGAATTAGTGGTGTGAATCCAGCAGATATTAGTATCTTAATGGTTTATATCGAACAAGGTAAAATAGCGAAAAGAGAGAGCAACGAGAACTAAATCTCGTTGTTTTTTTATACACAGAGATACTTTTGAAATTATTAGTAATAAATCCCAATTTTTAAAGATGATAATTAGTGATTTAAAATGTTTCATGTGAAACATTTTGAAAAATTAAGGTTATCTTTAGACCTTATGAGAATGTTCGTGCTAAAATGAAGGAAATGAATGCTTGGGAGGTCTTATGATGGCTAAATGGTATCAAAAGAAACGTTACTATGTTCCTGTTGCTTTTACTGTGGGAATTTTGGGTGCATCTGTACTGAATAGTTTGTTAGGGGACAAATTAAGAGCTGAGTATGAAACAGATTATTACAAGAAAAAAGAGCTACCAATTTTTATAAAGAAATAGAGGGAAAAACTTACAGCCAACGTTGTAAGTTTTTTCTTATTGATTAGAGGATAAGCATTGAATTTTTACTTTATTTGCGTTAGAGTAGAGTTATCTGTGAAACAATTTTGTTTCACAATAAGGAGAGAATTCATGAAACCAGATGTATTTAGAGAAGAATTAGCCAAAATAGGTATTAACTTATCAGATGAACAAATGAACCAATTTCAAAAATATTATGAATTACTGGTCGAATGGAATCAAAAAATAAATTTAACTGCAATTACTGAATTGGAAGAGGTTTATTTAAAACATTTTTATGATTCTATTACTTTAGCGACAACATTCGATTTAAGTAAAGAAAATTATTCATTATGTGATGTAGGATCCGGAGCGGGATTTCCTAGTATACCAATGAAAATTGTTTATCCTAATTTAAACATATCAATTGTTGATTCTTTGAATAAAAGAATTAAATTTCTATCATTATTATGTGATGAGTTACATTTAGAAAATGTGAATTTATACCACGAAAGAGCAGAAGACTTTGGGCAAAATAAAACGCACAGAGAGTCTTATGATTTTGTGACAGCAAGAGCTGTTGCTAGATTAAATGTTTTGTCTGAGTTATGTATACCACTTGTTAAAATGAATGGTAAATTCTTAGCTCTTAAAGCTGCTAAGAGCGAAGAAGAGGTTTTAGAAAGTAAAAAAGCAATTGCTACACTGGGAGGTAAATTATCAGAAGAAATAGAAGTATCATTACCTTTTAGTGAAGACAAACGCTATATTGTAGTCATTGATAAAAAGAAAGAAACACCAAATAAGTACCCAAGAAAAGCGGGGATACCTAATAAAAAGCCACTTATTTAATAATGAGTGAACGCACGAAAAATCTATGAGAAACATATTGGAGGATGCGAGAATGGCACGGGTTATATCAGTTGCAAATCAAAAAGGTGGTGTTGGTAAAACAACAACTACCGTTAATTTGGGAGCATGTTTAGCTTTTTCAGGCAAAAAAGTATTGCTTGTTGATATGGATGCTCAAGGAAACGCGACAAGCGGAATCGGCATTAAAAAGTCAGATGTCACACAAGATATTTACGATGTACTAGTTAATGAGGTGCCAATTAAAGAAGTCATTCAACAAACAACTCGCGAAAATCTAGAAATTGCTCCAGCGACAATTCAATTATCAGGTGCTGAAATTGAATTAACGTCTATGATGGCTAGAGAATCTCGTTTAAAATCAGCTTTACAAGACGTTAAAAATGATTATGATTATATTTTAATTGACTGTCCGCCTTCGTTAGGACATTTGACAATCAATTCTTTTTCAGCAAGTGACTCAATATTGATTCCAGTTCAATGCGAGTATTATGCTCTGGAAGGGCTAAGCCAATTGTTAAATACTATTCGCTTGGTTCAAAAACACTTTAATCCTGAGCTGCGTATTGAAGGAGTTCTTTTAACGATGTATGATGCAAGAACTAATTTAGGTTCTGAAGTAGTAGAAGAAGTTAGAAAATATTTTAGAGAACGTGTTTATGACACTATTATTCCAAGAAATGTCAGATTATCTGAGGCACCAAGTCATGGTCAATCAATTATTGATTATGATCCAAAATCAAAAGGTGCAGAATTTTATCATGCATTAGCAAAGGAAGTGATGAACCGTGAGCAAAACAAATAAAGGATTAGGTAGAGGAATCGATGCTCTATTTAAAGATTTTAATGACATTGAAGAAGTAGATATAAAAAAAGAAACAGTTACAGAAATCCCATTGTCTGACTTGCGCCCAAATCCTTATCAGCCAAGAAAAACATTTGACGAACATGCGTTAGCTGAGTTGGCTGAATCAATCAAACAATCAGGTGTTTTTCAACCGATTATTGTTAGAAAATCAACCATTAAAGGGTATGAAATTATTGCTGGTGAAAGACGTTTTCGTGCATCAAAATTAGCAGGAAAAGAGACCGTTCCTGGGATTGTTAGAGAATTTGATGAAGCTCGTATGATGCAAATTGCTGTGCTAGAAAACCTGCAACGAGAAGATTTGAGTCCAATGGAAGAAGCAGAAGCTTATGAAATGTTAATGAAGAACTTAAAGTTAACACAAGTTGAATTAGCAGAACAATTAGGAAAAAGCCGTCCATATATTGCTAACTACTTGAGACTACTAACATTACCTCAGGTGGTGAAGGATTTAGTTCAGAAAGAATCTTTATCTATGGGACAAGCAAGAACATTGCTTGCTTTGAAAAATGTAGACGAGATTATTCCACTAGCTAATCGAGTTTTAAAAGAAGGATTAACGGTTCGTCAATTAGAACAAATAGTTTCTGAAATGAATGATGCACAGATACCTCCTTTGAAAAAAGCAAAGAAAAAAGTACAAGCTAAACCATATTATATTCGTGCAAGTGAAGATCGTTTGATGGATAAATTTGGTACAAGCGTAGCAATTCAAGAAAAAGAGGGTAAGGGGAAAATTGAAATCGAATATTTATCTCAAGCTGATTTAACTCGTATTTTAGATATATTAGATATTCAATTTGATTCAGATAATTAAAGAAAGTATCTCTGAAAAGATTATTATATCTTGGAAGGGATACTTCTGTTTTCTTGAATATTTGTTGTAACTATTTATAATTAATCACGCAAACAAGACTTATTTTGTGTTAATATATAGCTTGTGTTGTATGAGATTTTTAAAAGTAAAGGAAGGTATCTCCATGTATGAATTAGGCGATATTGTTGAAATGAAGAAACCTCATGCTTGTCAAACAAACCGTTGGGAAATTGTACGAATGGGCATGGATATTAAAATAAAATGTATCAATTGCCAGCATATTGTGATGATGCCTAGGCGAGAATTTGATAAAAAAATGAAAAAAACATTAGAGAAAAAACAAGAAAATTAAAAGAAAGAGTGATCATTAGATGGCATTAACAGCAGGAATCGTGGGTTTACCAAATGTTGGTAAATCAACATTATTTAATGCAATTACAAAAGCAGGAGCAGAAGCGGCAAACTATCCCTTTGCAACAATTGATCCAAATGTTGGTATGGTAGAAGTACCAGACGAACGTTTAAATGAATTAACTAAATTAGTTAAACCGAAAAAAACAGTTCCCGCAACGTTTGAATTTACAGATATTGCAGGAATTGTAAAAGGTGCAAGTAAAGGAGAAGGATTAGGAAATAAATTCTTGAGTAACATTCGCCAAGTTGATGCAATTTGTCATGTTGTTCGTTGTTTTGATGATGATAACATAACACATGTTGAAGGTCGTGTGGCACCTTTAGAGGATATTGAAATTATTAATTTAGAGCTTATTTTAGCAGATTTAGAGTCGGTTGATAAACGCCATTCTCGTGTAGCTAAAATTGCTAAAACAAAAGATAAAGAAGCTGTAGCAGAACTATCTGTTTTAGAAAAAATAAAACCAGTATTAGAAGCGGGAAAATCAGCAAGATCAATTGAATTTTCTGATGATGAATTACCAATTGTTAAAGGTTTATTTTTATTAACGACTAAACCTGTTCTTTATGTAGCAAATGTTGCTGAAGATGAGGTAGCAGATGTTGAAGGAAATGAATACGTCCAACAAGTAAAAGATTTTGCAGAAACAGAAAATGCTGAAGTAATCGCTGTTTGTGCTCGTGCAGAAGAAGAAATTGCAGAATTAGATGATGAAGATAAGGCTGATTTCTTGGAAGCGTTAGGTATTGATGAATCAGGTTTGGATAAATTAATCCGTGCTGCTTATTATTTATTGGGATTAGCAACTTACTTTACGGCTGGTGAGCAAGAAGTTAGAGCGTGGACATTTAAAAATGGTATGAAAGCACCAGAATGTGCAGGCGTTATTCATACTGATTTTGAACGTGGTTTTATTCGTGCAGAGACTGTTTCTTATGAAGATTTAAAAGAGTATGGAAACATGGGTGCTGCCAAAGAGGCAGGACGTGTTCGTTTAGAAGGTAAAGAATATGTTGTAAAAGATGGCGACGTTATGTTATTTAGATTTAACGTTTAAAAATAGAAAATAAAGGTGAGACAATTGGAAGAAACAAGAGAAGAATTACAGCAAAGAGTTGCTCAAAATCGTGAACTAATGACTCAGTTAACGAAAAAGAACGACCAATTTATTTTTGATATCAATAAAATTATCGAAACAAGCGATTTAACAGAAGAAAAAAAAGTCAGAGAATTAAATAATATGTTATCTGCTTTAGTTGAAGGCCAAAAAACAGGAATCACAGCAAAACAACTTTATGGAACACCAACAGAAGCTGCTGACAGTATTATTAATGCACCAGAACCGATGCCAGAGATGACTTTTGGTAAAATTATGCTAGATAACTTCTTACTATTATTTGCTATTTTATCCGTTATGGTATCAATGTTTGCTATGTTTTCTAAACCAGGACAAGCAACACAAGGAATCACATCCATTATCTTTGGATCAATTTCAGGGGCATTTTCATTCTATCTTATTTATCGTTTTATTTATGTTTACGATCAACCAGGAGCAGATCAAAGCAAGCGCCCAGGCTTAATTAAAATGTCAGCGATAATGTTGTTGAGTTTTATTCCTTGGTTCTTAGTATTTACGTTGGCTAGTTTCTTACCACCAACTGTAAATCCAACACTTGATCCAATCTTAACGATTGCACTAGGTGCAGCAGGTCTTGGACTTCGCCAATGGTTGAAGAAAAAATTCAAATTCCAAAGCGTTATGTTTGCTCGACGTTAAATAATTATTAAATCTAATCAATGACTTGATTAGATTTTTTTTTTAATTCAATCAATAAATTGACGAAACCACTTTTTTTTGGTAAGTTTGTAAGTAAAATAAAATTAAGGGAGTGCTATTTTCTAATGACAAATTGGGAAACAAAATTTTCAAAAAAAGGTTTTACTTTTGACGACGTCTTATTAATTCCAGCTGAAAGCCACGTGTTACCAAATGATGTGGATTTATCAGTTGAACTTGCGCCCAATTTAAAACTAAATATACCGATTATGAGTGCTAGTATGGATACTGTTACTGACAGTAAGATGGCTATCGCAATGGCAAGACAAGGTGGACTAGGAGTTGTCCATAAAAATATGTCAATTGAACAACAAGCTGATGAAGTGAAAAAGGTAAAGCGCTCTGAAAGTGGCGTTATTATTGATCCCTTCTTCTTAACACCAGAAAATTTAGTGGCAGAAGCAGAAAAGTTAATGTCAAAATATCGTATTAGTGGTGTGCCGATTGTTGAAACGTTAGAAAATAGAAAATTGGTAGGTATTTTAACGAACCGTGACATGCGTTTTATTGATGATTATGATCAATTAATTAGTGGTGTAATGACTAAAGAAGATTTAGTAACAGCGCCAGTTGGTACATCTCTAAAAGATGCAGAAAAAATATTACAACAACACAAAATTGAAAAATTACCGATTGTTGATAGTGAGGGCCGTTTGAGTGGTTTAATTACAATCAAGGATATTGAGAAAGTAATTGAATTTCCCAATGCTGCTAAAGATGAACATGGTCGTTTACTAGCTGCTGCTGCAGTTGGTGTAACAAGCGATACATTTGAACGTTCTGAAGCTCTTGTTAAAGCAGGAGTTGATGCATTAATTATTGATACAGCCCACGGTCATAGTGCAGGTGTTATTCGTAAAATTAAAGAAATTCGTGAAACATTTCCAAATGTGACATTAATTGCTGGAAATGTTGCAACAGCAGATGCTACACGAGCTCTATATGATGTAGGAGTGGACGTAGTAAAGGTAGGGATCGGTCCAGGTTCAATTTGTACAACACGTGTTGTTGCAGGTGTTGGGGTACCCCAATTAACAGCAATTTATGATGCAGCAAGTGTTGCTCGTGAATATGGCAAGGCCATTATTGCTGATGGTGGCATTAAATATTCTGGTGATATTGTTAAAGCTTTAGCAGCAGGTGGACATGTAGTGATGCTTGGTTCAATGTTAGCAGGAACAGACGAATCACCAGGTGAATTTGAAATTTATCAAGGTCGTCGCTTTAAAACATACCGCGGAATGGGATCTCTTGGTGCAATGGAAAAAGGCTCGAGTGATCGTTATTTCCAAAGTTCAGTGAATGAAGCTAATAAATTAGTACCTGAGGGTATTGAAGGTCGTGTAGCCTATAAAGGAACAGCACAAGACATTGTTTTCCAAATGTTAGGTGGTTTACGTGCTGGAATGGGCTATGTTGGTGCAGGTAACTTAAAAGAGTTACGTGACAATGCTCAATTTGTTCAAATGAGTGGGGCTGGTTTACGCGAGTCACATCCTCATGATGTTCAAATTACAAAAGAAGCACCAAACTATTCAATTGAATCATAATCAATAAAGAAGGTAAAAAAGTCATTTCCAAGTATAAAACTGGAAATGACTTTTTTTTATTTAGTAATTTTTGTTTGACCACCCATATAAGGAACAAGAACTTCAGGAATAGTCACGCTACCATCTTCATTTTGGTAGTTTTCTAAAATAGCGGCTACCGTACGCCCAACAGCCAAGCCAGATCCGTTTAAAGTATGAACAAAATCTGTTTTTCCTTCGTCATTACGGTAACGAATTTTTGCTCGTCTTGCTTGGAAGTTTTCGCAGTTAGAACATGAGCTGATTTCACGATAAGTATCTTGAGCTGGAATCCATACTTCAATGTCATACGTTTTGGCAGCAGAAAAGCCCATGTCTCCAGTACAAAGTGTAATTACTCGGTATGGTAAGTTTAACTTTTGTAAAATACTTTCAGCATTATTTGTCATTTTTTCTAATTCATCATAAGATGTTTCAGGCTTGCTTAATTTAACCATCTCTACTTTATTAAATTGATGTAAACGAATTAACCCTCTAGTGTCACGTCCCGCACTTCCTGCTTCAGAACGGAATGAAGGACTAAGTGCCGTAAAGTAAACAGGTAATTGTTCTTGAGTTAAAATTTCATCACGGTAATAGTTTGTTAATGGTACTTCAGCAGTTGGAATTAATGTGTAGTTACTATTTTCTAGTTGGAAGACATCCTCTTTAAATTTAGGGAACTGTCCTGTACCAAACATAGAGTCGGCATTGACAATGTATGGTGGAATCATCTCAGTATAGCCGTGCTCATAGACATGTGTGTCTAACATTAAGTTGTAAATGGCACGTTCTAATCTTGCTCCTAATCCTTTATAGAAAAGGAAACGACTACCAGAAACTTTAGCACCACGTTCAAAATCTAGAATATCAAGGTTTTCTGCAATTTCCCAATGTGGCTTAGGTTCAAAATTAAATTCTTTTGGTGTTTCCCAACGTCTGACTTCAATATTATCTTCTTCATCTGCGCCAACGGGAACATCTTCATGAGGTAGGTTCGGCAATGTGTGAGAGATAGCTTGTAATTTTTCATCAATCTCACGAACTTGCTCATCTAAAACTTTAATTTTATCTCCAAGTTCTTTCATTTCTACAATTTTTCCATCAGCATCTTCTTTGTTACGTTTAAGTTGAGAAATTTCTTGAGAGACATCATTTTTGGTTTTTTTCAGTGTTTCTACTTGAACTAAATGTTCACGTCTTTCTTTGTCTAGAGTCATGAACTCATTTAATATGTCTTCGTTGACACCACGGGTTAACAATTTTTCTTTTACTACATCGATATTTTGGCGCATAAATTTTACATCTAACATAAATCTTCCTCCTTAAATTTAAATAAATAAAAAAACCTTCCACCCCAAAAAGAAAATCTCATTCTTTTTGGGGCGAAAGGTTGAATTTCGCGGTACCACCCAGATTTGCACAAAATGTGCCTTCGTTAAACAAGATAACGGCTTGTAACCGACATAGCTTAATCATTTGTGTTTTCGCTATATACTTATTAGAAAGTGGATTCCTTATTTATTTGTATTGACTTTCACCAAACGTCAACTCTCTAAAACAATGTCAATAAGTACTAATCTTTCATTTGTTCATTTATTAGATAGAGTATAGCTAGTTTTTTTTAATCTGTCAAATTAGTTGTTGATATGTTGTTCCCATTTGTTCATTTTTTCTTGAAGGATTTCTAGAAATTCCTCATCGTTACTGTTTTCTAATTTGTAATAAAGAGCTGTGGCAACGAGAATGGTATCGATGCATTCTTGTTTAAGGTTAGCTGAATCAAGTTTTTTATACTTATTCCCGCTTGCATTAGTATAACTTAAAACAGCTTGCGAGACTTCTCCTGATTCTTCAGATAATTTTAAAGCCATTTGTTCAAGGGTTTTGGGTTCCTTAGTTGAAAGATGTTTTATTTTTTTTATAATTGATGTCATTCATTAACCTCCATATTGGCTTCTTTCTCAGGTGAATAATTAGTAATTAATTTAAAAATCTCTTCAGTTAGGTGGAGATTAGTTTTATCTTTTTCATAACTATTACCTAAAAACAAAATAACATCACTAGTATCTTTGCTAAATATAAGGTTTGTTTCATAACCACCAAAAGCGCCACGAGTTCTGTAAAAAGTCTTTTTATCGTATAAACCAGCTTTATAAATATTAGTATAAGAAACAGGCTTCTTTTTTAAGGTTTCTTTTATGGTGTTATTTGATACTAGTTTTCCATCAGCTATAGCTTGGATCATGGTAAGTAAATCTGGTGCAGATACATACATATTTCCAGTTCCAAGTTCATTGATGTATTTATATGTCGGTATTTTAATGGGTGTTTCAATAATTTTCCCTTCACTATCAAATTTATACGAAGGCATGAGATGAGTTTGATTAGAAACATCATTGTAAAATCCTGTGTGATTTAGGTCAAAAGGTTCTTTTAATGTCTCGTTAAAGTAGTCTTCGTACGATTTCCCTGTTATTTTTTCAATAATAGTTGCAAGCAAAAAGAAGTTAACATCTGAGTAATTCCATTTTGTTTGAGGGATATAAGTGACATTGTTTTTAACATATGTAACACTCTCTTCAATGGATTTACTATTATCAAGTTTTTTGGATAAGGTTAATCCAGATGTCATTGATAGCATTTGATCAATAGTTATTTCTTTGCTGTTTGGAATATCAGGGTAATAATCTGAAAGAGGAGTATCCAAAGAAATTTCGTGTTTGTCGATAAGTGTCATTAACATAAAAGAAGTTACTAATTTTTGTACTGAACCAATCATATAAGCGCTATTTAGTGGATCGTTAGAAGTGTCTAGAGCTTTTCCGTAATTGTTGAATAAGATAACCTGATTGTTTTTAACTGCGAGAATAGTTCCTGACACGTTTTGTTGATTAATTACTTGGTTAATATTTTGAGTTAAAGTTTCGTAGATTGCTGGTTCTTTTTTAAAATCAGTTACATTTATCCTAGGACTAAAAGCGTTGCTATTTTCTTTAACTGTAGAAGATGTTGTTGTCTCTTTTAAACTTGTTTCAGATGTTTCTGGTTTTATGCTTTTTGAACTTGCTGTTGTTTTGGTAATTTGTCTAAGTTCTGGTAAATCAAATTCTTTTTTTAAAATAGGATACCAGTAATAAACGGCATAAGTAGCAGAAGTTCCAATTAATAAACCGAATATAAATAAAATAAATGTTTTTCGTTTTTGTTTTCGTAATCTTTTTCTAAGTAAACTGTTAGTTTCCTTGGAGTAGTTCATGAAGATACCTACCTTTTTGATTAATTTATATCTAAGATACTTTAACATAGAAATGTGAAAAATAAATGAAAAACGTTAATACTTTCAAGTATTAACGTTGAGTAATATAATTCCAAAAGCGAACAAAAATATTAGCTTTTTCTAAATTTGTTTTTAGTACGACATCAACAACATCGTGTTTCTCATCTTCTTTTGTTAAATATCCTAACTTATCGTCTGCATTAAAAGCATACTCTTTTCCAACAATATAGCCTTTTTCTTTAGGAGCTGCAACTTGTTCTTTTTTAGTTAATTGTTTTTTATCTGTTTCAAAGAAGAGTTTGATGTTTTTATTATCATTTTTAGTCCATACAGATAAATCTTCAGCTAAAATAATATCTACATCTTTTTGTTTCCCGTAATGAGTTGGAAGAGTTTTTTGACTGGAAAGATCGCCTTTTTTTAAAATAGTTTTATAAGTCCAATTATCTAGAGTATAATTCATTAAATCAGCAGTTACTTGAAATCGATTATATTCTTCTTCAACATCCATAACAACGGTGATAATTCTTTGGTTATCACGAGAGATTGTTCCAACAAAGCAAGCTCCAGCTAATGGAGTTGTTCCTGTTTTTAGACCATCAACACCTTCTGTGTAATAATCAAATCCAGGGAGCATATCGTTTGAATTCCAGATTTCTACTTCTTCATCTTTTAATATAGTTGTGCTTGGCTGAGATGAGATATCAAGTACTTCAGGGTAATCGCTGATTAGATGTTGAGCGACAATTGCCATACTTCGAGCGCTTAATTTGTTCTCATCTTTTTTACCTGATCCAGGATAAATATCTTTCCCCATATCCTCATTGCCTAATCCAGAAGCTGTTACTAAGTAAGCATCGGTAATACCCCAACTTTTTAATTGCTCATACATACGATCGACAAATTTAATTTCTGTTCCAGAGATGTATTCAGCAAGAGCTGATGTAAGTGAGTTTGCTGAAGATATGATGGAAGCGTCAAGAGCATCTTTTACAGTGTATACTTGATCATCTTCAATAGGAACGTTTGAAAGATCAGGGTCTTTACTCATTTTTTTTAATTTATCACTTATAGGAACCGTGTCAGTCCATGCAATATTACCTTTTTCAACTTCTTCATAAACAATATAAGCTGTTATTAATTTAGTCATAGAGGCAATACCAAGTGGTTCATCAGCATTTTGATTATAGAGTACTTTCCCAGTATTAAAATCTACAGCAAAAGCAGCGCTTGCTGGAACACTAAAATTATCTTCTGCAGAAAGCACCTTGATAGGAAATAACATGAACATAGTAATTATGAGTATGACATGATTGAGTCGATGTTTTGCTTGTTTCATAAAAATAATCCTCTCTTAATAAATCGAAATAACTTAGTTAATACGTAGCAAAAAAAGAGGCCGAAGCAAATTGTTCGGCTCCTTTTTATACCTGTAATGATTTTATTGGTAAATGAATAACAAAGGATGTCCATTGGCTTTCAGAAGTAGCATATATATACCCGTTGTGTAAAGTAATGATACTTTGAGCAATTGCTAAACCTAAACCAGTGCCACCTGTTTGTTGCGAACGGGATTCTTCTACTCGGTAAAATCGATCAAAAAGAAGATCTAAAGATTCTTTAGGTATTTCTTTCCCATCATTTTTAACAGTAATAACGGCTTCTGAGCCAATTTTTTCTGAATGAATGATAATTTTTTTACCACCAACACCATATTTTAATGCATTAGATAAGAGGTTGTCAAAAACGCGAACTAGTTTTTCTGTATCACCTTCCATCATTAAAGATGGAGGCGTTGCTTCAAAATCAACCGTAACATTCTTTTTAGACGCTTCCAATTCAAAGTCGACGACAACTTGTCCTATAAGCTGCTGCATATCAAAATTCATAATAGATAGAGGGGTATTAGACTGGCGAACTTTAGTATATTCAAATAAATCATCGACTAAAACTTTCATTTGTCTAGCCTTCATGTAAGCTGTATGGGTATACTTTAGTAACTCTTCTTCAGATGAAAATTTTCTTTCTTCTATTAGACCAAGATAACCAATAATTGATGTAAGAGGTGTTCTGATATCATGACTAACATTTGTAATTAATTCGTCTTTGGATTGTTCAATACGTCTTTCTTCGTCAATTGCTTCAACAGTACTATCTACTAAAGCATTAATACTTTGGATAAGTTTTCCAAGGTCACCATTTAAATCAAATGGAATCCGATGATCATAATGGCCATTAGAAATGTAATGAAGCTCACTAATAATATGACGTTGCTGCATTTGTTTGTAACGACGAATTAACCGCCAATAAAGAATAGCAATATCAATAATCCCTAATAGAAAGAAAATAGGTTTCTTCCAAGCAAGAAAGTTTGGATTATAAAATGTATCGTAAATGGAAGGCATAATATTTGTTATTAGATTTTGAATAGATAAACTCGACTGAGCAATCTGCACAATCAGCATATAACTGGCAAGATTTAATAGAATCAATAAGATTACTGTGACAATTCCTTCTATAAATAGCTCACTTTTTTCTTTAGACGTTAATTCAATTCGAGTATATTTTTTTTGTCTATCTTTCAATTTTATAGCCAACACCCCAAACTGTTTGAATGACTTTTTCGCCATTCGTAGCCTCTTCTATTTTATCTCGTAGGTGACTAACGTGTACCATAACAGTCTTAGCAGAAACTAAACTCTCTTGTTGCCAAACACGTTCAAATATTTCATCTGCACTGAATACTCGGTTCGGATGACTAGCTAAAAGATAAAGTATGCCAAATTCTAAAGCAGTTAATTGGATGCTAACATTTTTATCTGTTGTTACTTCATGGGAATCCTTCCTTATAAATAAAGGGCCGATTTCAAGCACATCAAGCATATCTGATTGAAGCTGCATGTTTGTTCGTCTAAGTAATGATTTGACACGAGCCATAATTTCTAATGGGTTAAAAGGTTTTGTGACATAGTCATCTGCACCAGCAATTAGACCTTGGATTTTATCCATATCAGTAGTTTTGGCAGTTAACATAATGATAGGAATTTGTGAGTTTTTACGTAGTTCTTTAACAACTTCCATACCGTCCATTTTAGGCATCATAATATCTAAAATCATCAAATCAATATCAGGGTGTGTTGCTATTTTTTTTAGTGCCTCTACACCGTCATAAGCCTTAACAACATCATATCCCTCATTTTTTATATATATATTAAGTAACTCTACAATCTCTTTGTCATCATCCACAATTAGTATTTTCATTTTTTTATACCTCCGTATATATAGTTACAGTTGTATTGTACCAAAACTTTATGAATAAAAAATATTTTTAAAAAGATGTTTACAATTTTTTAAAAAAGTAGTATATTATTTTCATTGCTGTTTTGAAAAAAACAGATAAAAAAGTTTTTTGAAATATTTGTTGACAACCTTTTAGAAGTTATGTTATTATTTTTGAGGTTGATCGAAACAAGTTTGTAACATTGAAACACAAACGAAAAAAACGAAAAAACTTGTTGACAAGCTGAAATATGTTTGTTATTATTAAAAAGTTGTTACGGCAACGAGAAATAGATCTTTGAAAACTGAACAAAGTAAGACAAACCAAATGTGTAGGGCGTTTT
>NZ_JAVWHO010000029.1:0-32209 GCF_036639995.1 Vagococcus sp. | reverse complement strand
AATATCGACCTCGATTTTTTTACCTATTATCTTCTTTGTTCGCATTTTCTGTCATAGAATTTCTTTGCGTTTTATTCATTAAACTTGTTGTATTCTCTCCATTTTTGATACCAATATTTGCCTTATTAATACCACCTGCCCCTGTATTAACCATCTCTCTTGAACCCTTTAAAGGATCCTTACCTTTTTTTCGCAATCGATCATTTTTGATACGGATTTTTTCTGATTTCAACAACTTCTTCTCAACCATTTCAATCCCTCCATTGCTTTTCTTTATTATAGCACGGCTCTCTACGCTCTAACCCATGCTTTGCGTAAAATCACCTTTTCCAATCATCTTTAGAAAACTTTCTCCCACATAATCACTAACCTGTTTTTCATTCACATCATAGGTATCATGAGCACTATCATCTGCCAAATCCGAAATTCCTCTAATAGCGACAAAAGGAATATTGTTAATAAAACACGTGTGGGCAATAGCGCTTGACTCCATGTCTACTGCAACCGCACCAAATTTTTCAATAATAATTTGTTTTTCTTTATTACTTCCTATAAACTGCTCACCTGAGACAATACCACCTTTTAAACTGTTCGAAATATTAGTCAAAACAAAATCAACTAATAACGGATTTGTTTCAAATTTAGAAGTGTAAGGAAATAACTTATTCATCTGTGTGACATTAACATCATGATGACTGTAGTGAGAACCCACAATAATATCCAAAGGTTTTAACCCTGCTTGTAAACCACCAGCAATCCCTAAATTAAACAAGCAATCTGGTTTAAAATAATCAAGTAGCATTTGTGTATAGGCAACAGCGTTAGATTTTCCCACACCACTTGTCACTAAGACTAATTCAAACTCACCATAAGTTCCGATATAAAAGGTATTGCGATTTAGTTGTTTTTCTTCTGTTATTGTAATGTTCTTTAAAAGGTATTCTAATTCAATCGGCATTGCTGTGATAATTCCTATTTTCATATCTAACATTCCTTTTCTTATGTAATTTAACGGCCTTTATTTAAACTCGCCTATTTCTTTTAGCTCTGCATAACACTTATCATAATCTTTGGAGGACATCGACATTCTTATTTCTTTTACTGTTTCATAGGTATCTCCATGAATTATTCTCAAACGATAGACCTTCACATAATTGTTGCCAAATCCTGCTAAAAATTGACCATCTGCTCTTAATTTATGGTCTTTTTTTAAATAATTTTTTTTACCAAAATTAGCATAGATATAATTGTCTTTCGTTATTGTTAGTGTCGCCTTTCCTTCCAAATAAAGAAAAAGCGATAGACCTATAAAAATAAAACTAATAGCCCAAAAACTTGATTTATCATATGAAGAATACGTTAAATAAAAAAAGCTAACTATGTATAGCAATAATAAGAAAAACCAATGTCGTTTGTTTTTTGGATTGGTTTTAACTGTATACATCCTCACTACTCCCTATTCATTTATTATTTATTAATTATAGCAATAAATGAACGAACTTTTCACCTTTTTAATTATTCACTTTACTAATAATCTACTTTGACTGACAACCTGAACATAAAAAAAGCCCTTAGCTCATGCTAAGGACTAAAAAAGGAGTTGTTTATTTACTTTGGAGGAGTAAATAAATGAAAAAGTTTGTTAGGGTTGTTTGTTTTGTTGGTATGCTTATATATTAGCCTTTAAATGTGAATAATTATAGAATGAGTTGTTTCTTTTTATTGAAAAAAGTTTTAAGATAATTTTAAATAGAAAGATAGACTCACAACAACTAAGGAGGTTATTCTTTTGTCTAACGTTATTCTTATCCGTGGTAATTCTGGTAGCGGTAAAACCACAATAGCAAACGATTTACACGACTTTTTAGGTAGTGGGACACTGCTTATTTCTCAAGATTATGTCAGACGCACCATGTTGAAAGTACATGATAAACCAGGTAATTTAGCTATCGGTTTGCTTGAATCCATGATTACTTACGGAATTGAAAATTGCGAATATACCATTGTTGAAGGTATTCTAGCAAAAAATAAATACGAAGAGATGCTCATTAAATGCTTAGAAAAAGCAGACCATATTTTTGTTTATTACTATGATTTGTCTTTTGAAGAAACACTCAGAAGACACCTTACAAAAACTAATACTGATTTTGGTGAAGATAAGATGAAAAACTGGTTCATACCACACGATTTACTAGGTATCCAACATGAGAAAATACTAACAGATTCACTCTCTAAAGAAGATGCCTTGAATATGATTCTTCACGATTTAGCTCTTCTATAACGATTTTAAAATACTTTGAATGTCAGATCCCATCATTTCTGGTGTTGTTTTAGGTGAATAACGTTCAACAATTTCACCTTCTTTATTAATTAAAAACTTGGCAAAATTCCATTCAATTGGCTTCTTCCCTGTTTCTCTAATTAAGTAATCATATAACGGACTTTTTTCTTTTCCTCTTACTTTTATTTTAGCAAACATGGGAAATGTCACACCATAATTTAACTGGCAAAATGACAGAATATCCTCATTTGATTTCGGGTCTTGATTTAGAAATTGATTACACGGAAAACCAAGAATAACAAAATCATCTTCCTTGTATGTTTGATACAATTTTTCTAAGCCTTCAAATTGTTTAGTAAAACCGCACTTACTTGCAGTATTCACAATTAATATAGTTTTACCCTCATACGTACTAAGAAATTCTTTGGTGCCGTCCATCTTTTCCATTTCAAATTGGTAAATACTCATATTTGCCACCGTCCTTCACTAAGATGTATTCAGTGTATCACTTAATCATTTCTTTCAGTAATAGAATGAATTAAAAATCTTAGCTAGTTCAGAAAGCTCATAATTCCATACACATCGTTAGCCTTCGTTATTACTCTTTGTTTCTTTCTTCATCCTTTTTCTCAAACTGCTGTAAACTACTTAATATTTTCTCTTTATTATCAAATAATTTCTTAGCACCGGCCAACACAACTCCACTAGCTAAAGCCTTTTTTAAAACATTAGTTTTTTTATTCTTCTTTTTATTGCTCATATCATTCATCCTTTCTATTGTTATAAAACATATGAAAAGCTGTTCATATGTAAATATTAACCAAAAAACTAACATTTGTCAAATAAAAACATCGTATCAATATTTTCTTAAATTAATACGATGTTTTAAATATATTTAGTTAGGTATTTACCATAACTTTTAAATAGTGAGGCAAAACTTCAATTTTTATCGGTAGATCCTCACTAGGATCACCATCAATTCTTGTATTACTCTTTTTTGAAGAATGCATCTTTTTATTCTTTATTGTTAATGAATCTGTATGAAACGATTCTAATTTAGAAACTTCAAATTTTTTACCTGAGACTATTTGTTGTAAATATTTCATAATCTTATAAAACGATAAATTATTAATAATATAAACATGCATCAATCCATCGTTTACTTGTGCGTGAGGGCTAAATGTAGAAAATCCTCCTAATGAATTTGTCATTGATATGATCACAATAGCGACATTTGATACTATTTTTTGGTCATTAAAACATATTTCCAATTGATGTTTTCTCAAAAACTTTTTTATTTTTATAAAACTTAAAAGATACGTCACAAACCCGAACTTTTTCTTATCATCACTGGTTACATAAAGAGCTACATCAGCGAACAATCCAATAGTTAAACTACTAATCATTACCTTATCATTTACTTTTGCAATATCAATATTTTTAACATTGTTTTTAAGTAAAACTTTCACTGATTTCTTTATATCTATAGGGATTTCCAAGGCTTGTACAAAATTATTTACCGTTCCAGTTGGTATTATTCCTAGACTTGAAAAATTCCCTCCATCCACAATACCTAAAACAACTTTATTGATTGTTCCATCACCACCTAAAGCAACAATGAGATCGTACTTTTTTTCTGAACAATTTTTAGAATAGCTGTATAAATCAATACTTCCTTTAGATTCATATACCTCAATATGCGCTGTTTTCCAATGTTCACTAAGTTCTTTTTTTACATAATGTGCTATTTTCTTATTTTCACCATTACCAGATATTGGATTATATATAATCGTTATTTTCTTCATAAGCACTCCTTACTTGTATAAAAATAAGCACATAATAAATTTATTTAGACTCTTCAATAAAATTCTCTACAAAAAGTACCATAAAATCTGTCTTTTTTTTTGCCATCTCTACTCCTGTTTTTGTTTGCATCATCTCTTTTAACTTAAATAATTTTTCATAAAAATGATTAATCACAGTTTGGTTCACTCGGTAGTCTTCTTTTGTCATATTTTCTCTCGGCAAAATAGTTTCATCATACATCTTATGCCCTTTTCTACCACCATAATAAAATGTTCGGCCAATTCCAATCGCGCCAAGCGCGTCCAAACGATCCGCATCTTGAACAATTTTAGCTTCAAGCGTTAAGTCGTTTGCTGTTTTATTTTCTAGCTGATGGCTAAACGAAACATTGTCTATCACTTCAAATAAATGTTGTTGCTCATCTTTATCTAGTTGAATGGAGTCTAAAAAGTCACCTAACTCATTTCTTGCTTCCTGAGGATCTGAAACTAATTTATCATCCATCACATCATGTAGGTATGCTCCTGCAAGAATAATAAATAGATTTCCACCTTCAATTTTTTGAATTCTTTGAGCCTGACAAACCACTCGGTGAATATGATCCATATCATGCCCTGTTTTATCATTCGATAGAATTTTTTCAGCGTATGCTTTTATTTCTTTCAATTTATTTTTCTTGATAGCGTTCATAACTTTCCCTACTTTCTTATTCTATTATTACTATAATACGCTATTACATTTAAAATATTAATTAATTCACCTGAAGAAATAAAATTCCTTAAGAAAACCTTTTCTTGCTAAATTGTTGAAATTTTATTTCTTAACAGGTATAATGACCGTGAACTTAAAAACAAAGGAGGCGTTACATGTGTTTGGCTTTTCAGTTTTTCTAGGGTCTTCGATTAGCGATGAAACTGAAAAATACATCGCTAAAATGAGTGAGAGCGGTTTTAAAGGTATTTTTACTTCCATGCATATTCCAGAAGATGATTCTTCAAAATATCTGGATCGAATCACCCAACTTGGTTACCTTGCTAAGAAACATCACCTACATTTAATGGTCGATATTTCTACTAAAGGGCTAAACTCTCTAGGCTTTGATTTAATTAATGATATTGAAAAAATCAAAGCATTAGGCATTACAGGTTTACGAATGGATTACGGCATCTCAATGGAAACCATCGCAAAAGTGTCACATCATCTGACGGTTGGGTTAAATGCTAGCACGTTATCACATAATGATGTAGCTGAATTAAAAGAATACCATGCTGCTTTTTCAAACATGGAATTTTGGCATAACTATTATCCAAGAGTTGAAACTGGACTTGAAAAAGAAGCTTTCATCCAAAAAAATGCTTGGTTAAAAGAATTAGGTGGTAAAATTATTGCCTTTACTCCTGGTGATGATGTTCTTAGAGGACCTCTATTTGATAAACTACCTACCTTAGAGGTCCATCGTTACTCACATCCTTTAGCTGCAAGTATTGATTTGTTAGATGACTGCTTTGTAGATGAAGTCTACATTGGCGATGAAAAGCTCCTTCTTGAAACAATCAATCAATTTGAAATGTACCAAAAAAATGACCTTATTTTATTACATAGTTTCTTTTATTATCAAGATTTCAAAGAATTATTAGTTGGTATACATACAAATCGAATGGATAGTGCAAGAGATGTCGTTAGAAGTCAGGAAGCTCGCTTTAAAGAGATTCCGCCGATTAAACAAATTAATACCATTACTCGTTCAATTGGCTCTATTACTCTTGATAATGATCTTTACGGACGTTACGCAGGTGAATTACAAATTGTAAAAAGAAATTTACCTGCTGATTCACGCGTCAACGTTTTAGGAAAAGTAATAGATAAAGATTTAGATTTAATCAAATGGATAAAAGCAGGACAAAAATATCAGTTTATCAGAAAGGATTGACTCATGGACTTAACTAAATTAACAACTGAGAGAAGAAATAACAAAACAATGAACTTAGATGAATTATCATCTCTAGAAATATTAACCATTATGAATGAAGAAGACGCTAAAGTTTCATTAGCTATTAAAGACAAGTTGAAAGACATTGATGTTGTTGTCAATGAAATCATTAAATCATTTAACCAAGGCGGACGCCTTATCTATATGGGAGCAGGAACAAGTGGACGTTTAGGAATTTTAGATGCCGCTGAATGCGTACCAACTTTTGGCACTGACCCTGAAATGGTACAAGGATTAATTGCTGGCGGTGATCAAGCAATGACAGTTGCTGTTGAAGGTGCTGAAGATTCAAAAGAATTAGCAGCAAATGACCTTAAAAATCTTAACCTAAATGAAAAAGATATTGTTATTGGTATTGCAGCTAGTGGACGTACTCCATATGTTATTGGTGGCTTAGAATACGCTAAAAGCGTCAATGCCACTACTGCAACTATTGCCTGTAATCATAATGCACTTATTAGTCAATACGCAACATACCCGATTGAAGTAGATGCTGGACCAGAAGTATTAACTGGCTCAACTCGTTTAAAAGCTGGGACAAGTCAAAAATTAATTCTAAATATGCTTTCAACTGTTTCTATGATTGGTATTGGAAAAGTATACAATAACTTGATGGTTGACGTTAAAGCAACAAATGAAAAATTAGTAGAACGTTCAAAACGTATTATTATGGAAGCAACTGATTGTAATTATGAAACAGCTGAAAAAACATTTAATCTTGCTGATGAAAATGTTAAATTAGCCATCGTTATGATTTTAACTGGTGATTCTTTAGAAGAGGCTTCAACACGGTTAGAAAAAGGAAAAGGTTTTATCAAAAATAGTATTTAATACTGGGGGAAATAATTATGACAGATCGTATTAAAAATATTGCTAATGGCATTTATAAAAATGTTGGTGGCATGGAAAATGTAACTAAAATTGTTCATTGTATGACTCGCGTTCGAATGGAAATTTCAGACTACGACAAAGTCGATTTAGAAAGCTTAAAAAATGTTGAAGGTGTTATGGGTGTTGTTGAAGATGACACACTACAAGTTGTCGTTGGACCTGGTACAGTGAACAAAGTCGCTCAAGAAATGGTTGATATGGCTGGAGTTAAATTAGGTGAAGAGATGACTAATACTCACACAACATCAGGAAAAGACGCTGTTGAAGCAAAAGCTGCTCAAATGAAAGCAGAAGTAAAAAAGAAAAATCAAAAACCATGGTCAAAAGCATTAAAATCAATCGCTAACATTTTCGTTCCATTAATCCCTGCCTTTGTTGGTGCTGGTATTATTGGTGGTATTGCCTCAGTTCTTGGTAACATGATGACTGCTGGACAAATCAGTGGCGAAAACTGGGCAAACATGATTACTGTTTTAAAAATTGTTCAAAGTGGGGTTTTTGCTTACCTAAATATTTATGTAGGTATTAATGCTGCAAGCGAATTTGGTGCTTCTCCAAGTTTAGGTGGGGTTATCGGTGGTATTATCATGCTTACTGGGGTAACACCTGAAAATCCACTTCCTAATATTTTAACTGGTGGCGACTTAAGTCCGAACCAAGGTGGTATTATTGGCGTTATTCTTGCCGTATTCTTAATGGCTATGATTGAAAAGAAATTACACAAAGTTATTCCTGAATCAATTGATATCATTGTCACACCAACTGTTACTTTACTAGTTATGGTTATGGTAACTATCTTCTTGATTATGCCTGTTGCTGGCGCTATTTCTGCTGGCCTTGTTGGCTTTATTAATTGGATTTTAGGAGTTGGTGGTGCTTTTGCCGGCTTTATGTTAGGTTCATTATTCTTACCAATGGTTATGTTTGGTTTACATCAAATTTTAACTCCTATTCATTTAGAAATGATTAATGCAGATGGCTATACACAACTACTTCCAATTCTTGCAATGGCTGGTGCTGGACAAGTTGGAGCAGCTATCGCTTTATGGGTTCGTTGTCGTAAAAACAAACAATTAACAGAAATGATTAAAGGTGCTCTACCAGTAGGTGTTTTAGGTATTGGTGAACCTTTAATTTATGGGGTTACTTTACCATTAGGTCGTCCATTCATTACTGCTTGTATCGGTGGTGGTATTGGTGGTGCTGTTATTGGATTATTTGGTAACGTTGGTGCTACTTCGATTGGACCAAGTGGGGTTGCTCTTATTCCATTAATTAATAATGGTCATGTTTTACACTATATTATTGGTTTACTTTCAGCATACGTTGGTGGTTTCTTAGCAACTTATTTCTTTGGAACAACTTCAGAAATGAGAGTTAAACAATAAAATGAAAAAAGCGGTTATCTTCGATATGGATGGCGTCCTCATCCAATCGGAAATACTTTATCAACAAAGACGTGCAGCATTTTTCAGTGAGCACAACTTACCCTTAGACGATGATTTTCAACATAAAGTTATTGGTTCTAATCCTAAAGACATGTTCACACTTCTTTTTCCAGATTCTACTGAAAAAAGAAATTTGTATTTAATAAAATATCAATTGTTTAAAGAAGAGTTTACAATTGATTACAAGCAAATATTAACAGAAGATGTCGAAGAAGTATTAAAGTGGCTCAAAGACCATCAGTTTAAAATTGCATTAGCTTCATCAGGTGAGTATTCTATTCTTTTAGATATTTTAGCAAAAACTGACTTAACACCTTACTTCAATGTTGTCGTCAGTGGCGCTGATATGAAACACTCAAAACCTGCACCTGATGTCTATCTAGAGGCTATAAAACAATTAGGTTATCACCCAGATGATTGTGTAGCAATTGAAGATTCCACTCATGGTATTAATGCAGCCGTTGCAGCCGGTATTGACTGTTTAGCATTAAAACCTACAGAGTTTGATATTGATCAACGATTAGCCACTAAAATAATTCTTTCGTTAAACGACATCCCAAGCTGGTTATCATCGTAGATTTTAAGACATACAACCTATATAATAGGCTTGTATGTCTTTTACTATTCAATGAAAGGTCAAAAAATGATGAATTATAATATAATCTATGTAATGAAAGAAAAACTAAATAGTTTATCTAATGCAGAAAAAAAATTGGCTTCTTGGATTATGGATAATCCTCAAGAAGTTATTAGTATGAACGTTACTCACTTGGCAAAAGAAGCAAATTCAAGCCCAGCAACTATCGTCAGACTTTGCTATTCACTTGGACTTGATGGCTTTACAGATTTAAAACTACAATTATCCAAAAATTTACCCCAAATAAAAGAAAATTTGCATACTGATATCGTAAAAGACGAGGAAATTCATCAAATAAAGAAAAAGCTAAAATTCAATTTAAATAATAGTTTTGAAGAAACCTATAATTTATTAGATGATGAAGCACTCAATAAGGCTGTTACTTTTATTGAAGCCAATACTAACATTTTTACATTCGGTATTGGGGCATCTGGGTTAGTTTCCGAGGATTTACATCAAAAATTCACTCGAATTGGTAGAAATATTTTTTTCAGTAAAGACAGTCACTTGATGGCAACTTCTTTAGTCAGTAACTCATCATCGGCTACGTTTATTGCTATCTCTAATTCAGGTGAGAAACAAGAAGTAATTCATTTAGCTCGAATTGCTAAAAATCAAAATATTCCAGTCATCGTAATTACTAGCTCACCTGATTCCAGTTTAGCCATTTTAGCAGATGCTTTATTGATTACATCAAGAGCAAGTGAAGCACCGATTAGAAGTTCTGCAACCAACTCAATGATGGTACAATTATTCACAGCAGATATTATCTTTTCCATGTATGCCTCAAGAAACTATGAAGACACTCTCAACAAACTAAATATCTCTAGACAAATAATTGATACTTTAAAATAAAAAACAGCTTAAGATAATAATTTATCTAAGCTGTTTTTTACTTTATTCAAACGCCTTCATCACATCTTTAATCATCAATTCAGTTGACTCAATCCCGCCACCTGATAAATACCATACATCTGGAGTTAATGAAATTACCTTACTGTTTTTTCCAGCATTAGTTTGTTTAACTAATTCATTATCAGCAACATTATTTTTACTGTCATCTCCACCAATTGCTTTTGTTCTATCAATAACAAAAAGAATATCTGGATTTTTCTCTAACACATACTCATAAGACACCTCTTGTCCATGAGTTGATGCTTCAATGTTATCATCAGCTAAAGCAACACCAAATGTATCGTGGATAATACCAAAGCGTGAACCTTCACCGTAAGCAGATAATGAGCCCTCATTGACTAACGTTACTAATCCTTTTTCCTTACTTGCTTCAGCTTTTTCTTTCACTTCTTTGATACTTGTTTCTAATTTAGCTATCTTTTCTTTTGCTACATCTTCTTTATCAAAAATAGTGCCTAATGTTTCAATATTTTGTTTCGTTGATTCCCACGTTTTATTACTATCTATCCCTAGATAAAGTGTTGGAGCAATTTTTTCTAAGTCTTTTTGAGAATCTTGTTGGCGACCTGAGATAACAATTAATTCTGGTTGCATCGCATTTATTTTTTCTAAATCAGGCTCTTTAATCCCACCTGCTGATTCAACTGAATCAAACGTAGCCAAATATTTAGGTAATGTTTTTAATGGTGCTCCGACGACTGTATCTCCTGCACCCAGTTGATTAATCGTATCTAGTGAACCCATATCAAAAACAACTACTTTTTTTGGATTTTTAGGTACTTCAACATCTTTTCCCTCACCATCTGTTACACTAATTGTCTTCTCTTCTTTTGTAACACTACTTGCTTTAGTTTCTTCTTTTTTATCCCCAGCCTGATTACCACATGCACCTAAAAATAATGTAGCAACAGCTAAAATACTTACTAATCCAACTAATTTTTTCTTCATTTTGATATTCTCCTTTTAATTAAAATATAAACAGAATCGTTTACCTTCCATCTCACATACACGAATATTCATGTCATAAAGTTCATCTAAAACTTCTTTTGTAATAACTTCGTCTGTTGTACCGGTTTTAAAAACTTTTCCTTGTTTCATTGCAACAATTTCATCTGCATAACTTGCAGCAAAATTAATATCATGTAATACAATAATGACCGTCTTCTTTTTTTCATCTACTAAACGGCGAATTGTCTTCATTAATTGCACAGCATGATTCATATCTAAATTATTGAGCGGCTCATCCAAAAAAATATATTCTGTATCTTGTGCTAGAACCATCGCAATATAAGCCCTTTGTAATTGTCCTCCTGAAAGAGTACTGATGGATTCTTCAGCTAAATCAAGTAACCCTAAATAAGTCAGCGCTTCTTCAATCTTTTCTTTATCTACCGCTGTTAGTCTTCCTATACTATGTGGAAACCTGCCAAAAGCAACAAGTTCTCTAACCGTTAATTTTAGTTGCACACCGTTTGCTTGTTTTAATATAGATAGTTTTTGAGCTAATTCTTGTTGATTCCAAGTTTTAATCTCTTCTCCCTCTAAATAAATACCTCCTGTGTCCTTATCCATCAACCGGCTCATCAGCGATAATAGCGTACTTTTCCCAGCACCATTTGGGCCAATAAATGCCGTTAGTTTTTGCTTTGTGACAATGTAATCTATTTCATGAAGAACTTCTTTATCACCGTATTTTTTTGTTACTTGATTTATCTCCATCATACCTGCCCTCCTTTTCTTTTTAATAGTTTCCAAATAAAGTAAAGACCACCACTAAATTCAATCACAACACTAAGTGTCGTATTCATATGAAATACTTGTTCCACTAAAAATTGACCTGAAACAAGGAATAAAACACTCAATAACGCACCTGAAATAAATAAATAGGTATGTTTATATGTTCCTATCCATTGATACGTAACGTTTGCCACAATAAAGCCTAAAAAGGTAATTGGTCCAATTAGCGCCGTTGCTAAAGCCACTGCTAGACTAATTAAAAATAACAAATATTTTCTAAATCGATTGACATTAATCCCTAAATTAATTGCTTGCTCTAATCCTAAATGTAAAACATCAAGCTTAGGACTTGCTTTAAAGAAAAGAATGACTAAAACAATTACCACGGGAATAACTAAGGTCAGTAACGATACTTCTACATTACTAAAACTTGCAAATAACTTCCCTTGAAGTTTGTCATATTCATTTGGGTCCATCATTACCTGTAGAAAAGTACTCATACTTTTAAATAACGTCCCTAAAATCATGCCAATCATCAACAGTAAAAATAAATCCTGACCCTCTTTTTTTAATAATGTTGAAAATAACAACACACTAATTAAAACCATCAATATAACATTTAAGAAAAAAACTATTGGTTCTCTTTGATAATTACTTCCCATCATAAAAAAAAGAAGTGTTTGAATTAAGACATATAAAGAATCGAAACCTAAAATACTCGGTGTTAAAAAATGATTCTGAGAAATTGTTTGAAATGTAATTGTTGAAAAACTTGTTAATAACCCGACAATTAAAAAGGCTAGCAATTTTTTTCCTCTTAATAATAAAGCAAACTCCCAATTACCATACGTCTGATACGTTAAAAAAAGGAGAACAACACATAGTGTTAACAAACTTAGAATAAGAAATTGTAAAAAGTAATTGTTTTTTACAAGCAGTTTCATTCCTTAGCCCCCTTAATCAATAGGCTAATAAAAATAACACTTCCTATGACTCCAACAATTAGACTGACAGGCACTTCATAAGGTTGCCTGATAATACGTGATAAGATATCGCAAATAACTAAAAATAAACTACCCGACACAGCTGTTATCCATAAAGTGTTTTTCATCTGATCTCCGAAAAATTGAGAAACAATATTGGGAATAATGACACCAATAAAAGGTAAACCACCAATTGTTACTAATGTCACACTACTTGCAACAGCCACTAACAATAAACCTAACAACTGAATTTTTTCATAATTAAGACCAATAGTAACCGCTATGTCTTCTCCCATGCCCACAATTGTAAATTTATAGGCAAAAAAATAACATATGACTAATATTGGAACTGAAAGATAGATTAATTCATAGTCACCCTTCATTACTGTTGAAAAGCTACCTTGAAGCCAAGACGTCATATTTTGAATAAGCTGAAACTGATAAGCGAAAAACGTCACAATTGAGCCGATAACACTACCAAACATTACCCCGACTAACGGAATCATAATTTGATTTTTACTGGGAATTGATTTGATTAGTTGAACAAATAAATATGTACCAAAAAAAGCAAATAAAAAAGCAACGAATGAACGAGTTAGAATTGAACTTGAAGGGAAAAAAAGCATCGCTACAAGCATTCCTAAACGGGCACTATCCATTGTTCCAGCTGTTGTTGGAGAGACAAATTTATTTTGTGTTAAGTGTTGCATGATTAATCCGCACACACTACTTGTTGCTCCAGCAATGATTAAACTAGCCGTTCGAGGAACTCGAGTGTTCCACAAGACTAGTTGCTCTAATTCATTAAAATGAAATAAATTAGTAATTGAAATACTTTGTACACCAATAAACAATGACAAACAAGAAAAAAAGAGTAATAAACTCAACGGAATTGTTTTTTTCATAACAAACCTTTCTAACATTTAATTGATAATGATTTTCATTTCCAATTAAGTTTAACCAAACTGAAACAAAAATGCAATAGCTTTCTAAAACCATTCACCTAGTAACCTGTGTTATACTTAACGTATCAATTAATGAAAGGAGTTATTCAATGGGGCAAAAAGATATCCAAGATTATTTGGATAAAGGGATGTACGGGACACCTCAAATCAAACCTGATGAACAAAAAAAGTATTTAGGTACTTATCGTGAACGGGTTGTCTTTGCGATGACTTCAGAGGAAACAACAAAAATTTCATTCGACCGTTTTTGTTTAGAAAAATTTTCAGACTATCCTAAAGGAACGCTTTTAATTGACGCTAACGCTGATATAAAGGTTCAAAATCACTTCATGAAATTAGCTCAACAAAAACAAATCGATTTTCGCCTTGTCGACAAAGATGCTGATTGCTTAGATAACCAAGATATTGCCATGGTTTTTACCTTGGATCAAGCGGTTGATATTGAAGATATTTCTGTTAAAGAAAAAAAACAGACGCAATCTATTCCCACAAAAACCACAACTAATGAAAAAAAATCAGGGTTTTTTAAAAAATTATTCAGTTAATCTTCAAACACTAGTGATAACTTTATTTATATCATAAATATTTTAAGAGGGGTCTTTTATGAATTTTTCAAAACTTAAAAAGAAAAAAGTTTTAGTTCCTGTCGCTTCTGTATTTTTAGTTATCCTGACGTTTTCTACCTTTTACATTAAAAATAATAAACTTCACGCAGAAACAACTTCTGCTGCCGACAATGCTGCTATCAATAACATTAATGATCTTATTGATGACTCTCATCTTTATGGGACGATTGCTCTTGTCAAAAATGGTGAAGTAGTTTATACCCAAGGTTACGGGTTGTCAAATGTTGATAAAAAGATTAAAAATGATAAAGATACGGTCTACCCGATTGCATCGCTTCAAAAAAATATGACTGCAGTCATGGTAGCTCAACTCATTAGTGAAGATAAGTTATCTTATGATACGACACTAATTGATTTTTACCCAGATTTAGAACACGCTGATGACATTACAATTCGTCAGTTGATTGATCACACAAGCGGCTATGTTATGCCCGAAGTTTCAACTGGAAAAACATTGACTACAGAAGATGAACAACTAACCAATGCATTAGAAACAAGCGTCTACCAAGATAATCATGACTATAATTATTCCAATGGAAACTACACATTACTAGCAGGTGTCATTCGAGAACTAGATGATCGAACATATGCTGAAAGTCTTCAAGAAAGAATCTTTAACCCACTAAACATGAAACAGTCATACTTGTGGGATAGCATTCCTAAGAATAGTAATGTCCCTGTTGAATATTATTTTCGTGATGACAAAGACTATGTCACAGAAGGCAGCGTTTATTCAGATGAATTAATGAGTACATTACTTGGTGCTGGCAATGTTTATGCCACTGCTAGTGATATTGCAACTTTTGAAATGTCTTTAAATAATGGGACATTACTAAAGGATGAAGACTATTTAGAATTACTTGGTATTGAACATAATGAGTTGATTGAACGAACTGGAAATATCTCTTCTGAAGGGACAAGAGGTGGTTATAGTAGCTATCTGTATGGTGATATTACCAATCAAAATCTTGTGATTTTCCTTTCTAATCAATCAACAGATGATTATCCAAATGACTTAATGCCACAACTGTATAAACAACTATTATTAATTTAGTACTAACCAATCAATAAGGGAGTGTTTTATGATGGATAAAGGAACTATGATAAAAAAAGAATTGGCTCAAGCATTACATGCGCACATTGTACTATTAAAAGAAATTGATACTGTAGATACTGGCTCAGAAGAAGCGGTTCGTTTTATTTTTAGGAGTCTAGGCTTTATGCTTGAAAGAATTCCTGAATCTCTTGTTTCAGATAATGAAGAGGATTTATACTTTGCTGCTTTTCAGTACTACAACCTACTAGCAGAACTTAAAAATAATCTTGCTTTATCTTATCCACATTTCACATCGATTGATTTATCTAACTTCCCAGATTCTCATGTTGCTATCTTAAATGAGTGGTGGGAATCTAAAACTGGTTTGAAAGTAGATGAACCAACCAAACAAACTATGACTGTTCAACAATAAAAAAAGTGTCTACTCGAGTTCTCTTATTAAAGAGTTTGAGTAGACACTTATTTTTTATTTTGTCATTTCTGGATAAAGTAATCTTAAAACATCCATGGTCAAACGTTGACCAACACCAGCAAAAGGATATATATGCATGTGCATGGCTGGATTAAAATTCCCCTCGATAATACCATAAGAATTATCATTTTTACAGCCTTTATTTTTTCGATTTGGAATAATCAAATCAATCCCACAAACCTTTGCTCCCAAGCTCTCTGTCGCAGATTCTGCAATTTTTTTATAACTTTCATCCATCTCTTCTGTTATATCAATCGAATCTCCACCTGTACTTACATTAGAGTTTTCTCTAAGATAAACTATCTGCTCTTTTTCAGGAATACTTGAAATAGTTAATCCTTGCTCTTTTAGCATTAATTGCTCTAAATCTCCCAGTTGGATTAACTCAAGAGGGGCACGGTGGTTGCTTCCTCTTAAACTATCTTTATTTTTTTCAGCAACTAATTCCTCCACACTGTTTACCCCATCACCTACCACATTAGCTGGCACTCTTAATAAAACAGCTCGCGTTTTTCCATCTAACACAAAGAAACGATACTCGGTTCCTTCTAAAAATTCTTCAACTAAAATATCGGAGTCTTCTTTAAAGGCAATCTCTAATGCTTTTTGATAATCCTCAAATGTTGCCCCGTCTTTAAAAATAGAAATGCCTAAACCATAATTAGTTGATTTTGGTTTTACAACAAATCCTTTTTTAGCAAATAACTCATATCTTGCTTCCGCTGCTGCCACACTAGAAAATTCTTTCCCTAAAGGAACCCGGTAGCCAGCTTTAGCTAAAACTTTTTTTGTTACGGTTTTATTTTCCATTAAAAGCGGCACAATATAAGAATCTTTACTTGTCATATTAGCATTCTTAACATACTCTACTCGGCCGTTAAATGTTAATTTTAAAAACTGATCATTTTCATCTAACACTTCTACCTTTATACCATTTTGAATACAATCAAATAAGAATATTTGAGTAGATAATTCCATTTGGCGGTAACCTGACAATTGATAAGGTCGTTCAAAAGCTCGCTGATAATAAACGTTTCCTAACTCAGTTCCTAGTTCTTTATTCTGAGCCACTTCCTTTTCTTCTGCTAAAACAACTCGTGCTGAAAGTGTCTTTTCAGGTGCTTCCAATTGTTCTTTTGCTTCATTAATTAACGTTTTTTCTTTATCAGATAAATTAAGTGCTTCTGCCATCTCAGTCATTTGATTCATTAACCAAACACCTTCTTCATAAAGAGCTGTTTTTGTTAATGGGTGCTCTAATGAAACTTGGTCATTTAACATGACACCATCTGTTAATAATTTATCAGAGTGTTCTGTTTCATCTATCCATAACATCGTCATCACAAAAAGATGTAAAAATTCCAACGTTTCAAGTGTGGTGCCATATTCAGCAAACGGATCTAAATCGATATTACGTAATTCGATATAAGAAACACCTTTTTCTAATAATTCATCTAAATTATCTGCCCCTCTTAACCGAACTGATGAATAAAACTCTTTTGCCTCAATTAAATCACCATTGTCAACTAGATGTTCAATGTCTGAAACATAATCTGTTAAAGACTCAAATGATGCTTTAATTTCTGGTCGATTAGTATAACCAAAATGACTATTACGAATACTTCTAATCGGCTCATCTGGTGCCTCATCTATAAAATAGCCCTCTTTAGCATAAGGACTCGCCCCAAATAAATAAGTAATAAGCCAGCGATATCTTAAATAATGACGTGACGTTTTCAGATAAACTTCCGTTCTAAACGTTTCATAAGACATCGTTGAAAAATATAACGTATGCATCTCTTTCAATAATTCTTCTGAAAACTCAAAATTATAGTGGATACCACTTACCATTTGTTTTCTTTTTCCATAAACTTTTGCCAAATATCGTCGGTAGTTAACATCTCCTTGATCACTTAATTTAGCAATGACAATGTCTCTGTCATCTTCTGGTAAAATGGGTGGCATACTCAAAGGCCATAAACGTTCTTCATTATCTAAAGAACGAAGCGCCACATCATGTAATGCTCCTAAAAAGCGCAGTGTTTCTTCACTTGAGTCAAAAACTGGGGTAATTAATTCCATTTGAGTTTCACTAAAATCAGTTTGAATGTACGGATGGATATCTCGACTTGCCACCTTTTTTGGATGGTCAGTTTTAGCTAAGCATCCTTCTGGTGTTATACGTTGGCTTTCCTTTTCCAAGCCAATTCGAAACAATTTAAATAACGGTCTAACTGCTTCAGCTTTTAATATATTTTTTAATTCTTTCATTATACTTTCACCTTATACCTTCTATCTTTGTCATTTCTTCAATCATTATAGCACTCCTTAAATACATTCACTAAAATTATGTTTTGAAGAAAAAAAGGCTATGATAAAACTATTATTAGCTTTACCATAACCTCTTTAAATAGTTAATTGTTTACTTTTACTCAACAACTTTTTTCTTTAGTAAGCCTAAAACTAATGCACTCACCAATGAACCAATTAAAATAAAGACTAAATATAAAATTGGTTTATTTACTAACATAATAACAAAGATACCGCCATGAGGGGCCATTAATTTAATTCCCGCGCCTCCAACTAAACCGCCTGCTAAAGCTGAACCAACCATAAAACTTGGAATCATTTTTAACGGGTCAGAGGCAGCAAATGGAATGGCTCCTTCTGTAATAAATGAAAAGCCCATCACTAAATTAGTTAATCCCGCATCTTTATCTTTTTTGCTAAATTTATCTTTAAATAATAATGTGGCAATCGCTATCGCAAGTGGTGGAACCATCCCACCAGCCATAACAGCTGCCATCATTGGACTACCACCTGTGGCAACAGTTGCAGCTAATGTTCCTGTACCAAAAACATAAGCTGCTTTATTGATAGGTCCGCCTAAATCAACTGCCATCATACCACCTAATAAAGCTCCAAGTAACGCTGCATTCCCACCAGATAGACCATTCAAGAAACTATTTAATCCTGTATTGATTGCAGCCATTGGAACATTGATGACTAACATAATAGCACCAGTAATCAAAACTCCCAGTAACGGATAAAAGAGAATAGCTTTAATACCATCTAATGACTTAGGCAAACCTTTTAATATTTTTCTTAAAAACTCAATCACATAACCAGCAATAAATCCACCAAGTAACGCTCCTAAAAATCCTGCACCACCTGTGTTAGCTAATGCTCCAGCAGCAAATCCCGCTACTAAACCAGGACGATCACTTATACTTGAGGCAATAAATCCAGCTAAAACTGGTAGCATAAACCCAAATGCAGCACCACCAATAGTATTCAACTGAGCCGCAAGTTGATGATAACTACCTAATTTATGTAAAGAATCCTGAGGGACTCCCATAAATTGATCTACCATGAAAGATAGAGCAATAATGATTCCCCCACCAATAACAAAAGGCAACATATGGCTGATTCCGTTCATCAAATGTTTATATATTTGAGAGCCAACACTTCCACTACTTGATTCTTCTTCTGCTGAATCCTTGCTTCCATCATGATGATAAACAGGAGCTGAATCACTCATCGCTAAGTTAATTAATTCTTCTGATTTTTTTATTCCATCACTTACAGGACGATTAACTAAGTGTTTTCCATCAAATCTAGCCATCTCAACATTTTTATCAGCAGCAATAATGACACCAGACGCTTTTTCTATGTCTTCTTTGCTCAAGCGATGTTTCACACCTTCTGAACCATTTGTTTCGACTTTTATACTTACATTCATTTCTTTGGCTTTATTTTTTAGTGCATCCTCTGCCATATACGTATGAGCTATTCCTGTTGGACACGCTGTTACAGCCACCACAAAAGGACGACTACTATCATCAACATTAGCAGCATCTTTTAATTGTTCAGCGTCATAAGCTTTTTGAGCTTTATCAAAAAGATTAATCACGGTTTCTGCTGAATCAGCTTCTTTTAATTGCCCAATCAACGCTGGATTTAGTAGTAAACGTGATAAGCCTGCTAATGCTTCTAAATGAGTATCATTTGCCCCTTCTGGAGCCGCAATCATAAAAAATAAAAAGGTAGGTTGACCATCTAAACTTTCATAATCCACACCTTGGCTACTTTTAGCAAACAACACAGTAGGTTTTACAACAGCAGCATTTTTGGAGTGAGGCATTGCAATCCCATCACCTAAACCCGTTGACGTTTGCTTTTCTCTAGCAATAATACCTGCTTCGAACGTTTCTTGATTATTAATTCGACCTGCTCCGTAAAGTTTTTCTACCATTTCTTTAATGACATCAGATTTAGTTGTTCCTTGTAACTCCATAATCATACAATCTGCTGATAATAACTCGATTACTTTCATTTTAACTCCTCCTATTCACCGATTTTTATTTGATTTATTTTAACTTTTTCGACTAATGTTAGAATATCTTTTCCTGTTGCCAAATCATCACTAAAAGCTGTTGCACTACCTGCTGCAACACCATAAGTAAAAGCTCTTAGCACATTTTTTTCTTCAACGTATTGGCTAACGAATCCTGCTACCATCGAATCTCCTGCCCCCACAGAATTTCTAAGTCTTCCAACTAAACCAGGCGCACGGTAGATACCTGTCTTATTAAATAAAGCGGCTCCCTCTTTTCCCATAGACAACAATACATTTTCAGCGCCCATCTCAACTAATTTTTTTCCATATGGTATCATGTCTTCAAAGGAATTAAATGTCACATTAAAAATTTCAGCTAATTCATGGTGATTAGGTTTAATCAAAACTGGTTTAAACGGTAAAATCTTAAGTAATTTATCACTGCTGATATCTACCACAAACGGAACATCTTTTTCACTTGCTGCTTTAGCAAGCTCAACATAAATATCCTCAGACACACCCTTAGGTACACTTCCAGAAAAAACAATTAAGTCTTGACTATCAGCATCTAGTAATTGTGCTTTCAATGCATCTAAATGTATTTTTTCAATAACTGGTCCTTGACCATTAATTTCAGTTTCTACTTCACTTTTTAGCTTAATATTAATTCGAGTGTCACCAGGTACATCAATAAAATTCGTAAGCAATCTCTCTTCGCTTAATTTATTACGAATAAACGATCCAGTAAAACCGCCAACAAATCCTAGATTTGTTGATTCAACATTTAAATTTTTTAAAATTCGAGAAACATTAATTCCTTTTCCCCCTGGAAATTTGTGTTCCTCTGTTGTTTTATTCAATTGATCTAATTGAAAGTCTGGTACTTTAATAACATAATCGATAGCTGGATTAAGTGTAACTGTGTAAATCATTATAAAACCTCCTTAATAGTTGTCTTGGTTTTCAAACGCTCAGAAACATCACTTTCTTCTATCTTGTCAGTAATAATAACTCCTGCTTCTACATCAGTAATTTTGGAAAAATTAACTTTACCAAACTTTGAATGATCCGTTAAAACAAAAACATGTTGTGCCTGATTCATCGCTGCCTTTTTAGTCGCTGCCTCTTCAGCATCTACTGTTGTAAAACCATAATCAGCATGAATACCATTCACTCCCATAAATGCTTTATCAAAATAATACGTTTTAAGTTGTTCGATAGCTTGGCTACTAACTGATGCTTTAGTTGTCATTCGGACCGTACCACCAATCATCGTCATTTGAATACCTAAATCAATTCCACTACTTGCGTGATAAACAGAATTTGTTACCACATGTACGTCTTTTCCTTTTAAAAAAGGCAACATTTCATACGTTGTTGTACCAGCATCAAGATAGATAAACTCACCATCTTTCACCAAAGACGCTGCATAAGCTGCAATCGCCTTTTTTTGATGCACGTTTTTGACCGATTTTTCTAACATATTGAGTTCTGGTTCTAATTTCAAGATACTCTTAGCACCACCATGAACTCTCTTTAATAGACTTTTCTCTTCCATCTCTTGTAAATCCCTACGAATCGTGGATTCAGAAACATCAAATTGACTCATTAATTCTTTTGTTTTAACGATTTCATTTTCTTTTAACAGCAATAAAATAGCTTGCTGTCTTTCTTCTGTTAGCATGTTCATCACTCCATATCTTTATACTACTACCAAAATCACTCTTTTTCAATCAAAAACATTCATATAAAAGCAAAAAAAATCATCAAAACAGTCATTTTGATGATTTTTCCTTAATTAACCTTCATAATTTTCCATTAACTCTTTAAACAAACCGTAAACAAATTGATTTGGATCGAAATCTGCTAAATCTGTAATTTTTTCACCTAAACCTACCAATTTTACTGGTAAATGAAGTTCATTACGAATCGCTAATACCATCCCACCTTTTGCTGTTCCATCTAATTTAGATAAAACAATACCGGTTACGTCTGTAGTATCTTTAAATTCTTTTGCTTGAATCATCGCATTTTGCCCTGTTGTTGCATCCACTACAAGTAGTACTTCATGAGGTGCTGATGGGTACTCACGCTCGATAACACGTTTCATTTTTTCTAGCTCTTTCATCAAGTGAACCTTATTTTGTAATCGTCCTGCTGTATCTACTAGTAAAATATCATAGTTCTCTTTTTTTGTTTTTTCAACAGCATCAAACACAACTGCTGCTGGATCACTTCCTGCACTATGTTTAACAACATCTACACCAGCACGTTCTCCCCAAACAACTAACTGATCAATAGCTCCTGCTCTAAATGTATCTGCTGCAGCTAATAATACTTTTTTTCCATCTTGTTTGTAACGATGCGCTAATTTTCCAATACTTGTTGTTTTCCCAACACCATTAACACCAACAAAAAGTATAATTGTTGGACCATCTGGTTGAATGTTCAACTCATTATTTTCTTCTACACCTTCTGCTTCATAAATCTCTACCAATTTTTCAATGATTGTCTTTTGAACTTCAGATGTCTTTTTAACATTTTTTAGTTTTACTTCTTCTTGTAATTCGTCTGAAATACGTAGTGCTGTATCAAAACCAACATCCGCACTAATCAAAGCTTCTTCCAAATCTTCAAAAAACTCATCATCCACTACACGGAAATTAGAAAATAAATCATTCATAAATTGCCCAAAGGTTTTACGTGATTTTTCTAATCCTTTGTCATATTTTTCAATCGTTTCTTCTTTTTGCGAAACAATAGGTTCTGGTTGTATTTCTGGTGTTGGTTTTTCTTCAACTATTTCTTCTACAACAGATTGAACCTCGTCTATAATTTCTTCAATTTCCACAACATCTTCAATTTTCTCAGTTTCTTTTGGTACGTCAATTGATTCTTTAACTTCTACTACAGTCTCTTCAACGGGAGTATTTATTTCAACCGCTTGCTCACTGTCTTCTTGTTGTTCATTTGTATCTATTATTTCTTCTAAGGGCAAGTCTTTTTTTTCTTCTTCAACAGGCTTTTCGCCTAAAACTGCCTTTTTAATTTTATCAAAAAATCCCATAGGTACCCTCCTTAATTACTTAATACAAATTTCTCGACAGCATATGCCACGCCATCTTCTTCATTTGATTTTGTTACAAACTGTGCTAATTTTTTTACAGTATCATTCCCATTTGCCATCACAACACCCATACCGGCATACTCAATCATGGAAATATCATTTTCTTCATCACCAATAGCCATGACTTCAGATTGTTCAATCCCTAACTCTTTTCTCAATAGCTCGATGCCGTTTGCCTTACTTACATCTTTATGAATGATTTCAAGTAAACAATCACGAGACTTCATTATATTAAATCGTTCATACCATTCTGGTGCTAAATTTTTTATTTTTTCATCTAAGTAAGTAGGTTCTACACCAACCACCATTTTATTAAAAACAATTGTCTCATCCAATTCTTCTGGTGACATTGTTTTAAAATTTAAAATAGGATTCAATTCTCTGTAAATAGATTCTTTACTTTTTGATGTGGTTAAATTAATACATGTATCAACAGTAATCACATCCAGCGGCAAATCAAGTTCTGTCATTATTTGGGCTACTGATTGAACTTCTTCTAACGTTAAGGAATAAGCGAGTAACTCTTCACCTGTATCATTTTTTTGAATCGCACCACCATTAAATGTAATACTGTAATCTCCCGGATCTCTTAACTCTAAACGATCTAAATAAGTTTCAATCGCAACCAAAGGACGTCCTGTACAAAGAACGACTTTAACACCTTGTTTTTTAGCTTTCGTTAAAGTTTCTTTGTTACGATCCGTTATTTTTTTTCCATCTGTTAAAAGTGTTCCATCTAAATCTATTGCTATCAACTTAATCATTGATATCCTCCTTATTTTAAAGCACGTCTATTTCCTCTTGATTTTCTAAGCCTTCAAGATGAACAGAGACTATTTTAGAAACACCAGATTCTTGCATAGTCACGCCATACAAAACATTGGCAGCTTCCATAGTTCCTTTACGGTGAGTAATGACAATAAACTGTGTATCTTTACCAAAATGGCGTAAATAATCCCCGTATCTTGCAACATTAGCATCATCCAGTGCAGCTTCAACCTCATCCAATATACAAAAAGGAACAGGTCTTGCTTGAATAATCGCAAATAATAGCGCAATCGCTGTTAAAGCTCGTTCTCCACCAGATAGTAAACTCAGATTCTGTAATTTTTTACCAGGTGGTTGCGCTACAATGTCAATTCCTGTATGAAGTAAGTCAGTTGGATCTGTTAAAACTAAATCTGCATGGCCTCCACCAAACATATTAGGAAAGACAATTCTAAATTCTTCACGAATATCACAAAATACTTCATGGAATTTTTTAATAACTAGTTCATCCATCTCATTCATTGTCTCAAACAATTCATTTTTTGCAAGAACCAAATCTTCTTGCTGCGCAGTCAAGAATTGATAACGTTCATTCACTTCTTCATATTGCTCAATGGAAGACATATTAACTACACCTAATTGCTGAATACTCGCCTTCAGTGTTTTGATTGTTTCTTTACCTTCATTAAAATCAGTAACAACAGGGTATAAATCCTTGCCACGTTCATAAGTTAACCCATATTCCTCTTGCAAGTAAGTTAAAGACGTATCTAATGCAATCTCTGACCTGTTTTTAGCTACTTCTAAACTTGTTTTTTGATCCATTGCTTCTTGAATCGTTTGATTTTTAGTAACCACTTCTTGATCTAGGATACTGATTTCTTTAAATAAGTGCTCTCTAGAAACTTTTAACGTATTAAGGGCAACCGTAATTTCTTCTCTTGTTATCTTCAACTCTTCCATTGTTTGTTGGATTTGTTGGCTCTGTTCTCCTTGTGTCATATGTTCACTGGATTGAGAATCAAGCTGAGAAAGAATACTCTCTTTTTGAAGAGTAACTTCTTCTTGCTCTACTTTTTTTTCTGTTTGACGTTTCGCTAATTGAATAACTTTTTCAGATAACACAGCTAAATCTGATTGCTTTTGATTTAATTCTTTTTGTGTCTCTTCTTTCTTTTGTGCATTCTCTTCTTCCAATTGACTGGTTTCACTCATCAATTGATCTAATTCTGCTTTTTTTACAACTAATTTTTCTTTTGCTTCTTCAAGCTGCTCTTTTTCTTCTTGATAATCTTTTAAGAAACGTTGTAACTCTCTTTTTTCATATTCAAAGGCTCGTCTTTCTTTTTCTTGACGTTCAGACTTTTGTTCCAGCTGAGAAACCTCATTTGTTAAAGTTTGTTCTAATAAACGAGCTTCTTCTCCCGCTTTTCTGACCTTTTCCAAACTTTCTTCAGCTGCGTGACTTTTCTTTTTCAGCTCTCTAACGTCTGACTCTTTTGTCTCATATAAACGCTCCATTTGAGCCACTTGTTTTTCTAAATCTTTTAATTCCTGACCTTGTGAGAACAACTGATTATTTTGACCATTTTTGTTTGCCCCACCAGTCATCGATCCACCAGGATTCATGACGTCTCCATCTAATGACACCACTCGGTATTGATAATTAATTTGTTTAGCCAGTTCATTTGCGCTACTTAAATCCTTAGCAATAATAGTTAAACCCAAAATATTTTCAACAACTTGGCTAATTGTCATTTCATATTGAATTAACTCACTTGCTACACCGACAAATCCAGAATGTTGAGCTACTTTAGTTTTAATTCCTTGATTTAACTGACGTGACTTAATTGTCGTTAAAGGTAAAAACGTTGCTCTTCCCACTCGTTTTTGTTTTAAATAAGAAATAGCTTGTCTTGCACTTTGTTCATTATCTGTAATGACATGTTGCGCTGAAGCACCTAATGCTGTTTCAATCGCCAAACTAAACTCTTTAGGTACCTCGATCAGTTCAGCAACTGCCCCAACAATTCCACCCAAATTATCACGTTCTTTTAATACAGAACGAACACCTTGATAAAAGCCTGAATAATTAGCCTGTAAATCTTTCAAGCTTTTTTCTTTTGCTTGCGCTTGTTGTAGAATTTTTAACGCTTCATACATTTGTCTCTCATTAACTGTTACTTGTTGTTTTAAAGAAACAAATTCTTCTTGTTGCTCTCTAAAATCAGCTAAAAGTTCTTCAACTTTTTTCTTTTGCTTTTCTAAACTTTTTTCTTGTTGAACTTTTTCAGCTTTTGTTTCTTTCTCTTCTAAAAGAAGACGGTCATATGTCGTAACATCTTTTTCACTTCGAACCATTTCTTGTTGATATTGCTTTTCAAGATGCTTCAAATCATTATTAATGTTTGTTTGCTGTTGCATCACATCCACATAATCACTTCGTAGATCTTCTAGTTGCTCTTTTGCCGACTTACTAAAACGCTCCACTTGAATCGTTAAAGTTTTCACTTCATCAAGTAGTTGTTTTTCACTGTGAGACAATACCGTTTTTTCAGTAATTAGTGTTTCAAGTTCTGCTAAGAGTTCTGCTTCTTTTGTATCTAAAGACACCAAGTTTTCTTGATAAGTTGTTTTATTTTGTACTGAAAAACGTTGACGTTCTTCAACAACCTTCTTTTGACCTTCTAATTGTTCATATTTAGTTGTTACTTCTAATAAATGACGTTGATTATCATCTATTTCCGTTTCAACTTTTTCTCGCTTATTTTTTAACTCATTTAATTTTTCTTCTGCTAATTGGAGTGCTTTTTTCTTACTTTCAATAGTGTCAGATACAAGACTAACTTCTCGTGCCTTTTCATCCCAATTCGTTTTATGTGTTTCGATTTCTTGAGTGGTAATGTTAACATCAATCTCTGTTAATTGTTCTTTTAATAATTGGTACTTTTTAGCCACATCACTTTGTTCTCTTAAAGGTGTTAACTGCGTTTCAAGCTCATAAATAATATCTTGCACACGGTTTAAATTGTCCTCTGTCTCAAATAAACGTCGCTCGGCTTCTTTTTTACGTGTTTTGTATTTCAAAACACCTGCTGCTTCTTCAAAGATACCTCGTCTATCTTCTGGTTTACTATTAAAAATAGCTTCAACTTTTCCTTGAGAAATAATTGAAAAAGATTCTTTTCCTAATCCAGAATCCATGAAAAGACTGACAATATCTTTTAATCGACAGCTTTGTTTGTTAATAAAGAAATCACTGTCACCACTTCTTGTTAGACGTCTTGTCACACTCACTTCGCTAAAATCAATTGGTAAAAAACGTTCTTCATTATCAAGAACAAGGGTTACTTCTGCTAAATTTAAAGGCGCTCGTGAAGAAGAGCCAGCAAAAATCACGTCAGGCATTGTTCCTCCACGTAAGTTTTTTGCTGACTGCTCCCCAAGCACCCATCTTATGGCTTCTGTTATGTTACTTTTTCCACTTCCATTTGGTCCTACTACCGCAGTTAAACCTTGATTAAACTCAATAACGGTTCGGTCTGCAAAAGACTTAAACCCAGCAATTTCAATTCGTTTTAAATACACTAAAGTTTAGTCTCCTTCCTACTGTTGGTTCTTTTTAGCTATTTTTTCTAATGCAACTTCTGCTGCTTTTTGCTCAGCAATTTTTTTGGATTTACCTGAGCCAATACCTAATATGTTTCCCCCAGCTTTTACTTCTACATGGAAAATTCGACTATGTGCCGGACCTTCCTCGTTAATTAAACGATACTCAATTAAGATATCACCATTTTTTTGCAATACTTCCTGTAAAGCTGTTTTATGATCCATCTCATGTGAAAAAGCACCTGCTTCGATTTTTGGAATAACCACTTGATAGATGAATGTTTTTGCTGCAACTTGTCCTTGATCGATAAAAAGGGCACCCAAAAATGCTTCAAATAAATCACATAAAAGTGATGAACGGGTACGGCCATTTGAATTTTCTTCGCCTTTACCAAGACGAACAAATTGATCAAACTGGCAAAGTTTGGCAAACATTGCTAAGCTATCTTCACGAACGATTGTAGCCCGTAATTTAGTTAACTTTCCTTCAGGTAACTCTTGAAAATTATCATACAAGTAGTCTGAAACAATTAACTCTAATACGGCATCTCCTAAAAACTCAAGACGTTCGTTATCAGTTAACTCCAAGTGTCGATGCTCATTCACATAGGATGAATGGGTAAAAGCTTGTTCTAAAAGACTGATGTCCTTGAAAATAATATCATATTTTTCTTTCAATAAATTTATAAGTTGTTCCATCATGTGTCTTAACTCTCCCTCTCATTCCAATATGTACTGTTCCTATTATACGTTGTTTCCTTATGATTTAAAACAAAAACTATCAACTCAAGAATAGTTTTCTTGAGTTGATAGTAAAATAAGCGATTATTTTTTCTCTACTAGACCTACACTAGCCCATGGGTTAGTTTTTGTATCGTATGCCCAATTAAAGTTTGTTACCTTTTCATTTACTGGTAAAACTTGATCTCTAAATAATGTTGGAATAACGTATGCTTCTTCATTGACATATTCTTGCCAATCTTTAAATGCTTTCTTACGATATTCACCATCAAATGATTTTTCTGAATCAATTGCATTTAATAATTCTGTATTTTCTTTAGATTCAAAACGAGTGTAGTTGAATGGTGCTGTTGCTGCGTATAATCCTGATTGTGACGGATCTGAACTTAAGCCCCAAGCTCCTTGATAAACATCTACTTCTGGATCATCATTTTTCAATTTATCGTAGAATGAATTCAATTCAATCAAACGACCAGTTGTTAATTTAACGTCCAATCCAATCTCTTTCCAACTATCCATGTAATATTCAGCAAGAGGTTGTGCTGTTTCTCCGCCTGACATTGAAGCAAATTTAATTTCTAATTTTTTTCCATTTGGATCGCTACGGAATTCTTCTCCATTTTTCTTCTTGTAACCAGCATCATCTAATAATTTATTAGCTTTTTCCACATCTTTTGAGAATCCTTTTTGTTCTTTATTACTAAATTCAGGGAAGATTGGTGGAATCATAGCGTTAGCTGGTTGACGAAGGCCATGATAGAACTTATCAGCAATAGCTTGATTATCAATAGCATATCCCATTGCTTGACGTAATGATTTATTTGACATTTTAGCATCTGGGTTGTATGCTACAGCTTTTTTATCTTCATCCCATTTACCAACTTTAAAGCCAATATATGTATAAGCTAAATCTTGACGACCTAAAATTTCATAACCCTTAATATCTTTATATGATGGATAGTTATCAGTTGGCATACTGAAAATCATGTCATATTTTTCTGCTTTCATTGCTTCAGTAATTGAGTTAGTCGGAGCAACACGCATAATGATTTTATCTAATTTTGGTTTTTCACCATAGTAATATTCATTTGGTGTGTACTCTACAGATTCACCTTGATTAATTTTAGACATTTTGTATGGTCCTAATGTTACAGGTGTTTTACGAACTGGATCACTTGATTCCATACCTTTAACCGGCATATCTTTAAAGATATGAGAAGGCATCGCATATTCCCAAACAGTTTCACTTGTTTGTTTCATTGCTGGATTCATTTCTTTATAGTTGATTTCAATTGACTTGTCATCTAAAACTTTAATTCCTGAAATATCATCTGCTTTACCAGCATTGTATTCTTCAACACCTACAATATTAGTAAAGTCTGCTCCATATCGAACACCTTTATAATCTGGGTGAGAAATAACTAAATATGGTTGTTTTAAATCATCTGCAATCAATGGTTTACCATCTGACCATTTAGCATCTTTAGTAATTGTTAATTTAATTTTTTTACCTTTTACATCAATATCTTTTTTTACAATACCATCATCTGTTGTTTCAAAGTTACTATCAGAACGATAAATAGTTTCATGTGACGGTTGCATAAATAAGAAATCGTAATTATTTTCATAAAATTCAGATGAGAATAATCCAGCAAATTGAGTATCCATTGCCACAGCAACTTCCATTGTGCCGCCTTCTACCGCTTTCTTATCATTACTAGTTTTAACTGGAAATTTAGAAACATCTTCTTTTTTAGCAGATTCTCCCGAATTCTTTCCATCTTTACTTCCGCCACCACACGCTGCAAGTCCTACCGTTGCTACAGCACCAAGTGCCATAACGCTCATTAGTTTTTTGTACTTCATTTCCTTCATTCCCCCTTGTTTTTTATCCTAATCGTTGACGAGCATCTGCTGAACGTTTAAATGCTTGGCCAACATAATTTATACTCAACATCATTACTAAAATAAGTGCTGATGCAGGAGCCCAAATCCATGTCATATTAGATAATACATCTCCATTTGATGCATACCCGATTAAAGTTCCTAAACTTGGTGTTGATTGAGGTAACCCAAACCCTAAATATGATAGAGTTGTTTCAATACCAATATTAGCAGCAAAATTGATTGTTAAGTTAGTAATAATTAATGAACTTAAGTTAGGCATTAATTCACCAAACATAATTTTAAAATCACTAGTACCTAAAGTTTTAGAAGCGCTGATATAATCTCGTCGCCCTTCAGATAAGGTCTTCCCTCTAAATAAACGAGCTTTAGCAACCCAATAAAAAGCACTCATGATAAATACAAACGACATAACAGTATAACTAGGTGTAATTGTTACAAATACGATAATTACCATTGTAATTGGTAAAATCATAACAAAATCAACAATTCTCATAATCACCGTATCAATTATGCCACCATAGTAACCTGCAATTATTCCCAAACCAACTCCAATAATTGACGTAATTATTGTTATTGAAAATCCGATAACTACAGAGTTTCTAGCGCCAATAATCAATTGGCCTAAAACATCACGACCACCTTCATCTGCTCCTAATACAAAGCCATTACCCGGTGTTGCGTATTTATCTAAGATACTCACTTTCATAACAGCCGATTGGTCCATTACGAGAGCACCAATAAAAATTGTTAACAAAATAATAACAAGTAGCCCTAATGAAAATAAAGCTAATTTATCTTTTTTAAATTCTCTAGCAATCATTTTTATACCAGTTGGCGGTACACTAACTGATTCTATTGCTTTTTCTTCTTTACTCATGTTTTTTCTCCTTTCTTTATCCAAGTTTTTATTGAATACGAATTCTAGGGTCTACAATACTCATAACGATGTCAGAAATTAAGTTCCCAACAATTGTTACAATTCCCAAAATTAACACTAGGGCTGTAATAACTGAATAGTCACGCCCATTAATTGCATCAATAAATAATTTCCCGATACCTGGATAAGCAAAGGTTTGCTCAATAACAACTGAACCACTAATTAAGGCCGAAATTTCATAGCTTAATTGGGCAGCTATTGGTAATGAAGCATTTCTAAAAATATGTCTGGTGAAAACTTTATTAGTTGGTACACCTTTAGCTCTTGCTGTACGAACAAAGTCCATTTGTTGTGCATCAATTACTTCATTACGTAAATATTGAATCGTCACTGCAGTGGCAAGTAACGCCTGGGAAATAGCTGGTAAAATCATATGATAAAATTTACTACCATAATAAGCCATTGTTCCAGATTCTAAACCACTACCAACAGATCCTGTTGTTGGAAACCATTCTAAACGGTAACCAAAAATAAATAACATTAATAACGCAAAAATAAAAATTGGAACTGCAAAACTGACAAAGTTATAGATAACGACAGTCTTATCAAAAATTGAATTTTGATATCTTCCTGAGAATAATCCTAATGGTAAAGCAATCAAATACGTTAAAATAGCTGTTAATACTGAAAGTAAAATTGTATTAGTTGCCCGTTGACCAATAATATCAGTTACAGGTAACTTAAATAGGAAACTTTGACCAAAATCTCCTTGTAGTGCATTAGTCACCCAATCCCAATACTGAACATACCATGGATTATTTAATCCCGCTGCTTCACGCATTTTCTCTATAGCTGCTGGATCCATGTTCGGATTAATTAATCCAGTAAAAGGATCTCCTGGCATTGCTTTAGCTAAAAGAAAGATAAATAAACTTAAGATAATAATCTGAGGAATCATTGCTAATACGCGTCGTAGTATCGTTTTCCACATAACTATTCTCCCCCTCTTCCACTTAAATTAACGGCTGCTCG
>NZ_JAVWHO010000028.1:0-32224 GCF_036639995.1 Vagococcus sp. | reverse complement strand
AGCTTGTTTCTTACTTTTTTTTCGTTCTTCATTCTTTTTTAAACATTTTTCTACCGGATACTTTTCAGCATTTTTCACTAACTTCTCTGCAATAATATCATCAATATCAAACCCTAGGTTATCAGCCATCATAAAAGAATAAATCAATATATCTGCCAATTCTTCTTTTAAATGCTCTCGGTCTTGATTTCCTTCTTTTGCGCTTTTCCATTGGTATATTTCTAATAGTTCACTTGCCTCAAGAGAAATTGAAAGTGCTAAATCTTTTTCATTATGAAATTGTCGCCACTCTCTTTCTTCTCTAAATCTATTTATTTTAGACATACTATTTTCTACTGCCATGTTAATTCCCTTCTTTCAAAAAAACATTATATCACTTTTCTCCCATTTAAACAGTTTAGTTTTGGTATAATGAAAGTGTATACAAACAAAAAAAGGGGGCCACATCATATGAAAAAGAAATTAGTTGCCATGTTAATTGTCAGTGGATTATTAGGCGGACTAAACACGATAACTTTGGCAGAATCTTCTGCAGAACCTGTGGAAGAAAGTACTTCAACAATTGTCAGAACGCATTCAAGCAGCAATGATCAACAAGAAATTATGACAACAACTGATACATCAGATAAAGAAATCATCACTCCATCACTAACTATTAAAAGTAGTCACTCTTTTCAACCTGAAAAATACGGCGTCATTACTAATAATCAAAGTCATTTTTATGATTCAATAGAGGATGCTAAAAATGGATTACATGAAAAAGATACTTCACTAATTGAGAATAAATTAGTTAAATTAACAGAATTATTTACTTCCAATGAGCAAGAGTTTTATGCCTTTACTACATCAGATAATCAACAAGGTATTATTGATGTTTCTAACATCGACCGAGTAGAATCAAAAAACTTTGTCACTTTTTCAACGTCTAGTCAAAAAAAAGCATACCTCGTTTATAAAGATACTACTCTTAATGAAACAATTGATGAAAAAGACATCCTAAATAAAACATATTCGGTTCAAGAAGAAGTAACTATGAATGAAAAAACATTTCTTTCTTTATTTAATATTAAAAAAGAATTTATTGGTTTTGTAAATAAGGAATTAGTAACAGAAACAGTGGCGCCTCAAGGTGAGTATCAATATTTTCTTCAATATATCAACATAACTCAACCTGGGAAAACAACCTATCAAAATTTTAATTTCGATAAAAAAAATACAACTGATACGTTAATAAATCAAACTTTTTACGCTAAAGGCCGCTACTTTCACTCAAACGGAACTACCTATCTTTCTATTTTTAATAAAGACAACAAATGGATTGGATACATTGAGGAAAACCATACAAAAGTAGCAGATGGAAAACAAGGTAATTACCATGCTTACGGAAAATATGTGAATTTAACGAAAAAAAACTACGATATCTGGGGAAATTTTTCTTGGAAATCAAATGGTAAAGCAAGTAAATATGCCAATAAAACGCTTTACGCTAAAGGAATATACTATCACTTTAATGGCAGTCGTTACCTTTCTCTTTATGACAACAACGATAACTGGCTTGGTTATATTAATGAGACAGGTGCTGACATTGCAACAGGGACTCAAGGTAACTACTATTCTTATAACAAATTTATTACCATAAAAAGTAAGAACTATGATTTTTGGAATAGCTTTAATTGGAGCAAACGCGCTCACAGCTCGGAATACTTAGGAAAAACCTTTAAAGCTCGTGGTATCTATTATCATTTTAATGGTAATAAATACTTAAGTGTCTATGATAGTAAAGGCAAATGGTTAGGATACATCAACCAAAAAGCCACCACAACTACTAAAGGCCCTGAAGGAAGCTATCAACATTTCAAAAAATATGTTTCTGTCACAACAAGCAACTACTCCATTTGGCAAAATTTTAATTGGAAGAAAAAAAGTACAACTAAAAATTACAAAAACCAAACTCTTTACGCTAAAGGTATTTATCATCACTATAACGGTGATTCTTACTATTCTCTTTATAACAACAAAGATCAATGGCTTGGCTACGTTAATAAAAATGGCGTAACTCTTGCTGATGGTCGCCAAGGAATATATCACTCTTACTGGAAAAACGTGACTTTTTCATCCAATAACTATCCGATTTGGCGTGATTTCAGTTGGAAACAACAAAACACATCTTTTAAAATAAGTGGTAAAACACTAATGGCACGAGGTATTTATCAACATTTTAATGGTTCAAGTTATTATACTATCTACAATGGAAACACTTGGATTGGTTACATTAACGTCAATGCAGCTCAAAACTACGATATGAATAAATTAATTCCAAACCAAGAAAGTTTACTTGCTGTCCATCAAGTTGTGCAACAAAAAATACTTGATTCAGCTAAACGACCAAGCAATATCATTGATACTGTCTTAAGTATGCCAACGATTAGTCGAAATCAAATCAAATACCGAGACAATCATTTTGTGGTCTCTTTAAGTGGCAAGGGCGTTGGAATGGACAATGTAACATTAACACCAAAGGAAATTGCCCCTGCTGTTAATTATCGTCTGCTTCCTGCTAATCAAATAAAGGGTGCCATTCCAAAATTAAATAGTGGTAAAAAATATGTAGCACTAACATTTGATGATGGACCTAACCCAAACACAACACCACAATTGTTGACTATTTTAAGAAATAAAAATGTTAAAGCATCCTTTTTTATGGTTGGAAATGGCGTCAATGCTAATCCCAATATCGCAAAACGTGTCAGTGATGCTGGGCACCAAGTTGGTAGTCACAGCTATTCTCATCCACAACTGACCAGCCTTTCTGCTAGTCAGATACAAAGCGAAATGAGACGAACTGATAAGGCGATTTATTATGCTACTGGAAAATTACCAAAAACATATCGACCTCCTTATGGTGCTGTTAACCGCTACGTTTCAAATACAGTCGCCAAACCTGCGATTATGTGGAGCATCGATACACGCGATTGGGAATCAAGAAATCCCTACATGATTAATAATGTAGTTAGTAATAACATCCACAATGGTGCGATTATTTTAATGCATGATATTCATCAACCAACAATTAACTCTGTTTCAACGATGATAGATAATTTAAGACGACAAGGCTATCAATTTGTAACAGTTGATGAATTATTTGAAATGCAAGACAGACCTCTTAATGGCTACTTTAGCCAACATCGAAGCGTTAAATACTAATCAAAAAGGAAGTCCAAATCGCCTGGACTTCCTTTTTATCATTGATTATCTTAATTTACATCACATTATTATTTTCATTCACTTGTAACAATCTAACAACTTGTTGCTCCATTACTGACTGCTTTTGATCCATTTCTTTTGTATTTAACTCTATTTTACCAAGCTTATTACTAAGTTCTTCCATTTTTTTTAGTGTACTCTCTAAACAATTTAATATTTTTTCATCTGTTGTCATGTTATTTTGCCTCTTTTACTTGATAGTATTTCACTGTTTTTTTATAAAATAAGCCATATAATATGGCACAAATTACAGGTAATGCCGCTGCAATAAGATACACTTGTTGAAAAGTTAAAAAGTTTCTCAACTCACCTAATACATATGGTCCCACACCTAAACCTAAATCTAATCCAATAAAATAAGTTGATAAAGAAATACCGATTCGGTGACTATCACTTGTTTTCAAACAAACCGCTTGTCCGTTTGACATAAATGTTCCATAACCAAGCCCAATCAATGCACCTGATAATAAGAATACCCAACCATTTGTAGATAAACTTAAAACAATTAGGCCTGCTGTTAAGAAGAAATAACTAGGATACATAACAGAATTCTCACCGTATTCATCAAAAATTCGACCTGTTAAAGGTCTAGTAAAAGTGATAATCAGTGCATACACAACAAAGAAAAAAGAACGGTACGTTACTAAATTTAATTCTTCTGCATATGAAGCTAAAAACGATAGAACGCTTGAGTAAGAAACACCCATTAGAAAAGCAACAGAACTAATAAATAGCACTTTTTTCTCAATAAAACTATCTAGTTTCCATGAAGAAAGTAAAGCTCTATGTTCTTTAGTTATCTCTATATTTTTCACTGGAAAGACTAAACAAGCAATTGTTGTTAGTAAAATTAAAACAATAGAAAAAATGATAATAAATTTAAAATCTGTCTTATCTAATAATACTAACCCTACAAATGGACCAATTGCTGCCGCCAAACTTGTACTTAATCCGTAATAATTAATCCCTTCACCGTGTCTTGATTTTGGTATATATGCTGTCACAATAGCATTAGTTGCCGTTGATACTGTTCCATAACCAAATCCATTGAGTAAACGAACGACATATAGAATGCCAATATTAGGAATAAAAAGATACGCAATTGTTGTGATTAAATAAAAAATTGCTCCATACCTTAATACTTTTTTCCTGCCGATTAACTCTAAAGTTTTCCCCATAAACAAGCGAGCGAGCAACGTACCAATAATATAAATTCCAGAGGCAAGACCAGCCTGTCCCAACGTTGCATGTAAATTGTCTTGTGCTATCACTGCTATGATTACCATTAATAAGTAATAAACTAAATACACAACAAAATTGATAAGTGTGATACTAATAAATCCCTTATTAAATAATTTTTCTTCCGGATGCGTCTCCATCTAACACTCCTACTTTCTTTTCATTTTATTTTCTGAAAACAATATAACGAAAATCGGGTAAAAAAAAATGCGGATTTGTGATAAAAAATTGTTACTAGCAATTATTTTCAACAAAAAACATTAACATTTGTTGTTGATTCAAAATGTCGTATACTATTAAATAAGAACAGATTTTAGCAAATTAAATTAAAGGAGCACATCATTTATGGAGAATCACGTCTTACAAGATTATTTGAATAATCACGCCTTTCCAATTGTCACTAAAAAAAAGAAATCTTACCTTACTTATGAAGGACTTCAAGATAGATATGCTTATGTTTTAAAGGACGGCATTATCAAAACAAGCGTGATTTCAAGAGATGGTCGGGAATTTAACTTACGATATATTAAAGGTCTTGAAATTGTGTCGCTTTTAAAAGATGAATATTCCCAATTTATCGATGCTCCTTTTAATATCAGAATTGAATCTGAAACAGCTGAACTTTATCAACTTGACCGAGTTCAATTTTGGAAAGACATCAACCAAAATCGCGAACTTCAAACTTATGTGAAAGACTATTACCGAGTTATGCTTCTTCATTCTATGAAAAAAATGCAACAAATGTTGATGAATGGAAAATTTGGAGCAGTTTGCACACAAATCTATGAACTTTACGATATTTTTGGTGTTCCTGTAAAAAATGGTATTTTAATTGATTTTGTTGTTACCAATGAAGAAATCGCTCATTTTTGTGGTATTACTTCTGCTAGTAGTGTTAATCGAATGATTCAGCAATTAAAAGATGCAGGTGCCATTGAGATTCATCAGCGAAAAATGCTCATTAAAGATTTAGAACTAATTAAAGAAAATATTATTTTTTAACAAGCAAAAGCACTATTCTCCTTTTGAGAATAGTGCTTTCCTTTCGTTTATAAACTTTCTAGTATCTCTAATTTGTTAATTCCCCCAACTTTACCAACTATTAAGAAATTGATTATACTGAAAGTTTTATGCCATTTTGTTTATCCCCTTCCCCAAAGCTAAAACAAAATGTGCATCCCTTACACTTATTAGTATAATGGATTAAATAACTCAAAATTGGCAATATTTGTCTTTTAAAAAGACATTTGATTTTACTTTTAGGATACATTATTAAACAAGCAAAAGCACTATCCTCCTTTTTGAGAATAGTGCTTTCCTTTCGTTTATAAACTTTCTAGTATCTCTAATTTGTTAATTCCCCCAACTTTACCAACTATTAAGAAATTGATTATACTGAAAGTTTTATGCCATTTTGTTTATCCCCTTCCCCAAAGCTAAAACAAAATGTGCATCCCTTACACCTATTAGTATAACGGATTAAATAACTCAAAATCAGCAATAAATGTCTTTTTAAAAGACATTTATCTCAGTTTTAGTAACTATAAAAAAAAGAAACATTACTTTTTCAAGTAACGTTTCTGATTCATTTAACTTTTTATAGGATATCTTAGCTTCCCCCATTTTCCCCAAAATGACTAAACTATCACTACATTAAAAGTATCCCCTGTTATATCTCTATCTCTACATTCCCCTTAGTAGAAATAATTGTATTCCCTTACACCTATTACTATACCGTTTTTTAAGAATACTTTTTTTATATTTTTGTCTTTTTTATGGACAAAAACATAAAAAAATAACCAACACAAATAAAATAAAAAAACACTACCTCCCATCAAGGTAATGTTTTTCTACTTAACTTTTATTAAGTTTAATTTATTTCATTCTCCACTTTCCCCAAAGTAAAAATAAATTATTTAATCAAAAGTGTTCCCTCTTCATCTTACTCTGCTCCCCCTAATACTTACGCAGAAGCAACATGTCTATCCCTTACTTCTACAAGTATACAGATTCTTAAATGCAAAAAATAAACCATTATGTCTTTTTAAAAGACAAAAAAAGAACTAGATAGTCATACAACTCGTTATAGTAACAGAAAATGCTAACTAAAATAAATAGTAGCTATATTTTTTACCAACTTGCTTTTTTTACACCAGGAATATTTCCCAAAAGTGCTTGTTCTCTGAAGTTAACTCGAGACATGCCAAATTTTCTCATAAACCCTCTTGGACGACCATCTATCATATCTCGATGTTTTAACCGATTGGGATTGGAATCAACAGGAAGTTTTCTCAAACCTCTATAATCTTTTTCCTTGATCAGTTGTTCCCGTTCCTCTTGAAATTGTTCAATTAATTTTTGTTGTTTTTTCATTTTTTCTATTTTTGCCTTTTTAGCCATTGCTTTTCCTCCAAAAATTTGATTTAATAGTACTTACCATAAATCGTAATCGTTACGCTTTATATTCTATCTTATTTTTATCGTTAAAACAAGATATCTTACTTATTCACAACTAGGAGGAATGTTCTATGGAGAAACAGGATGTATCAAGTGCATATCGCAGACTCAAAAGCCCTAACATTAAGACAAAAAAAAGAGCACTAAAAATTATCAAATCAGCTAAAAAGATGAAATAATCCCATCCTCGCACATAAAAAGGAACTGACTTTGATGCATAAGAGTCAGTTCTTTTTTATGTACGGGGATTAATAGGGAGTTCATATTACTCTTTTGATATAGAATTTCTCACTTATCAAAAGCTATCAATTTAGAGAGTTGATATTCCTACTACCCCTTCATTATATTACATAAAGATTACAAAATCAATATACAACGTAATATTTAGTAATCTTTTTAACATAAAACGCTTTCTTATTACTAGGATAAGTCAAAAAGCAAATTAACTTCTAATATCAATCTTTTGTTTCTTATTAATGATAGCTGCAAATATAATAAAACCGAAACTATATGCTGCTAAAATAACCACTGCCTTTATTGGAATGACTCCCTTATTAATATAACCTACCGCTAATTCTCTAAACTGATAAGTTGGCATGGCTTTTGAGAATGGCTGTAACCACTCTGGAAATTCTGAAGTGGGAATCCATAAGCCACCAACTGACGCCATCCCTAAATACATAATATTAGCACAAACAGATGCTGTTTTTTCATGTTTAAACAAACTAAGTGTCACACCAATACCTAGAAATAAAATCCCCCCAAGTATTAGAACACCTCCAGAAACTAACCACTGATTTAATGTTAAATTGACTCCTTTAGCTATTTTTCCAACAAGAAAAACAGATGTCACTGCAACAATGTACATGCTAATCATTTTGACCATCTTTACAGCATAAATCTCAGTTGCACTTAAGTCTACATGAGCTAATCTCATACGCCAGCCGTTTTTTTTATCTTGAATAATATCAAATGGAAAAGTAAATAGAGCAAAACTACATAAACTAAATGCAGTCATTGACATTAAATATTCTGTATAAAAGGTTTGTTCATATGCTTTTGGTACTTGAATTAAAGAAGAAAAAATTAAGTAAAAAAAGATGGGTAAACCTATACTCATAATAATCGTCGTCTTATCTCGACTCATTCGTTTCGCCTCTATCTTCATTAATGCAATCATTTATTCTTCCTCCTTTTCATCAAATTGATTGTTAAAAATCATTTCTAATAAAGAGTTATTAGTTATTTCAACATTATCAAAAGGTAAACCTATTTGAAGTAATTCCTTTAATACAACACTTGTCTGCTCGTTTTGAAATTCTAATACTACAACATCCTGCTTATTTTCAAATTGAATAGTTTTTTCTTTTAACAAAGACTTTATTTTTCCTTCCAATTGAAGGTAACTACTCTTTTCAATTGTGATTCTTTTTTTCTTGTTTAGTGTCCTTAAATGGTACGGTGTCTCATCTGCTTGAATTATTCCATTATCCAGCAAGATAACACGATCTGCGCAATAATCAACTTCCTCTACATAGTGAGTGGTAAATAAAATAGTCGTTCCACTATTTTTTAACTCTTGAATGATTTGCCAAAAATGATTTCTGGTTGAGGTGTCCATTCCCGTTGTTGGTTCGTCTACTATTAACAATTTAGGGCGATTTAATATAGCTAAACACATATCAAACAATCGCTGTTCTCCACCCGAGCAGGTATCTATTAACTGTTTATACTTTTTAGAATCAAATTGTAGTACATGATTAATTTCTTCATTAGTTAATGGCCTATTTGAAAAACTTGCCACAAAATCCAGCATTTCCTGAATAGTCACATCATCTGGAAAGCGAGATTTTTGAGAAAGAAATCCGATGTCTTTTTTCTGATAACTTAATTTGACTTCACCAGATGTTGGGTAAAATAAATCTAAAATCAAATTTATTATCGTACTTTTTCCTGCCCCATTTTTTCCTAACAGCACGATACACTCTCCTTCATACATAGACAAAGAGATGTTTTTTAATACTACTGTTTCTTTAAATTGTTTACTTACTTTTTTTAATTCAATTACCGGTGTCATTTTTTTCACCCTTTCTTGTTTAATTGTCTATTGATTTTATCGAGACTTCTCTTGACCCGATACATTGAAACTGACCACACGATAGCGTAGATAACAACAAAAGTAATCGTAAACTGAATGACATTTTCTATGGTGTAGTCAAACCAATTTAAAAGAATATTCAAAGCCATAAGACCCAAATAAGTCACAATAAAATGAGATACGGTTTGTTTTAAAATAGACCATTCTAGCTTCTCAAATATCAGACTTGATACTGAAAACAAAGCTCCCACAACGCACCATAATATAATAGCCGCTATTAAAGCATCTATTTGATTAGCAAAAGAATCCATAAATGCTGGAGGTCCTGGATAATAAATACCATAGCCTGTTTGCCATGAAATAATGACAGATATTAATAAACCAATAAAGGTACCAGAAGGAATACCAAATAATATATGTCCAATAACTTTTCTCACAGTCCTAACCTCCTTTTAAACTCTTTCATGTATCTTCTTGACGTATAACTATAATTACCCGTTTTAAAATTTACTTTAATTGTTCCAGCTAAAGATAACTCTAAATTTTTTATAAAATCAGGGTTAATGATTTCACTATTTGAAATGCGAATCATCTCCATAAATCGCTCTTCTAATTTATACAAGGCTTCTCTTACTTGCACAATACCATCTTCTAACTCGCAATAAGTTTTCTTATCTTCTGAAAAAAAACGAATAACTTCTTCTTTTTGAATGGGAATTAATTGCTCTTCTTTTACACCAAATAATTGGCTTGGCGTATCTTCAGAACAAATTTGAATAATGGCTTTGATTTCATCCGTCATTGAATTAGCATATATTTGAACAAGTGTTTCATCATAATTTTTATTTAATTCAAAGGTAACCTTCATATTATCAACTCCTAACTTATTTTAAGTTTAACCTTTTTCAATTACGCTGTCTTATTTTTTTGATATGTGGTAGTTATTTTAGGACAAGTGGTAAAAAAAAACTGACGAGTCTAAATGACTCATCAGTTTATTGTCTCTAATTATTATTTTTTATAGTTTCTTCCATACAAATATACCAAATGAAGAAGCTGTTAAAAGTAGGCCAAAAATCATATAAAGATCCTTGTTCACTTCACCTGTTTGTGGCAAAATACCTTTTTTAGATTGATTCGTTGTTACAAGTTCCTTACTGGAGCTTTTTATTGAACTGCTATCACCAGTTGAAGTGCTACTACTAGTTGAACTAGTTCCTGTTGTCTCATTAATCATTTTAGTTAATTCATCAAAAATAGCTTGTAATTCATCTATAGTCGTTGCAACAGCTAATTTATCGTAAAGACTTTGGCCCTGTGCCTCTGTAATCATTCCCTTACTTATTGCAGAAGCAATACCCGCTTCCACGTTATAGTATTTTTCACTAAATGAACTGGTAAATTCTGTTAATTTGTCTACAGAGCCCATTAAGACATTCATAATATCATTTAGCTCTTGTTCTGTTGTTGCATTTTTTAGTTGTGCAATTACCTCATCATGCTTTTCTTGTGTAATATAACCATTGGCTAGATATATTTGAACCATTCGAATTTTAGCCATCCTAACACTGTCTATGTTAGCAAGAGAACTCTCTTTTTCTTCAGATGAGTCACTACTTTCTTGTGTTGTACTAGTTGAACTTGAATCTTGTGTTTCTGTGGTTGGTATAGTATTTTCACCAGATTTAGACTCTTCAGCTAATACATTAGGTACAACCATCACAAATAACAAACTTGTCATCAAACAAAAAAATGCTTTTTTCATTTCCATGGCTCCCTTCTTAGTGTTTTGCAATTTAATTGTAACACGGTTCTAACTTAGAGTATATATTATCAATAAAAAAACCGTACAATGTGTACGGTTTAAAGTTTATTTATTTAATAAATGAAAAATTAGTTAGATCTTTATACGCATATTCCTCGTTAATTTGACCTTTTTTAACTGCCCATTTAACAATGCTGTTAAAATCATTTTCTAAAACAGGACTTGCATGAGGGTAATCTCCTTCGCGTTTGTTGATATAATCTGCCATCTCAGCTGGGAATTGATACTTACTCAATGTGCTTGCGTAATCTTTTGCATCATGAGAATTCATGAACTCAATCGCTTCATTGTACGCATTATAAAAGGCTGTAATATCATCTGGACGATTTTTTAACACATTATCCATAAATTGAATAGTTCCACCCTTTATACCTGCTTCTTTTGAACTTCCCACTATGTTTGCTCCTTTTTCAGCCAACATACTTGCTTGAGGTTCTGTATAAACAGCACCATCAACTTTACCTGACATTAAACTTTCTGATCGTGCTGAAAATGATGGTATATCAACTATTTCATAAGTAAAATTATTTCGTGTAGCAAATTCATCCATTATATACTCTAAAATAAAGTTTGGTACCAATGTTACTTTTTTCTTGTCTAAGCCTTTAATATCCTTAATCTTTGATTGAGGAGACGTTAAAATTTTAAAATCTTCTAAAATGCCTGAAGTAATTGTCATATTTACGCCATTTTTTTTGAAAGTCGCCTCTGTCATAACATCGCTAATTGTACCATCAATTTCTTTTGCTTGGATAGCTACATTTCGATCGTTTGGAGATGAAAATGTTTTAATTGCCACATCTAATCCCTGCTTTTTAAAGAAGCCTTCTTCTTTAGCTAAGATGATTGGTAACGCTGATTCTGCTGGTAAAACACCGATATTTAATGTTTTATCACTCACTTTATTAACAACTTTTTCTGATTCTTTCGTTTCTTCTTTTTTTTCATTTCCACAGGCACCTAAAAGGACACTACCTAATAATAACAATCCCATTGCTGCAACTATTTTTTTCATTAAACTCTCTCCTATTTTGTTATGACTTGTTCAAATTCTTCCATGTTCATCGTAAACGGAATAACATATCGCTCAATCTCTAAAGGATGAGTATTGATAGTTGTTGTTCCTTGTTTAGTTGTGAAAGCTAGTTTAAAATCGTGTTCTTTTAATAATGCTACATTTTTTTCGTCGTATAAACCAAATGGATAAGCAAAAACATCTGTTTCTTCTACCCATTGACTGCACTTAGCTAAGTCTTTCAAGACATTTTCTGTTGTTTCCCACATTAATTTAGAGGCTTCTATACCTCGTCTCACATGAAAATCATGCGTATGATTCGCATAAGTAAAAACATCTCTCATATTCTCTAATTCCTGAAAACTAAGAGCCTTTGATTCATTCGGTGAGTAATCACTTTCTGTTTCAAACAGCCACCCCGTTGGTGCAAAACAAACAGCGGGTATATTCATTTTTTTTAAAATAGGGTACGCATGTTTTTTCATCGATTGAAAACAATCGTCAAAGGTGATTAAGATTGATTTGTCAGGTAATTGCTTTTTCTCATAAAAAAAAGACTTCAATTCGTCTAAGGTTAAAAAATGATACCCATTTTCTTTTAAATACACCATTTCTTGCTCAAAAAAGGGAACTGAATTAAATAATGGCATAGGTAGCTGATCCTGGTAACCATTTGCAACAATGACTGGTCTCATTCCTAGCTCAAGCTCTTTTTCTGGTCGAATCTCATGAAATACTAACGTTTTAAACATACTTATCACAGCCTTCTCTTTACGATATTTCTCTTTCATAGTATAACATAAAAGTGTACAATCAATGCGTGTTACTTTATAAAAAGGAGGCCAATTAATGCCAATTATTTTTGATCACGTTTCTTTTGAGTATGATAAAAAAGAAATTATTACCGATTTAACACTTTCTCTTATTGAAGGAACTTCTTATAGTATTATCGGTCCTTCCGGTATTGGAAAAAGTACATTTTTAAATCTTTGTAAAAAAAAGTTAACAGCTTCCACAGGCAAGCTTACTTATGATGGCTTAAATAAAGAAGATATCATTACTGTCTTTCAAGAACTCCATCTTTTCCCTTGGCAAACATGTGAAGAAGCTTTGATGATGCCTTTAAAAATTAAAAAAATCTCAAAAAATGAAAGAAAAGAGTTAGTAACTCACGCATTAAAAGAGTTTAAACTTACTGAGTTAAAAAATAAATACCCTCACGAATTAAGTGGTGGGCAAAAACAGCGTATTGCGTTGGCACGAGGTATGATGACTTCACCTCATTTTTTACTATTAGACGAACCTACTTCATCCTTAGATTTTTCGTCAAAAAAACAACTGCAATCATTAATAATTGATAAGCAACAGAAATACAAACAGGGAATGGTTATTGTTACTCATGATGTGGAGGAAGCTGTTTTTTTAGGAGAAACAATTATTGTTTTCTCATATGATGGTGTCGAAATTATAGATAATCCCTATTTTAACCAAGAAAACTCTTCCTTAGACACTGATTACTTTCACTACTGCCAACATCTCAAATCAAAACTAAGCGAGGCGACTCATGAAACTAAATAAATTAACTCAATTTATCCTAGGAATGCTATCTTTTATCGTGGTTTGGTATCTGCTATTTTTGATTTCAAATAATCCCTCCATTCCAAATCCAAAAGGTTCTCTTATAAAAGCATGGGAAATCAAGCAGGTGCTCTTTTTCCATACAGGTGCTAGTTTTCTTCGAATCTTTATCTCACTACTTTTAGCAAGCCTTTTTAGTATTCCATTAGGTATTTTACTAGCACGCTCAAAAAGACTGAATCAGTGGCTCTCACCATTAATTTATTTCTTATATCCATTACCAAAAGTTGCTTTTTTACCTATCTTAATGATATTTTTTGGTTTAGGTAATATCTCTAAAATCTTACTTATTTTTTCGATTATTTCACTACAACTTTTGATTTCTATTCGCGACGGTGTTAATCAAATTCCAGCAAATTATTATCACGTCATGGAAGATTATAGTAGCTCTTACATGGAGGAATTACGTTTTGTCACGCTGCCTGCTCTAGTTCCTACTTTGTTTAGCAGTTTAAGAGTGAGCGTTGCTATTTCTTTAGCTTCTCTTTTTTTCGCTGAAAATTATGCTACACAATATGGATTAGGTTACTTAATTATGAGTGCTTGGACTAAGATGGATTATGATGAATTATTTGTAGGGGTTCTTGCTATTGCCGTTTTAGGCTTTTTAATTTTTACATTATTAGATGAGCTTGAGAAAAAATTAATGCCTCATGAAATCAACTAGATAAAAAAAGCTCCCAGTCATTTAACTGGAAGCAAAAAAGGAGTTGTTTATTTACTTTGGAGGAGTAAATAAAATGAAAAAATTTGTTTTGTTAGGGTTGTTTTGTTGGTATGCTTATATAATAGCTTGTAAATGTGAATTTTTTTCGATAGATTTATTTTCTTTTTTTGAAAGAAATAAATCGTTATTCTTTCATTACTTCAAACCCTACCACATCTTCCTCACTAATTTCTTGTGGTGGATTTTCTGTTAAATAAGCATCTTGGAACGTTTCTATTTTGATAGTCGTTCCTTTTTTAATTTTTTTAAATGCTGTCTCTTTAAATTCACTTGGAGAAACAAAAAAGCTGTATTCTTTATTTTCTCCATTTTTAAATAAATCGTTTGGATCATTTTCGATATGTTTGACCATCACCGTTATCTGGTAAATATCTAAACCGCTGTCTGGTTTTGTCAGTGTATCTATAACTTCCCCTGTGATTTGAATCAATGGTTCTTGACTATCAATTCGTTGTTGTTTTTCGGCCAACCGTTGTTTCTCATCTTCTTTTGCTTGTTGAACCATCTCTTCAATTAATCTTTTAGCTTCAGACGTATCTTCTGTTACATCTACATGCTTCGTACTAATTTCAGTTTCACTAGATATTTCTTTAGATTGCTCTTTTTTACATGCTGCTAGTGTTATTATAAGCAGTCCACTCAAAATGGATACACCTAACTTTTTCATCCTTTTCACCTACTCCATTTAGTTAATCCACAAACTGAACCGTATTTTCAATCGCGAGTAAGTTTTCACGGTAAAGTTTTACATCATTTCTACTTAAATTACCTAACTCAAAAGCTTGTTGAATATCATCTCTTTCAATCTGAATTGCATAAGATAACCATTCATCTACTCGACTTGTTTCTGATTGTTTCTCATCTTTTGTTCGTTGAGAGAACCTTGTAATATATGAGGTAATCATCTCTTGTGGGTATTCTGTTGTATCTAACTCATTTAGTTTTTTAATAACATAATCTAAATTACTTTTTCTAAGATAGCTTCTTTGCTTCCGTCTTTCTGGATAGCTTACTGGAACAAAGTTAACAAACTTTAATTTTTGGCGAATAATTTTACCGTAAAACATGTTATTGCGGTAACTACCATCTCTAGTTAAGCGGTACAACAATTTGTTCAGTTTTCGCATGTGACGAAAAGCAACTTGCAAATTAACATTTCCCTCTTTAAGCTGCTTCAATGTATCTAGCAATTGCCATTTTAATATTAATTCCCGTAACTTTTTATTTTTGTCTTCTAATGAATTATCTTCACTTAATTGCATAATTCTTTCATTATACATATGAATTACTCGTAGAATAGAACGCTGATTTTCACTTGTTATTTGTTTATTTAATTCCTCTACAACGTGACGCAAAATCAGTAATTCTTGCTCGTGATTAATTTTAGCTGTTTCTTTTTCTTTCTTTTCAGCAAATAAGGGCATCGTAAAATTAGCCAATAGCAATGTCGTAATAATAACACCGCCTGCCAAGCAAATTAATATTTCTCGCTCAACAAACGTCTGATTACCATTGATAATAACTGGTAAACTAAGGGCACTGACTAATGTTATGGTTCCTCTAACACCTGAAATAGTGTAGAGAGCCGATTGTTTTAATTGATTATTTTTAGTTTGCTCTGTGTCTTTTTCAAAGTTTTTGAAAAGCCAAAAACACAAGAAACGTATACCTAAAAGAATACCTGTAATTAGTAAGATATACATAATTAAACGACCATTATTAATTTGATTACTCTCCCAAATCACATGAATCACACTTGGCAACTGCAAGCCAAGTAGAATAAACACTAAACCATTTAAACTAAAAGTAAAAACTGACCATGTATTTTTAGAAAGTAGATGAAGTTGGGCCACCTCTGGATTAACTCGTTTGTAACTATTAGAGTAAACAAGTCCAGCACTCACAACAGCTAATATACCATTCACCCCTAAATGTTCTGCTACTAAAAAAATACCAAAAGGAAGCAGTAACTCGAGTAAAATAAAGGATATAGTATTCTCAATCCCAAGTTTTCGCAACCATCTAACAAGTTGCATAGCAATTAAGCTTAAAATAATCCCCACTAAAAGTCCACCTAAGGAAATTAAAACAAAACTGATACTTGCTTTAAATATTGAAAAGGTTCCAGTTAATAGAGCTGCTACTGCAAATTGGAAAGAAACTAAACCAGACGCATCATTAATTAAAGATTCACCTTCCAATGTATGCATCATTTTATGTGGAATTTTTACTTTTTCAGCTAATGCCGATACCGCTACTGCATCAGTCGGCGCAAGAGCTGCCGCTAAAGCAAAACTACCCGCCCAAGGCATAGACGGAATCAATGAATGAATCACACTACCTAAGAGTCCCACTGTAACAAAAACTAAAACAATGGATAAAACGGTTATAGCTTTACGTTCTTGCCACAATGCTTTTTTATCTACGTTAACCCCATCATTAAAAAGAAGAGGAGCTAAAAAAAGGAGCATAAAAAATTCTGAACTCAACTCAAAAAAATTAAAAGGCATCCCAATTGCCAAAATCATTCCTAACGCTACTTGAATTAATGGCGTAGCAATGGTTGGTATAAACCTGTTTAAGATGTTAGATAATAAAATTGCTGAAAGCATCACTAACACCATTTCAAAAATTGCCATTTAAGCACCTCACTTACACAAATTTTTTCTATCAAGTTGTCACTTAATAGAGTCAAATTATACCACTATTCTTATTTTTTAAACAATAAAAGCAAGGGTGACTGGTTTAGTTACCCTCGCTTTTTGTTTATTTATTGAACTAATTATCCTAATTGAAGATTCACTGACTTTTTAGTTATCAATTCATCTACTTTACTCTCTCTTCTTGCCCAGTAATCAAGCACTGAGGCAATACAAATACACAGTGGTGCATTAGCTTCTTTTGAAACGTCTATTCGGTAAAAATCTCCTCGATAGCTAGTTTCCTTTGTCATCTCCATTACCTTATCATTAAAATGATAAATCTTATAGGTTTGATTTTTTATATCTCCTGTAGCTAACCAATGTAGTTTTTTAATAAAATAAAAATCACGACTTACAGAAAACAACCGACTCAGACTGCCTACTTTTTCATAACGATCATACAAATCAAACCGTGATTTATATGAAAAAGCAGTTTGTTTCGCACTAGCTAGCACTTCCCCATCTAACTGATAGATAGAAATGCTATCACCTCGTGTTCCCCAACTACCAACTAATAAAAAAACTGGTTTCCCATCACAATCTTTAATAACCGTCCTTACTCTAGCTGATAATAAATGCTGTTCTATATAGTAAACTGCCATGACTCTCACTACTTTCATTAAATATTAAAGATTTTCTGAAATAGCTCTTAAAATTGCTTTACCTACGCCGTCATTTACATTAGTTTCTGCTTCATATGTTGCGATTTGTTTCACACCTGGTTCAGCGTTTCCCATGGCAAAGCTAACACCAGCTACTTCAAGCATGGAAACATCGTTAAAATTATCACCAATGGTCATTACATCTGCTAAAGAAATCCCTTTAGCTTCTGCTATTTTAGCAACAGCCACCCCTTTTTGTGCTTCTTTGTGGTTTACCTCAATATTATTCGGAAAAGAAGACGTCACATGTACATCATCTAGTTTTTCAATAACCTCAGCAATTGGCTGTAGCACTTCTTGTCCACCGTCACTAAAAGTTATAATTTTTAAAACTTCTACCTCTGAGTTTTTTAGTAGCTCATCATAGCTCTCAACATAACTAATCGGAAGCATATTAACATGTGTTGAAGCCATAGCAATTGCCATTTTAAACGTAATATGTGGAATGTTTTCTGCTAATAATGTCGCGAAATTTTCCAAACGTTGCGGTTGGCTTTCTGAATAAACACCATGTGTCGTCATTAACTCAAAATATAAATTATTTTCTCTTAAAATCCCCATAATTTCTTTGGCAATTTTTTTATTAATAGAAATTGTAAAAATTTCATTTCCATCTGCATCAAATCCTTGAGCGCCATTTCCTGTGATCATGCCACAGCGAATTCCTGCTTCTTCAAGAGGTGGTTTAGCCTCACCATATGCTCTACCAGTTGCCACCATAAATTCAATACCTTGTTCTTGGGCTTTTAAAACAGCCTCTTTATTTTTTTCTGAAATAGCCAAATGAGACGTTAATAACGTACCGTCCATATCGGATGCAATCATTTTAATCAACTTGTTTAACCCCCTTGAAATAAGATAGTTATAGTTTACCATTTTTTACCCTTTGTAGCATTCTTTAAGGTGAATTATGATAGACTAAACCTCAAGAGGTGATACAAATGGAACTATCTATCCCAAATGATTGGAAAAATATATTAAACAATGAAACAAATAGAGATTACTTTAAACAACTAACCCAATTTTTAGAAACCGAATATAGCACACAAACGATTTTCCCGGCTAAAAACAATATTTTTAGTGCTTTAGAAGCTACTTCTTATGAAAATACCCAAGTCGTCATTTTAGGTCAAGACCCTTATCATGGTGACAATCAGGCACATGGTTTGAGTTTTTCTGTATTACCTGGCGAAAAAATCCCACCTTCACTAAGAAACATGTACAAAGAATTAGCCAATGATTTAAATATGGCAGAACCTAGCTCTGGTTACTTAATGCCTTGGGCTAATCAAGGAATTCTCTTGCTAAATACAGTATTAACTGTTCAAAAAGGAAAAGCTAATTCTCATAAAAATAAAGGATGGGAAATATTTACTAATCAAATTATCGAACAACTTAATCTTAGAGAAGATCCTATTATTTTTGTTCTTTGGGGCAAACCGGCTCAACAAAAAAAAACAATGATTGACACCAATAAACATTTTGTTGTTGAAGCTCCTCACCCAAGTCCTTTATCTGCGTATCGTGGTTTTTTTGGTAGTAAACCTTACTCTACTATCAACCAAATACTCACACAACAAGGTAAAAAAACAATTAACTGGCAACTGTAATAGCACACCTTTTCTTTCTGTTACATTGTACACAAACAAGTTCTATTATCTCGGCGTTTTTTAATAAAAACAGGAAAAAAACCTGTCCTTTTATTACTTTTAGTTGTATGATAGAATCGTGAGTAAAAGTATATAAACTGGAGGGTTTATTTGTGGAATTATTTGACGGATTAAAAAATAATATTAGTGGAAAAAACATGAGAATCGTTTTCCCAGAACCAACTGACATTAGAGTACTTGGTGCTGCAGTTCGTTTGAAATCAGACGGCTTAGTAGAACCAATCTTAATTGGTAATGTTGACAAAATTAAAGAAGTAGCAAGCACTCGTGGCTTATCAATTGATAGCCTAGACATTATCGATCCAGATAACTATGCTGGATTTGATAGCATGGTAGCTTCTTTCATCGAACGTCGTAAAGGTAAAGCAACTGAAGATCAAGCACGCACTATCTTAAAAGATGAAAACTACTTTGGTACTATGTTAGTATTCATGGACTTAGCTGATGGTTTAGTAAGTGGTGCTGTTCACTCAACTGGTGATACTATTCGCCCTGCTCTACAAATCATCAAAACAAAACCAGGCGTTAGCCGTACAAGTGGTGCTTTCTTAATGGTTGGTAACCGTGATTCTGAAAAATACATTTTCTCAGATTGCGCCATCAACATTAACCCAGACGCTCAAGCATTAGCTGAAATCGCTGTGGAAAGTGCTAAAACTGCTGAAATTTTTGGCATTGATCCTAAAGTAGCTTTATTAAGCTTCTCAACAAAAGGTTCTGCTAAATCTGATGAAGTGACAAAAGTCGCTGAAGCAACAAAAATTGCTAAAGAATTAGCTCCTGAATTCCCAATTGATGGTGAATTACAATTTGACGCTTCTTACGTGCCATCTGTTGCACAACAAAAAGCGCCAGACTCAAACGTTGCAGGAAGCGCAAATGTCTTTGTCTTCCCAGAAATCCAATCAGGTAACATTGGTTACAAGATTGCACAACGTTTAGGTGGTTTCCAAGCAATTGGACCAATCTTACAAGGATTGAACAAACCAATCTCTGACCTTTCTCGTGGATGTAACGAAGAAGATGTATACAAATTATCAATTATCACAGCATCTCAAGCACTACAAGAAAAATAAGGTGCTGAAAATATCGATTTGCTTTGAGTAACTGAAAATCAAATAAATTAATCTTGATTTTTAGATTAATTCATTTGATTGAAGTTACCGAAAAAGCAGATATTTGAAGCCCGTCTATCAGGTGCTAAAAATATCGGTTTGCTTTAAGTAACTGAAAATAAAAAAAGTCGTGCTAAGCATGGCTTTTTTTTTTAGTTTTCTTTATACTAGTATCACGATGAAGGAGGCAGTCATGAAAAAAATAAATTTAAACAATGAAGTTGACACAAAAAAACTAGCACAAGATATTGCCAACTTTACTCAAGCTGGAGATATTTACCTGCTAACAGGCGACCTAGGTGCTGGTAAAACAACATTCACAAAAGGATTTGCCTTAGGTTTAGGCATTGAGCAAATGATTAAAAGCCCGACATATACCTTAATTAGAGAATACGACACAGGGAGACTTCCGCTCTATCACATGGATGTTTACCGTTTAACAGATGGCGCAAGTGATCTTGGTTTAGATGAGTACCTTGAAGGAGACGGTGTATGCATTATTGAATGGGGACATTTGATTAAAGAGGATATCTTAACACCTTACATTGAGATGTTTCTTGATAAAACTGGGGAATCTGAGCGACAATTTTCAATGAAAGCAAACTCACCACTTGCTGCTGAAAAACTAACTGCCTTAACCACCCACTTACAACAACTAGGTTGGGCGATTTAATATGTGCCAATTAGATATCACTTTACGTGAAGCTACACCAAAAGATGCCAAAGAATTATTACGTATTATGACTGTTCTTAACAAGGAAACACCCTTTTTACTTGTCAATCAGCACTCACTCGAACTTGACGATACGGCAATGGCTAGACAAATTGATTTTATTTACGAAGAAGACAACCAACTAATTTTGCTTGCCTTTAACCACGATGAATTAATTGGTGTGGCCACTGTGATGGGCGAAATGGACCCACCACTTCGCCATATTGGGGAAATTGGTATTAGTGTTTTGAAAGAATACTGGGGTTATGGCCTTGGAACTGTTATGTTAGAAGAAATTATCTTTTGGGCAAATGAACACCAGCAAATCAAGCGCCTCGAGATAAAAGTCCAAGAGCGAAATGAGCGAGCCATTGGTTTGTATCAAAAGCTTCATTTTGAAACAGAAGGCATCATTCGTTGTGGTTTTTTATCAGAAAATAATGAGTATTTAAATGTCTTACTAATGAGTTTAATCATTTAAAAAATTAGCTATTAAATAACAAAACGTCTATTCCATTTTGGAATAGACGTTTTTTATTATTCTCTTTTTTCGAAATCATTTTAGTTCTATTTAGACTATTTTTACCAGTTTTTTTAACGGTTCAACACCATACTGTTCTTCTTGTCGGAGTAAAATTTCAGCGCACGCTAGGCTATCATCTAACGCGTTATGATGATTTTCTAAGTCAATTGATAAGTAATCACTGACCGTATTTAATTTGTGATTACTTAGTTCAGGATATAGTTTTCGACTAGTTCGAACCGTACACAGTGATAAGAAATGTGCGACTGGTAAATCGTAATAATCTAAGCAACTTGCCAATACACGATTATCAAAAGAAGCATTATGTGCAACAATTAACCGATTCTCTTGAAAATACGTCTCGATTTCTTGCCAAACTTCAACAAAACTCGGTGCAAATTCAACGTCTTCTGGATGAATCCCGTGAATTTGAATATTTCGCCAATTAAAAGATGTTTCCGGTTTAATCAATGAATAATAATTTCCTACAATTTGACTATCCTTTACCATCACTAAGGCTATTGAGCAGGCACTGTGTAATTGACCATTTGCCGTTTCAAAATCATATGCAATAAAATTCATCAGATCCTCCATTAACTATCTAGATTTCTTACTTTTCCCTTTGTTTGAACGTGACGACCCTTTTTTAGATTGTCCTTTTGATTTAGAACGACTCGATGTTGTCTTAGATTTTTTTGACCCACTCAACTCAGAATCAATCAAATCTTCTAAACTCTCTTTTTTAGTTGGTTGTTTTGCTTTCTTTTTCTTAGGTGCAGCTATTTCCTTATGTGTTGCTTGTTTATTATCTTTTGAATCTTTAAATTCTTCATATAAATCATCTTCAAAACTGTCATCTAATTCTTTTAATTTTTGTTTTTTACGTTTCTTGCGACTGGCTTTATTAATTTTTTTACGCTCTGCTGCCTCTTCGCGTTCTATTTTTTTCTTATACAAGAAGTAAGCCCCTGTTGCACCACCGACAACAACTAATATCGCAAGTAATGTCCAAAGCCAAGCTAAACTTTTTTTAGGTTCTTTTTCGGTTTTACCATTGTAGTTTTCGCTTGAAATATGAGTTGGTTCTTTTTCATCTTCTTCAGATTTTTTGGCTTCTTTTTTGCTTTTTGTTGTTTCTGTCGTTGTATCTGATGTTTCTTCTTCGTCCTTTTTAGGGTCTTTAATATCTACCCCATCACTTTTTTCTCTGGATTTACTTGAAGAGTCATCTGGCTCTTCCTCTTCATCCTTCTTATTATCTTTTTCAATCGTATTTTTTTCAAAGTTGAATCTGATGTCTGTTGAATTATCCCCTTCTGCGTCAAGCATTAAAATATGAGATATTTTAGCACCTTTTGGTATCGGCATTTCAAACGTCCCGTCATCTGACGCAACAATACTTCCGGCGATATCATTAATATAAATATTCGCATTTGGTTTTGACTTTCCATACAGAACACTTTTCTTTTCATCATATCTTAAATCATAAATCAATTGATCTTCTTTTTTTTCTTCAGCAAAAGCTGTTAAAGAACCAATCGAGACAAACATTATTATTAAGGCAATGATTGAAAAACATTTTCTCAGCTTCCTCATAACATTTCCTCTTTTCTATCTAAAAATTAAGGGTTAAAGCTACTGGGCAGTGATCACTGCCATACACATCCTTTAAAATGGATGCGTCTTCCAGTTTTTTTTCTAAACAATTAGAAACACAAAAATAATCGATTCTCCAACCTGCATTATTTTGTCTTGCATTAAATCGGTAACTCCACCAAGAATACGCACCTTCAAGTTCAGGATAGAAATAACGGAAGCTATCAGTAAAACCATTGGCTAAAAGATTAGAAAATGCCGCTCTTTCATCATCTGAAAAGCCTGGATTTTTGCGATTTGTTTTCCAATTTTTCAAATCAATGTTATTATGTGCTACGTTTAAGTCACCACATAAAACAACTGGTTTTTCCTCTTCTAATTTTTTTAAATAAACTAAAAAATCAGTTTCCCAAAGCATGCGATACTCCAAACGTTTTAACTCAGCTTGTGCGTTTGGTGTATAGCAGTTTACTAAATAAAAGTCTTCGTACTCTACTGTAATCACACGGCCTTCTTGGTCATGCTCTTCTATACCTATCCCATAATTAACACTTAATGCTTCCTTTTTACTAAAAACAGCGGTGCCTGAATAGCCCTTTTTCACGGCATAATTCCAGTATTGATGATAGCCCTCCAAAGCTAACTCAATTTGCCCAGCTTGTAACTTTGTTTCTTGTAAACAAAACACATCTGCATCAATTTCTTTAAATATGTCTTCAAACCCCTTTTTAACAACGGCTCTTAATCCATTAACATTCCACGAGATAAGTTTCAATGAGTAAATCCTCCTACTTAAAATTCATTAGTCACCTCTCATTTTAACATAGAAAGCGCCGATCAAAAATAAATAATCCTTTGAAAGGCAATAAGTTTTTTAAATTTTTCTTCACTCGTAGATAAAGGATAGCTTATTCCTTTCAAAATATGATAGAATAAGCCCGATGACTTATAGACGAAAGGGTAGTATAAATGAATAATACAAAAATAACTGCTGACTTGAAACCAATAAAAATGCTGTTTAATGAACCTTTATCACATTTTACTTATACCAAAACAGGCGGCCCTGCTGATTGCTTGTTATTCCCAAAAAGTACTGATGAAGTAAAACAAATTGTGGATTACTGCAATAACAATGATCTTCCTTGGTTATGTTTAGGAAATGCGAGTAACTTAATCGTACGTGACGGAGGCATTGAAGGCTTTGTTATTATGCTAAGTGAATTAAATCAAGTAACCATTAACGACACAACCATTACAGCTGATGCTGGAGCGAAATTAATCGATGTAACCTATAAAGCCCTTGAAAAAGATTTAGTGGGCATGGAATTTGCTTGTGGCATTCCTGGAAGTATCGGGGGTGCAGCTTACATGAATGCTGGAGCATATGGCGGTGAACTAGTAGATGTTTTCGAATCTGCTGAAATCATTTTAGAAGATGGACGATTTGTCACATTCAAAAAAGAAGATATGCATTTTTCTTATCGCCATAGCATCCTACAAGAAATGAAAGGCATTGTGTTAAACGTGACTTTTACACTTGAAAAAGGCAATCACGCTGATATCAAAGAAAAAATGGATGAGCTGACTCATCTAAGAGAGAGCAAACAGCCGTTGGAATACCCTTCATGCGGCAGTGTTTTCAAACGCCCTGAAGGACATTTTACTGGAAAACTAATTCAAGACGCTAACTTACAAGGTTTAAAATGGGGTGGCGCTCAAATTTCAACAAAACATGCTGGATTTATTGTCAACATTGATCATGCCACAGCAACAGATTACGTTGAATTAATTCAACATATCCAAAAAACAATTTTAAAAGAATTCGATGTCGTTTTAGAAACTGAAGTTCGAATTATCGGACGAGAAAAATAAACAAGAGGCTAACTAAAGTTGGCCTCTTGTTTTTAATTTAATATCTTTTGTTTTCCATAAATTGACTGATTGCCATTACAACTATAAGCAACACACATTGTAACGAAAAAGACCGGCATTAACTCATAACCAAACACTTCTCCTCCGATTAAAATGGGCGCTAAAAAGGTATTAGTAGCACTTCCAAAAACAGTCATATACCCAATAGCTGCCACAACAGCCACTGGTAAACCTATTAACGGAGCAACAACGGCTCCAAGTGCACTTCCTATGGCAAATAACGGTGTGACTTCTCCTCCTTGAAAACCAACAGATAGGGTTAGAATAGTGAACAGAATTTTTAATAAAAAATCATAAGAATATATGGGTTCCCCTGCTAAACTAGCACTAATTAAATTGCTACCCAAACCAGCATAACGACCGTGATGAATAACAAAAATCAAGATAGCAATCAATATCCCACCAATAAAAATACGTTGATAATTATTAGGTATCAGTCGTTTAGCTATCGACTTGCCTTTCGCTAAACTAGCAGAAAAAAAGCGACCGACTAAACCAAACAGTAATCCTAGCACCACTAACTTAACAACAAGTAACGGCGTAAAATCTAATCTACTCTCAATAAAAAAACTAAACTTTTCTAAACCTAGATAAGCAGATATAAAATACGCAGTAAATGATGCGATACTGGCAGAAAGTAACGCACGAATTTCTAATTTTCCAACAACTAATACTTCTAAGGCAAACAAAACAGCTGCCATCGGTGTTTGAAATAGACCAGAAAAACCTGCTGCCATCCCTGTTATCAGCGCAATTTGCGGCATATTATCCTTTGGTAAAAACACATGCCATTTTCTTTGACTCATCCAATGAGAAAGCGCTCCACCAATTTGAACGGCCACCCCTTCACGTCCTGCACTACCACCAAATAAATGCGTTAGCCAAGTAGACACGATAACAATCGGAATCAAACGAAGAGGAACCTCTTTAGTTTCGCCATGTCCCGCATCAAAGATTAAGCCCATTCCTTGTCTTGATTTGCCACCAAAACGCGTGTATAACCACTCAATAAAAAGCCCTGCTAGTGGTAAAAATAAAATCAAGTAACCAAAATAACTCACTCGCCAATCAGTTAACATAAGTAATACTTTCCCAAAAATAACTTCTAAAATACCAACTAATCCTCCAACAACTAAACTAAAAATAACTAAACCAATCCATTTTCTTTTATCCATCTCAAAAACTCCTTTTAAAAATAAAAAACTTCTACACACTTAAAAAAGCGTGCAGAAGTCATTAGCTTATTAGCGGTTTTAACAGATACGTTACGGGAGATCATCATTCCCTGATTTCTATAATAATACAGTTATTTTACGCCATTTTTTCTTTTTATTCAATGGGAGCTTTTCTTTTTTTTAACTCCTCATGATGAGAGGATACTTTTCCTCTATCTGTTGCTTTTGGATCAATTTTCTTTTTAACACTATTAGAAGCTTTAATTGCATCATGGAAAGACTCAGCTATCATACGTAGTTTACCATCATAAAAGGCGGCGTCTCCTGCTGCAAAAATTCCCTCAATCGAAGTTTCTCCCTGGTTGTTAATTTTAAAATACGTCTTCTTTTCAAGATCAAATTCAGTTGTTTCTTTAATCAATGGGTTATTTTTTTTCACCCCGTGACTTACTAAAACAGTATCAACCTCTAACCATTCACTTGTCTTATCAAGTAGATGAGTTAACTCAACTGAGTGAATGCTTTCTTCGTCTAAACTAGTAAATTTTGTTATTTTTTTATTTTCTATACAAATAACTTTATCATTAGTAGCTAGACTAGTTAGGTCAATTGAACTTCCCTTTTGCAAATCTTTTCGGTAAATAAAATAAACTTTCTTAGCTACATCGCTTACATTTTCTGCCCAACGAATTGCTTTTGCATTACTACCTGAGACCATCACCACTTTATCTCTAAATAACGCAACGTCTGGCATATCATAAAAAATAAACGTTGTTTCATAGGCAACTGGATAATCACTATCTAATTTTGTTGGTATACTAATTCCGGTTCCTGTCCCAATAATCACTGCTTTACTATAATATTTAGCATTATCATTAGTCTGTACACAAAACGCATCGTCTTCTTTTTTTATATCTATCACACTTTTGCCTAAAATAATTTCAGGCTCAAAAGTTTCAGCTTGAGTAATCAATGAATCAATAATATTTTTAGCTGGTTGGCCTACAAGACCGCCCACATCCCAAACATTTTTTTCTTTATAAACATTTAATTTACCACCTAAAAAATGTTGTCCTTCAATTAGCTGAACGGATAGGCCTCTTAACCCACAATAAAACGCACTGTACAAACCAGCCGGACCACCACCAATTATAATTACATCTACCATGCTACACCTCTTCTTAGTTATAAATGATAATAATTCTCACTTTATTAATCATAAAATAACATACTTAGAAATAGATAGCAAACCACTCAATCCTTAGCTTTGAACTATTACTTTTCTACTTTGAAGCTCATCATGATGAGAAGATACCATTCCGCCATCTGTCGCTTCTGGATCAATCTTTTTCTTTGCATGATTAGAAGCATTCACAGCGTCGTGAAAAGCTCCTGCTATTAGTCTGACTTTTCCATCATAAGACGCAGCATCTCCTGCAGCAAACACACCATCAACAGAAGTCTCACCGACTGTCGTTGTCTTGAAAAACAACTCATCTATCAGCTCAAACTCTGAAACATTATTAATGAGTGGATTATTCCTTTCAAATCCGTGGCATACAAGCACTTCATCCACGTCAATATCCTCAGCTATCTCGCTTACCACATGGCTAACTTTTACAGAATCAATTCGACTATTGTCTCGTGACGTAAAATCTGTGATTTTTTTCTCCATCAAGCAAGTGATTTTCTCATGACTTAGTACACTCTCAACCTCTGTTTCATAGCCTCTAAATAAGTCTTTTCGATACACTAAGTAAACTTTTTCGGCCACTTCTGCCAAAGCTTTAGCCCATTGGATAGCACTATCATTGCCCCCTGTTATCATCACTTTTTTTTGACGGAATGATTCAATAGACCCTACCTCATAGTGAAGATTACTTTTTTCAAAACTTTCCAGATAATCAAACTCTAGTTTTTTAGGTGTAATAATTCCAGTTCCTGTCCCTAAAATAACTGATTTTGAAAAATGTTGTTCTCCATCCTCTGTTTGAACGCAGAATTGATTTTTCTCTTTCGTTATATTAACTACCTTTTTCCCTAACACATATGTTGGCTCAAAAGCATCAGCCTGCTGAATTAAAGACGCTACAATATTTTCTGCTGGTTGCGGTGTCACACCACCAATATCCCAAATGTTTTTTTCTTTATAAACATTCAATTTACCACCCAAATAAGGTTTGGCTTCAATTAATTTGACACTCATTCCTCTTAATCCACAATAAAACGCACTATATAAACCTGCTGGACCACCGCCAACAATGATAACCTCTTCCATGTCACTTCTCCCCCTAAAAACGATATTGATAATCATTCTCAATAGATGTTTAAAAAAAATACCACCCATGTGATGACATTCATAAATTAACACACTTAAAAATGGATAGCAATCGGATTTTTTAACAAATATCATTCTTTGTTATTAATCTAAAACAAATTTACAGATAAAATAACGTTTATGATTTTATCGTTTTTACCTAAACACTATGATAACAACTTTATAAATCGTTTTCAAGTAATAAAACAAAACATTAAGAATTTCTAAATGTTCATAAATAATACCTTATTTTTCTTTTTTTATTATTATTAATGTGTTACAATTTTTTTCGAATTAAGTATGTTTTTTAAATAATATTTCTTCTAGAAAAATTTTATTTAACAAGCTTGCTTAACCATCATTTGTAAGTCAAACAGCAAACACAAATCTAGGGGGAATTTCATGTTTTTACTATTGCTGGAAATTGCGATTATGGTCGTCACTATTATTTACGGTTTATCAAAAGGTGGCGCATTAGGTTCTGGGGTATCTGCTATTGTTGCACTATTTATTATGTTGTTTATTTTCAAACTGCCGCCGTCATCTCCACCTGTTACTGCCGTCTTAATTATTATCTCCATCGGAATTGCTAGTGGTGCTTTACAAGCTTCTGGCGGAATGGACTATATGATTTCTGTAGCAACCAAGATCATTCAACGCTTTCCAAAAGCAATCACACTGGTTGCACCACTTGTTTGTTTCATTTTTGTTTTTGGTATGGGAACAGCGATGATTAGTTTATCTCTTGAACCAATCATTGCAGAAACAGCAATTAACTCTAAAGTTAACCCAAAAGGTGCTCTAATTAGCTCTGTTCTAGCATCAAATATGGCGTTGTTATGTAGCCCTGCGTCCTCTTCAACAGCTTTTGTTATTATGCTACTGATTCCTTTTAATATTTCTATGGCAACTTATTTAGCTGTTGTTCTACCAGCAACACTACTTTCAATTATTTTATTAAGCCTAATTCTTACAATCATTAATAAAAAAATACCATTTGATGAAACAACTCTTGCTAAAGCTGATACATGTTGTGAAGAAATCAGCCACACAAAAACTGCAAAATACTCAACATTAGTCTTTCTAGGTTGTGTTCTATGTATCATCATTTTCGGTCTATTTCCAAGTCTGTTGCCACAATATACAGTTGAAGGAAAAAGTGTTAAAATTGCAACAGCAGATCTTGTTCAAATGTTCATGTATCTATCTGCTGCATTAAATATCATACTATTTAAAGTTAAAACGTCACGCATTTTAAATGCCTCTGCCACCATGAACTCACTTGGCGCAGCCCTTGTTGTTCTTGGTTTAGGTTGGGTTGGCTCAACTATATTTGGTTCACCTGGCAATCAGGAAACATTAACATCAAGTATCGGTGAAGTATTAGCCAGCCACCCTTGGGTTTTAATTTTAATTTGTAGTTTTGTCGCAATGATTATCGGGGCTCAAACCGCTGTTGCAGCGATTATTTTCCCCTTAGCTTTGTCCTTAGGAATTTCACCAATTTTCTTAGTTATCATTGTGCAATGCTTGAACTTTAACTTCATCATCCCGGCTCAGCCAACACTACTTTTAGCCTGTGAATTGGACCGAACGGGGCGAACCAAAACAGTTAGTTTCATTTTACCTGGAATCGCTATTACGGCCTTTTCAATTATCTTGTCTTATGGCATGACTCTATTTATCTAAACGTCTATTCTAGGAGGAAATTTTATGTTTAAAACAATCGAAACACTTATTGAAAACAAAAAAGAAAGTTACTTCACTTTGAGCGATCGTATTTGGGATATTGCTGAGACGAAATTTCATGAGCGAGAATCAGCAAAAACAATTATGGCCGTTTTAAAAGAGGAAGGATTTTCCATTGAAACAAATATTGCTGACATCGACACCGCCTTTATTGCAACATATGGATCAAAAGGACCTGTCATTGGCTTTTTAGGTGAATACGATGCTCTTCCTGAATTAAATCAAAAATCAGGAGTAACTAAAAAAGAAACAGATCCAAGTTTTGGTACTACAAATGGTCACGGGTGTGGTCATAACCTACTTGGAACAGCATCTCTTGCTGCTGCAATTGCCACAAGAGATTACCTAAAAGAGCAAAATATTGATGCACAAATTAGATATTACGGATGCCCCGCTGAGGAGGGTGGCTCTGGAAAAACATATATGGCTCGCGCCCATGCTTTTGATGACTTAGACATGGCTATTTGTTGGCATCCTGGAACCGATAATGCCATTATCGGCTCTCCAACTCTTGCTAATATTCAAGCTGTTTTTGAATTTAAAGGCAAATCATCTCACGCAGCTAACTCACCAGACATGGGTCGAAGTGCTCTTGATGCAATGGAGCTGATGAATGTTGGTGCTAACTACTTAAGAGAGCACGTCACTTCTGAAGCACGTTATCACTATGCTGTTTTAGATGGTGGTGGTATGCAACCAAGTGTGGTTCAAGCTCACTCAAAAGTTTTATATTTAATTCGTGCACCTAAAGGCTATCAAGTAAAAGAAATTTATGACCGTATTTGTAAAGTCGCAGAAGGGGCTGCATTAATGACTGAAACCCAAATGACTGTTCATTTTGATAAAGCCTGCTCAAACTACATGCCAAATAAAGTTTACTCAAAATTAATGGCTGAATGCATGTCAAAAGTCGGAGCACCACAGTTTGATGACACTGATATTGCTTTTGCCAAAGAACTACATGCCTCATTATCAGAAGAAGATAAAAAATTCATGATGGTTCCACCTGTTACACCAATTGAAAAACAAGTACTTGCGGCCAATCAAGGAAAAGTCCTAGCTGATTACATTTATCCATATAACGAAGCACACTAGCAAACATTACAATGCCGGGTTCTACTGATGTTGGCGATGTTAGTTGGGTTGTTCCAACAGCTCAATGTATCATGGCAACAGAAGTTCAGAATACAGCTCTTCATTCATGGCAATGGGTTGCTAACGGTAAATCAGGTATTGCTAAAAAAGGCATGCTTCAAGCTGCCAAAGTAATGGCAACAACAGCTATTAAAGTGATTGAAAATCCTGAGTATATCACTCAAGCAAAAGCAGAACTTGAAGCAGTTACCAAACAAACACCTTATATCAATCCTATTCCAGCAGATGTTAAACCAAATAGTTTAGGATTATAAAAATTAAAAAAGTGTGCAAATAGAAATTGTCTATCTGCACACTTTTTGATTTATTCCAATACTTCTCTATTTTCTTTGGAAATATCTTTTTGCTGATCCTTTATAAAATCCATATTATCAAACTTATTAATTACATCAATATTGGATTTATTAATCCCACCTAAACCAGTGTCTACCATTTTCCCCCAACCTTTTAAAGGATCTTTTCCTTTAGCTCGTAGTTTATCGTTTTTAAGGCGTATTTTTTCTGATTTTAATAACTTTTTCTCCGTCATAAAAACCACTTCCTTTTTCTTTATTATATCAAGTATAATAAAAAAACTATTCTACGTTTGCATGGACATGTAGCACATTTTCATTTTAAATTTTTAAGAGAGCCTTTTATGAGCTTCTTTAAAC
>NZ_JAVWHO010000027.1:0-32315 GCF_036639995.1 Vagococcus sp. | reverse complement strand
GTGGCGGAACTGGCAGACGCACAGGACTTAAAATCCTGCGGTGAGTGATCACCGTACCGGTTCGATTCCGGTCCTCGGCATTGATTTTTATATTTTTTTACTTAAGTCAGTAATGGCTTTTTTTTTATGTTTATTTTTTGCAGCCTTTTTAATGTATTAATTGCTTATCTTTTTGTATAATTAAGGTCAGAAATAGTCAATTGACAATTAAGGTGGTGTTTCAATTGGATAATCGGAATATGTCAGATATTATTGAATCCTATTTAAAAGAAATTTTGGAAATCAATCATGAGATAGAAATTCGTCGTTCTGAGATGGCGACTCAATTTGATTGTGTACCTTCTCAAATTAATTATGTAATAAATACTCGTTTTACTGTTCCTCAGGGTTATAAGGTAGAGAGTAAAAGAGGTGGCGGAGGATATATTCGTATTGTTAAAATTAATTTAGTACAGCATGGTAACTATTTGGTTCATCTAGCAGAGTCGATAGGTTCTGAATTGACAGAGAATGATGCATTTGCTATCTTAAAGCAACTGTATTTAGATGAAATTATTGATTTTAGAGAAAAAGAAATTATTTTAACTTTATTGAGAAATAAACCGTTATTAAGCGTGTCAGATAATAATACATTACGAGCGCATATGATGTTAGAACTACTGGAACGTTTAACGTATGAAGAGAAGGAGTGATATAGATGAGTGAATTATTTACAGAAAGAGCAAAAATAGCTTTGGATTATGCTCAAAATGAAGCTAAATATTTTAAACAGGACTCTGTTGCGACAGAGCACTTATTACTTGGATTAATAAAAGAAGAAAAAGGTATTGCTGGGAAATCTTTACGTCAGTTAGAGTTAACGGAAGATCAAATATTTGAGGAAGTTGAACAAATTACTCAATATGGTAGAAAATCAAAAAAAGTCGAAGGTTTACTCCCTTATTCACCAAGAGCAAAACAAGTATTATCTTTTGCTAGTATGGAATCGAAAAGAGTTGGAGCTCCTAGTATTGGAACTGAACATATTTTGCTTGCTTTAATTAAGGATGAAGAAGTTCTTGGAGCAAGAGTGTTAACCAATTTAGATGTTAATTTACATAAAGTACGCCAAGTCATTTTTAAAAAGATTGGCTTAGTTGATCCTATGAGTAAGCAGAATCAGCGTAAACAACCTATGGGGGCTGCTAATAATAGTAAAGCGCCTCTTGAGGAAGGAACGCCAACGCTTGACTCTCTAGCAAGAGACTTAACTCAATCAGCGCGAGATAATCGTTTGGATCCTTTAGTTGGACGTGATAAAGAGGTTCAACGATTAATTCAAATTTTAAGTCGTCGAACTAAAAATAATCCAGTACTAGTGGGTGAACCTGGTGTGGGAAAAACGGCTATTGCAGAAGGATTAGCACAACGTATTATTGAGGGACGTGTTCCTAAAGAAATGCTTGCTAAGCGTTTAATGATGCTTGATATGGGAGCTGTTGTTGCCGGTACTAAGTATCGTGGTGAATTTGAAGATCGTATGAAAAAAGTTGTGGATGAAATTTATCGTGATGGTGAAGTTATTCTATTTATTGATGAACTTCATACACTTATTGGCGCTGGTGGTGCAGAAGGAGCTATTGATGCATCGAATATTTTAAAACCTGCTTTGGCTCGTGGTGAGCTGCAAACAATCGGAGCTACAACTCTTGATGAATATCAAAAGTATATTGAAAAAGACTCGGCTTTAGAACGACGTTTTGCTAAAATCCAAGTAAATGAACCAACTGTGGAAGAAGCAGAAGAGATTCTTTTGGGTCTTAGAAAACGATATGAAGATCATCATAAAGTGACAATTACTGATGAGGCTGTTTTCGCGGCAGTTAATCTGGCAACTCGTTATATAAGTGATCGTCAGCTTCCCGATAAAGCAATTGATTTGATTGATGAATCTGCGGCCAGAGCTAGACTTGAAGTGGCTAGTACTCGTTCTCCAATTGCAATTCAACGTGAAAAATTGGGAAAAATGGGTGTTGAAAAAGAAGAAGCTATTTTAAGTCAAGATTTTGAATCAGCAGCGAATCTTCGTAAGAAAGAAAAAAGAGCATTAAAAAAATTAGATCAGTTAATTGAATCTGAAAAAAACAATGACACAGGTTATGACATATATGTAACTGAAGAAGCAATTGTTTCAGTTGTTGCCCAGTGGACTGGTATACCTTTAGAGCAATTGGAGAAAAAAGAAACAGAACGATTATTAGAACTTGAGAAAGTTTTACATAAACGGGTTGTTGGTCAAGAAGAGGCTGTTGAAGCCGTGTCTCGTGCTATCAGAAGAGCAAGAAGTGGTTTGAAAGACCCTAATCGCCCAATTGGTTCTTTTATGTTTTTAGGACCAACTGGTGTAGGGAAAACTGAATTAGCTAAAAGTTTGGCTTCGGTTATGTTTGGTTCAGAAGATGCCTTAATTCGTGTTGATATGTCTGAATTTATGGAAAAACATAGTACAAGTCGATTGGTCGGCTCACCACCTGGTTATGTTGGATATGATGAGGGTGGACAATTAACAGAGCGAATTCGTCAAAAACCATATTCTGTTATTTTGCTAGATGAAGTAGAAAAAGCTCATCCAGATGTATTTAATATTTTACTACAAGTTTTAGATGATGGGCATTTGACAGATTCTAAAGGAAGAAAAGTAGATTTTAAAAATACAATTTTAATTATGACATCTAATATTGGAGCAACGGCATTAAGAGATGAAAAAACTGTTGGATTTGGTTCTAATGGTGGCGAGAAAGACTACAAGGCAATGAAATCTCGTATTTTAGAAGAGTTGAAGAAGACTTTCCGCCCAGAGTTTTTAAATCGTGTGGATGAATTACTTGTGTTCCACTCATTAACAGAGAAAGAACTAAGTAGTATCGTAAAAATTATGAGTCAATCGATTGTTGAAAGATTGAAAGAGCAAAAGGTTGAATTAAAATTAACACCTGCTGCAATTGAAGTTATTAGTAAAGAAGGCTTTGACCCTGAGTATGGCGCACGCCCTATTAGACGAGCATTGCAAAAAGAATTGGAAGATCGTTTAAGTGAGCTACTATTATCTGGTGAAATTGTACCAAATAGTAAAGTGGTTGTAGGTGCTAAAAAAGGTAAGATTCAAGTGAAAGTGACTCCACAAAATGTATTAGAAAAAGTGTAACAAAATGAAGCGCTAGGTTCTATACTGGCGCTTTTTTATTTGTGATAAGATTGTCAATCTTAAGTATCTTGTGGTAGGATAATTTTGATTACTTCAAAAGAAGGAGAAAAAAATGATAGAAATAACAGCAACTGTTGAGTCATTTGAACAAGCTCAACGTTTATTAGAATTGGATATTGATTATTTATACTTTGGAGATGTTTCTTTTGGTTTACGCTTGCCTAAACATTTTACAAGAGAAGAAATAAAAGAGTTGGTGATACTAACTCATAATGCAGGCAAAAAGGCTCGAGTGGCTGTTAACGCCATTATGCATCCTGAAAAAATGCTGAAGTTACCAGAGTACTTATCATTTTTAGAAGAAATAAAAGTGGATGAAATTGTTGTGGGAGATACTGGTGTAATTCATGTTCTCAGACGAGATAATTATGAATTACCATTTATTTATGATGCAGCGATGATAGTTACTAGTTCTCGCCAAATTAATTTTTGGGCAGATCGTGGGGCTATAGGCGCGGTTTTAGCAAGAGAAATTCCTTATTTAGAATTAGTTGAATTAGCTAAAAATATTAAGGTGCCTGGAGAGATGTTAGTTTATGGGGCTAATTGTATCCATCAGTCCAAACGTCCGTTAGTCCAAAATTATTTTAATTTTACTAATATAGATGAAACTGTAGATAAAGAACGCCATCTATTTATTTCAGAGCCTAAAGATGATGAAACACATTATTCTATTTATGAAGATGAACATGGTACTCATATTTTTGCAACAAACGATGTGAATTTAATGTTGGAACTGGGTCAATTAGATGCTGCAAAATTAACGCATTGGAAATTAGATGGTATTTACACTCCAGGGAATGATTTTGTTACTGTTGTAGAGTATTTTATTGAGGCTAAAAACCTTATCTTATCAGGTAATTGGACAGAAACAGAAGCGGAACGACTGAATCAGTTAGTAGTAGCATCACATCCAGCAGAACGTGGTTTAGATACGGGCTTTTACTATTTGAATCCTGATGAAATTAGATAAGGGGTATAGAAAATGATAAAAAAAGAATTAAAACGTCCAGAAGTATTAGCGCCAGCAGGAACTTTAGAAAAATTAAAAACAGCTATTCGCTATGGTGCAGACGCTGTATATATTGGTGGTAATGCGTATGGACTAAGAAGTCGTGCAGGAAATTTTACTTATGAAGAGATGGAAGAAGCTGTTGCTTTTGCTAAAGAGTATGGAGCTAAAATTCATGTGGCAGCTAATATGGTAACGCATGAATTTGATGCTAAAGGGGCAGGAGAATTTTTTAAAGAGTTACGAGATGTTGGGATCAATGCAGTTATTGTATCAGATCCAGCATTAATTGAAATTTGTTTAGCTGAAGCTCCTGGTTTAGCTGTTCATCTATCAACTCAATCTTCAGCAGTCAATTATGAAACCTTAGCGTTTTGGCAAAACGAGGGGTTAGAACGAGTGGTTTTAGGTCGTGAGGTATCTATGGAAGAAGTGAAAGCTATTCGCGAAAACTCAGATATCGAAATAGAGGCCTTTATTCATGGAGCAATGTGTATTTCCTACTCTGGTCGTTGCACGTTATCTAATCATATGTCACATCGAGATGCCAATCGTGGTGGTTGCTCGCAGTCATGTCGTTGGAAGTATGATTTATTTGAAATGAACTTGGACAAAGAGCGCCAATCATTAATTGATTCAGGTGATATTGAAGAACCTTTTTCAATGAGTGCTGTGGATATGGCAATGATTGAGCATATTCCAGATTTAATTCAAAACGGTGTGGATAGTTTTAAAATTGAAGGGCGTATGAAATCTATTCATTATGTTTCAACTGTAGCAAATGTTTACAAAGCTGCTGTGGATAGTTATATGGAAGACCCGGAAAATTATGTCTGTAAACAAGAGTGGATTGATGAACTGTGGAAAGTGGCTCAACGAGAATTGGCTACTGGTTTTTATTATCAAACACCATCAGAAGATGAACAATTATTTGGCAAGCGTCGTAAGATACCAGTGTTCAAATTTATTGGTGAGGTCTTAGACTATGATAAAGAGACAAAGATTGCTACAATTAGACAACGAAATCATTTTAGAGTAAATGATGATATTGAGTTTTATGGACCTGGCTTTACACATTCACATCAAATTATTAAAGAGATGTGGAATGAAGATGGTGAGGCTATTGAAAAAGCTCCTAATGCAATGATGATTGTAAAAATGCCAGTAGAAAATCCTGTAAAACCAGGTGACATGATTAGAAAACGAAAATAAGGGTGATAATGAATGGAAACATTTGATTACATAGTTATTGGTGGCGGAAGTGGCGGTATAGCTTCTGCTAATCGTGCTGGAATGCACGGAGCAAAAGTATTATTAATAGAAGGAGCAAACATTGGAGGAACGTGTGTCAATGTTGGGTGTGTTCCTAAAAAAGTAATGTGGTCAGCTTCAGAGATGAACGCAATGATGTTACAGCAAGCAAAAGAATATGGTTTTGATGTAACTATTGATGATTTTAATTTTTCACGTTTGGTAGAAAATCGTCAAATGTATATCGAAAGACTCCATGGTCTATATATGAAAGGCTTAGCTAGTAACGGTGTGACAGTAATGAAAGGCTTTGCTAAGTTTGTTGCTAAAAGAACTGTAGAGGTAAATGGAGAAAAATATCATGCACCTCATATTTTAATAGCAACTGGTGGTAAAATTGTTCGTCCAAATATTCCAGGAGCTGAATTTGGTATTGATTCAAACGGCTTTTTTGAACTTACAGAGCAACCAAAATCAGTAGCTGTTGTTGGTGCGGGTTACATAGCTGTTGAAATTGCTGGTGTTTTAAATGGTTTAGGTTCAGAAACCCATCTTGCTTTTAGAAAAGAAACATTCTTAAGAGATTTTGATGAGATGATGATTTCTGGTTTAACGGAAAGCTATGAAAAACAAGGTATCCATTTACATGCGCACTCTGTACCAAAAGAAGTTACTAAAGAGTCAGATGGTTATCATTTATTTTTTGAAAATGGGAACTCTCTAGTAGTTTCAGAAATTATTTGGGCAATTGGTCGAACGCCTAATGTTGAAATCCTTGATTTAGAAAAAACGGAAGTCTCTGTTACGAATCAAGGTGCTATTCGAGTAGATGACTATCAAAATACCACGCAAGAAGGTATCTATGCGGTGGGGGATGTGATTGATAAGGTTAACTTAACACCCGTAGCCATTGCTGCAGGTAGACGATTGTCAGAGCGTTTATTTAATGGTCAGAAGAAGGCATGTTTAAATTATGAAACCATCCCAACAGTTGTCTTTTCTCATCCGACAATTGGAACTGTTGGGTTAACAGAAAAAGAGGCTCGTGTTAAATATGCTAATGAAAAGATTAAGATATATACATCAACATTTACTCCTATGCAATATGCCATAACTGACTTAAAAGAAAAATGTCATATGAAATTGGTTTGTGTAGGTGAAAAAGAAACAATTGTAGGTCTTCACGGGATAGGTTTAGGTGTTGATGAGATGCTTCAAGGCTTTGCTGTTGCTATTAAAATGGGAGCTACAAAGGCTGATTTTGATGAGACCGTTGCGATTCATCCAACAGGGGCAGAAGAGTTTGTGACAATGAGATAAAAGACTTATTCTTAAAATAGAAAGATTATTATTTAATAGACTTTCAAAGATTACTTTGAAAGTCTATTTTATATGCTGTATAATAAGTAGTGATTTATATTAAATAAGGAGGAAAAAAACATGGATTTATTAACTTTGGCAAGATTCCAGTTCGGAATGACCACTGTCTTTCACTTCTTTTTTGTACCAATGACAATTGGAATGGCATTTGCAGTCGCTATTTTAGAAACAATGTATGTTGTGAAAAAAGATAAGATTTACAAAGACATGGCAAAATTCTGGGGAAACATTTTCTTATTGGGATTTGCAGTAGGTGTTGTAACAGGAATTATCCAAGAGTTCCAATTTGGTATGAACTGGTCTGAGTATTCTCGTTTCATGGGAGATATTTTTGGAGCACCACTTGCAGTAGAAGCATTATTAGCATTCTTTTTAGAATCAACATTTATTGGGTTATGGATTTTTGGATGGGACAAATTCAACGAGAAAGTGCACTTATTATTTATTTGGTTAGTTTCTCTAGGAACAACCCTATCAGCTCTTTGGATTTTAGCAGCTAATTCATTTATGCAAAACCCAGTTGCTTATCAAATTAATGAAGCAACAAACAGAGCAGAATTAACAAGTTTCACAGGTTTACTTAAAAATCATCAATTGTGGTTAGAATTCCCACACGTTATTTTCGGAGCAGTAGTAACAGCAGGTTTTGTTATTGCTGGATGTTCTGCTTGGAAACTAATGAAAAAACAAGATACAGAATTCTTCAAGAAATCAATTAAATTTGGTTTGATTTTAGGTTTAGTTGGTTCAGTATTAACAATTGGAGCTGGTCATAGACAAATGACTATTATGGCTGATGATCATCCAATGAAATTTGCTGCAATGGAAGGTATCTATGAAGATACTAAAGGAGACAGCGCTCCGTGGAATATTGTGGCAGGAATTGATACAAAAAATAAAAAAACAGATTGGGAAATTGCCGTTCCTTCTTTATTAACTATTTTAGGCGGTAAAGACAGTTATAAAGGAATGGATGCAGTAAATAATGATCTTCATAAAGAATACGATGAAAAATTCGGTGAAGATATGAATTACTACTTACCAGTTAAAACAATGTTCTGGAACTTCCGTTTCATGGCAGGATTTGGTACTTTAATGGCCTTAATGGCGATTGTTGGTTTATTCTTGCTTAAAAATAACCGTTTAGAAAAAATGAAATGGTTATTAGGTTTATTTGTAGCTGGTATTTTCTTCCCATTCATTTCTAACTCAACAGGTTGGATTATCACTGAAATGGGACGTGCACCATGGACTGTATATGGTTTGTTCACCATTGCAGATAGTGTGTCACCAAGCGTATCAAAAGGATCATTAATTTTTAGTAATATTGTTTATTTCTTATTATTCTTATTCTTAGGAGCGGTGATGGTTGTGTATGCGAAACGATCACTTAAAAAAGGACCTTATTATGTGAGTCCATCAGAAGCTCGTAAAGAATCAATTGACCCATTTTCAAAGGAGGCCTTCTAATATGAGTAACTTACAATTATTATGGTTCCTTTTAAGTGCCGTATTATTTACTGGCTTTTTCTTCTTAGAAGGATTTGACTTTGGTGTTGGTATGTCAGTTAAATTATTAGCAAAAAACAAACGTGAACGTGATCAAGTCATTCATACAATTGCTCCTGTTTGGGAAACTAATCAAGTATGGTTAATTACAGCAGGTGGCGCGATGTTTGCTTCATTCCCTGAATGGTACGCGTCATTATTTAGTGGTTTTTACAACATTTTATTACTTGTTTTAGTTGGTTTGATTATCCGAGGTGTATCTTTCAAATTTAGAGCAAGTGCTGAAAATGCAAGAGAACGTAATGTATGGGAATGGACAATGTTCCTAGGCAGTGTGTTATCAACATTTTTCTTAGGAATGATGTTTGTTGATTTAGTAAGAGGTATGCCACTGGATGCGTCTAAAAACGTGATGAATGCTGGCTTTACTGATTATGTTAACTTATATTCTATCGTTGGTGGTGTCGCTGTAACATTAATTTCTTACTTACATGGCTTAAACTATCTACGTTTAAAAACAGATGGTAAAATTAGAGAACGTGCGAATGCTCAAGCAAAAAAATTATACCCAGTGTTATTTGCAGGTTTAGTAGCATTTGCTATTCTTTCATTTATTGATACTGACTTCTTTAAAGAAAGAATGATGTCGTCATTGATTATCTTAGTTTTAATTGTTGTTTTTGCTGCAATGGCAGCTTACGGTAGTTACAAAGATAAAGAAGGCTTTTCATTTATTTCAACTGGCTTAGTTTTTGCAGGTGTTGTTGCCTTTTTATTCAACGGATTATTCCCAAGAGTAATGGTTGCAAAAGATGCGAAATTCCATTTGTTAATTGAAAATGCATCAAGTACACCATATACATTAAAGGTAATGACAATTGTTACATGTCTATTATTACCAGTTGTTTTACTATATACAGCTTGGAGTTACAAGAAATTCTCAAAACGTGTATCTGTTGATGTTTTAGACAGATATTAATAGATAAGGAGACATACCTAATTTGATTGATAAGAATTTATTTCGCATTGATAAAATTAGGCCAGTCTTAATAGGGCTTGCAGGACTAGGTGTTCTGCAAGCCTTATTGATTATCGGACAAGCCTATTTTTTATCACATGCTATTAGCGAGCTTTGGAATGGACAAAATGTTGCGTCTCAATTAACAGAGATGGGCATCTTTTTTATTTGTTTCTTATTGAGACAAGTTCTCAATTTCTTTAGAGATGGATTTCTGGATAAGTTTGCCTATGAGCAATCTAAAGTTGTTAGACAACAATTATTAGATAAAGTATTTCGTTTGGGACCAAACTTTGTTCAAAAAGAAGGAACCGGAAATATGGTTACCATGGCAATCGAAGGAATCTCTCAAGTAGAAAATTACATTACTTTAATTTTGCCTAAGATAACTAATATGATGGTTATTCCTTGGGTTATTTTAATCTTTGTTTTTACACAAGATATCCGCTCGGGTATTGTCTTGTTACTTGTTTTTCCTATTATTATTATTTTCATGATTATCTTAGGATATGCCGCTAGAGCCAAAGCTGATCGACAGTATGAAGGCTATCAATTATTAAGTAATCACTTTTTAGATTCCCTTAGAGGTTTAGAAACCCTTAATTTTTTGGGGTTAAGTAAAAAATATGAAAAAAATGTCTATGGTATCAGTGAGGATTATCGCAAAGCAACAATGAGTACTTTAAAAATCGCTATCTTATCCACTTTTGCTCTAGATTTCTTTACTACCTTATCAGTAGCTATCGTTGCTGTCTTTTTAGGGTTTAAATTGATGAATGGCGAAATGCTACTTTTTCCAGCCTTAACGACGCTTGTTTTGGCACCAGATTTCTTTTTACCTTTACGTGATTTTTCAAGTGATTACCACGCTACACTTGATGGTGGAAATACATTACAATCAATTTTTAGTATTTTAGATAAAAAAGAGTTTGCAGAACAAGAAGAGCTAAATTTAGAGGCTTGGTCTGAGGAAGATACATTAACTTTATCGGGTGTTAACGTTGTATATGATGAAACAGCTGAAAAGAATACGCTAAGTAATATTGATTTTTCATGGAGTGGATTTGGTAAAATTGGCGTTGTTGGCTTATCTGGTTCTGGAAAATCAACGTTAATCAAACTTTTAGGTGGCTTTTTGGAAGCAAAAGAAAATAGTATTGAAATAAATAATGAAACAATCAATCATTTGCGCTTAAAAAGTTGGCAAGATCAACTGTTATACGTTCCACAAGACCCGTATATATTTCATGCTTCATTCAAAGATAATATTAGTTTCTATCAACCAAATGCTAGTGAAAGAGATATTTTAATTGCTGTTGAACAAGCTGGGCTTCTTGAAGTTGTTCAGGAGTTACCTGAAGGATTAGAAACTATTATTGGAGACGCGGCGCACATGTTAAGTGGTGGCCAATTACAACGTGTGGCTATTGCTCGAGCGTTTTTAGATAGTAATCGTCAAATATTATTATTTGATGAACCCACTGCCCATCTTGATGTAGAAACAGAAGCAGATTTGAAAAGAACGATGTTACCCTTGTTTAATAATCGTTTAGTTTTCTTTGCGACTCATCGTCTTCACTGGATGAAAGAGATGGACTATATCCTTGTTATGAAAGATGGTCAGATAGTTGAACAGGGAACCTATTCAGAGTTACGAGAGAAAAATGGTGCTTACAGTGAATTTGTTGAGCAGCTGAAAGGAGAGTAATATGAAAAAGAATTATTTATTACTTTCAAAAGAAGATCATTGGGTTCGTCCCTTTTTCAAAAAATATAAATGGTTACTAGTTGTCGTATTACTTTTAGGGTTTTTAACTTTTTTTGCAGCGTCTGCATTGATGTTTACCTCTGGGTATTTAATCAGCAAGTCAGCAGCAAAACCTGAGAATATACTGATGGTGTATGTCCCGATTGTACTAACTCGAGCGTTTGGTATAGCAAGACCCAGTCTTCGATATGTAGAACGTTTAGGAAGCCATAATTGGGTCCTTAAAATGACATCAGATATTCGTTTAAAGTTGTATCAGGCAATGGAAACAAGAGCGGCAAAATCAAAATCAGAATATCAAACAGGTAATATTTTAGGAATATTAGCAGAAGATGTTGAGCACATTCAGAATCTTTATTTGAGAACGATATTTCCAGCTATTATTGCTTTAATACTCTATGTAGTAATTGTGATTGCTTTAGGTGTTTTTTCTATACCTTTAGCGTTGGTCATTCTACTAATTTTAGGTGTTATATTGATTGTTTTACCTTTAACGTCTGTTCTAGTTAATAATGCACGAGTTTATCGTCAAAAAGCCAAGCGACATGTTTTGTATAATCAATTAACAGATGCTGTGTTAGGTGTAGGGGATTGGCAATACAGTGGTCGTTATCAAGAGTTTTTAAATGGTTACAATGAAGCTGAAAGCCTTGTGCGAGATGAAGATAAGGTGATGAATCAGTACTCAAGACGGGAAAGCTTAATTAAACAAGCATTATTTGGTTTAGTTGTCATAGTCATTTTTGTTTGGGCAGGTCATTACTTTGGAAAAACTGGTGAAGTTGTCTATTTAAATTGGATAGCAGCTTTTGTTTTAGCTTTTTTTCCATTAATTGATGCGTTTGCGCCAATAAGTGATTCTGTGAAAGAGTTACCTTTGTACGAAGATACAGTTCAAAGGTTAAGTACATTACCAGAAATCAAAGAAGAAATAACGATAAATAACAGTGAAGAATTGGAAATAAATCAAGCGGATATCTCATTTAATCGTGTTAATTTCAGATATGATGAACAATCTAAATACCTTTTAAAAGAATTTAATTTAAAAATTCCAGAAGGTGAAGTAGTGGCGGTTCTTGGACGAAGCGGTGTAGGGAAAACAACGCTTTCCAAATTATTACGAGGAGATTTACTTCCTGAAAAAGGACAGATAACAGTTGATGAGGTTAATACATTTGAGTTAGGTGAGAAACAATCTGAGTTAATCGGTGTTTTAAATCAAAGCCCTCATATTTTCAATACCACTATTCGAAATAATATTCGTTTAGGTAATTTAAAAGCAAGTGAAGAGGCAATTGAAGCAGCAGCCAGTCAAGCGGGTTTAGCTTCTGTTGTGGATAAACTTCCATTAGGATTGGATACAGTAGTTGAAGAAGGTGGAAAGCGTTTCTCAGGTGGGGAACAACAACGAATTGCTTTAGCAAGAATTTTGTTGCAAGATGCTCCTATTATTATTATTGATGAGCCCACTATTGGACTTGATCCAATTACTGAAAAGAAACTATTAGAAACAGTATTTGATGTATTAAAAGGAAAAACCGTTCTATGGATTACCCATCATTTAGTTGGAACCCATTATGCCAATCGTATTATCTTTTTAGAAGATGGATACATTACGATGGACGGAACTCCTCAAGAATTATTAAAAGAGAACAAACAGTTCCAAACGTTATATCAATTAGATTTATATGAATAAAAAATACTTTAAAAACAGTTTTTTTACGTAAAAACTGTTTTTTTTATTTTTAAGTGATAAAATGAAAGAGAATAAAATATAAAGAGGAGTGTTAAAAATGAAGAAAAAAGTCTTAACATCCGTTTTATTATCGGCATTAGTTTTAACGCCGCTAGTTGGTTTTAACCAAGCTTTTGCAGAAGAAGCTAAAGCAGATATTAGTGTTGCTGAGGTTAAAGAAGATGCACAACCTGTTACTGTTAAATATGTAGATAAAAGTAGTGGTGTAGAAATCGCTGAACATTTAGTGTTGAAGGGCGATTTAGGCACTAGATTTGTTGTGGAACAAAAAGAAATTGAAAATTACGATTATATTGGCTCAAACGAAGCTTTAGAAGGTGTCTTCACAGCACAAGAACAAGTTGTTACCCTGGCTTATGAGAAAAAAGAGGTTCCTGTTGCTAAAGGTACTCTAACTGTTGAATATGTGGATGAAGCTGGCAAAGCTATTTCAGACACAGAAACTAAAACAGAAAATGTAGGAACTGCTTATAATATTCCGACTAAAGAGATTAAAGGTTATACTTTTAGTAAAGTAAAAGAAGGAAATCAAGTAGGAACATTTACAGAAGCAGCACAAAAACTTGTTTTAGAATATAAAAAAGACATAAAGAAAAGCTCTGTGACAGTAAAATATGTTGATGAAAACAATAAAGAAATTAAAAAGTCAGTAATTTATTCAGTTAGTGAAGGTGAAAAAGTAGCTCTTGATGAATTTAAAATTGAAGGTTATGAGTTTGTTTCTGGTCCATCAGAAGTAGATTATAAAGAAACCCCACAAACTGTCACTCATCGCTACAAAAAAATAAAACAAGGACCATACATTAAAGATGGTAGCTATGTGAAAATTAGTAAAAAAGGTTACAGTACATATTCTAATTTTGACTGGAAACAAAAAGATTCAAGTTCAAATTTATATGGAAAAATGTTTGAAGCAAGAGGTAGATATGAACATGCCAATGGTGCGACTTATTATTCATTATATGATAATAAAGGTGAATGGTATGGTTATATAAATTCAGATGCTACCACAAAAGCTGCTCCAGAAGGTCCTTATATTTCAGATGGCCGTATTGTGAAAGTAACTAATAAAAATTATGCTAGTTGGTCAAATTTTAATTGGGATAAGAGAAATGACGGTAGTGAATTATTTGGAAAAACTTTCAAAGCAAGAGGCAGATATGAACACTTTAATGGTAATACATACTACTCATTATATGACGCTAAAGGAAAGTGGTATGGTTATATTAACAAAGCTGCAGTGAGTAATGGAGAAGAGCAAGGTAGTTATATTTCAGATGGTAGTTATGTGAAAATTAGTAAAAAGAATTACTCTATGTGGCAAAATTTTAACTGGAATAAAAAAGGATCGACTAATGATGTTTACGGAGAAACACTACAAGCAAAAGGTAGATATGAACATTTTAATGGATCAACTTATTATTCATTATATGATGTAAAAGGAGTTTGGTATGGTTACCTAAACGTAGATGCAACAACTCCTGCAGTCCCACAAGGCGAGTATATTTCAGATGGTAGTTATGTAAAAATTGAAAAACTTGGTTATAATATATTTAGTGATTTTAATTGGACCGTACGTAATACTAGCGATGCATTAAGAGGAGATACATTTAAAGCCAAAGGTCGCTATGAACATATTAATGGAAATACTTATTACTCAATGTATGATGCAAAAGATAATTGGCAAGGATATGTTGATGCTAAAGCGGTTAGTATTGTAACTAATCCAGAAGGTAACTACATAAGAGATGGCCGGTATGTGACTGTCGATAAAAAAGGTTACAATGTTTGGTCAAACTTTAACTGGAAGTTTAGAAATAAAAGTGAAGAATTAATGGGTGTAACGCTTGAAGCAAGAGGCAGATATGAACATGCTGATGGGAACACATATTATTCACTGTATGATTTAGGTGGTGTATGGCAAGGTTACTTAGATGCCGCTGCAACAACGTCAACAAAAGCAGAAGGTAAATATATTTCAGATGGTAGCTATGTTAAGGTTAGTAAAAAAGGTATAGATGTTTATTCAAACTTTAATTGGACTGTAAAAAGTAAGAGTGACAGTTTGTTTGATAAAGTATATCAAGCAAGAGGTAGATATGAACATGCTAACAAAACTACTTACTATTCTCTTTATGATAATGCTGGTGTATGGCAAGGCTATTTAGAGGCTGGTGCAGTATCAAAAATTACTAGTCCACAAGGCGAATATATTTCAGATGGTCGTTATTTCAAAGTAAGTAATAAAGGGTTTGATGTTTGGGGTTCTTTCAAAGAAAATAAAATAAATACATCAGATCAATTGTATGGAAAACTTTATCAAGCTCGTGGTAGATATGAGCATGTTAACGGAAATACTTATTATTCACTATATGATAATGATGGTAAATGGCAAGGCTATGTAGATGGAAGAGCGGGACTTTTAACAAAGGCTCAGGGACCATACATTTCAGATGGTAGTTTTGTAACGATTACTAGTAAAAACTATAATATTTATTCAAACTTTGATTGGAAAGTTGTTATGAAAAGTTCACAAGTCTACGGAAAAACGTTTAAGGCTCGTGGACGTTACCAACATTTTAATGGAAATACCTATTATTCATTGTTTGATGGAGAAAAATGGATTGGCTATATTAACGCAGATGCTGCTAAATTAAATAATTAAATCTTAATATTATAAGAGAAAGGGGATACGATTTAAAACGTGTCTCCTTTTCCTTTTTACGTATAAAATAATTAAAAACGGACACGATACCAACTTATAAAAAATAACGTTTGTAGTATAAAATTTGCTATTTATGTTTAAAAGACCTTTACAGAACAAGCTTAAAAGGTTAATATTAATATGATTAGGTATCGAAAAAATTAATTAGATAAGTGGAGTGTTTTGCTACTGAAAGGGGGACAGTATCTATGTTTTTGGATGAACTAAACATAGATGTTCAGATATATCAAGAAGAAACAAAAAAACCAAATACCTCAAGTATTGTGTTAGTTCCGTTACAAAATAATAGTGAGGTAATCAATCAATTATTATTAAAATGGTCTGACAGAGAAGGTCAATTAAGTCAAAAAGCTATTGATGATGCATCACAAGCGGTATTTAAAGAATGGGGCAGAATTTTTCCATTATATAAAATAGAAAGAGCCTTTTTTGACATTTCTTCAAGAGGAACTGTTGAAATTTATGTTACATTTGATGCATCAAATATCTTTTCTAATACACAAATTAGAAATATAAAAAAAACAATCTCTGATTTATTATCAAAAGAGCTGAAAAAAGCATCAGAAGCACCTTCTAGTATGGTAGAAGATCGCAGAAGACCGCGGGCAGAATCAACACATTTAAACAATCAAGCAAACTTAGCACAACAAAAATTAAGTGATGCTGAAAAAACACATAGAAGAGTAGAGCTCGATTTAAGAGAGCGATTCAATACCTTAAAAAGAGAAAATAATGAATTACAAATGGCTTTGCAACAAAGTAAAGCTGACGAATTAGCGCAAAAAGAAACAATAGGTCATTTAACGCTTCAAATGGAAAGACAACAACGTACATTGTCAGAGTTATCTGAAGGCAAAAATGCTAGAGATGCTGAGGCAGAAGATCGTTATCGTCAACTGCAAGAACAATTAGATGATATGAATTATAAATTACGTCAAAGTGGTCAAGATTTGTTGGAAAAACAACGTGAAATTCAACAATTACAACAAGTAGTTGCTGATAATGAACGTTACGTAGATGGCTTACAATCTGATTACGATCAATTAAGAGAGTCTAATAATGCTCAAGTTGAGCAATTATTACAAGAAAATGACGTCTTAAAAGCCGATGTAATTTCTTATCAAAATGATGAATTAAACGGCAAGCAAGAAGTTCAAGCGATCAGAAATGAATTACGTCAACTTTCTTTGGAAAAAGAAAATACGCAAGAAGAATTAACACAGAAATTACAAAGAATTGAATATGAGAACAGTGAATTAAGAACTGTTTTAAAAGAAAATCAAGTCTTTGAAGATAAAACGCAACAAGAGTTAGTTTCAGCAACAAGAGATCTTAATGAAACGCGTGAAAATTTAAAACGTTTAGAAACAGAGAGCTCATTGTTAACTCATGAATGGGAATCACGTTATCAAAAAGTAGTAACCGAAAAAGATGAGTTAGCTAGTGCATATAACACTAGTCGTCAAATGGAAGTTGAACGTCAAAATGAATTAATTCAGCTAAAAGATCGTTTGATGGTTTTAGAACAAAACTTACAACAAGCAGGTTTAGAACAACAACGTGTTGTTACTAAATGGGAAACAAGAGTTGCTGATGAAGAACGTGAAAAAGAACGCATCTTACAACAAGCAAATATCGAAAAAGAACAATTTTCTAGAAATAAAGAACAAGAAATCCAACGTTTATCAGAGCGTTTAGAACAACAACAAAAATTAGTAGAAAAATTAATGGCTACTAATTCAGAAACACAATCTAGTTGGCAAGAAAATTACCAACTATTGGAAACAAACTATAAAAACGCACGTGAAAAATCAAATCAATTAGAGCAAGAAATTACTCGATTGATGCAAGAAAATCAGCGTTTAGAACAACGGGTTGCAGGCATGGAGAATAGACCAGTTGCTGTAACTACACCTAGACCTGCTGTTACACCAATTGTTGAAGCACCAGTTATAGAAGAAGTTATTGCACCTACATTAGAAGAAATTATCCAGACACCAGTTGTGACAGTTGATTCCGTTCAACAAGAGATTGATAATGAAGTTGCCGATCTTGAAAGCAGCAAAGTGTTGGATGCTAAAATGGAAGACATTGCGTATGAAGAAGATTCTTACTATGATGAAGAAGAATCAGATGATGACTACGACTATGATTACGAAGAAGATTCTGAATCAGATGACGAGTATGGCTATGATGATGATTACGATTACGAAGATGATTATGATGAGTATGGTTATGATGATGACTACGATTATGATGAAGATGAAGACGACGAATATAGTGAAGTAGATGATTTAATTGGCTACGATGCAGAAACGATTCGTGAAGATGTTGAGGAGTTACTAGATAGTTCTGATGAAGAAGGAACAGAAAAAATCTCTAAAAAAGATTTTGTTGTTTTTGAAGAACAATTAGATAGCTTGAAACGTCGTGTAGACAAAACAGAAGATGTTGAATTTAAAACATTTGTTTTACCAAAAATGAAAAAATTCAATAAATTCAAAAATAAATTTGAAGAAGATGTTAAAGCACCAAAACTGTTCTCTCGTAAATATAAGATTGAAACAGGAACATTTAATCAATTAAAAGCATACGTTTTAATGAGTCGCCATTTGGAACTTCTTGCAGGTGAAGATGAAGACGACGATTATGATTATGGTTACGATGATGACTATGATTATGATTATGACTATGAATAAGAATTTCAAAAGTAATCTAGAGATTTGTTTTCTAGGTTACTTTTTCTATAAGGAGAAATAAAAATGAAACAAACAATCCCTTAACTATCCACCCACCCGTTGGTCCTTACGTACATCAAGTAATTAATACAGGTGTGGGATTGAAATGGCTTACGCTTTCTGGACAAATTGGCATGACAAAGGAAAAAAGTATTCCGGAATTAGCATCAGAGCAATTAAAATTAGCCTTTAAAAATATTCAATCTAATTTAAATATGGCAGAAATGAGAGTCAAAGATTTAGTAAAGGTAACGATTTATTTGGTAGATGATATTCCATTAGAAGAGAGAAGTACGATTATAAATGATTTTTTGCAAGGCGAAGAAACAACTATGACACTGCTTTACGTGAAAGGTTTAGCTAATCCAAAATTAAAAGTTGAAATTGATGTGATAGCATGTCGTTAAAGGTAGGTTACAATGAAGAGACTAGCTAAGAAGTTAGTTTCTTTTTAAATACCATTTGACTGACCGTCAGTCAAATGGTATTCTTTTAAAAGAGAATGATTCTCATTCTCTTTTTTTATTTCAATAGTTTCCGCATATTTGCCGGCGAAAATGTGTTTTCAGGAAGCTGTAATATTTGAGCGTATAAAGGTAATGAGAAAGTAATTCGTTTGTTTCGAAGTGCTAAATTATCACCGTATATGGATGTTTCTACCCATGAATGAAAAGAAGTAAAAATAAATTCTGCCATCAATGTGGAATTATCAATATCAAATTGTTTATTTTGAGTGCCTTCTAAAAGCCACTTCTCTATAAAAGGAACAAATTGCTCTGTCATTTGAATTCTTAGTTTTTGTCTTAGAACAGCATTGTCATCATTTTTTAAATAGTTAAAAGCAAAAACATGTTCCAAAGGATCGTCTAATTCAGATAAAAAGAACCAGACTATTTTTTGAAGTGGGGACCACTTAAGATTATTATCAACCTGTTGATAAATTACTTTAAGTGGAGCTAGTTGAGAAGTGATAACAGCATCTGCTAAGTTATCTTTTGTCTCAAAGTGATAAAACAAGGTTCCTTTTGCTACCTTTGCAGTTTTAGCAATGGTAGTAGTGGTTACATTGTTGAATCCATTCTCCATAAAAAGTATTTCTGCTACTTGGATGATTTCTTTTTTTCTGTCTTCGGCAGTTTTTATTGTTCGGCTCATAGGTAATTCTCCAATCATCATAATAAAAAGGGGTTTATTTTAATGTTAAAAAAAATAGTCATTAATGTCTTTCTTATTGTATCATGTTTTGTCTTTTCTGGTTGCCACACGCAATCTGAGGCAAATAATAAAAGTGTAGATAAAGGATACAACTTTAATACGTTAACTTTAGAAGGTGAAAAAGTAACACAACATGTTTCAAAATCACCAGAGAAAGTATTAGTTATTGGTGAAAAAAATGCTGAGAGATTAATTTATTTTGGCTTGGAAGAAAGAATTGAAAGTGTTGCTTATTTGGAGTCTAATGATAATAAAAAAATAAAAGATATTCCTATTTTGGCTAAAGAATGGCCATCAAAAGAGTCGGTAGTTACGCTAAAACCAGATTTGATTTATGGTATATCAACGGCTTTTCAAAAGGACAGATTAGGTGATTTTTCTTTTTGGAATGACCAACATATTGCTATTGGAACAACGTCTAATTATAAAAATGGTATTAGCCCAGCCAACTATTTTTCGGAAATAAAAGAACTTGGCGACATATTTAATATAGAAAAAACAACGACTAATTTTATTAAAGAACAAAAGAGGAATATTGAAAAATTAACAAAAAATCAACAAGAGATTAGTGCGGATAAAGTGATGTTTATTGCAAGTGATGGTCGTGGAAATTATTACTATTATCCAGATGAATATAGTTTAGTTGATGATGTTGTTTGTGATCTAGGTGGTAATTATCTTGATTTAGGTGACCAAGTTTTAACGTTATCTCATGAAAGTCTGATGAAAATTAATCCAGATAGAATTATTTTTACAACATTCATGAAAAGTGCTTCTGACGAATCAGGCATGAAATGGCTAGAGGATTCCTCTTTAAAAAATGTTACAGCTATTAAGCAAAATAAATTATTAGAAGTAAACTATGATGATGCAATTCGTGGAAATGAAAATATCAGCAATCTTTATCAAGAAATTAATCATTTTCTTGTAGAAAATACTAAGGAGAAATGAGTAACATGAGGAAACCGTATTATCGAACTCTTCTTATTTTATTTGGTTTATTTCTACTTAGTATTTGTTTAGCACCTCTCATAGGTCAGATAAAATTGACTGAGATTCAGTGGATTGAAAGCTTTGAAAGTTTAAAAAATGGCACTTTTGAGCAAACAGAAATTTATTTATTACTAAAATTAAGGCTGCCAAGAATTATTGCTGCTTTAATTACAGGAGCAGGACTAGCAGTTGCGGGTTTAGTGATGCAAGCGTGTATTCAAAATCCTTTAGCTGATCCGTACATACTGGGTGTTTCATCAGGAGCCACGGCAGGCGCGACGTTTGCCATTGTAATATTACCAACAGTCATTATGAGTCACTTCTCTTTAGTTATCGCTCTAAGTGCGTTTATTGGAGGGATTATGACGACATGTTTAATTTTGAGATTAGCTCGTATTTTTCAAAGTCAATTAATTATTTTGATATTAATTGGTGTTGTCATAAATTCTGTGTGTCAGGCGTTAACTTCCTTATTTATATATCAAGCACCAAATTCTGAATATGTTAAAAGTGCGACATATTGGACAATGGGAAGTTTAGTGGGAATTGGAGGTACTCAATTAATATTAATGGGGATAACATTGCTTATATCTGTTACCTATTTTTTTAAAAAGGCGTATGTTTTAGACTTACTTCTTTTAGGAAATGAGCAAGCTAAATCGTTAGGTATTGATAGTAAAAAATATCAAAAAAAAATGATGTTGGCATCTGCATTTTTAACGTCCATTTTAGTTTCTCAAACAGGTGTTATTGGTTTTGTAGGCTTAATTGTCCCTCACTTAGCAAGAAAATTAGTGGGCAATAGACATCAATTGGTGATTTTAGTCTCATTACTTTTAGGTAGCATTTTATTAGTTTGGGCAGATTGTTTAGCAAGAACGTTAGTTAAAAATAGTGAGCTACCAATAGGTGTTGTCACGTCATTAATTGGCGCTCCTTTATTCTTTATGATTATTATGGATAAATACAAAGAGAGGGTCTCAGCATGATATTAGAAGCTAAGAATATAACGTTTCAAACAAAAGATGGAAGAAAAATTGTTGATAGTATTAATCTTGATGTAGCAAATAAAAAGTCAGTCGGTATTATCGGTATGAACGGTTGTGGAAAAACAACATTATTGAAATGTCTGGCAAATTTATATGAAGAAGCCACAGGTGATATTCATTTTTTGGAGAAAAATATTAAAGAATACTCTAAAAAAGAATTAGCACAAAAAATGGCTATGATGCATCAAGTAAATTATTTCCCATTTGATTTTACGGTTAGAGAAATTGTTGAAATGGGACGGTATCCCTTTAATGAAGGGAAGTTAAACCAGTCTTCAGAAGATGTTCAGTATATTGAGAGTGTTATGAATTTACTTCAATTAAATGATAAAAAACAAGCTTTATTCTCAACATTATCAGGAGGGGAAAAACAGCGGGTGTTATTAGCACGTGCTCTGGCTCAAACACCAGAATTATTGATTTTGGACGAGCCTACCAATCATCTGGATGTCTATCAACAAAAATTACTTTTAAGATTAATTAAAGACTTAAATATCACGACTTTAAGTGTTTTACATGACCTGAACTTGGCCTATGAGTTTTGTGATGAAATTTATATGTTAAAGAGCGGAACAGTTAAATATCACGGGAAAACAAGTGATGTTATGACAGAGGATACAATCAAAGAAGTATTCAACATAGATGTGGCATTAGTTACTAGTCCAGAATCTAAAAAGAAACATATTGTGATTCTTTAAGAAAGAAGGAAGTTACATGAATAAGTTAACCAAAGGCGAATGGTTAAGACTAAGTATTATTTTTTTGCCGAATTTGATGATTTCGTTAAATACCTATATGCTCCAAGTAGCACTTCCAGAAATACAACACACATTGGGAGTTCCTTTTAACGATGCTCAATTTATTTTGACAGGCTACTCGTTAGGTCTTGCAACGTGTTTAATTATTAGTAGTTTTCTTGGTAATCGCTTAGGTCAAAAAAAAGTATTGCTTGGTGGTGTGCTGTTATTTTTAATCTTATCGATCATTGGTGGAAGCACAACAAGTGCTAATTTATTAATCATGGTAAGAATTGGACAAGGTGTTTCTGGTGCATTGATTCAACCTCAAGTGATGGTATTGATGAGGGAGGGTTTTTCAAAGGAAAAACAGCCGATTATTTTTTCTGTTTATGGAATGGTGATTGGTTTAGGATTTACCTTTGGTTTACTTTTAGGTGGTTTGATTATGGAATGGAATTTTTTTGGCCTTGGTTGGCGTAATATTTTTTATTTTAATATTCCTATTTGTTTAATCATTTTGTGTTTGAATTATTTGATACCTAGAAAAGTTCCTATGACAACTTCATCTCTAGATATTCCAGGCAGTTTTCTTTTAATGCTCGGCAGTTTCGTTTTGGTCTATCATATTATTTATTTTTCAGGTGTGGAATCTAGTGTTTTTATTGTGATTGGTTTAGTTATATTACTTATTTTTTGGCAAACGGAACAAAAAAGAAAACAGGATCAAAAAAATGTGTTAGTTGATTTTTTGGTGTTTAAGGAAGTTGATTTTTTTAAAGGAATTATGAGTGTTTTTAGTGTGTACATGAGTATGTTTGGGTTTTTCTTTTTAATAACATATTATGCACAATTAGGCTTGAGTAAAACGGTATATGAAACAGGCTTTATTTTCTTACCCTTAGGAATTGGTTTTACAGTTGCGTCAATCACTTCTTCAAAATGGTTGAAACGACTTGGTAATCGATTATTAATGATTGGAACGGTTGGAATGATAGTCAGTATTCTTTTGTTAATGATCACGCTGATTTTGCAACCAGATCTGTATGCGCCATTTAATTTATTGCTTCTTTGTTTGTACGGTATTTTTTTAGGAATAACAACAACACCTTTGATTGGCATTATTTTGATGAAAGTTTCATCTGATTTTAGTGCATTAGCGTCATCGATTATCAATATGATGATGTATTTTTCCAATATTATTGGTGTAGCGTTTATTGGAGGTTTTTTTAAGCGAGTTGAGTATAATACTCATAGTTATTTAAACGCGTTCCAATTGGCTTTGATTGGGGTTATTATTTGTCTATTGTTAACAGCTATTTGCTTTTATTCATTATTTCATAGAAAAAGGAACTCTGCGTATTAAGCAGGAGTTCCTTTTTCGATTGCATATTTAATAAGTAGAGGTGAGAAAAGAGTTGTTAAAATGATAGCCACGACGATGGCTGAGTAATGAGCTTCACTGACTAAGCCAATGTTTTCTCCCATCTTAACAATAATTAGCGCCATTTCACCTCGAGAAACCATTCCTGCACCAATGATAAGAGATTGGCTGCGGTCAAGTTTAGTAATTCGACCTCCTAGATAGCCTCCGATTAATTTAGTTAATGTTGCTAAAAGAGTAAAGACGATGATTAAAACAGCATATTCTTTAAAGGCTGATAATTCAATATCAAGACCGATTGAGACAAAGAACACTGGAATAAATAAAGAGTAGCTGATAACAGAGACATTATGCTCTATGTCGTGTTTTCCTTCTTGTTTTGACATAAGTAATCCGATAAAGAAAGCACCAATAACATCACTCATCCCCACTTTTTCTGAAAGGATAGCAAAAGCAAAACAAAGAACAAGAGCAAAAGCCGTTTCAACTTCAACAGCAACAATTTTTTTTACCGATGCTAAAAGAGGTTTAAGAATAAATTTGGCAAAAACGAAAAGTCCTAAGAAAAATAAGATTTTTGTACCAAGTAAATCCCAAATGAAACCAACTCCCATGCTAGATGAACCCTCATCCATGTTTAAAAAGGCACTGAACAAGCTAACAATTAAAACAACAGCAATATCATCTACTACCGCTGCACCTAGAGTAACTGATCCTTCAGCGGTATCGAGACGTTTGTATTCTTTTAACACTTGAACAGAGATACTAACAGACGTGGCACTAAAGATAACACCAATAAATAGTGCTTCTTTCCATGAGATATCAAACAAGTGAGCTGCGCCACTTAAGAAAAACATGGGCATTAAAATACCAAATAAAGCAACTAAGACAGAAGGTGTTAAATACTTTTTAAGCTTGTCTAAATCACTTTCTAATCCTGCTAAAAACATTAATAATATAACACCAACTTCAGCAAAAATAGAAATAATTTCAGTGTGCATAACAAGGCCAAGTAGGGCAGGTCCTAAAATGACACCAGTTAAAAGTTCACCAATTACAGCTGGAATGCCGATTCGAGAGCAGAGATGTCCAGCAAGCTTTGTTCCAATAATAATTAAAATCAATGATGTTAATAATTCCATTAACAAATGAATCACTCCTTAAAAAAATTCCAAAAAAAGACGCATGCCAAGGCAATTCTTCCCGCCCTGAAAGAAATCACCTTGAAGCATACGCCCAACCTTGAATTATTATATCTCTTATTTTGACACATTTTTTTTATTTTATCAAATATTTTACTAGTTTACTTTAATATCGAAAGTTTCTCCAAGAGCTTCAATGCGATTTTGCCACTCTTGTTGTGTCATATTATTTTCAACAATGTAACGGTTGCGCTCATGGACACGGCATTCATGAGAACAGCCTCGAACATGCTTGTGTTCGTTTTCTTCAGAACATAGTATTTGTCGATTACATTCTGGGTTAGCGCAGTTAACGTATCGTTCTGAAGGAGTACCATCAAACCAATCACGTCCAACGATGACAGGATTCACATGGTTAATAGGTACGCTGATACGTTCATCAAAGACGTACATTGTTCCATCCCATAACTCGCCCTGAACTTCCGGATCACGGCCATAAGTGGCAATCCCACCATGAAGTTGCCCAACGTCTTTGAACCCTTCACGAACTAACCAACCGGAGAATTTTTCACAGCGAATTCCTCCAGTACAATAAGTAACGACTCGTTTGTCCATAAACTGTTCTTTGTTATCTCTAATCCATTGGGGTAGTTCTCTGAATGAGCGAATATCAGGACGAACGGCTCCTTTAAAGTGTCCTAAGTCGTATTCGTAGTCATTACGAGCATCTATAACAACGGTATCTTCATCAAGAATAGCTTCTTTAAACTCTTTTGGAGAAAGATAGTCTCCAGTTAATTCAAGTGGATTAATATCATCTTCAAGAGATAAGGAAACGAGTTCTGGACGAGGTCGAACGAACATTTTTTTGAATGCTTGTTCATCAGCTGGATCGATTTTAAAGAAAGTATCTTTGAATCGTTCGTCTGCATGCATATGGGCGATGTATTTTTCAGTATCTTCAGTTAACCCAGATAAAGTACCATTAATTCCTTCATTCGCTACTAACACGCGTCCTTTTAGATTAATTGATTTACAAAAGTCCAAGTGTTCTTTCGCAAATTCTTCTGGATTTTCTAATGGGACATATAAATAATATAATAAAACTTGATATTTTGACAACGCCAATTCCTCCTCTAGTTTGTACCAAACTATTATAATTTAGACCTGAATAAAATAGCAACTTAAGTGCTTTATTCACAAATTTAAGGTATATTATTAAGTAATTAAAGTATTGACGTGTCCTTTTTTTTCGGATATGTTACTTAGAGTAAGAAGTGATGGCTATAATAAGGAGTACAATAGTATGATATGGAAAGAATTAAAGAAACAATGGCGATTTATGGATGGTGTAGTAATCGCGAGTCTTGTTGTTTTATCTTTTGTTCCTTTAGTTGTTTTTTCAATGAATCACAAAGAAAATTCGGCAAAAGAAGGAAATATTGCAATTATCTCGATTGATGGTGAGGAAGTCGATCGATTTGTTTTAAATGAAGAAACAAAGCATAAAGAAAAAACCTATTATCCAGGTAAAGATAAATATAATATTGTTGAGATGGAAGGAACTAAAATCCGAGTGAAAGAAGACAACAGCCCAGATCAAATTGCTGTTCGTACAAGTTGGATTAGTAAACCTGGTCAGACGAGTATTTGTTTACCTCATAAATTAGTAATTGAAATAGTGTCAGGGAAATCATCTGATGAAAAAGAAGAAGACGATGATATGATTATTACCTATTAGGAGTAAGAGAATGATAAGAAAAGTAACAAAACGTAACTACCTAGAGCAAATTCATGAACTAGGTAGTTACGCATTTAATTTATCTCACAGTAATGAGACAAGAGAAATTTATTTAAAGCGAAATGAATGCGTTAACAATTATGTTGATGAAGTAGATGGTCAAGTAATAAGCCAAATGGTTAGTCTTCCGTTTCAGGTAACGATTAATCATCGGGTAATGAAAATGGCAGGAATTGGAGATGTGGCAACTTATCCAGAAGCGCGTGGAACGGGTAGTATTCGCTTATTATTTGAAACTATTTTTAATGATTTACACGAAAACAAAACAGAAGTCTCCTACTTAGCTCCATTTTCTCAACCTTTTTATCGTAAGTTTGGCTATGAAAATGTGTTTGATTATGAGGAGACAAGAATTCCAGCAGAGATTATGAGACAAATAAAACCTGAGAAATCTGGAAGAATTGAGCGTGTTTTATGGCAGGACAAACTAGCTCAAGAGACAATTAAAAAATTATATAAAGAAACGCTAGAAACTCATAATGGTAGTTTAGTAAGAGAAGATTTTTGGTGGGATTTTACTTTAAATTTTAATGAAGGAAGAAAATTAGCTATTGCTTATGATGAGAACAATCAAGCTTGTGGCTATCTTATTTATGGCTTGATTGGAACGGCTGAATTTATGATCTATGAGATGAGTTTTACAACCCTTTTTGGTTTAAAGAAATTAATGACATTTGTATCATCTCATAGTGGTAGTTTCTCTGAATTTGTATCGACCAATATAACAGATAGCAGAATAATAGCTTTATTTCCAGATACGAAAGCTATTACTAGAAAAACACATAGTCATATGATGGCGAGAATTGTGAATTTTAAAGAATTTATTGAAGCATTTAGTTTTAAGGAGTCTCTTTTAGAGAAAATAGTCTTTTTAAGGGTAGAAGATACTAATTGTTCATGGAATAATGGAGTATTTAAATTAACAATAAATCAAGGCAGAGCAACATGTGAAAAAATAGAAACAAATGACTTAGTTGATTTTAGTGGAACAATTCAAAGATGGACACAAGTCTTTTTAGGAAAACAAACGCTAGAGCAAGCAATTTGGATGGAACAGATTCATTCAACCAGTGAAAAAACAGACTTTTTAACATCTTTCAAACTAAATACGCCCCATCTTTATGACTATTTCTAAAGACTATTGGACCAAATTTTTGAGTTGAATATTTAATATTAGGAGTGAGGAAATGATAAGAAAAGTATCAGAGCGTCAAGATATTGATAAAACACGTAGATTGGCAAGTTATGCTTTTAATGCAAATCATACGGACGTGCAAAAAGAAGAATTCTTAATCAAGGGCAAGTACATCGATAACTATGTTGAAGAAATTGGTGGCAACGTAACAAGCCAAGTCATCAATCATCCTTATGAAGTGAGTGTTAATGGTCAAGTAATGACAATGGCAGGGATTGTTGATGTAGCTAGCTATCCAGAGGCAAGGGGAACTGGGAGCATTAGTCGTTTGTTTGAATTTGCTTTCAATGATTTGTATGAAAGAGGCACAGAACTTTCTTACTTGGCTCCTTTTTCACAACCTTTTTACCGAAAGTTTGGCTACGAAGTTGTTTTTGATGTGGAAGAAACTTATATCCCAACACATGTTATTCAGCAAGTGAAACAAGAGAAAAAAGGTTATACAAAACGTGCTTTTTGGGAAAATGAAGAAGATCAAAAAATAGTAAAAGAAATTTACCGAAAAACATTAGGAACTCACAACGGTAGTTTATTGCGAGAGGATTATTGGTGGGATTTTGAATTTAAGTATTTTGAAGGAAAAAGACTGGCGATAGCTTATGATGAGAATAATCAAGCATGTGGGTACATTAATTACAGTTTGATTGGTTTTACTGAGTTTAAGATTAATGAATTGGCTTATACAAGTATGTTTGCTTTAAGAAAGTTGATGACATTTGTTGCTTCTCATAGTGGAAGTTTTCCAATGTTTGTTGCTAAAAATATTGATGTGAAAATGGTTTCAGAGTTATTTACAGAAACGATGTCTATTAGACGTAAAAAACAAACAGATATGATGGCTCGTATTCTTGATTTTGAGCGATTTATTACAAAATTTAAGTTTAAAAAAATAGCTCAAAAAAAGACGCTATTTATAGAAATTGAGGATACTAATTGTGATTGGAATAACGGTATCTTTCAGTTAGAAATAAAGAATGGTCAAGCAACGTGTGAAAAAGTAGAAAGGGATAAGGCTGATTACAGAGGTACTATTCAGAGATGGACACAAGTTTTCTTAGGAAAACACACAGTGAAAGATGCTATTTGGGGAGAATTTCTTGAATTTACGGGAACAGATGATGTATTATCAACCTTGATTGAGCCGAACATACCCTATTTATATGATCATTTTTAGTAAATAAAGAATGCTATCAATTGAGGTAGCATTTTTTATTTATTTTATATGAATATATTTGTTGAATTATTCATGAATGTATGATATTTTATATTCATAAAGAAAAGAAAGGAAGCTGGCAATGTCTAAGCGATTTTCTGATGAAGATATCAAAGAGATTAAAAGTAAACTTCAAAAAACTTGTGAGGAAAGTTGGCGAGTTAGAGGCTATAAGCAAACTAATATTCCTTTATTAACAAAAGCGGTGGGGATCTCTTCTGGAGCTTTTTACTTAGTCTATAAAAGAAAAGAAGATTTATTTGTCGATGTGTTAGACAACGTTCAAGATAATCTATTAGTGACTTGGTCTAGTTATATTGAAAAAGATGAAAACAAAATTGAAGGATTTAAAAAGGGCTTGCAATGGTTATTTCATGAGTATCAAACGTATCCAAATCTTTATGATATGAATAGCCCTGAGTATGATCTGTTTTTAGCAAAACTCCCCAAAAATAAAGTTGAAAAACTGATGCAAAAAAGTTATGACATATTTGAAAAGGCAATCAGTCAATCAAAACTTGTACTGCTTTTACCTGAGGAAGAAGTTATTGATATTATTCACTCCATCTTATTTCTATCATTAGTAGATAGGGATACGCTTAGGGGGACTGAAAATACCTTTAATTTTTTATTAGACCATACATTATATGATCTATTTAAAGAGGAGGATTAAGATGATGATTCAAAGACTGTTTGAGTTTAGAATAGACATTCTTAGTGCTTTTATCATAAATATTTACATAGTTATGAGTGTCGCTGCAGCTATTTTTATTATTAGTAGTTTGGTGTTGTTAGCAAAGAGAGATCGTCGCAGTAAGTGGTTGGGATTAATTGGATGTTTATTATTAGTTAATCCTTTGATTTATTTTTTTACTAACTAAAAAGGAGTGGGGAAAATGATTCAAAGTATTAACAGAACAATTGATAAAGTCAATAAAAGAATAGGGGTAAATATGACCTTACAAACTATTTCTAAAGAACTACTAGAATTTAATGAAATGACTAACACGGTGACTGCTGTGACGTGTTTATCGATAGGATTATTAATGTCTTCCAAAGTGCTGACTGGTGTGGGTGTCGTTGCTAGTATTGGGGCAAGTATAGCTCATATAGAAAAGAAAAAATTTGTATAAAATGAATTAGAAACAGAAGAGGTAGATTGGACGTTAAAGGATAGTTATCAAAACTATTTTTTAGCTGATAATTCTTTATTGAAATGACAACGAGCCATTAGTTATAAGAGAATAGTAAAAAATATGGTAAAAAGAACCCCCAAAAAATAAAAACATATCACAACACAAATACATTAAGCAACAAGTTCTTTTATCTATATCCTTTTTCTTTTTTTATACTAGTGAAACAACTATCTCCCCAAAGATAAAAATGAAGTAAATAGCCATTACTTCTCTGTTTTTAAGATAAAAGAGATTGTGTTAAGGATCTCTTGAATAAAAATAAAAGAAACGTATCTGTTTTTGATAGGTTTCTTTTTTTAATACGCAATAATCGTTAGAGCTTGAGTGAATTCCTCTTCCAAATGAGCAAGACGATAGCTATTAAAAGACTCTTGGTGATTTCTTAAAAGACGTCTGACTTTATAAGGATTGAATGAGGTCATTAAGTTATTTTCTAACATAAAATTCTTAGTTAAGTACCACTCATAAAAGTAACCTAAAGGTCGAGCGGAATAGGTAATTTGATTCATTTTTTTGTTCTCAAATCTACGGTGAGTATGCCCGAAAATAACTTGTTGAATATTGTCATACGAATCGAAAAGTTCTCCGGTAGCTGTAGAGCCAAGAAAAGCATTAATCTGATTCCATCTTTCATACTCTCCTGTAAAATAACGAATAAATTCTTGTTTGGGAACAAAGTGAGTAGCAATAATAACTTTTTTCTTTTCCTTTTTTAATGTATCCAAAGCTAGTGAGAGTCTGTTTAAAATCTGAAAAAGTATCTCAGGATCACTTGCGTTTCGTTCAATGACTCGATCGTACCAATAGAGATTTTTAGCAGCAATGATTTTTGATTGGTCTTTTTCTAAAGCAAAACTATAATCGTACCAGCCATTGACGCCAAGTAAAACAAGTTGATCGTTTAAATCAATAAAAGTAGTATTTAAAAAATGTGGCTCAGGATACTCTTCCATCTCGTGACTATTTTTTATACTAGCCAACTCGTGATTGCCAAAATTAAAAGTGACAGATATGCCAGATTGCTCAATGAAGTGCGTGGTTGCTAGTAATCGTTCAACGGTATTGGCTGTATCTCCAGCAAGGTGTAGGTGAGTAATATGATGTCTTTTCAAAACAGTAATAAGTTGATTTAATTCTTGTTTCTCTAGTTTATTAATATCAACATGTAAGTCGCTCATAATTGCTAATTTTCCCATTTTCTCACCTCTTAAATAGTATAGCTTATCTTTTATATAGACAGAAAATTATCTGCCTAAAACAAAAAAACGACTAGCCATATGACTAGTCGAAAAAAGGAGTTGTTTATTTACTTTGGAGGAGTAAATAAATGAAAAAGTTTGTTAGGGTTTGTTTTGTTGGTATGTCTATATAATAGCGAATAAATGTGTAAAAAGTATGATAAAAAAGTAGAAAAATAAGAATTTTTTTTAAGAAATAGTAAAAAAGGTTGTAACCTTTTGATGATTATAAAGTATTAATGTCAGAGAGGTAGTTAAGATGCTAAAAAAAGCAAGGATAGTTTTAATCATAACTTGGAATAGGTGAGTAGCGACAAGTAGTGATTATTAACTATACTTGAGCAACCCATATCACGTCTTTATTGTAACTATTAGTGTCGAGATAATAAAAAGTTGTTATCAAAAAGTGAAAAAATACTCAAAAAAAAATAAAAACATATCACAACACAAACACAACAAATCACGAGTATTTTTAACTTTTCGTATATAGCGGCTAACTTTTTATTGTTAAGGAAAAAAATTAGTCTCCCCCAGAAGACTAATCATGTTAAACATTTTTTTACAATATTAGCGTAAGGTATCAACTACCTCTTTCCTTTTTAATAAAAAAACGACTAGTCACATGACTAGTCGAAAAAAGGAGTTGTTTATTTACTTTGGAGGAGTAAATAAATGAAAAAGTTTGTTAGGGTTTGTTTTGTTGGTATGCTTATATACTACTGAAGAAATGTGTATAAACTATGATAAAATT
>NZ_JAVWHO010000026.1:0-33318 GCF_036639995.1 Vagococcus sp. | reverse complement strand
AAGAGAAAACCAAAAAAATGGTTTTCTCTTTTTTTATCGTATGTTTTTAAAGAAGAATGAGTGAATTAGCGTCCTAACTTGTTTCAATACCTTAAATTTGGTAGAATAAACGAGACTATTTTGAGAGTAGGTAAGTTTATGAAAATTCTGCGCGCAGATCATTTAAAAAAATCTTATGGGATTAAAGACCTATTAACTGATGTTTCTTTCATCATTCGTGAAGGAGATCGTATTGGCTTAATTGGGATTAACGGAACAGGTAAATCTACTCTAATGAATATACTAGCTGGCATTGATAACTCTGAAACTGGAGCGCTAGATTATCCACATGATTACCGAATTGGGTACCTTTCTCAGCAATTTAATTTTAACGAGAATTCTTCAGTCCTAGAGACAGTTTTTGAAGGAGACACTCCGATAATTAGAGCTGTAAGAGAGTATGAGTTGGCTTTAGCTAATTTAGCATTAGACGGAACAAATGAAGCCATTCAAAAGAAATACCAACAAGCAGAAGAACTGATGAATCAAGAAGATGCTTGGCTTGCTGATACAAATGCCAAAACTATATTAAGTAAACTAGGTATTTTATTTTTAGATAAAAAAGTTTCTGAATTATCTGGTGGACAAAAGAAAAGACTAGGATTAGCACAGGTATTAATTCAAGCACCAGATTTATTATTATTAGATGAACCTACTAACCATTTGGATTACGAGAGTATTCGTTGGTTAGAGAATTATTTGAAAGATTACAAAGGTTCATTAATTGTAACAACTCATGATCGTTACTTTTTAGACCGTGTGACAAATCGAATTATGGAATTATCAAAAGGTGATTTGCACGAGTATACTGGCAACTATGAGGCTTATCTTGTGATGCGAGCTGAGCGAGAAGAAAGTGAAGTTAAGCAAAATCACAAGAAAAAACAGCTATTTAAACAAGAGCTTGCTTGGATGCGAGCGGGCGTTCAGGCTAGAGGAACCAAACAACAAGCAAGAATTAATCGATTCGATGATTTGAAAAAATCCGTTACTCATGATAATAGTAATGACGGATTAGATATGTCGATAAATACTAAACGTCTAGGGAAAAAAGTTCTTGAAATTAAAGACGCTAATTTTACTATTTCAGAAAAAACGATTCTTTCTAACTTTGACTTACTAGTTCAATCAAAAGAACGACTAGGTATTACAGGAGAAAATGGTGCTGGAAAATCAACATTACTTAATTTGATTGCAGGAAAACATCAACTAGACTCAGGTATTATTGAACTTGGAGAAACCGTTCGAATTGGTTATTACACCCAAGAAAACGAAGGGTTAGATGAATCAAAACGCATGATCCAATTTCTCCAAGAACAAGCAGAACAAGTGGAGCAAAAAGATGGAACGACTATTTCAACGACTGAAATGCTTGAGCGTTTCTTGTTTCCAAGAGAAACCCATGGAACAGTTATTGAAAAACTTTCTGGCGGCGAAAAGCGAAGATTGTATTTATTAAAAATATTAATTCAACAGCCAAATGTCTTGTTACTAGATGAGCCAACGAATGATTTAGACATTGAAACATTAACAATTCTTGAAGATTATTTGAATCATTTTCAAGGAGCTGTGTTAACTGTCAGCCATGACCGTTACTTTTTAGATAAAACAATGGAGAAATTATTGATATTTAAAGGTGATGGGAACATTGAAACGTATTTTGGTTCGATGAGTGATTATCTAGAGAGTAGAGAAACATCTGGTAAACTAAGTGAGCCATCTGAAAAGAAAGATGTTAGAATAGATAAAGAGAAAGAAACCGCGAAACAAAAGTTAACCTACATGGAACAAAAAGAATGGGCAACGATTGAAGACGTGATTGAGCAATTAGAAACAAAAATAGAAGAATTACAAAACGATATGTTGAATCACTCTAGTGATGCAGTCAAATTACAAGACATGCAAAAAGAAGTAACTACGACTGAACATGAATTAGAGGCAAAAATGGAACGTTGGGAATATTTAAGTCAATTTGTAGAAGAATAAGGAGTGTCCTCATTGGAAAAAGACTACTTAAATTTAGCAAAACTAATCCTTGAAGAAGGAACAGAAAAACATGACCGAACTGGAACAGGGACCAAAAGTATTTTTGGTCATCAAATTCGTTTTGATTTGAGTAAAGGTTTCCCTTTATTAACCACTAAAAGAGTCCCTTTTTCTTTAATTAAAAGTGAATTACTTTGGTTTTTAAAAGGAGACACAAATATAAAATATTTATTACAACATAAAAACCATATTTGGGATGAATGGGCCTTTGAACGATTTATAAAAAGTAAAGACTATAGTGGACCTGATATGACGGATTTTGGCCGTAGAGCAGTGAAGGACCCAGAATTTAACCTTGTTTATAAAGAACAAATGGCATTATTTTGTGAGAATATTTTAAATGATGATACTTTTGCTAAAAAATACGGTGAACTTGGAAATATTTATGGTTCCCAGTGGAGACATTGGAAAACGTCTCAAGGAGAAACTATTGATCAACTACAAGATGTAATCAATATGATTAAAAATAATCCAGACTCTAGACGATTAATTGTTTCAGCATGGAACCCAGAAGATGTTCCAAACATGGCACTGCCACCTTGTCACACGTTGTTTCAATTTTATGTTGCTGATGGTAAATTAAGTTGTCAGTTGTATCAACGTAGTGCAGATGTGTTTTTAGGCGTACCTTTTAACATCGCAAGCTACGCGTTATTGACTCATTTAATCGCACATGAAACAGGGTTAGAAATAGGCGATTTTGTTCACACGTTTGGAGATGCTCATTTATACTTGAACCATTTGGATCAAATAAACGAGCAGCTATCGCGAGATATCCGTGATTTTCCAACACTTGCATTAAATAATAACAAGCAATCAATTTTTGATTTTGACATGGAGGATATTGTCATTGAAGGCTATAATCCCCATCCAACAATTAAAGCACCAATTGCCGTTTAAGGATTATGAAGAATTACCTGGGAGGATATTTATAAATGATAGCAGCTATATGGGCGCAGGACGAAAATGGGTTAATAGGGAAAAATGATATACTACCTTGGCATTTACCAGATGATTTGCAGTTCTTTAAGCAAATGACAGAAAACAATGTGATTGTGATGGGAAGAAAAACGTTTGAAGGTATGGGGAAAAACTTATTACCTAATCGCCAAACAATTGTCTTAACGTCAAATCAAGAATATGACGGAAATGGTGCAACTGTTATGCATTCAGTAGAAGAAGTTTTGACTTTTGCTGAAGAGTTTGAAGGGATCACGTTTATCACTGGAGGTGGAGAGATTTATAAGTCTTTTCTGCCACATATTGACGTTCTTTACAGAACACTTATTAAAGATCAATTTGAAGGGGATACTTATTTCCCTTATCTAGACTGGGAAGAGTGGAATATTGTTAGTACCAGCGAAGGAACAGTTGATGATAAAAATAAATTTCCTCATGATTTTGAAACATATCAACGTAATTCATAACAAAAAAGATTACAACCACCTAGAATTTAAGTGGCTGTAATCTTTTTTATACAACAGAAAGTGGTCTATTCGTGATTGTTTTATCTTCTGAGAGATAATTGACTACCTGACCTTCAAATATTTTTTCCAAGTGCTGAATTTCAAGTAAATCTTTAGGCGTTATAAATTGAATTTTTTTATCAAAAGTAGTGACATTACTTTCGTTAAGAAGTGTTGCGACAAATTCAGAGCAAAAATAAGCATTTTCTCTTTTAAAATCATAATTAAAAGATAGAGCGATAAGACCTAAAAAGTTATATTGGAACAGTTGCTTATTTTGATCAAAATAGTAAACGATCTCAAGCATTTTTTCATATTGTTCTACTGAAACATCTAAAGAATAGATGAGACACTCACTTGTTAAAAAAAATGGGTCCCAAAAATTTTCTTTAACAAAACCACCAATTAATGGATTTGCAATTTTTTTTCTACCAAAACTATAAGTTTGATCTAAATTTTTATCAAATGCAATGGAAACATGATTATAGGTTTCTTTGGTGTAGCATTTAATTGATTTAGACAGCAAGCTATTTGTTGCTGAATATACTAAAAAAACTTTCATAGAGTAACTTCCCTTTTTCTTTTTCTAAACTATATTATATAGATTTTTAGAAAAAATGCATCCTTCTTTAGACCTAAAAAAAAACTTCGAATCATTTTCGAAGTTTTAAGTAAATAAATAAACAGAAAAGAAAATAAAGATAGCACCCAATAAAACGAATAGATGCCAGACAACATGCATAAATTTAACATTCTTCATGCTGTAAAATAATGCGCCGACAGTGTATGAAACTCCACCTAGAAAAAGTAGTAAAAAACCAGTTTTTCCTAATCCAAGAAATAAGGGTTTAATAGCAACTAGGCAAAGCCACCCCATGATGATATACAAAACAACATCTGTTTTTCCTCGTTTGTTTAACCAAATTGATTTAAAAATAACTCCCGTAATAGCAATTGTCCAAACAATAGCAAATAAGGTCCAACCTAACCAACCTTGAATAGTAAGTAAGCAAAAAGGTGTGTAGCTTCCAGCAATCAAGATATAAATCGAACTATGATCAAATACTTGAAATACTTTTTTTGCTTTTGTAAAAATCAAACTATGAAAAAGGGTTGAAAATAAGAAAAGTAAGATCATCGATGCACCAAATATTGAATAAGAAACAACATGAATTGGTGAATGCATCTGAGCTCCTTTAATTACTAATAAAACGAGGCCAGCAATACTTAGACCTGTTCCTATTCCATGTGTAATCGCATTAAATACTTCATTAACAATCAAGTATTTTTTTGTAAAAGCTGTTTGCTCCATTCCAAACATCCTTTCATATTTTAAGTGAAAAAGAATAATTTATCTGTTATACTGTTCATCAGATAGATTATTTTTATTCTACACGAATATGCTATTTTTTGAAAGAGGTTTGAGAATGACAAATATAAAAATTGTGACAGATTCATCATGTATCATTGATTCTAAGCGTTTGAAGGAAATTGATATTCATACGATTAGTTTATCCATAATGATTGATGGTGTCATCTATGCCAATCAAAATGAATTAGATAAAGAAGAGTTTATGACAATGATGGAGAATTCTGCTTCATTACCTAAAACAAGTCAACCTCCAATCGGTGAATTTATTGAGTTGTACGATGAATTAGGAAAAGATGGCAGTGAAATCATTTCAATTCATTTAACTGAAAAATTGAGTGGAACGGTCAATACAGCAAGACAAGCAGCTCAAATGACAAAATCAAAAGTAACGGTTGTTGACAGTGACTATATTGATCAAGCACTTGGATTCCAAGTGTATGAAGCAGCTCAATTAGCCAAAAAAGGTGCAACAACTGACGAAATTTTAGAACATATCGAAAGTGTCAAAAATAAAACACAACTTTATATAGGTGTAGCGACACTTGAAAACTTAGTTAAAGGCGGCAGAATTGGTAAATTAGTTGGCGCTGTGTCTGGTTTTTTAAATATGAAAGTCTTATGTCAATTAAACAATGGCGAACTTGAAGTTGTTTCTAAAGGACGTGGCAATAAAACATTTACTAAATGGGTAAAAACATTGGAAGAAAAACTTACAACTTATTCAGTGAATAGCCTTGGTTTTTCAGAAGCAGACGGAAGAGACATTGCAGAAGAGCTTAAATCATCTCTTTCTAAGGTATTACCAACCATTGATATTCCAATCATTCATACAACACCACTTGTTGCAACACACGCTGGTAAAGGCGCATTTGCAGTTATGTTTTACACGAATTAAAATAACGTATAAAGCAGATCTCAAGGTCTGCTTTTTTAGATAGAGGAATGTTTATGAAAAAAATCAAAGAAAACACCCCTTTTTTATTACTTTTTGTTGTGGGGTTAGTTGTTTCGATTGTTATTGGCTTGAATCTAATGCCTAAAGCTGAAAAAATAAAGTTTGAAACAACTCATTCAAAGACAAGTGAAGTGAAAATGGAGATATTGCGAATTAGCTCTGTGGGAGATTCTCTAACGGAAGGAATCGGTGATACAACCAATACAGGAGGCTATGTTCCTTTACTTCAAACAGACTTGAGTGAGAACTATCCAATCGATGTTGTTCAAGCTGATAACCACGGTAAATCTGGTGATAGAAGTGACCAGATTTTAAAAAGAGTGAAAAAAGATAAAAATATTCAAGAATCAATTTCAAAAGCTGATGTCATTTTATTGACTGTTGGCGGAAATGATTTAATGAAAGTAATTCAATCAAAAATATTTAATAAATTATCTTTGAAATCTTTTGCTAAACCACAAAAAAAATATCAAAAACAACTTGAGCAATTGTACGAAGAAATCAGATCATTGAATAAAACTGCTCCGATCTACCAATTGGGTATTTATAATCCATTCTATAAGAGTTTTGCTGAAATAACCGAAATGCAAGATATTGTGGACTTTTGGGATAAGGGTAGTAAAGAATTTGTTGATAGTCAAGATAATGCTTATTTTGTACCGATTAATGATGAGATTTATAATGGACTGCCTGAATTTGAAGTTAAAACAAGTGATTCAACATCTAAAAAAGCATCTCACGAAGATGTCATTAATGATTTGATTTCAGAAGAAGATAGTTTTCATCCCAATAATTTAGGTTATCAAATCATTGCTAATGCGTTTAGATCTAAAATGGATGCCACAAAAAAAGAGTGGATGAAGTAATTTAAGATGAGGTGTGAATATGTTAAAAAAAGAACAGAACGAAAACAGAAGTGAAAAGAAAATAAGACCTAAAGCAATCGCTATTTTTAACAATCCATGGAAGACAGCATTTATTTTGTTAGTTGCTGTTGTTCTTGGTTTGGTGCTTGTTGTTGGTTACCGTATATCTACACCTAGAATGACCTATAGTAAATCAGTTCCAAAAGTAGAAACAAAGGCACAACCTGTTTTTGATATTAACATGAAGAAAAAACAAGTGAATGATGTACTCAATTATTTTATGGAAGAGATGATGGATGAGTCTGGTGTTGATTATTCTTTTAATCTTGAAAATCAAGCGTTAGTTGACGGTACATTTTCTTTACTTGGACATGAGACTCATTTTTATCTTTACTTTGAGCCTTATGTATTAAATGATGGAAATATTCAACTTAAAGCCAAGAGTTTATCAGTAGGCTCATTAAATGTTCCTATTCCAGCGATGATTAATTATATTTCATCAACAACAGATTTACCAAACTGGGTTGAAATTGATGCAGATAAACAACTAATTAATTTACATTTAGATAAATTTACGATGGATAATGGCATGTCAATTAAAGCGAAGAAAATTAATTTAATTGACGATGAGATTGCCTTTAGTATGTATCTATCTAAAGATAAAGCAAAAAGAAAGTGATGTGATAGTCATGAGTGAAACAGCAATATTTGCCGGTGGTTGCTTTTGGTGTATGGTAAAGCCTTTTGATCAATTTCCAGGCATTATATCAATTGTCTCTGGTTATACTGGCGGACATGTAGAAGCACCTAGTTACGAACAAGTATGTGGTGGGAAAACTGGCCATACAGAAGCTGTGAAAATAGAATTTGATCCAAATTTAATTACTTATGAAGAATTACTTGATATCTACTGGCGTCAAACGGATCCAACAGATGCTTTTGGTCAATTTCAAGATAGAGGAGATAGTTATCGCCCAGTTATTTTTTATTTAAATGAGCAGCAAAAAGAGCAGGCTGTTAAAAGTAAGCAGCAACTTAACGATTCTGGTAGATACCTTGAGCCCATTGTAACAAAAATTGAAAAAGCACATCCTTTTTATCTAGCTGAAATGTATCATCAGGATTACTATAAGAAAAATCCTAGTAATTATGGAGCAACAAGTCAGTTACGTAAAAATTATCTAGAGCAAGTTTGGGGAGATGACTAAATGAAGCGAAGTTTTTATCATTATGTTCAAACATTTCGTGGAAAAACACATCAAACAGATGAATCAAAGCTTGCTGAGGATATTTTTCATGATTTGCAGTTTCCAAAACAATCTCATAGTTATGATGAAATTTCTCATTATTTAGAAACGAATGCTTACTACATTCCTAATATGGATATTTTTGATAGCCTTTGGGAACACTATATTGAAAATAACTAAGAAGGAAGTGCCTGTGTGAAACAAAAAGAATCAAGAAAAATATCGATGTTTCAATATCTTATAACCATCGCTCTAGTCGCTATTTTAGCTTCAGGAGCCACTTTATTTATGTATGAATTAAAAAACCCAATGAGCCGAATCGGTAAATCTGATTCAGATGGAGCAGATTTAGATAATGTAGAGCTTCTTTATGAGTTGATTAACAGTCAGTATATTGAAAAAGTGGATCAAAAAAAATTAGTTGATGGTGCATTAAAAGGAATGACAGAAGCTATTGGTGATCCTCATTCAACCTTTTTAGTAACCGATGATGCTAAAGAATTCGATGATAGTATTTCTGGAAGTTTTGAAGGTATTGGCGCTACGATGACCATTGAAAATGATTATCCTAAAATTGCAGAGGAACCTATTGAAGGTGCGCCGGCTGATAAAGCGAAATTAAAAAAAGGCGATGTGATTGTTAAAGTCAACGGAAAAGATCAAAAAGGAAAAAGTTTACAAGAAGTTGTCTCAAAAGTAAGAGGGAAAAAAGGCACATCTGTCAAACTTGATGTTATTCGTGGAGATAATAAATTTACAGTTGATATTGTTCGTGATAAAGTGCCTCTAGAATCGGTAACTTCAAAAATTGATAAAACAGATCCGACAGTAGGATACATTAATATTAAGAGCTTTAACGAAACAACCTCTGATGAATTTGACGACGCGATTACAAAAATGCGTAAAGAAGGTGCTAAAAAATTCATCTTTGATGTTAGAGGAAATCCTGGTGGCGTTCTTCAAAATGTAGAGAAAATGACGAGCCGCTTCCTAAAAGATGGAGAAACGATTGTTAAATTTGAAGACAAAGCCAAAAATTCTTATGAAGAAGTTGCTGGAAAGAAATTTGATAATGGTCATAAGATTACGGAACCATCAGTAATTTTAGTGGATGAAAATAGTGCTAGTGCGTCTGAAATTATGGCAGGAGCGTTAAAAGCAAATGGTTTTGACGTTATAGGTACTAAAACCTTTGGAAAAGGAACCGTTCAAACGATGGTACCTATCCAAGGAAATGGCGAAGTTAAGTTAACTATTAGCAAATGGTTAACACCTGATGGAGAATGGATTCATGAAAAAGGTGTCAAACCTACAATTAAAGTTGATTACCCTAAGTATTTAAAAAATCCAGTAATTGACCAAAGCTTAAATTACAAAGAAGGAGCTATCAGCTCCAATGTAAAAACAATCAACACGTATTTAAAAGAGCTTGGTTATACTAAAAGTGAAGCTAATGACACTTATACTACTGAAACAGTGGCAGGAATTAAAGCTTTCCAAAAGGATAACAAGTTAGAAGAAACAGGTAACGCAGATAAAAAAACAGTTCAAAAATTAGAACAAGTTACGATGGATCATTGGAAAGATAATGACGTTCAATATAATAAAGCTCTTGAAGTAATTCAAAAGAAATAGAAATCGTGAGGTTGACTATCAAAGGTTAACCTCCTTTTTTATTAAGTTTTATGCAAAATAGACAGATTAATTCGCTTTACACTAGCATTTTTCAGAAAATTTATATATCATATACATTGGGAGAAAGGCGGGCAGAAAATGGAGAAAAAAGTTCTTGATATTGTTTGGCATTGGATAAAAATGACTGTGGTTTGTACACTTTTTGCCATTATTTTGCGTGCTTTCATATTCTTGCCAGTTGAAGTAACTGGAAAATCCATGTCACCAACATTAAAAGAAAATGATTTTGTTGTAATGGAGAATTTTAGTGAAATTAAACGATTTGATGTTATCGTCTTTACGTCATCTGATGGAAACACTTATGTTAAACGCGTAATTGGTTTACCAGGAGATCATATAAAATATGAAAAAGATCAGCTTTTTGTTAATGGAAAAAAAGTTGACGAACCCTTCTTAAAAGGCATTAAAAAACATAAAAATGAATATGCATTTACAACAGATTTAGATTCAGAAGATTTAATTGGAACAAAAAAAATTCCAAAAGATCAATATTTCGTTTTAGGGGATAATCGTCGATTAAGCAAAGATAGTCGTTCATTTGGCACGATTAGAAGTACAGCAATATTAGGACAAGCACGATTAGTTTATTACCCGTTATTACATAGCAAGATAATTAAATAGTAGGAGTGGATAGGCAAATGGCAATACAATGGTTTCCTGGCCATATGGCAAAAGCAAGAAGAGAAGTTTCAGAAAAACTAAAATTAGTGGATGTGGTATTAGAAATTGTTGATGCAAGATTACCAATTTCAAGTCGAAATCCCATGTTAGATTCATTAATTCAACAAAAACCACGTATCGTTCTATTAAACAAAGCAGATTTAGCCGATCCAGTGGAAACGAGTAGATGGCAACATTATTTTGAAAGTCAAGGACACGCTTGTTTAAGTATTAACGCTAATGAAGGAATAGGCATTAAAAAAATAGTTCCAACAGCTAAAGAGTTATTGGCTGAGAAAATTGCGAAGCAACAAGCTAGAGGTATTAAACCAAGACCGATTCGAGCCATGTGTATTGGTATTCCTAATGTAGGCAAATCAACCCTTTTAAATCGTTTGGCTAAAAAAAATATGGCAAAAACAGGTAACATGCCTGGTGTCACTAAAGGACAACAATGGCTTAAAACCAGCAAGGAATTAGAACTTCTTGATACACCAGGAATTCTTTGGCCAAAATTTGAAGATGAAGAAATTGGCAAACGATTAGCATTGACTGGTGCAATCAAAGATACTCTTCTTCATATGGACGACCTGGCTTTATTTGGCATAAGTTATTTTAAAGAAAATTATCCCAAACAACTAGCTGATCGTTATCAATTAAGTGAAGCTGACTTAGAGTTGTCACCTGTTGATATATTACTGTTAATTACCCAAAAAAGAGGGTTTAAAGACGATTATGACCGTGGAAGTATAATGATTGTCCAAGAGTTAAGAGACGGTCGTCTTGGTCGTTATACGCTTGATAAGGTGGAGGATCTCCATGAAAAAGATAACGACTAAAGAAATTAAGGAACGGTTAAACCAAGTCACCTGTTTAGATGACCCGTTGTTTGAAAACTTTAGTGAAGATGAAAGAAAAAGTGTGCAGCAAGCTATCTCATCTACTAAAAAAAGACTACAAAAAGTAGAACAATTGAAACAGCATTTTGAAGAGATGAAAGAATTTGAAAACAAAGCTTATTCCGCTGGATTTAAATATATCGCAGGAATTGATGAGGTTGGTCGTGGCCCTTTAGCAGGCCCAGTTGTTGCTGCAGCTGTCATTTTACCTTCTGATTTTAGTTTGTATGAAGTGAATGATTCTAAACAACTTTCTGCAACTAAACGAGATGAACTGTTTGATAAAATTAAAGACAATGCGTTGGCAATCGGTATCGGTATGATGGATCAAGACGTTATTGACTCAGTAAATATTTATGAGGCAACAAAACTAGCAATGAAAGAAGCAGTTTCACAATTAAAAGTAACACCAGATTGTTTACTTATCGATGCGATGGCGCTTGATTTAGCAATTCCACAAGAAAAAATTATCAAGGGAGACGCTAGAAGTATCTCAATCGCCTGTGCTAGTATCATTGCAAAAGTGACACGAGATAAAATGATGGAAGATTTTAATAATGTGTATCCAGGTTACGGATTCGCTAAAAATGCTGGATATGGGACAAAGGAGCATCTTGAAGGTCTAGACAAAAACGGTGTGACACCTATTCATAGAAAGACTTTTGCTCCAATAAAAAATATGATTTAAATCCTTTTGTTTTGCGTATCTTTTTTTAGATATCGTAAAACAGGAGGGTTTTTTATGTTCGAGACAAAATTTTTTATTTTTAAATTAAAGCATTTAAAAGGCATAGGTAATAAAGGACTGCTGAGAATCGTTCATTATCATTTAGAGCAACCAGATTTAGAGTTAACAGTGGAAAAATGTGTGAAAATTGGAAAAGTTAATCAAAAATACGTGGGATTATTTTTAGAATCTTGGGAAAACATAAGGCAAATAACAGAAGAAGACTATTATTTGTTCATAGAAAGTTATGCTTTTATTACCATTCTAGATGAAGAATATCCAGAATATTTAAGAGAAATATACAATCCACCAGTTGCTCTTTTTTATAGAGGAAACATAGATTATTTAAAAACACCAACCTTAGCTATTATCGGTTCAAGAAAAGCAACTGAACATGGAAAACTGATGGTCGATTCTCTCGTTCCGAAACTATGTGAAAATAATTTAACAATTGTTAGCGGTTTGGCAAAAGGAAATGATACCTACGCACATCAAGCAGCCATTAGAAATCGAGGAAAAACAATTGCAGTAATTGGTAGTGGTTTAAATATTTGTTATCCTAAAGAAAATGAAAGACTTCAAGAATTTATCTCAAACCAACATTTAATTTTATCGGAATATTTACCTAATACGAGGCCTCTTGCTTATCATTTTCCAAGTAGAAATCGGATTATTGCAGGAATCAGCCAAGCAGTGTGTGTGATTGAAGCTAAGAAAAAAAGTGGTACGTATATAACTGCAACACTTGCATTAGAAGAAGGAAGAGAAGTCTTTTCAATTCCTGGAAACCCGATTAACGATCAATCAGAAGGGTGTTTGCAATTGATTCAAGACGGTGCAAAATGTATCTGGAAAGCTGAGGATATATTAGAAGATTGGACCTTTATTTAAGAAGTTTAAAAATTCTCATCTTGACAAACATCCATTTAATAGACTAAGATGGTTATCGATTGTTGAACAAAATAATAATAAACATAAATTAAGCAAAAGAAAGGGATTAAAGTATGAGTTATAAATATTTAGTAATCGTCGAATCCCCAGCAAAAGCAAAAACTATCGAAAAGTATCTAGGCAGAAATTATAAGGTTGTCGCTAGTGTCGGTCATATTCGTGACCTTCCAAAAAGCAAGATGGGAATCGATATAGAAGATAACTATGATCCTAAGTACATTAATATTAGAGGAAAAGGTCCAGTCATTAAAGAATTAAAAAAATATGCAAAAAAGGCGGATAAAGTTTACCTCGCAGCCGATCCGGACAGGGAGGGGGAAGCCATTGCCTGGCACCTTGCCCACATTTTAGAATTAGATTTAGAAGACAATAACCGGGTTGTCTTTAACGAAATTACAAAAGATGCTGTCAAACAAGCATTTAAAGAACCTAGAAAAATTAATGTTGATTTAGTAGACGCTCAACAAGCCAGAAGAATTCTTGATCGCTTGGTGGGATATTCAATCAGTCCACTATTATGGAAGAAAGTTAAAAAAGGATTAAGCGCAGGTCGCGTTCAATCAATTGCTTTAAAAATGATTATCGACCGCGAAGAAGACATTAGAAAATTCGAACCAGAAGAATATTGGAGTATTACTGGAAACTTTGTTAAAGGAAAAGATAAATTTAAAGCAAACTTTTACGGTTTTGATGGTAAAAAACAAAAATTAAGTACGGCTGAAGATGTTAAATTAGTCACTGAAAAATTAGATTCTCGTGATTATGACATTACAAAAGTTACTAAAAAAGAACGAAAAAGAAATCCAGCCGTTCCGTTTACAACAAGTAGCATGCAACAAGAGGCTGCACGTAAATTAAATTTTAGAACCAGAAAAACAATGATGGTTGCGCAACAATTATATGAAGGAATCAAATTAGGTAAAGGTCAAGGAACAGTAGGATTAATTACCTATATGCGTACTGATTCAACTCGTTTATCAGATACAGCAAAAGAAGAAGCATTTAATTTTATTGTTGATAAATACGGGCAAGAATATACAAGCGGAACCGTTAAAAAAACTAAAAATGCTCAAGGTGCCCAAGATGCCCATGAGGCAATTCGTCCGTCAAGCGTTCTTAGAACACCAGAATCTATCAAAGAATTTTTAGACAAAGATCAATTTAAATTGTATTCATTAATTTGGTCAAGAATGGTAGCTAGTCAAATGGCACCAGCAATATTAGATACGATGCGTGTTGATATTGAGCAAAATGGGGTTAAATTTGTAGCAAACGGCTCTAAAATTAAATTCCCAGGTTTTACAAAAGTCTATATCGAAGGTCAAGATGACGGCAAAGAAGAAAAAGAAAATATTTTGCCAGACTTGACTGAAGGAGACCGCGTCAAATCTGCTGATATTGAGCCAAAACAACATTTCACTCAACCACCAGCAAGATTTAGTGAGGCAACATTAATTAAAACATTAGAAGAAAATGGTGTCGGTCGCCCATCTACATATGCGCCAACACTTGAAACAATTCAGCGTCGCTATTATGTAAAATTAAATGCTCGTCGTTTTGAGCCAACTGAACTTGGTGAAATCGTCAACAATTTAGTGTGCGAATTCTTCCCACAAATTGTTAACGTTAATTTTACTGCTGAAATGGAAAAAGATTTAGATAAAATTGCTATTTCACAAGAAAAATGGGTTGATGTGGTTGATAAATTCTACAAACCTTTTGCTAAAGAGCTAGAAGTGGCAGAAAAAGAAATCGAAAAAGTTCAGTTAAAAGATGAACCAGCTGGATTTGATTGCGAATTGTGTGGTAATCCAATGTTAATTAAACTTGGAAAATATGGGAAATTCTATGCTTGTAGTAATTTTCCAGAGTGCCGAAATACAAAAGCAATTGTTAAAAAAATAGGGGTAACTTGTCCAACATGTAAAAAGGGCGATGTTATCGAGAAGAAGACGAAGAAAAACAGAATATTCTTTGGCTGTGATCAATACCCTGAATGTGAATTCACTTCTTGGGATCGTCCAATCGGTCGTGATTGTCCAAAATGTTCAAGTTACTTAGTTCAGAAAAAAGTAAGAGGCGGCCAACAAATCATTTGTAGCGAATGTGACTACAAAGAGGATGTACAAAAATAAAAAGTTGCCTATTTCTTAAAAACTTGTGTATAATACAAACGTCGAGGGACTAAAACATTATGTTTTAAGTCCCTTAAGTATTTTTAAAATTAGAAAGAGGGTTTATTAATGACAGAAGTAAAAGTAACCGTTATAGGTGCTGGTCTTGCAGGCAGTGAAGCAGCTTTTCAAGCAGCTGAAGCAGGAGTCAAAGTTGATTTATACGAGATGAGAGCGGTTAAAAAAACGCCAGCTCACCACACAGATAAATTTGCTGAATTAGTTTGTACCAATTCTTTAAGAGCAAATAATTTAACAAATGCTGCTGGTCTTTTAAAAGAAGAAATGAGAATGTTGAATTCTGTTATTATAGACTCCGCTGACGTTAATCAAGTACCAGCTGGTGGTGCTTTGGCTGTTGATCGTGAAGATTTTTCTTCATACATCACTGAAAAAGTATCCAATCACCCAAACATCACAGTACATCATGAAGAAATTACAGCTATTCCTGAAGAGGGAATTACAATAGTGGCAACTGGCCCATTAACATCTGAACCTTTAGCCGAAAGTATTAAAGAGTTTACTGAGTCAGAAGGTTTATACTTTTATGATGCAGCTGCTCCAATACTAGATAAAAATACAATTGATATGGATAAAGTTTATTTAAAATCTCGTTATGACAAAGGCGAAGCAGCTTATTTAAATTGCCCGATGACAAAAGATGAATTCCATGCGTTTAGAGAAGCGTTAATAACAGCCGAAGTTGCTCCTTTGAAATCATTTGAAAAAGAAAAATATTTTGAAGGTTGCATGCCAATCGAGGTTATGGCTGGTCGTGGTGAAAAAACGATGACTTTTGGTCCGTTAAAACCCGTTGGATTAGAAGATCCAAAAACTGGCAGACGCCCTTACGCAGTTGTTCAGCTTAGACAAGATGATGCAGCTGCTTCACTTTACAACATTGTAGGATTTCAAACTCATTTAAAATGGGGCGAACAAAAACGTATTATCCGCATGATTCCAGGTTTAGAAAATGCTGATATTGTTAGATATGGTGTAATGCATCGCAATACATTTATGAATTCACCAGAGTTATTGGAGCCAACGTACCAGTCAAGAAAACGTCCAGACTTGTTCTTCGCAGGTCAAATGACCGGTGTAGAAGGTTATATTGAAAGTGCAGCTAGTGGGTTAGTTGCTGGTATTAATGCGGCCAAACTTGCAAAAGGTGAAGAATTAGTTGTATTCCCTGATACAACAGCAACAGGAAGTATGGCTCACTATATTACACATACTTCAGGTAAACATTTCCAACCAATGAATGTTAACTTTGGTATCTTCCCTGATTTACCAGAAAAAATCAGAGATAAAAAAGAGCGCTACGCAGCAATTGCTGAAAGAGCGATGACAGATATAAAAAAAGTGAGCCTTTAGTATGATAAAAAAACTAACACAAGATTCACCCAGTGATTGGGAAGCTGTTTTTTCTATTTGGTTAGAAACAAATAAAAGTGCTCATTCTTTCATTGATGAAAGTTATTGGGAAAATGCTTTGCCGATGGTGAAAGAAATAATGCCAAGTGCTTCGGTTTATGTTTATACAGATAAAGATAAAGTTGTTGGTTTTATTGGATTAGTTGATAACATGATTGAAGGTATTTTTATCAGTCAGAACTATCAAGGTAAAGGTATTGGGAAAAAATTACTATCTTTTGCTAAAAATGAGTTTGAAACTTTGCAATTAAGTGTTTATAAAGAGAATCACTCAGCATATGGGTTTTATGTAAAAGAAAATTTTAGTGTTATTTCTGAGTCAACAGATGAAACTGGTCACGTTGAATATACAATGGAATGGCATAAATAAAAGGTGAAAGAAAAGAGTTGAAGTGTTATACTTCGACTCTTTTTTGTTATCTTGTGAATAAATTGTGTCATTTTTCTGTAAAATTTATTAAATTCTGACAATTGATTTGTTTTAGATAATTGATTGTGTTACATTTGTGTTGTAATTTATTTGAGAGGACTTCGTAAAATGAATCACTTAGAAGAATTTTTAAGATATATTATTGTCGAGAGACAATATTCAGATAAAACAAAAGAAGCATATCAAAATGATATTCTTGATTTCTTTGTATTTTTAAAGAATACAGGAAATGCTGATTACTTAGGTGTAACGATTCAAGATATTCGAATCTATCTCTCTTTTTTGCATGATGAAAAGTATAGTCGAAATACGATTAGCCGAAAGTTATCAAGCTTACGGTCGTTTTATCAATTTTTAGTTAAAAATGATATCTTAAGTGAAAACCCATTTTCTTATGTTCAAATGAAACGTCAACAAGTAAAATTACCGCGATTTTTCTATGAGAAGGAAATGGATGCGTTATTTCAGCAAACACAAGGAGATGATGCTTTAGACAATCGGAATCGTGCCCTGCTTGAAGTGTTATACGGGACGGGCATTCGTGTCACAGAGTGTACAAATATCAAAATAAAAGATATTGATTTTGAGACATCGGTTGTTCTAATTTTAGGAAAAGGAAATAAAGAAAGATATGTTCCTTTTGGCTCGTTTGCTCATGATGCAATAATAGATTATATGACTAACGGTCGAAAAGAATTAATGGAAAAAAACAAAAAGACTCATGATTATTTATTTGTTAATCACCGAGGAGAAAAACTGACAGATTCAGGTATTCAATATATTTTAAAAAAAATTATTGAAAAAAGTAGTTTAACAACAGATATTCATCCTCATATGTTTAGACATACTTTTGCAACTCATTTATTAAATAATGGAGCTGACTTAAGAACGGTTCAAGAATTATTAGGACATTCTAGTTTGTCTTCTACTCAGATATATACACATGTAACAACAGATACATTACAAAAAAGCTATCGAAATTTTCATCCGAGAGCTTAGGAGAGGAAGAAATATTTATGGGATATACAACTTTTCATTCAACAACTATTTGTGCTGTTGAAAAAAATGGCAAATTTGCAATGGCTGGTGATGGCCAAGTAACAATGGGAGAATCTGTTGTGATGAAAGGTACTGCAAGAAAGGTCCGCAGAATATACAATGATCAAGTGGTTGTTGGTTTTGCTGGAAGCGTTGCAGATGCCTTTAACTTAGAAGAAAAATTTGAAGGAAAATTAAACGAATACAAAGGAAACTTAATGCGTGCTGCTGTTGAGCTTGCTATGGAGTGGCGCAGCGATAAAATGATGCAAAAACTTGAGGCGATGCTGATTGTTATGAATGACAAAGAGATGCTTGTTGTTTCAGGAACAGGTGAAGTTATTGCACCAGACGATGGTATTTTAGCTATTGGTTCAGGTGGTAATTATGCATTAGCTGCAGCAAGAGCTTTAAAAGAAAACGGTAAAGAAGATCTAACAGCAGGTGATATTGCTCAAGCTGCTTTACATGTTGCTGGAGATATTTGTGTTTATACTAACCATAACGTAATTGTGGAAGAACTTTAAAGGAATGATAACTATGACAACAAATGAAAAAACACCAAGAGAAATAGTCAGTGAATTAGATAAATATATTATTGGTCAAAATACGGCAAAAAAATCTGTTTCTGTCGCTTTAAGAAATAGATACCGTCGTATGCAATTAGATGAGGATATGCAACAAGAGATTACGCCTAAAAACTTATTAATGATTGGACCAACAGGTGTTGGTAAAACAGAAATTGCTCGCCGCTTGGCAAAAATTGTAAACGCTCCTTTTGTTAAAGTTGAAGCAACTAAGTTTACAGAAGTAGGATATGTTGGTCGCGATGTGGAATCAATGGTAAGAGATTTAGTAGAATCTAGTATTGCTATTGTAAAAAAAGACCAATACAGTAGAGTTTATTCTCAAGCCTTAAAAAAAGCTGAAAGTCGATTAGTTAAACTTTTAGTGCCAGGAATTAAAAAAGAGAAAAAACAAAATAACAACCAATTTGACATGATGATGCAAATGATGAATGGTTTACAAAATAATCAAGAAGAAGAAAAAGAAGAAATAACAGATTCAATTCGTGTTAACCGTGAAACAGTTCAATCTCAACTTGAGAAAGGATTGCTTGAAAATCGTGAAATAACAATCGAAGTAGAAGAAAAGAAAAATATTCCATCAATGAACAACGGCCTTGAACAAATGGGCATTGACTTAAACGATACGCTTAATTCAATCACACCTAAAAAGAAAGTTAAGCGAACTCTGACAGTTGCTGAAGCAAGAGAAATTTTAGTTAGCGAAGAATCTGAAAAGTTAGTTAATGATGCAGATATTCATAGTGAAGCAATCAAGTTAGCTCAAAATCATGGTATTATTTTCATTGATGAATTTGATAAAATAACATCTAAGTCTGAAAATTCTGGCCAAGTATCAAGAGAAGGCGTTCAACGCGATATTTTACCAATTGTTGAAGGCTCAAACGTTAATACTAAATATGGCACTATTTCAACAGATCATATTTTATTTATTGCTTCAGGAGCATTCCATTTGAGTAAACCAAGTGATTTAATTCCTGAACTTCAAGGTAGATTCCCAATTCGGGTTGAGTTAGATGATTTAACAGCAGAGGATTTTGTTAAAATCTTAACCGAACCAGATAACGCGTTAGTAAAACAATATATTGCATTACTTGAAACTGAAAATATTTCTGTAACATTTACAAAAGAAGCCATCGAAAGAATTGCTACTATCGCATTTGATGTGAACAGTGAAACGGATAATATCGGTGCAAGACGCCTTCATACAATCTTAGAAAAACTGTTGGAAGATTTATTATTTGAATCACCTGATATGCAAATGGGCGAGATAATGATTACAGAAAATTATGTAAATGATAAATTAGGACATATCGCTAAGGATGAAGATTTAAGTCGCTACATTCTCTAATAGCGGATTTACTTGAGGAGGAGTTTTAATGGATACTTTATTAACAAAAACACGAATGATTAATGAATTGTTACAAAGAGAAAATACATTAAGTTTATCTTCAGAATTACCGTATAACCAAATGGCAGATATATTAGGGGATATATTAGATTCCAATGCTTACTTTATTAATAAAGAAGGGATTGTTCTAGGGTATATCGTTCTTCATGATTTCAATAATGAAAGAATGAAGAATATGTTATTAAATCAACAATTTCCAAAAGAATACATCAAGCGGATATCCTATATTGAAAAAACAAAAGAAAATATTCCGTTTGATAATGAAATGACTGTTTTTCCTATTGAATTAAGAGATGAGTATGATAATCTAGAGGCATATACAACAGTAGTTCCTATTTATGGTGCTGGGGAGCGATTAGGAACGATTATTTTAGGGCGAATTAATAAACCATTTAATTCAAATGATTTAGTCTTAGCTGAATACGGAGCGACCGTTGTTGGAATGCAAATTCTATATCAACAATCTAGAGAAATTGAAAAAGTAGTAAGAGATACAACAAACGTGAAGATGGCTATCGGAACGTTATCTTATAGTGAATTAAAAGCTGTAAAAGCTATTATAGATGAGCTAGATGGTAACGAAGGGCGTTTAACTGCATCAACTATTGCTGATGAAATAGGCATTACTCGCTCTGTTATTGTTAATGCTTTGCGAAAATTAGAATCTGCTGGTGTTATCGAAACAAGATCACTTGGGATGAAGGGGACATATATAAAAATAATAAATCAACTTTTTAAAGAAGAACTAAATAAAGAGACATTGATTTAGAGGAGGTCCATCATGACAACAATTTTGGAGAACGAGGCAAGTCGCGTCGTTATAAATGAAAAAGGGGCGGAGCTTTCAAGTTTTATTTTGAAAGACACTAATTTAGAATATATTTGGCAAGGTGACCCTGCTTTTTGGGGAAGGCATGCACCGGTACTTTTTCCGTTTGTTGGTCGTTTGAAAAACGACACATACAAATACAAAGGAAAAAGTTACCCAATGTCTCAACACGGATTTGCCCGAGACAAAGAATTCAAATTAGAAAAAGCAACGGAAACATTTGCTTCATTTTTACTGAAAAGTGATGAAGATACCTTGAAAGTTTATCCTTTTGAGTTCGAATTAATTATTAATTATGCCTTAGATGGTAAAAGTTTAACTGTAAGTTATGAAGTGAGAACACAGTCTGATGAAATGTATTTTAGTATAGGTGGACACCCTGCATTTAATGTCCCGTTGTCTGAGGATACGAATTTTAATGATTATTATATTCATTTTGCCCCGTCTAAATCAAGAATAACATTGCCTTTAGAAGGTGCTTATGTCAATGTTACTGAAAAAACATTGGCTCAAACGAATACGTCTATTCAAATGGATAGAGAGCTATTTAAAAAAGACGCTATGATTTTAGAGACTAAAGGGGAAAACGCCTTTTCTATATTATCAGATAAGACCAAACATGGCGTGACGTTATTTTATGATAATTTGCCTTTTGTAGGTATTTGGTCACCCTACGACAAAGAAGCACCATTTGTTTGTATTGAACCATGGGCAGGAATTGCGGACACAGTTGATGCTAGTGGCAATATTGAAGATAAATTGGGCATGAACCATTTGTCAAAAAATGACTGCTTTAAACAGCATTATATTATGACATTTAAGTAAAAAAATAAGCCACCTAATACATTTTGTGTTAGATGGCTTATTTAGATCATTCGTTTTAACTAAAATAGCTATGATCTTCAAGACCTAATTCGCTTAAAATAATTGAAGCAGTCTCTTCAATTGAACGATGGGCGACGTTAATGATTAAACAACCAATTTTTTTATAAAGCTCATCGGCAAATTTTAGTTCTTCTTTGATTTTGGTAATATCAGAGTAAGCAGTATTTGGTCGTAGACCATATGCGCGCATTCTCTCTTCACGAATGGCATTTAAAATCTTAGGGTCATTAGTTAGTCCAACAATTTTTTTAGGGTCTACTTCCCAAATCTGTGAAGGAATATGAGCTTCCGGGATTAAAGGTAAGTTCGCTACTTTTAAATTTTTATTAGCAAGGAACAAACTTAAAGGTGTTTTTGAAGTCCTAGAAACACCTAGTAATAAAATATCTGCTTCCAAAAAGCCTCGAGGGTCTTTTCCGTCATCATATTTTACGGCAAATTCCATGGCATTGATTCTTTCAAAATAGTTTTCATTTAAGAAATGAAGAGCACCTGGTAATCTGCTTGGTTCTACACCTGTTCTGCGAGATACCTCGTTAACTATTGGGGATAAGGCATCAATTGTGAATAAATTATTTCTAATGCAAAAATCATTTGAAATTTGAACTAATTCTTCAGATATAAGAGTTTGTAAAACGATGGCATCAAGCTTTCTTGCTTCTTCTAAGGCGATCATTAAATCTTTTTTCTCATAAATAAAAGTTCTTTTCATAATTTGTATTTCAACATCGTGTTGCTCGTATTGAGCAATAGAGGCTTGAGCTAACTTTGAAGCAGTTTCTCCAGCTGAATCTGAAATAATGTACATATAAACGTGTTTTTTCGTCATTCATAACTTCCTCTCTATATCTTTTACATATGGAACATTATAGCATATAATATAAAGAGCGTAATTAATAAGTGAGGTGATAACAGTGGAACATCAATTAGAAAGTGCTATTAAAATCTTGAAAAGTCATGGCTACAAGTATACTAAAAAAAGGGAAGAAATCCTTTTGTTTTTAATAAAAGAAAATCGATATGTCGGTGCTATTGAAGTCTTTGATTTTATGAGTGAAAAGCATCAAGGAATTAGTTATGACACAATTTACCGAAATTTAAGAGATTTTTCAAAAATGGAGTTATTAGAAGAAACGGAATTGATGGGAGAAAAAAAGTTCAGATTTCACTGTGATGTGTCAGAATTTCACAATCATAGTCATCACCACCATCACTTTATTTGCACTAGTTGCGGGGCAACAAAAGAAATTAATTTATGTCCAATGGATTTTTTTAGTGAACAATTACCTGACTGTCAAATTGAGAGTCATCGCTTTGAAATTTTAGGAAAATGTAAAAAATGTTTAAAAAAGTGAAAGTCTTTGTTGACTGAAAAAAAGTGATTGGTTATAATATATAACGAACGGTTTTTTGTTTAATACAATTTATGAAAAACGGTTACCAAAAAGTTTGGAGGGAGGGATTTATATGTCAAAAACTGTTGTTCGTAAAAACGAATCATTAGATGACGCTCTTCGTCGCTTCAAACGTTCCGTTTCAAAAACTGGTACCTTACAAGAGTACCGCAAGCGTGAATATTACGAAAAACCAAGTGTTAAGCGTAAGAAAAAGTCTGAAGCTGCAAGAAAACGTAAAAAATACTAGTTTTTAATGAATGGATCTGATGATATTATGTCACTTTTAGATACCTTAAATAATGATATCAAAGTAGCGATGAGAAGTAAGGATAAAGAAGCTTTAGCCATTCTTAGAATGATTAAAACGTCTATCCAGAATGAACAAATTAACAAGGGAGATGCTCTTTCTTCTGAAGAAGAACTAACTCTAGTCTCTCGTGAGATGAAACAACGAAAAGAAGCGCTTGTTGAATTTGAAAAGGCAGATCGTGCTGATTTAATTGAACAAGCTAAGATAGGTATTTCTATTGTTTCTCGTTATTTACCAGAACAACTTTCGGATGAGGAGTTAAGAGCAATCATCACAGAAGCAATTGCATCTGTTGATGCGTCTTCAATGAAAGATTTTGGAAAAGTAATGGGTGTAGTTATGCCTAAGACAAAGGGTAAAGCTGACGGACAGAAAGTAAATGCCCTTGTTAAAGAGTTAATATCTTAAATCCATAACGGCAGTGAGCGAGAGCTCACTGCTTATTTTTTTGCATCCCTTTTTCATATTCGATATTTGTGGTATTATTTACTAGTGATAGATTATTAAAGGAGCTGTACGTTATTTGACAAATATAGATGAAAAAACAATCGATATTGTACTAAGTGAACAAGTTGATGTGAATGAAGTTTTTGGATCTCACGATAAAAACTTAACTTTACTTGAAGATTATTTAAATGTTACCATATCGAGTCGTGGAGAAATTGTTAGAATCACTGGCACGGAACCTAATGCGACTAGTGCACATGAAATATTAAAAAATATTCAAAAATTAGTGCTGCGTGGTCATAAAATAAACTCTACTGATGTTGTTACGGCTATTCAAATGGCAAAGAAGGGTGAGCTTGAGAATTTTTTATCTTTATATGAAAAAGTTATCATTAAAGATTCAAAAGGAAATCCAATTCGTGCCAAAAATACAGGACAAAAAAATTATGTAGAAGCTATTAGAAAAAATGATGTTGTTTTTGGCATGGGACCAGCAGGAACAGGAAAAACATTTTTAGCAGTTTGTTTAGCAGTGGCCGCTCTAAAATCTGGTGAAGTTGAAAAAATTATTTTAACTAGACCTGCTGTAGAAGCTGGAGAGAGCTTAGGTTTTTTACCTGGAGATTTACAAGAGAAAGTAAATCCCTATTTAAGACCGATATATGATGCGCTATACATGATTTTAGGAATGGAGCATACTAATCGTCTCATGGAGAGAGGTGTCATTGAGATAGCCCCTCTAGCCTATATGAGAGGTAGAACATTAGAAGACTCTTTTGTTATTTTAGATGAAGCTCAAAATACAACAAAATCTCAAATGAAGATGTTTCTAACTAGACTTGGCAATCAATCTAAAATGATTATTAATGGGGATCAAACACAAATTGATTTACCTAAAGGTGTCGTTAGTGGCCTTGTTCATGCACAAAATATTTTACAAGACATTAAAAAAATAAAATTTGTTGAATTTTCGACATCAGATGTGGTTCGACATCCTGTGGTTGCAGACATAATTAAAGCTTATTCAAATGATTAATGATTTAAATCCTTAGTAAAGGAGGAGAAACATGAAAGTAGATATTAAAGCAATACCTAGTAAACTTGGTAATAAATTTTTACCAGTTGTCTTAATTGTATTGTCACTATTGTTGTTTTTAATCATGCGAGGTAGTGTTCAGCAAAAACAACAAGTGTATAAAGAGGGACAATTAGCTGAAGAAACTATCCGTGCTAACAAAACCATCGAGAATAAAAAGGAAACAGAAGAAAAGCAGCAACTTGCTAAAGAAAGTGTGCCGCCAGAATATTCTTATGATGCCAATAAAGCTAAAAATCAAGTAGCACTTGCAACATCATTATTTGATATGGTTCAAAAAGTTAATACGGATGCAGAAAAAAAATATACAGATGAACGTGACAAAACAAAAGATAAAAAAACTATTAATGAATTAAGCGTGGAAGAGCGAATCCCAATGCTTAAGTCACAGTTTGAAAAATTAAGCCCTGCTGATTTGACTTATTTTCAATCGTATCCAGACTCATTTTATGAGCAGTTGTTCTCCTTTTCTGATAGTGAGCTGACAACTGTTCGTGAGAAAACAATCAGTGTAGTTGATGAAGTGATGAATAAGAAAATTAGAAATTCAACACTTCAGCTTGAAAAGCAAACTGCCAAAGAAAGATTACAGTATACTGATATCAGTACAGCAATGAGACAAGCTGTTAATACGGTCATTGACAAAACAATTGTTGTAAATGAGGTGGCAAACGAAAAAGCCACAGAACAATTAAAGGAAAATGCTAAGAATAATGTTCAACCTGTTATGATTTATCAAGGAGAGATTATTGTCCGTGAAGGTGAACAAATCGACGCAAAAGCAATGGAAAAAATAAAAGTATTAGGACTAGCAAATCAGTCTACCTCAGTTTTTCCGATGTTTGCTTTAATTTTAACGTTGATACTACAAGTTACCTTAATTTTTTATATTACTAAAACTCAAAATAACTCAAAAGATAAAATCAAAAATATTACCTTTTATGCGTTTAGTATTTTGATTGCTATTTTCTTTATGAAATTGTTGTACTTTTTCCAAAAAGATACGTTTAGCAATGTATCTTTATTATTCCCAGCTGCGTTTGTACCAGTCATACTAACGATGTTTATGAACCGAAAATGGGGACTGCTTGTAGCGATGTTCCAATCAATCTTCTCTATTTTCATTTTCTATAACTTAGCCGGAACAACAACCTTACTTGTTATTACGCTCTTTTATGCATTTAGTGGTTGTATAGCAACTTTCTTAGTAAGAAAACGGATTGAATCACAATTAAAATCTGCTTTCTTCCTATTGATTGTGGTACCAGTATTATTTATTGCTATTTTGACTGCGTATCAAGGACTTGATTTTGGGGATAGTAAAACATTGACTAGCCTCTTTATTGCTTCAGCAAGTGGTATTTTCTCATTTATTTTGTCTATTGGATTACATCCATATATTGAGTTGATGCTAAATGATGATAGTGTGATTGTATTGAATGAATTAAGTAATCCAAATCAACCTTTATTGAAAAGGTTATTACAAGAAGCTCCAGGAACATATCACCATAGTATGATGGTGGCAAGTCTTAGTGCTAATGCTGTTGCTGAAATTGGTGGTCGTTCACTCTTAACTCGAGTGGCATGTTATTATCATGATATTGGAAAAATTAAACATGCTAACTTTTTCGTTGAAAATTTACCTGATGGTGTTGAAAACCCGCATAATTTTTTACTTCCATCAGATAGTAAGGAAATCATTTTCAGCCATGTAACAGAAGGTGTCAAAATTCTAGAAGAAGCTAACATGCCTAAATTTGTTATTGAAGTTTGTCAGCAGCATCACGGGACAACGTTAATGAAGTATTTTTACATAAAAGAAAAAGAACGTAATTCTGAGACTGAAGAAGCTGCATTTAGATACCCAGGACCAAAACCACAATCTAGAGAAGCAGGTGTCATAAATATTGCGGATAGTGCAGAAGCAGCTGTTCGAGCAATGGATCATCCAACTAATCCTAAGATTGCAGAATTTGTTCATAATTTAATTCGTTCAAGACTTGAAGATGGACAATTAAATGAATCGGGGCTAACCTTAAACGAGATTGCGATTATCGAAAAATCAATTGTTGATGGCTTGTGTAGTACATTCCATTCTCGAATTAAATACCCAAAAATGAAATCAGAAGCTGAAAAGATGAAACAAGAACAGGAAGGAAGAAAAGTTTAATAATGGATATAACAATTGTTGATAAGACAGAAAAATTAACCACACAACAACTCGAATTAACATCAGATATTATTGAGTTTGCTTCAAAAGACTCTGTGTTAAATCTTTCAGATGATACTGAAATGTCAGTTACTTTTGTTAACAATGAAGAAATTCATCGTATTAATCATCAGTACCGAGATAAAAATGCGCCAACAGATGTTATCAGTTTTGCCCTTGAGGATGAAGGCATGGATGAAATGCCTATTATTTTTGAAGGACTAGATATTCCAAGAAATATTGGTGATATTATTGTGTCAGTTGAAAAAATTAATGAGCAAGCAACAGAGTTCAATCATTCTTTTGAAAGAGAACTGGGATTTCTAGTGGTTCATGGTTTTTTACATTTAAATGGTTACGACCATATGAATGAGTCTGATGAAAAAGAGATGTTTGATTTACAAAGAAAGATATTAGATGATTATGGACTTAAAAGATAAGAATAAAACAACCAAAAATAAAACGTTTATTGAGTCATTTAAACACGCTCTATATGGCATTAAAACTGTGATGACAGAAGAAAGAAACATGAAATATCATGTTTCTTTTAGTGCTTTAGTCATTATGTTTGGTGTGTTATTTCATTTAGATAAAATGGAATGGTTATTTTTATTATTTACAATATTCTTGGTACTAGTAACAGAAACAATCAATACTTGTTTTGAAAACTTAGTTGATTTAGTTACAAATCACGCGTATCATGACCTAGCTAAGAAGGTGAAAGATATGGCCGCAGGTGCGGTGTTGTTAACAGCGCTTTTAGCATGTCTTGTTGGTGCCATTATCTTTTTACCTAAAATTTGGCAGTTAATTATATAAACGGAGGAATAGAATGTATAAAGAAGGATTCAAATCAGGTTTTGTCGCAATTATTGGACGACCAAACGTTGGCAAATCAACATTACTAAATAGACTTGTGGCGCAAAAAATTGCTATTATGAGTGACAAAGCGCAAACAACAAGAAATAAAATTCAAGGGGTTTATACAACTAAAAACGAACAGATCGTTTTTATTGATACACCAGGAATTCATAAACCTAAAACAAAATTAGGAGATTTCATGGTCGAAACAGCTTATAGTGCTCTTCGCGAAGTAGATGCTGTTTTATTTATGGTGAGTGCTGACCAACCAAGAGGCCGTGGAGATGATTTTATTATTGAGCGTTTAAAAAATTCTAAAGCGCCTGTTTATTTAATTATTAATAAAATTGATACCGTTCATCCGGATGCATTATTGCCAATCATTGCTGATTATCAAAATGAATTTAAATTCAATGAAGTTATTCCTATTTCAGCAACAGAAGGAAACAACATTGATACTCTCTTAACAACATTAGTTGGAGACTTACCTGAAGGACCTCAATTTTATCCTGAAGACCAAGTAACGGACCACCCAGAATACTTTATTGTTTCTGAATTGATTAGAGAAAAAGTTCTTCATTTAACAGAACAAGAAGTTCCTCACTCAATTGCAGTTATTACTGAGAGTATGAAACGAGATGAATTTGATAAAATTCATATTCAAGCAACAATTATTGTTGAAAGAGATAGCCAAAAAGGAATTATCATCGGTAAAGGTGGTAAGATGCTAAAAAATATTGGCGTGAAAAGTCGTAAAGATATTGAAAATTTACTTGGCAATAAAGTTTACCTTGAATTGTGGGTAAAAGTACAAAAAAATTGGCGAGATAAACAAAAAGATTTACAAAACTTTGGATACCGAGAAATGGATTACTAATAATTAATGAAAAAATGAGGTGATACAAGGTTAAAATTAACCCTTTGTAACAGCTCATTTTTCTTAATGAAGGGAGTTTATGTAATAATGAAGCATCAAGAAGAAATCAATTCCCTTGTTTTATTTACTAAGAATTACCGAGAAAAGGACCGACTAGTTAAACTCTTTACAGAATCACACGGTAAAAAAATGTTTTTTGTTAAAGGAGCTAATAGAAAAAATAATCCTTTAACTGCAGCTATTCAACCCTTTACCAAAGCAGTTTATATTGCTGATATGAAAAGCGAAGGTCTATCATTTCTCAATAATGTCAAGGATATAAAACCTTTTGAGGAGATTCAAAAGGATATCTTTATTTCAGCGTATGCTACTTATATTTTAAATTTAGTTGACGCGGCTATTGAGGATAATATATATGATCCGGCACTTTTTGGATTTACCAATCAAGCGTTAACGCTTTTAAATCAAAAATATGACCCAGAGATTATTACTAATATCTTTGAAGTCCAACTTTTGGAACGGTTTGGTATAAAAATTAATTGGAAACAGTGTGCGATTTGTGGCAGTCACGAAGGTAAATTTGATTTTTCTTACGCATACAACGGCGTATTATGTGTGAAACACCAACATTTAGACGAAAGAAGATCACATTTTAATCCAACAGCACTTCATTTTATACGTGTTTTTTCTAGTATTAATTACGACCAAATCAATCAAATTAACCTAAAAAAAGAAACGAAAGATAACCTTCGCCTCATTTTAGATGATCTATATAACGAATATGTCGGTATTCAATTAAAAAGTAAGAAATTTATTGATGAGATGAAAACATGGGAAGCCTTATTAAAAAAAGATTAATTAGTAGTTCTTATTGACAAATAACTGGATAAACATTACTATATAGACAATAATAATAAACGTTACGAAGACGGAAAATTAAAAATAAGCAATCATACAAGCGAATTTGGGATAGTGGAAGCCAAAGAATGATAGTTATTTTGTTGGCATTCCTGAGTAATTAATGAAGCTGCCAATAGTTATATTGGAAGTAGGGTGGAACCGCGATAAATGTCGTCCCTATGTTTGAGATTCTCAAACATAGGGACTTTTTGTATTTTAAAAGGAGGAAGAAAAATGAGTCATAAGTTAACTGTTCAAGAAATGATTTTGACGCTTCAAAAGTACTGGTCAGAGCAAGGATGTATGTTGATGCAATCATACGATACTGAAAAAGGTGCTGGAACAATGAGTCCATATACTTTTTTAAGAGCTATAGGCCCAGAACCTTGGAACGCAGCATATGTAGAACCTTCAAGAAGACCTGCTGATGGTCGTTACGGAGATAACCCTAACAGATTATACCAACATCACCAGTTTCAAGTTGTTATGAAACCATCCCCACTTAATATTCAGGAACTTTATTTAGAAAGTTTAAAACTTCTAGGTATTGATCCACTACAACATGATATTCGTTTTGTAGAAGATAACTGGGAAAATCCTTCTATGGGTTGCGCTGGTTTAGGCTGGGAAGTTTGGTTAGACGGTATGGAAATTACGCAGTTTACTTACTTCCAACAAGTAGGTGGTTTAGAATGTAAACCCGTTACTTCTGAAATTACATATGGTATTGAACGTTTAGCTTCATACATTCAAGAAGTAGATAGTGTCTATGATTTAGAATGGACTAACGGCGTTAAATACGGTGAAATCTTCGTTCAACCTGAATATGAACATTCTGTTTATTCTTTTGAACTTAGTAACCAAGACATGTTGCTTAATTTATTCAATACTTACGAAGCTGAAGCAAAACGTTGTATTGAAAAACAATTGGTTCATCCGGCATATGATTTTGTTTTAAAATGTAGTCATACTTTTAACTTACTTGATGCACGAGGTGCTGTCTCAGTTACTGAAAGAGCAGGATACCTTGCCCGTATTCGAAATATGGCACGTGAATTAGCCAAATCATTTGTTGAAGAAAGAGAAAAACTTGGTTTCCCATTACTAAAAGATTTACAGGAGGAAAAATAACATGACAAAACAATTTTTATTAGAAATCGGTTTGGAAGAAATCCCTGCTCATATTGTTACTCCAAGTGCTAATCAATTAGTAGAAAAGGTAACAAGTTTCTTGAAAGAAAACCGCTTATCTTTTGGTTCGATTGAATCTTTTTCAACACCTAGAAGACTGGCTATTAGAGTAAATGAGTTAGCTGAAAAACAAGAAAATATTGAAGAAAAAGCAAAAGGACCAGCTAAAAGAATTGCTCAAGATGCTGAGGGTAATTGGAGTAAAGCAGCGATTGGTTTTGCAAAAGGCCAACAAGCCAACATAGAGGATTTATTTTTTGAAGAGTTTAACGGTGAAGATTATGTGTATGTTCACAAATTTATTGAAGGAAAAACGGCTGAATCTGTTATTGTATCCTTATCAGATGTAATCACTCAAATGACGTTTCCAGTATCAATGCATTGGGCAAATTATGATTACAAATTTATTCGTCCTGTGCACTGGTTAGTAAGTTTATTAGATGATAATATTATTCCAATGTCTTTATTTGGTGTTGAAAGTGGCAGAGTAACAAGAGGTCATCGCTTCTTAGGTGAAAATACTGAAATTAATCATGCGAGTGAGTACGAAGCTAGTTTAAGTAAACAATTTGTTATGGTAGATGCAGCAAAAAGAAAATCTGAAATCGTGAAACAAATTAAAGAGATTGAAGCAAAAAATGAGTGGATTATCCCAATTGATGAGGTATTACTTGAAGAAGTAAACAATTTAGTTGAATATCCAACTGCATTTGTAGGTAATTTTGAAGCACATTATCTAGATGTTCCTTCTGAAATTTTAATTACATCTATGAAAGAACACCAACGCTATTTTGAAGTATTAAATCAACAAAATCAGTTAATCAACCATTTTATCGGTGTTCGAAATGGCGATAGTAACTATATTGAAAATGTCGCTAAAGGAAATGCTAAAGTTCTTAAAGCAAGACTTGAAGATGCAGAATTCTTTTATCAGGAAGATATTAAAGTACCAATTGAAACAAGTGTCGAAAAATTAAAACATGTCACTTTCCATGAAAAAATAGGCTCTATTTACGAAAAAATGGAACGTGTTAATGCTATTTCTAAAGTAATTGGCGAACATGTTGGTTTATCTAAAGAAGAATTACACCATTTAGATAGAGCTAGTCATATTTATAAATTTGATTTAGTGACATTAATGGTTGATGAATTCCCAGAATTACAAGGAATTATCGGTGAAAAATATGCCTTACTTCATGGTGAAACAAAAGAAGTTGCTAAAGCAATTAGAGAACATTATCTACCTAAGTCAAGTGATGGTGAGTTACCATTATCTGATATGGGAGCAGTGCTTGCAATTTCAGATAAAATTGATACTTTGATCACATTCTTCTCAGTTGGTTTAATGCCAAAAGGATCAAATGATCCCTATGCTCTAAGAAGACAAGCTTACGGAATTATCCGAATCATTGAAAATAAAGGTTGGACATTCCCTATTGAAATGCTGTATCTAAAAATTGAAGGCCTTATCAATAGCGATGAAAGTAAATTTGGCTTACATCTAGAGGATTCTAATGAATCAATTCAAACATTCCTTATGGGAAGAATGAAACAGTGGTTTAATGGAAAAAATATCCGTCACGATATTGTTGAAGCAGTTATTGAAAGTAAACAAGATGATCTGAGTCAAATGTTTGAAGTGGCTGATATCTTAAAAGAGCATGCAGCAACAAGTGATTTTAAACCAAGTATCGAATCCCTAACACGCGTTATTAACTTAGCAAATAAAGCAGATAAAGAAGCTGGTCAACCGGTGGACACAACACTCTTTGAAAACAATGCTGAAAAAGAACTACATGACGCGTTTAATGTGATTAAAGAAAAAGCATCTAATCTGACACTTGCAGAAAATTTTGCAGCGTTAAAAGGATTAAATCCTTTAATTGAAGCTTATTTTGACAACACTATGGTAATGGCTGAAGATATAAATGTTCGTAACAATCGTTTAACTCAATTAAGTGAAATTGCTAAAATGGCGTTATCTTTTGCTAGTTTAGATAAATTAATTGTAAAATAATCAGTCGAAGTGGGCTAACTATTAAGTTGGCCTGCTTTTTTGATAAATTGTATAAAATGTATCCATTATTTGAATTAAAGATGCACTCTTTTTAAAAGAATGTTAAAATATTATTAAGAAATAGGGTTAAATAAAAGAAAAGGAGTGAGTAAAATGAATTTTTTTAAACGTGCCATGGCAAGTGTGACAAGAAGAAAAGGAAAATCTATTATTTTATTTGCCGTTATTTTTATTTTAGGAAACGTAATGGCAGGAGCAATTGCGATTGATCAAGGGACTAAAAGTGTTGAAGACACAATTAA
>NZ_JAVWHO010000025.1:1786-33753 GCF_036639995.1 Vagococcus sp. | reverse complement strand
ATTGAATGCCAAACCAAGTGTTACTTTATAAAAATAGAGTTAAAAAAGAGTTGAAACAATCGTCTCAACTTCTTTTTTTATTTACGAATGCTACTAGATTGGTCTATTTTTTCTTTTAACAAGTGCCTAACAGTATTGTCAGGTCATAATCTTTTCTTAAATTAAGGAGAAAAAACTTGAAATAAAGGCATAATAAAGAGAAAATAGAGTGAGAATATAGATAAAGAGGTCGATCAAATGAGCAATAATAATCCAATTGGTTTTTTAGATTCAGGAGTTGGCGGATTAACAGTTGTTAAAGAGGCCATGAAACAGTTACCAAATGAGACTGTTTATTATGTTGGGGATACATTGAGATGCCCATATGGACCAAGACCTGTTGAACAAATCAAAGAATTTACTTGGGAAATGACCCAATTTTTAATTAAAAAAAATGTTAAAATGATTGTTATAGCGTGTAATACTGCCACAGCAATTGCTTTAGAAGAGATTAAAAAAACAATTCGAATTCCTGTTGTTGGCGTGATTAATCCTGGTGCTAGAGCAGCATTAAAGTTAACGAATAATAATAAAGTTGGCGTGATTGGCACCATTGGAACGATTAACAGTGAAGAGTATGTTAAATCAATTCATAGAAAAGCACCGAAAACGGATGTTTATGGTTTGGCGTGCCCAAAATTTGTACCGATTGTTGAAAGTAAGGAATATGAATCAACTGTTGCAGAGCAAGTTGTTCGCGAAACACTATCTGCATTTAATGACAAAGAAATTGATACGCTTGTTATGGGATGTACTCACTACCCATTATTACGCCCATTAATAAAAAAAGAAATGGGAGATACTGTTCAGTTAATTGATTCAGGAGCAGAGGCAGTAAGCGAAGTCAGTATGTTGCTTGATTATTACAATATTGCAGCAGAAGCAAATGACTCAGAAAAAGGCCATGAATTTTTTATGACTGGCTCCAAAAAGATATTTGAGGATATTAGCCATGACTGGTTAAATATCGAGAATATCTCAGTAAACCATATTACGTTACCTTAAAGGATGGATAGAATAAATGAGACATGATAATAGAAAAGTAAATGAAATCAGACCAGTGACAATTGAAACGGATTATTTAATACATCCAGAAGGTTCAGTTCTCATTAGTTTTGGACAAACTAAAGTGATTGTTAATGCCACTGTAGAAGAAAATGTTCCACCCTTTTTAAGAGGCAGTGAAACAGGCTGGGTTACTGCAGAATATAGTATGTTACCTAGAGCAACAAATACACGTAATAGACGTGAAAGTAGTAAAGGGAAATTAACAGGACGAACAATGGAGATTCAACGTTTAATTGGTCGCTCATTAAGAGCTGTTGTTGATTTGGAAAAACTTGGAGAACGCTCGATTGTTGTAGACTGTGATGTTATTCAGGCTGATGGAGGAACAAGAACAGCAAGTATTACTGGTGCTTTTGTGGCTTTAAAATTAGCGATTTCAAAACTTATGAGTAGTGGTGAATTGACTGAAGACCCTATCAAAGAACATTTAGCAGCTATTAGTGTGGGGATTTTACCAGCTGGAGAATGTGTGGCAGATTTAGATTATGTGGAAGATTCTTCTGCTAATGTCGATATGAATTTGATTATGACTGAATCTGGTCGAATGGTAGAAGTTCAAGGAACTGGAGAAGAATCTACTTTTTCAAGAGAAGAGTTAAATACATTACTAGATTTAGGCGAAGAGGCAATTAAAACATTAATCGTTCAGCAAAAGGAAAGTTTAGAAAGAGCATTACCGAAAAAAAAAACGATAATTAAAGAAGAGAAAGAAATTTTAATAGCAACAAGAAATCAAGGAAAAGCTAAAGAATTTGAAGCATTGTTTCAAGAAAAAGGGTATAAAGTTAAAACACTTTTAGACTATCCAGATATTCCTGATGTTGAAGAAACAGGAACAACGTTTGAAGAAAACGCTCGTCTTAAAGCAGAGACAATAGCAAAAGAATTTCAAACAATTGTTCTAGCAGATGATTCAGGTTTAAAAGTAGATGCTCTTAACGGTCAACCGGGAGTTTATTCTGCAAGATATGCAGGCGAAGCCAAGAGTGATGCGTCTAATAATGCAAAATTGTTACATGAACTTTATGATGTAAAAAAAGAAGACAGAGGAGCACAATTTCACTGTACCCTTGTGTTAGCTTCACCAAATAAAGCAAGTTTAGTAGTTGAAGGTGAAGTCGAAGGTGAAATTGGAACGATACCAAGAGGTGACAATGGTTTTGGATATGATCCATTATTTTATGTGCCTGAATTAAACAAGACAATGGCTGAATTGAATCCTGAAGAAAAAAATAAGGTAAGTCACCGAGCAAAAGCTATTGAGAAACTGTCAGCAGATTTTGACACATGGATGGAGGCGTAACTCTTTGAAATATTTAGTGGTAAGTGATAATCATGGAGATCGTGATATTTTAGTTAATATTGCAACTTTTTGGCAAGATAAAGTAGATGGTATGTTTCATTGTGGTGATTCAGAATTAGAACCAACTGATGAGTTATGGCAAAAATATGTTGTGGTTAAAGGCAATTGCGACTATCATCCTAGATTTGAAACGGAGTCCGTCATTTCAAATCAGGAAAATACTATTTATATGACTCATGGTCATTTATTTAATGTTAACATGGGGTTAACGAGCTTATCTCTTTCTGCAAGAGATAAAGATGCCACAATTTGTCTTTATGGTCACACACATAAATTAGCAGCAGAAGTAGTACAGGGAATTTTATTTTTAAATCCAGGTAGTATTTCTCAGCCTCGAGGTAAATATAGCCATTTAAAAACGTATGCGATAATTGAAACAAGAGCTGAACAAATAGAAGTAACATACTACAATCGTGACCATCAAGTCATTGATGAATTGTCTTTTGTTTTTTCTAGATAAGTTAATTTTGTTTAAATAGTTTATGAAAAAAATGTGAAAAGGCTTTATCTATAGTTATTTTGTTGTAGAATAAAGATATAAAAAATGAATGGAGGCACTCCAAATGATAGGAAATGCTGTGAAAAGTATTTTTTTAGAAAATGAAGAAAATCTTTTAATCGATGGAGATAATGTCGCAACACTAACAGATACAAATAATTTAGAGCATGCATTACTTGTTTTAACTAACATTGGTTATAGTAAAATACCTGTCCTAAATAAAGAGCAACAACTGGTAGGTTTGATTTCTTTATCAAACGTTGTAAGTGAGATGTTTGATACAGAATCAATTAATCCTGACCGATTATCTAATATATTAGTTTCTGATGTCATGGAAAAAAATATTAAATCTATTATGGTACCATTTAATATTGAGAAAATATTGAATTACTTAGTGGATACGAATTTTATACCAGTGGTTAACGAAAAAAATGAGTTTTTAGGGATAGTCACAAGAAAAGAAATATTAAAATCAGTCAATCACTTAGCTCATGAGTTAGAGCTAAAATACGATGTGTATGAAAAAGAAATTTTAGCTGAGGAAGTTTTAGAACAACAGTTAAACTTGCTTCCAAAAAGATAGAAAAAAACCAATCAAACATTTCTTTTATTAAAGAGTAATGTTTGATTGGTTTTTTAAATACCTAAATTTAATGGTGACGTTGGAATGGCAATTCCAGCTGTTGTCAATGCTTCAACGTAAGCTGTTGTCATCTTACTTTTAACAATCATTTGTGAGCCCGCTTTGGCATAAACAATACATCTAACAGCAAATGAGCCATTAGGTAAATTGATGAGTCCGATAATCGTTGGTTCTGTTTTAATATCAGGGATATCTTTAATTATTTTTTCGTTAATATCATGCATAATTTGTTTTACTTTTTCGATATCTTCATCAGGATTTACTCGGATATCAATCAAAACTTGCTGATTTTCACGAGATAAATTACTTACAATTAAAATTTGACGGTTTGGAATATAGTTTAGTGTTCCATCAAAACTTTTGACCTGTGTTGTTCTTAACCCAACTTGATCAACAATCCCTTCGACTGTATCTAAAATAACGTGATCGCCAACATCTAATTGTCTTTCATAGATAATGAAAAAGCCTGTTATCACATCATTAATAAAACCTTGAGCCCCCAAACCTAAAGCAACACCAGCAATTCCGGCCCCGGCTATTAAAGAACCAACAGGAATGCCAATAATGGTCAGGATAGAGTAAACAAGAACAAAAAATAAGAAATATTGAAAAAAGTTTTTTGCTAATGTTTCAAGTGTTTTTAATCTTCCTTCACTATATGCTTCTTTTTTTCGATAATTCTCAAAGGATTTTTCAATTAAATGTAAGACAATTTTCCGAATAATAATTAAAATAATCAAAAAGATTAAAATAATCATAGCTTTATAGATAACGGTTGAAAATATTTTTTCCCAATCAAGACTATCCCAAAATTTTTGAAAAACGTGGATTCCTTTTTTTGTTTGCTTGGTTAACTCTAATTGAGTGCTACTTGTTGTTTCTTGCATGACTAAAACCTCCTAAAGTGACATACTACTCTATATCTTACCATTTAATTAGTTGTTGAGAAAACAATAAGATAATGGTATTCTAAAATTAGTATTTTATATGAAAGGTAGGAGGTAGTAAAGATGTCAGGTGTTGAAATCGCAGCAATTATTGCAGCCCTAGCTTTTGTGATACTAGTGGTTGTCATTGTCTTTTTCTTATTACAATTAAATAAAACTATTAACAGTTCAGTAGAGAAGGTCAATCGAATTTTAGACAAAACCAACAAATCCGTCTCTGTATTAACAAAGGATGTGGATCTTCTTCTTCATCAAAGCGAAGAATTATTAGTTACAGGTAATGAATTATTAGATGATGTCACTCAAAAGGTAGAAACAATCGATCCTTTATTCCAGGCTGTAGCTGATTTAAGTGAAAGTGTTTCAGAACTAAACGCATCAAGTAAAACGTTATTAACAAAAGTAGGAGATGCTGGGAAAAGTGCAGCTACTGCAACAATAGTTGGAAAAGCAGCGCAAGGCGCGGCACATTTATTTAAAAAGAAATAATAACTCAGGAGGCAATTATTATGTCAAAAAAATCTAGTGGATTTTTAGTAGGTGCTATTATTGGTGGCGCAGCAGCGGCAGCAGCAGCATTACTATTAACACCTAAAAGTGGTAAAAAAATGAGAGAGGATTTACTTGATCAATTGGATGATGTATCTGAAGGAAAAGCAAGTGAATTCGCAGGAATTGCTCAACTAAAAAGTAATGAAATTAATGATTTAGCAAAACAAAAAAAAGAAGAGTACAGCTGGGTAGGAGATAAAGTTTCAGCACGTGTTGATCATGCTAAAATGACATCAAATGATCTTTTAGAAGGATTAAAAGATAAAACATCTGGCGTACAAGAAGAATTTAAAAGAACGTCTAATGAAGTTAAGGGTAAAGTAAACGACTTAACGCATGAAGATATTGTGTTAAATGAAGATGATATCACAGATGACTTATATACAGCTATTGAAAAAACAGACATTTAAACTGTAATGATAAGGAAAGCCAAATATAGCATTTGGCTTTTTTTATGTGAAATTTTCCATACGTTTTCATGAAAAACTTACTAAAACGCTTGCAAAATCATGTGTTATCTGATAATCTAATATCAATAAAACATGCAAATATCGTTTGAGATGATTTAAATAGATGTTATTAAAGGAGAAAAGTAAAAATGGAAAAACAAACAATTACAATTTATGATGTTGCTCGTGAAGCAGCCGTTTCTATGGCAACCGTTTCTCGTGTTGTTAACGGAAACCCAAATGTTAAACCAGCAACAAGAAAAAAAGTATTAGAAGTTATTGAACGATTAGATTATCGTCCTAATGCAGTTGCTCGTGGCTTAGCGAGTAAACGTACAACAACAGTAGGTGTTATTATACCTGATGTGAGTAATGCTTATTTTGCGTCATTAGCACGAGGTATTGATGATGTTGCTACAATGTACAAATACAATATTATCTTAGCTAACTCAGATGGTGATGATAAAAAAGAAATCAATGTTTTAAACACGCTTTTAGCTAAACAAGTTGATGGTGTCATTTTCATGGGCCATCATTTAACAGAAGAAATCAGAGGAGAATTTTCTCGTTCTAAAACTCCTGTTGTTTTAGCTGGTTCAATTGATCCAGATAATCAAGTGGGATCTGTTAATATTGATTACAAAGAAGCAACTAAAGATGCGACTAACCAATTAATCAAATCTGGTAATAAGAAAGTTGCTTTTGTGTCAGGCTCTCTTTTAGATCCAATTAATGGTGTTCATCGCCTAAACGGCTACAAGGAAGCGTTAAAAGAAAATGGTTTGTCATTTAATGAAGGCTTAGTTTTTGAATCTGAATATAGTTATAAAGCAGGTCTTAATTTACATGAACGTATGATGAATAGCGGGGCAACTGCTGCAGTTGTTGCTGATGATGAATTGGCAGTAGGGCTTTTAAATAGTTTAACAGATAATGGCATGAGTGTTCCTAAAGACTTTGAAATTATTACAAGCAATAATTCATTGTTTAGTGATATTGCTCGTCCAAGTGTTACAAGTATTTCGCAACCACTTTATGATATTGGTGCTGTGTCTATGCGTTTATTAACAAAACTAATGAACAAAGAAGATATTGAAGAAAAAACAATTATCTTACCTTATGGCTTAATAGAAAAAGGTTCAACAAAATAAAAATAAGGGGAGGTGACCTGATTAGGTCAACCTCCTCTTATTTTTTTATCGTTTTTTATATGGTTTAGGTGTGTAAGTAGGTCTAATATACGAATTCCATGCTGATTTATAATTATCATCAGAACCACCAATACCAAATCTAAAGCTACTATCAGGAGCATTGTTTCCTGCGGAGTAGAGACTTGTTTTAGTTTTAGAACCTCGTGTATTCATGTTATAGCCTTCAGTATTGAAGCTACCTTCTTTTTGACCAGTAAAATCAACTACTTTTTGCTTATTAACGCTTGAGTCTAAGCTGAATTTTTCATGCACACCAAAAATATCAGGGTTTCTTTGATAAACGTAATTTGTTACGTAGGCCCAAAAAATCATATTTTGTTTATTCCAAGTGTCATACATTTGAGTGTTATCATCATACCCAATCCAATTACTCATAGTAACAGAAGGAGTAGAAGCGGTAAACCAGTAGTCTTTCTGAAGTTCAGAAGTTCCAGTTTTTCCAACCCAGTCAGCATTACTTAAAGTTGCACTTTGACTATATAAAGCATCCTTAGCTGCTTCACCGGTTCCAGATTTTAACACATCCCTCATCATATCATTCATAATCGAAGCAGTGGAAGGTTTGAAAACTTCTACTGGCTCTTTTTTGTGTTCATAGATGATGTTGCCTTCTGTATCGGTAATTTTTTCAATAGAATAAGGTTCATTATAAACACCCTTATTGGCTAATGTGGCATAAGCAGCAGTTTCTTCGTTAACAGTCATACCGTGCTGAGTACCACCTAAAGGAATAGATTCATAAGAATACTCTTCATCTTCTAGTCCGATATTCATTTTATTAAAATACTCTTTAGCATCTGCATGATCACGCATTTCACCGTATAAATTAACAACGGGAATATTTAGTGACCATTTTAATGATTCACGAACTGATTTGAAAGTACTACTCCCTTTGTCAGAATAGTTGTTAATTTCAGTTCCATCAGAATATTTTTTTGGAAAATCAGCTAATTTAGATTCAGAACCAATAAGTCCTGAGTCAATGGCAGGAGCATAGGCAATTAAAGGTTTAATTGTCGAACCAGGAGAGCGTCTCATGGAAAAAGCATGATTAAATTGGTTTTGAGAATAATCTCTTCCGCCAATAAATCCGTAAATTCTACCTGTTTTATTTTCCATCAGTACACTACCAGTTTCTAGTAATTTTCCGCGGCCATCATCTAACACATGACCAAATTCTTGTGATGCTTCTTGCATAGCATTATGAATATCTTTATCAATACTAGTTTTAATGGTGTAGCCATTTTGACGTAATTCACGCTTAGCTATATCAAGATATTTTTGTTCTAAATCAGTTGATTTATTAATATCATTTTGAGTTAAGCCGTCTTTTTCGTAATAGATAGGCATAGTAACTCTTGCTGCTTCATCATATAGATAGTTATACAAAAAGCCACTTTCATCACTACGAGGTGGTTCAGGTTGTTTAAAATCTTTTGTTAAATCGTATTTTTTTGCTTCTTCATACTCTTTTTTGTTAATCATCTTTTCACGGTACATGTTAAAAAGAACATCATCTTTTCGTCGTAATCCATCTTTAAACTCTTTTTTGAATTCACCTTTATTGGTATACGGGCTATATTCGATTGGAGATTGAGGAAGGCCAGCTAGGTAAGCTGCTTGTGGTAAGCTGACTTCTTTAGCATGAACACCAAAAATTCCTTGCGAAGCTTCTTCGATACCAGCAATATTCTCACCACGATTGTTTCGTCCAAAAGGTGAAACGTTCAAATAAGCATTTAAAATAGCTTCTTTGGTGAAAAATTTTTCAGTACGAGCGGCAAGTAAAATCTCAGATGCTTTCCTTTTATAGGATGTTTCACTCGTTAATACTTGTTGTTTAATTAACTGTTGAGTGATTGTTGAGCCACCAGAACTGCCACCAACGCCTATCACGTCAGATAGAGTCGCTCTTGCGATTGCTTTTGGGACAACCCCGTGATGTTCATAGAAATTTTCATCCTCTGTTGAAATCAACGCTTTTTTGACTAAAGGAGAAATGTCATCAGATTTTACAGATGTTCTAATAAGATCAGATTTAATAACTGAAACAAGTTCGTCGTTAGAATAAAGAATTTTTGATTGTTGCTCAACATCATTAATTTTTTGAGCCAATTCTTCTTTTCCAGGAACTTCTAAATCAGAAACTAAAGAAGCAAAATAACCGGTTCCGATACCTAAGCCAAGAAAACCTAAAGCCGCCGCAATTAAAATGCCAATTAAAAAAATGGAACGAAATACTCGGTACAGGACATTTAAAGAAAAGGAAAGAGAATGGTGTTTCTTTTCCTCTTTTGTTGCTAGCTCTTGTTCAATATCTTGGTTAAATTCATCAGATGGTTTGTAATCATTAGGTTGTGTCAATTTATCACCTCTAAGCTTATAATGATAAAATTATATCATTATATGAACCTGATTCCTAGTTTAGAGTTGTAAAGACCGATGAATACAGCTTAATTTGTTGATTGGAAAATCATGTAATGCCATTTTTCTTCTGATATCAGGTGTTTTCTGATCAAACTAGTTTTAGTTTCAATAATTTTAAACCCTTGTTGCTGATATAAATGGATTGCCTGTGTATTAGTATCAGCAACATAAAGAGAAAGAAATTCTGATGATTTTATTGTTTGCTTAGCTTCTTCTAAAAGAGATGAGCCAACGCCTTGTCCTCGGTACTCTTCACTGGCAACAATATGATCAATATAGACTTCATTTTCAGCGACATGATGCTCTAAAATAGAAAAGATACTTAATAATTTGATTAATTTAAAAAAATTAAAAGAAGGAATTAATGATAGGATTTCTTTAATAGAAGGTTGTTCGTCGTTTTTTCGTTTTAAAAGCATGGTTCCTAAGATGTTTTGATCTATTGTCACAATATATTGCTTGTTGAGGCTATCTTTGGAAGGAAATTGCCAGAAAGATTCAGCAATACGTATAATATCTTCATTGGAAAAACCACTTGAAGCAAATTTTCCGTGAAAGCTTTCAATGATTAGCGCTTTTGTAGTCTCTTGATTCTGAGATTGATTGGTTATTTGATTAATACTCATATGATCACTCCTTTGATAGATTTATCATATACCTTAGGGGTACTCTAAACTCAAGAGAAATAAAAGGCAACAAACTTGTTTGCGTTAATTTAAAACGGTACAATATAACAGACAACGTAGAAGAGGGGTAGAAAAATGATATTAGGATCACACGTAAGTATGAACGGAACAAAAATGTTATTAGGTTCAGCAGAGGCAGCAGCAAGCTATAATGCTAATACATTTATGATTTATACAGGAGCACCGCAAAATACAAGAAGAAAACCAATTGAAGAATTAAACATAGAGGCGGGACTTGCTTTTATGAAAGAAAATAACATTGATATGAATGATATTGTGGTTCACGCGCCTTACATTATCAATTTAGGAAACACAATTAAACCACAAAATTTTGGTTTTGCTGTTGATTTTTTAAGACAAGAAATTGAACGAGTTGAAGCAATTGGAGCGACTCAAATTACACTTCACCCAGGAGCACATGTCGGTGAAGGAGCAGATAAAGGAATTAATCAGATTATTAAAGGGTTGAATGAAGTTCTAAGACAAGATCAAGTACCACAAATAGCTTTAGAAACAATGGCAGGAAAAGGAACTGAAATTGGTCGTAATTTTGAAGAGTTAGCTAAAATTATTGAGGGTGTCACTCACAATGAAAAATTATCAGTGACACTAGATACGTGTCATATTAATGATGCTGGCTACAATGTTCGAGAAGATTTTGATGGTGTGTTAGAAGAATTTGATAAAATTATTGGGTTAGATAGATTAAAGGTCATTCATGTGAACGACTCTAAAAATCCCCAAGGCTCTCATAAAGACCGTCATGCGAATATTGGATTTGGAACGATTGGATTTGACGCGCTTAATTACGTGGTTCATCATCCGCAACTTGAAAAATTACCTAAGATATTAGAAACACCTTATGTTGGCGAAGACAAAAAAACAGCCAAAGCACCTTATGCATTTGAAATAGCAATGTTAAAAGAACAAAAATTTAATCCTGATTTATTGGATATAATTACAAAAAGTTAAAAAATTAGGAGAAAAGTGCTTTCTTTTTTCCTCGTTTTCTAGTAAAATATGAAATTGTGAGATTAATTAACTGGAGGAAGGAGTGTCAAAGATATGAATACAGGATTAGTTGTATTATTCATTGTTATTGCATTGCTATTAGGTGCAGTAGGTGGATTCTTTTTCGCTAAAAAAACATTTGAAGATCAATTAGAGAAAAATCCTCCCGTTAACGAGGATATGTTACGTATGATGATGGCTCAGATGGGACAAAAACCATCAGAGAAGAAAATTCGTCAAATGATGCAGAATATGAAAACGCAAAATACTAAAAAGAAAAAATAGTATTTTGAAGGTGTTTCTTTTCAATCAAAATACTGTAATGAAACGGGTGCTTTTTTTGCACCTGTTTTTTTGTATATAAAAAAGGAGTGAAGGATTTGATTATTTTTAAAAAGCTCTCTTGGTTTTTTAAAGAAGAGAGAAAAAACTATTTTTTAGGCGTATCAGCCTTGGTACTTGTTGCCTTGATTCAACTGATACCACCTAAAATTATCGGGATTGTTGTAGACAGTGTTGCAGCTAAGACGTTAACTGCAAACAAGTTGGTAAGTTGGATAAGTTTACTTGTCATTTCTGGGATTGTTGTTTACTGTTTACGCTTTGTATGGCGAAAACATATTTGGGGAGGAGCTGCCAGATTAGAAAAGCTTATGAGAAAAAGACTGTTCCATCATTTTACTCAAATGGATCAAGTGTTTTATCAAAAATATCGAACGGGTGATTTAATGGCTCATGCAACCAATGACTTAAATGCCATTCAAAATGTGGCAGGAGCAGGTATTTTAACATTTGCTGATGCGTTTATTTCGGGAGTAACCACAGTGATTGCGATGATGCTATTTGTTGATCCACGTTTGACACTGATTGCATTAATTCCGTTTCCATTACTTGCTATACTATCAAGTAAATTAGGAAACAAAATGCATGAAGCATTTAAAGATTCTCAAGGCGCATTTTCTAAACTTAACGACAAAACTCAAGAAAGTATCACTGGAATTAAAGTGATTAAAACTTTTGGACAAGAAACAGAAGATATTGAAGATTTTCAAAAGAAAATTGATTTTTCAATTGAAAAAAATAATAAAGTAAATAATTTGGATGCGTTATTTGATCCACTGATTACTTTAGTGATTGGTATGTCTTACATTATCTCTATTATTTTAGGTGGCTACTTTGTTGTGGAAAACGTTATTTCTATTGGTCAGTTGATTTCTTTTTTCAACTATATTGGCATGTTAGTTTGGCCGATGTTTGCAATAGGTCGTTTTTTTAACGTTATTCAAAGAGGAAATGCAAGTTATGATAGAGTATCTGATTTGATGAGAGAAGAGTCTCATATTAAAGAGAATACCAAAGGGATTAAAGAGCCTGCTTCAGGAGATATTAATTATCAGCTAAATTCATTTACTTATAATGGTGATGAAAAGGCGACCTTGACAGATATTCATTTTGATTTGGCTGAAGGTAAGACATTAGGGATTGTCGGCAAAACAGGAGCTGGTAAAACGACTATCTTAAAATTATTAATGCGTGAATATGATGATTACGAAGGAACGATTAAAGTTAACCATCATCCAATTCAGGAATACACACTTGACGCGCTACTTCATTCACTTGGTTATGTTCCACAAGATCATTTTCTTTTCTCAATGACAGTTCGAGATAATATCCGTTTTGGCTTACCAAAAGCAACACAAGAAGAGGTAGAAAAAATAGCGAGTGAAGCAGCAGTTCACGAAGATATTTTAGGTTTTTCAAATGGATATGACACGATGGTTGGTGAAAGAGGCGTTTCTTTATCAGGGGGACAAAAACAACGTATCTCGATTGCTAGAGCATTACTTGTTCAACCTGAGTTACTCATACTAGATGATGCGTTATCAGCTGTTGATGCGAAAACAGAAGAGCTCATTTTAACCAATTTAAGAGAATCACGAGAAAATAAAACGACGATTATTAGTACGCATCGATTAAGTAGTGTGAAGCATGCGGACGAAATTATCGTGGTTGATGAAGGACGAATTATTGAACGTGGTAAACACGATGAATTAATCGCTTTAAATGGTTGGTACAAAAAAATGTTTGATTACCAACAACTTGAAAATAAAATTGAAGGAGGTGTTAGGTAATGGAAGAATCAAAATCAGTGTGGTCAAAATCATTTACGATGAAAGAACAGACGACAATTATTAAGCGTTTATTAACGTTTGCTAAACCATTTAAAAAAGAGTTTGTCTTGTCATTGTTATTTGCTGTTTCTTTAGCTATTGTTAATATTATTCTACCAAAAATACTTCAAATTTTTATGGATAATCATTTAACCAATCAAGATGCGACAATGACTATTATTCTTTATTTTGCGGGACTTTACGCATTTGGTATTATCTTTAAAGCTCTTGTTTGGTACGGTCAATGGGTTCTTTATTTTAAAGGTTCGTTGAAAACATATCAGTCCATTCGCGTGGCATTATTTGAAAAGCTACAAACTTTAGGTATGAGATATTTTGACCAAACACCAGCAGGTTCAATTGTTTCGCGTGTCACGAATGATACAGAAACATTATTTGAATTTTGGTTAGTCTTTTTAATGGTTTTATCAGCTTTATTTGGCGTTGTGGCTTCATTTTCAGCCATGGCTTTTATTAATCTTGAGTTAACCTTAATTTGTTTAGTGTTCTTTCCAATTTTGGGTGTTATTATTTGGTATTATCAAAAATTTAGCTCAAGAATTTACCGAGGAATGCGGGAAAAATTAAGTCATTTAAATACTAAATTGAACGAATCTATTTCAGGAATGGCGGTTATTCAATATTTCAGACAAGAAAAACGATTAGAAGAAGAATTCGAAGCAAGTAATGATGATTATTTGCAATCAAAATATGCGATGATTAAAACCAATTCTCTTTTACTTGCACCAATTATAAATTTGCTTTTTGCATTAGCAACAGCATTAGTGTTAGGGTTCTTTGGATTTGATGCACTTAAATCGCCTGTTGAGGTAGGCTTAATTTATGCGTTTATCTCCTACGTCCAACAATTCTTTAATCCAATGATTAACATGATGGATTTCTTGAGTATTTTTCAAGATGGCGTAGTAGCTGGAAGTCGAATTATCACGATTTTAGATCATGAAGAATTAACACCAGAGCAAAATCCAGGTGCCAATGCAAAGATTAGTGACGCAAAAATTGAATTTAGAAATGTTACGTTTTCTTATGATGGAAAACATAATGTGTTAAATAATATCAGCTTTACCGCAAATCCTGGTGAAACAGTTGCTTTAGTTGGTCATACAGGAAGTGGAAAAAGTTCGATTATCAATGTTTTAATGCGTTTTTATGAATTTTATGATGGTCAAATTTTGATTGATGATGTGGATATTAAAGATTATTCAATCGAAGAGTTAAGAGCAAAAATGGGACTTGTTTTACAAGATGCGTTTATGTTTTACGGGGATATTTCTAGCAATATTAGATTGTTAAATCAACATATTACAGATGAGCAAATTGAAGAGGCCGCAAAATTTGTTCAGGCAGACAAGTATATTAATACATTACCTAATAAATATCATGCCAAAGTATTAGAAGGGGGATCCAGTTTTTCAAGTGGACAAAGACAATTGATTTCTTTTGCTAGAACAATTGTAACAGACCCTAAAATACTAGTATTGGATGAAGCAACGGCTAATATTGATACAGAAACAGAAAACTTAATTCAAGAAGGTCTTAAAAAAATGCGAGCTGGTCGAACTACCATTGCCATTGCTCATCGACTTTCGACGATTAAAGATGCTAATTTAATTTTAGTATTAGAAAAAGGTCATATTGTAGAGCGTGGAAATCATGATGAATTAATTGAACAAGAAGGTTTATATTATGACATGTATCGTTTGCAAAATAACCAGATTTAATCTCACTAAATTGAAGATAACACCTATTATTAAATAGAGGTGTTATCTTCTTTTTGTTATGTTAAAATTCTTCTATAGGAGGTTTCTTGATGAAAAAAAATAAAAAAAGTAAATTAGAAACAATCATTCCATTACTATTAACCATGTTTATCAGTGGTATTTTAGGTTCTGGTATTGGTTATTATTCAATGTCACTTGAGTTAAGTCGTGTACAATTAATTTTATCTTTTGCTTTTCTAGCAGTGGCATTTGTTCTTCATATAATAATTCATGAGGCCGGACATTTAGTTTTTGGGCTATTAACGGGGCATACGTTTTTGAGTTACCGAGTATTTTCCTTTTGCGTAATTAAGCAAGAAGGTAAATTTAAAATAGTCCGCTCAAAAGTACCTGGAACGATGGGACAATGTTTGCTAACACCACCAGAGATGAACGATGGACATTTTCCCTATCAACTCTATTTATTGGGAGGAGTTATCGCCAATCTTTTATTTAGTGCGCTAAGTTTTATTTTTTATTTATTTAATCCGATTATGGTATTAGAATTTGTTTTAGTTGGTGTTCTATTTTTTTTGTTAAATGGCTTACCTAATGGTTTTAATGATGGAAGTACTTTGAAAATTGCTAGGTCGTCTTTAAACAAGGAACGTTTACTATATATTCAACTAGCAAGTAACGCTAAAATGAGTACAGGAAGTAAGTTCTCTGAGTTACCTGAGGAATATTTCTTACCAGTTTCTGAAGAAGAAACACATACTTATTTTGAAGATTATCAAGCATTTCTCACGTTAGGATTACTACTTGAGAAACAAAATTGGGTAGATGTTGATGACTACATTGAAGACTTATGGCTTAAAAGAGAAGAGTTAATCGTTCCTTATCAAATTGAATTGAAAAAAGAAATGCTTTATTTTTTATTAATCCATAAGAAAAAAGAACCGCAAAAAACTGATGCTCGTATTGAAGAGTTGATGACAGATAGAGGTCTAGCAAAGTACTTACAAACGAAAATGGTTAGTAATTTACGAGTAGTTGCGGGAATCCAATTTGCTTATGAGAAAAAGGAAGATAAGGCGTTAAAAACCATTCAAGAAGCATTACAAATGAAAGCTAAAACAGGTAATTTAGGTGAATTTTACGTAGAAGAGATATTACTTAAATCTTTAGAAGAAAAGATTAACCGTAAACGTGAAAAGTAAATAGTAGTGGCGAATTTTCTGAATTACAGTATAATAGCATTAATTAGTTTATTTAAGTGGGGGATAAAATGACAACCTTATCAGATGTTGCCAAAAAAGCCAATGTTTCAAAAATGACAGTATCACGTGTTATTAATCATCCAGAAAAAGTAACGGATGAATTAAAAGAGCTTGTTTTTAAAGCGATGAAAGACTTAGATTATAAGCCAAATGTTGCAGCTAAGGCGTTAGCTAATAATAGAACACAAGTTATCAAATTCTTTATTTTAGAGGAAATTGATACAACTGAGCCTTACTATATGAATTTATTAATGGGTATATCCAAAGAACTAGATAAGCATCAATATTCATTGCAACTTGTGACGGAAAATAGTTTTGATGTTGGACAAAGTGATGGCTATATTATTACAGGCATGAGAGAAGAGGATTACGCTTGGATTGAACGCTTGGAACGCCCCTTTGTTTTATTTGGAGAAAACCGTTATGGCTATGATTTTGTTGATACAGATAATGCTAAAGGAACGGAACTTTCAACAGAGCATGCCATTAAGGAAGGCTTTGAAAAAATTGTTTATGTTGGAATTGATGTGAAAGAAGCTTTTGAATTTTCTAGAGAATCAGGCTATATAAACACGATGCAAAGATATCAAAAGGTACCAGAAATTGTCAGATTTACAAATGGCTCTCGTTATTCTGAAAGATTTATAGAGGAGCAATTTGCTAGGTATCCTAAAAAGACAGCATTTGTTTGTAGTAGTGACCGGTTAGCAATTGGGGTTGAAAGAGGACTTCAAAAAGTGAAAGCTTCAATTCCTGATGATTATGGTGTTGTGGGCTTTGACGGTGTCTTTTTAGATCAGATTGCCTCACCAAGATTAACCACAGTGAAACAACCTGTTTTTGAGATGGGAGCAGCTTGTGCGACGATGCTATTAAATAAAATCAAACAAAAAGGAGCACCACAAGGAAATCAATTGTTTGAAGCGTCTTTAATCGTCAGAGGAAGCACCCGAAAAAACGAAAATGCATAAATGTAAGAAAAGTTGTAGCAAACCTTTAAGAGGTTTTTGTTACAACTTTTTTAGTTAATTAAACCAAAAGTTGATTTTTTCTTTGGTTTATTTTTTTGTTAACGTTAACACGACATTAATAGTTGAGTTATTTTGTAACATTTCATAGACTATGAATGAGCTTACAAAGGAGGGAAAACAATGAATCAAAATTGGTGGGAAAAAGCAATTGTGTATCAAATTTATCCGAAAAGCTTTAAAGATGCAAATAATGATGGGATCGGTGACTTAAAGGGTATGATTGAGTCTCTTGATTATATCAAGGCTTTAGGTGTCGATACGCTTTGGCTAAACCCAATATTTATTTCGCCACAAGTTGATAACGGTTACGATATTTCAAATTATTACGCTATCGATGAAATTTTTGGCGATTTAAATGATGTAGAGAAATTAATTGAAGAGGCACATAAGCGTGAGTTGAAGATTATATTTGATTTAGTTCTAAATCATACATCTAGTGAGCATCCTTGGTTTCAAGAAGCAATCAAAGGACCGCAAAATATTTACCGAGATTACTATTTATGGGCAGATGCTAAATTAGATGGCTCGTATCCTAATAACTGGGAATCATTCTTTGGTGGCTCTGTTTGGGAGAAGGACCATAAAAGTGAACAATACTATTTCCATTTGTTCGATAAAAAAATGCCTGATTTAAACTGGAAGAATCCAGAAGTAAAAAAATCAATGGTCGATATTGCCAAGTTTTGGTTAGCAAAAGGAATTGATGGTTTCAGATTAGATGCTTTTATTCATATGGTGAAAGACGATTTTTCTCTTGATGTTCAAGGCGTTCCAGATGGAGAAATAGCTTTAGCAGAAGAGTATTATGCCAATTTACCTGAAGTAAAACGATTTTTATCTGAATTTATTTCAGAAATTAGAGAAATTAATCCGAATTGCTTTATTTTAGGCGAGGCAGCTTCAGCTACTCCAAGTTTGGCTGATAGTTACATTAGAGAAGATTTATGTAGTGCGGTTATTTCTTTTGATCACTTTGAGGAAAAAATAACTAGTAAAGATGTTAAAATTCCAAAAGGTCTTGAAAGTAAAACAATTGATGCCAAACGAATGAAAGAAAATCTAATTGATTGGCAAGAAACACTAACTGTTGAGAAGTATCCAACACTTTATTGGAACAATCATGATATGCCAAGAATGGTTTCGAGATTTGGGAATGATAAAGAGTACAGAGATAAAAGTGCCAAAGCATTAGCTACAGGGATGTATCTACTTCGAGGAATTCCGGTTATTTTATACGGAGAAGAATTAGGTATGAAAAATTTAGAAATAGATAATATTCATACATTCCAAAGTCCAAAGGCAGTGGATCAACATATTCAATTACTAGAAAACGGCTTTAGCAAGGAAGATTCCCTAGCGATTATTGCTTCTGCTAATAAAGAGGCTAGTCGTGGTGTCATGCAGTGGGATAGGACAAGTCATGCTGGTTTTTCAACACAAGCGAGTTGGATTGGGGAGAATGTTGAAGAAACATATAATGTTGAATTCGAAATGAAAGATGAAAATAGTGTTTTACATTTTTATCAACGACTATTATTGCTTAAAAAAGAAGATTTATTTTCTTTTGGGGCTGTTACTTTTTTAGAAAGTGATGATAATGTCTTAGCTTATAAGCGTTCATTTGAAGAAGAAGAAGCGATTGTTATTTGTAATTTAACTGAAAATTTTGCAGAAATACCAGATTGTATAAAAGAATTAGACCAATGGCACCTTGTTATTGATTCAGGGGATAGTCTTGATAACGAAGAACTTGCGCCATATACATACAAAGTTTATAGAAGATAAGGATGATAAGATAGATGGAAAGAGCAGCATTATTACATAGACCAGACAGCGAGTACGCTTACCTTTTTGAAAAAGAGGTTATGCACATTCGTTTAAGAACAAAAAAAGATGATGTAAAAGAAGTTAAAATTATTAAAGGAGACCCTTATTTGATTAATGAAGATAAGTGGTACAATCAATCGGAAGCTATGCATATTGTTGCTTCAACTGAGGACTATGATTATTGGCAAATAGCTGTCCATGCTGAGTTTAGACGTGTTCAATATGCCTTTCATGTGATTGGTAGAGATGAAGAGAAAGTCTTTTACGGAGATCGTGGTATTTTTGATATGTCTGAGGAGGCTATTGAGAAAGCTGAAAATTATTTCAGAATGCCATTTTTCCAAGAGATAGATCGTTTCAAATCACCTGAGTGGGTAAAAGAAACTGTTTGGTATCAAATCTTTCCAGAACGTTTTGCTAATGGAGATAAAAGTAATGATCCAGAACAAACACTACCTTGGAACAGTAAATTACCTGGTAGAGAAGACTTCTTTGGTGGCGATTTACAAGGTGTGATTGATCACTTAGATTACCTAGTCGACTTAGGTATCAACGGTTTGTATTTCTGTCCAATTTTTAAAGCATCGTCTAATCATAAATATGATACAATTGATTATTTTGATGTGGATCCAGACTTTGGAGATAAAGCATTATTTAAAAAATTAGTAGAAGAAGCACACAAACGTGGCATTAAAGTAATGTTGGATGCGGTATTTAACCATATGGGATACTATTCTCCTCAGTTTCAAGATGTTGTTAAAAATGAAGAAAAATCTAAGTACAAAGATTGGTTCCATATCCATAGTTTTCCAGTTGAACTAGGCAAAAATGGCAATGTAGAAGGCGCTAAAACTTTATCTTATGATACGTTTGCTTTTACACCAATGATGCCAAAATTAAATACAGCTAATGTAGAAGTTCAAGATTATTTATTAGATATTGCGACTTACTGGATTAAAGAATTTAATATAGATGCATGGCGTTTAGATGTTGCAAACGAAGTGGATCATCATTTCTGGAAACGATTCTACAAAGAAACAACAGACTTAGACAAGGATTTTTATATTTTAGGCGAAATTTGGCACTCATCACAAAGTTGGTTAAATGGAGATGAGTTCCACGCAGTTATGAATTACGCCTTTACCGAAACAATTACCAATTTCTTTGTAAAAGATGCTATTTCATCAACTAAGATGGCAAGTGGTTTGTACGAGCAATTAATGTTGTACCGAGATCAAACCAACCAAGTGATGTTTAACTGTTTAGATTCACATGATACAGCGCGCTTGCTTCATTTAGCAGGAGAAAACAAAGATATTGCGAAAATGACATTAGCCTTTACATTTATGCAACATGGTTCTCCGTGTATCTATTATGGAACTGAAATAGGAATGACAGGTGATAATGACCCAGATTGCCGTAGATGTATGGTTTGGGAAGAAGATAAACAAGATTTAGTTTTCTTAGACTTTATTAAGCAACTGGTTGCGCTACGTAAAGAACAACAAGCTGTTTTGTCTTACGGTGAGTTAACTTTTGAGAAACTAGATAATGAAGGTAAATTTGTTGAGTTTACGCGTCAAACAAAAGAAGGACATGTAAAAGGATACTTTAACAAAGGAACTAAGAATCAAGTTGTTACAGGAAATATCGATGTTTTAATGAGTCAAAATAGCGAAAAAACATCAGAAGGTTATGTGATAAAAGAAAATGGTTTCATTATTGCTAAATAGATAAAAGGTGTTATCGGTAACATTGTAAAAACGGTTGCATTGTAAGGCGTAACAGAATAATCTAAGAGGGTAAAGAAAATACATAGGAGGCTTTTCAATGAAAAAAGGATGGAAGCGCTTTGGTTTAGGTTTAGTAGCAGCATCTACATTATTAACATTAGTAGCGTGTGGAGGCGGCGACAAAAAAGATGAAGGCAAAAAAGATAACACAATAGAAGTGTCAGTCGATAAAGGTTACATTAAGTACCTTGAAGAAGTTAAAGGCGACTTTGAAAAAGAAAATGGTGTTAAAATTAAATTAATCGAAAAAGATATGTTCGATCAATTAGATGCTCTATCTCTTGATGGACCTGCTGGTAAAGCACCAGATGTGATGATGTCTGCATATGACCGCTTAGGACCATTGGGCCAACAAGGTCATTTATCAGAAGTTAAATTAAGTAAAGATTCTAACTATGATGCAACTGACGAACGTCAAGTAACAGTAGACGGTAAGTTCTACGGAGCGCCAGCTGTTGTTGAAACGTTAGTTATGTACTATAACAAAGACTTAATTAAAGATGCACCTAAAACATTTGCAGATTTAGAAGAACTTGCTAAAGATGACAAATATGCCTTTAAAGAAGAAGCAGGAAAAAATACAGCATTCTTAGCTAAATGGACTGACTTTTATTCTACTTACGGATTAATTTCTGGTTACGGTGGTTATGCATTTGGTAAAGATGGCACTGACGCTAAAGATGTTGGTTTAAATAATAAGGGAGCTGTTGAAGGAATTCAATATGCAACTGATTGGTTCAAAAACACTTGGCCAAAAGGTATGATGGATAAAAAATCTGCTGGAGATTTCATTACTAACCAATTTGTTGGTGGACATACAGCAGCAATTATTGATGGACCTTGGGCTGCAGCTAACTACAAAGATTCAGGTGTTAACTACGGCGTTGCTAAGATTCCAACACTTAAAAATGGTAAAGAATATGAAGCATTTGGTGGAGGAAAAGCATGGGTTGTCAGCAACTACTCTAAAAACAAAGAAGTATCAGAAAAACTTGTTGAGTACTTAACAAATGATAAAAACCAAGAAACATTATACAAATTAACACAAGAAGTACCAGCAAATAATAATGCACGTAAAATTGCAACAAAAGAAAATAATGAATTAACAAACGCTGTTATCGAACAATATAAAAATGCAAAACCAATGCCTAACATTCCAGAAATGGCTGAAGTATGGACTGGTGGAGAAAACTTAATGTTTGATGCTGCATCTGGTAAGAAAACTCCTCAAGAAGCTGCAGATGCTGCAGTGAAAGTTATTAACGAAAATATCGAACAAAAATACGGCGAATAAGGGGATTAATCGGCAGAGCGCTCAAAATAACTCTGCCGATTTCTTGTTTTTTTAGATAAGGAGAAATAAATATGAATACCACTCAAAAACAAAAGGATGTAAAAAAAGCGACCCTTCTTTCAATCATTCCTGGTCTAGGACAAATATATAACGAACAAAAAGTTAAAGGGTTTATATTTTTAGGCGTTTTTGCTATTTTCTTAATTGAATTACTGACTGTAGGTTTTTCAGCGCTTAATGGATTTATTACACTAGGTACAGTTCCTGTTGAAGATCATTCGCTCTTTCTGTTAATAGAAGGAACACTGCAAATCATCATTATGGCAATTGGCTTAATTTTTTATGGTCTTAATTTAAGAGATGCCCATGTTGTTGCTAGAAGATGGAATGAAGGACAAAAAATCAACACAACAGCTAAAGGTCTTCTTAATAATATATTAGATGAAGGCTTTCCTTATTTATTAACATTACCAGCGTATTTGGTAATGACTGTTGCTATTATTTTCCCAGTTTTAGTTACATTATTTATGGCATTTACAAACTATGACTTTAGGCATATTCCACCAGCTGGCTTAATTGACTGGGTAGGGGTTAAGAATTTCTTTAGTATCTTCTTCTTAAGTTCATATCGCTCAACGTTTACTTCTGTATTTAGTTGGACAGTAATTTGGACTGTATGTGCGTCAACCTTACAAATTGTTTTAGGTGTTTTAACGGCCGTTATTGCTAATCAACAATTTATTAAAGGAAAAAGATTGTTTGGTGTTATTTTCTTACTTCCTTGGGCAGTTCCAGCTTTTATCACAATTATGAGTTTTTCAAATATGTTTAACGATAGTATTGGGGCAATTAATACCCAAGTTATTCCAATGTTAAATCACTTGCCACTTGTTGATATCAGTGCGGTTGCTTGGAAGACAGATCCATTCTGGACAAAAGTAGCCATCATAATGATTCAAGGTTGGTTAGGCTTCCCTTATATTTATGTTATGACAACCGGGATACTTCAATCAATTCCTGAAGAATTATATGAAGCGGCCAAAATTGATGGGGCAAATGCGATGCAACGATTTAATACAATCACGTTACCAATGATTTTATTTGTAGCAGCGCCTATTTTTGTCACTCAATATACTGGAAACTTTAATAACTTCTCAATGATTTATTTATTTAACGATGGTGGACCAGGAAGTGTTGGTGGTGGTGCCGGCTCAACAGATATCTTGATTTCTTGGATTTATAAATTAACTACTGGAAATGCGCCACAGTATTCTGTAGCAGCAGCAGTAACGTTAATTATCTCATTTATCGTTATTAGTATTTCGATGATTGTCTTCAAGAAAACAAATGCTTTTGATATGGAGGGCAAATAAAATGAAAACAACTCACTCCGTAAAACGAACACGATTTTTAACACATTTTTTCACGTATCTATTTATGATTATATTGGCGATTGTAATTATTTATCCGTTATTGATTACAGTGAGTACCGCTTTTAAATCTGGTAATGTAAATGCCTTTAATTTGGACTTTAAAGGTGATTGGACCCTTAATAATTTTAGTCGTTTATTGGGAGATACTTTATACGGAAAATGGTATGTTAACACGTTGATTATTGCTATTTTTACTATGGTTTGCCAGGTAGCTATTATCACTTTAGCCGGTTATACTTATAGCCGTTACCGTTTTGTTGGGCGAAATAGCAGTTTAAAATTATTTTTAATTGTTCAAATGGTACCTACAATGGCAGCTTTGACTGCGTTTTATGTTATGGCTCTTTTATTAAATGCTTTAGACCAACCATGGTTCTTAACATTGATTTATATTGGTGGTGGGATTCCGATGAATACTTGGTTAATGAAGGGGTATTTTGATACAGTACCGATTGATTTAGATGAATCTGCTAAATTAGATGGTGCCGGTCATTTTAGAATTTTTGCACAAATTGTGTTACCATTAGTCAAACCAATGATTGCTGTTCAAGCATTATGGGCATTTATGGGACCATTTGGTGATTATATGTTAGCTAAATTTTTATTACGTACACCAGAAAAGATTACTGTAGCTGTAGGGTTACAAACCTTTATCAGTGATAAAAATGACCCTCAAGTCGCTTTATTTGCTGCAGGAGCTATTTTAATTGCTTTACCAATTTCAGTGTTATTCTTCTTCTTACAAAAGAACTTTGTTTCAGGGTTACTTGCAGGAGGAACAAAAGGATAGGAGTTTTATTAATGAAGTCAAGTCAATTTCCCGTTACCTATTTTGCGAATAGTTTTTCATCAAAAAAAATGTTTTTAAATCGAAACGATTTGAAAGTCTGGCAAATGATTATTGTTACAATATTTTTAGTATTTCTGATGCTAAATCCCGTGGCAATTAACGCAAGTAAAACTCCCAATCTAAAATTGGGTGACATTATGCCAAGTTTGTCAAAAGAAATTTTAAAAACAGATGTTGGGATTTTTCAAGAAATAAAAATTGAAAACAATCAATTAGTTGAAACAAAAACAAAAAAGGTTAGCGATGCTATTTTTATTAATGGATCGAAAGAGGATTTTGAAAAAGTCAAAAGTGGTTTAAATTTTGAGACAAATCAATTAGTCATTAAAGATGAAAATGGCTTAATATTTCAATTAAGGTATACAGAAAGTTGGGACTTTTCAAAATTAACGTCAATAAATGATGTTAATACGTGGTTAACAAAGGAATGGAATATTCAAAATACGTCTTATCGCATCCTAAGCACCTTCTTTTTAGTCGGTTTGCTTGTGTTAAGTAGTACGTTATTTTTGATATTTGGAACGTCATTTTTCTTATGGTTAACGCGGAAAAATCATTTATCAACGATTAAAACCTTTAAAGAGTCGGTCAATATTACATTAAATGCGTTGTTTTTGAGTACATTGATTGCAGTCGTGGTAGGTTTGGTTTATTACGATGTCAGTATGATGTTGATGATTCAAGCATTTGGACTAGCAATTGAAGTACTTATAATATTTGCCAAAACAAAATTTAATGACACGTTAGCAGTCGGTGGCTCACTTCATTAATTAAATAAAAGAGTTGGAAAGAAAACATAATTGTTTTCTTTCTAACTCTTTTTTGATTAATTATAGACGTCCATTTCAAAAATTAACCCTAATGCTATCAACGTAGCAACAAGAGATGTTCCACCTTGACTTAAAAATGGCAAAGGAATACCTGTTAAAGGCAGTAAGCCAATTGAGGCTCCAATATTCTCAAAGGTTTGAAAAACTAACATAAAGACAATACCTACACAAATATAAATATTAAATTTTGAATTACTTTTTAGCCCAGCATAAAAAATCTGGAAAAAGAGATAAAAGTAAAGAATGACAACTAATGAGGCACCAACAAAGCCATAAGCTTCACCAATAAAGGTAAAAATCATGTCTGATTCTCTTACTGGAACATAGACTTCAATGCCACTTGCACCTTTTCCAAACATGCCACCAGAACCCATAGCGACTAATCCCTGAACTTGTTGATAGGCAATGGTATCAGAATAATCGTAAGGATTTCTCCATGACTTGATTCGATCTAGTTGATATTGTTTAAAATGCAGTGAAGAGAGAATATCATTCCCGTATTCTGTAAAAACTAAGATAATTAAAAGAATTCCTAGAACAATTAAAATACTAGCTAAAGTAGCAATAATGCGCCAATCAAGTCCTACAGCAATTAATAATGCACCGAGTACACAAACAAAAACAAGTGACGTTCCAAAGTCCTTTTGCATAAACATCAAAGCAAATAAAGGAAGACTATATAAAACAAGGCGTTTTAATAAATGTAAATCAGTGGTTAATGATTTCTCAGTAGTTGTTAAATCATATTTGATTAATTGTTTTGAAATGAAAAGAATATAGGCGATTTTCGCTAATTCAGAGGGCTGAAATTTAATTCCAAAAATATCAATCCAACGTTTGGTACCAGTTAGATTGTACATTGTGACATCATAAAAAAAGTAAAGTGATAACATTAAAAGTAACGAGAAAATATAGACAATTGGAACTAATTTCCAAACAATTTTTTTATCAATAAATTTAATAGCCAGCATACCAATCAGACCAACAACGACAAAAATCAATTGTTTTATCGCTTGATTAATAGGTGCAGCTTCTTCGTAAACAGCGACCCAATATTGTAACCAAATACTTAATAGTAGCATTAAAAAAATTGGTAATAGTAAGCCGTAATTAATAATTGAACCTTGATGATAATTTCTTCTTTGTGACATTAACTCACCCTTTATCTAAAAAAATAAAATACTCGTTTATTAATCTACCATTAAATGAATAGAAAGTGTATTTTAACCCTTTCCTTTTATAAAAACTTAAAATTTAATGCGATAAAATAACAGATATTATCAGACAGTGTTAAAAAACGTCTATTCCAATTTCGAATAGCAGATACTGACAGCATAACTCTTTTTATTATTGATATATCAATGATTCAATGAATAATTTTTTGTTATTGTAAATAAAAAAGCAAAAAAATCAACGCTTGATTTTTTTGCTTAATGATTATTATTAACTATCTATGTAAAATACTAATGAATTCTTCCTTTTGTTTTCCAAATGCCAGATTTCCAGCGGCGAATCATAAGAACTGAGCGAAGCCCCTCATCAATTGTGTAAGCTAACCAGACGCCAAGTAATCCTAATTGAAGAGAAATTGCTAAGAGATATGAAAAAGGTAAGCTGATGACCCAAAGAACGATTAAACTACAAATCAGTGGGAATTTAACATCGCCAGTTGCATTTAATGAACCAACCATTGTCATATTGATGGTTCGACCAGCTTCAAGAAAAATATCAACAAAGAAAATTATTTTTGCTATTTCAATAACTTCAGGATTATCAGTAAAAATATGCATAATAGGAACAATTAAGACCCAAGTTGCTAGAGAAATAGTAACAGTGCAGATTAATCCAAGAATAACCGTATTTTTTCCACGGTGATAAGCTCTGTCGTATTCTCTGGCCCCAATATTTCTACCAATCATAATTTGATTTCCCTGACTCATTGCTGCAGCAATTAAATAGACGAATTGGGTAATCGCTGTGACATATGATTTTGCGATTAGAATATTTTGTCCAAGTGAAGCAACAATCATGGTTACAACGACTTGAGAAGCTGTATAGGATAGGTTTTCTCCTGAGGATGGAAGACCCAGTGTTAAAATAAGTTTCAACTTTTCAAAAGAAAAATCTTTCAATGATAGTTTCAAAATATTAAAATGAATCTCTTTATTCAAAATATAGAAAGCTAAAATAAGTGCAATTGAATTACTCACAACAGCTGAAATACCTAGTCCAGCAACTCCTAAGTGAGGTAATCCGAAAGGCCCATATAAGGCAATGTAGTTTCCAATTAAGGAACAAATAAGAGCCACTGTTGGTATGGCAAGAGCCGCTTTGGTTTTTCCGTGACTTCTTAAAGAAGCAATAATACCTGCTGAAATAGATGTAACAAATAAACTAGCTCCAAAAATTTGAACATAGGGAATACCAATTTCCACAATATTTTTTGGAAGATTCATAAATGATAATAATTGCTCTGGAAATGTGACAAAGACGCTACTAATAAGTAGGCCGATAAAAAATGAACCAATCAAGCCAGTTGTAATGACACTTTTAATCTGCTCTTGTTTTTTAGCTCCAATTAGCTGAGCGATAATGATTTGAACACCAACCGTAATAAAACCGTAAATAAAAACAGATAGATTAAGTAGTTGATTGGCAGAACCAACAGCTGCAACAGCTGGTTCTGAGTGCTGTGAAATCATCCATACATTGATATTTCCAATAAATACCCGTAGAAACATTTCAATAAAAATAGGCCAGCTTAAATAGAATAAATCTTTGTTTGACAATTTATTGTCAGTGAAAAAATTTTTTGATTTTGTTATGATATGTCCGATTATTTTTCCTCCTTTTTTACGTATTCTTTCTAATTTTAGCGTTATCTATAAATAAGTCAATCATTTTAACCTAGGTCTTTTTTTAAAGCAAAAGGATAGACAAGAGTAGTGGAAACAGTTAAAGTTATGTATGAACGAAAGTTAATGGAGGAATGTATTTATGTATGATGTTATTATAATCGGCGCAGGACCTGGGGGCATGACAGCTGCGCTTTATGCTTCTCGCTCAGACTTGTCTGTTCTTGTTATTGAAAGAGGGGCACCAGGTGGTCAATTGATGAACACATCAGACGTTGAGAATTATCCTGGCTTTGATACAATTACTGGACCAGATTTAGCACTAAAAATGTATGATAATTCTTCAAATTTTGGAGCAAAACATACATATGGTAATGTGACCAAAATTGAAAATGAAGGCTTAATCAAAAAAGTATATTGTGAAGAAGACGTCTATGAAGCAAAAACAGTTATTATTGCATCAGGAAGTGATCATCGTAAAATGGGTGTTCCTGGCGAAGAAGAATATGCAGGTCGTGGTGTTTCGTATTGTGCGGTATGTGATGGGGCTTTCTTTAAAGATCGTCATTTATATGTCATTGGTGGTGGAGACTCTGCTGTTGAAGAAGGCATGTATTTAACACAATTTGCTAGCAAAGTTACAATTGTTCATCGTCGTGATGAGTTACGTGCACAAAAAATATTACAAGACCGTGCCTTTAAAAATGAAAAAATTAATTTTATGTGGAATAAAGTACCAACTGAGTTTTCAGGAGATGAACGAAAAGTAACAAAGATAACACTAAAAGACACAAAAACAGAAGAAGTTTCAGAAGTTTCTGCAGATGGTGTGTTTATCTATATCGGTTTAGATCCGTTAACAGAGCCTTTTAAAGATTTAGGCATTACAAATGAAGAAGGTTGGGTTGTTACAAATAACCACATGGAAACTAAAATCCCTGGTATTTATGCGATTGGAGATGTACGAGACACTGTGTTACGTCAAATTGCTACAGCTGTTGGTGATGGTAGTATTGCAGGTCAAGAAGTGTATAAGTATATTACAAGCTTAGATGATAAATAATTGTTAATTCGTGAAAGAAGATGAACAGATAATGTTTATCTTCTTTTTCATTTTATGAAAAATAACTGCTCTAATAAAATAAAAGTGTTTATTTACTTAAACTCTTTTTTTAGTTACTCAACGCGCTCTTGAAGTGGTATAATTAAGATGATTAAAAAACAGAGGTGAATAATATGAATTGGAAAGAAGTTTATCAGGAATGGAAAGAATTTAAAGCAATTGATGGTTTAGTAGCAGATAGTTTAGCTGCCATGGAAAAAAATGAAAACGAATTAAAAGACGCTTTTTATGCACCGCTAGAATTTGGAACAGCAGGTATGAGAGGTGTAATTGGCGCAGGAATTAATCGAATGAATATTTATTCTGTTAGACAAGCAACAGAAGGTTTAGCAATGTTCATCGAAAATCTTGGAGCAGAAGAAAAAAGACGTGGAGTAGCAATCGCGTATGATTCAAGACATCAATCTCCAGAATTTGCTATGGGGGCTGCTGAAACTTTAGCTGCTCATGGAATTACATCTTATATTTTTGAAAGTTTACGTCCTACACCTGAACTTTCATTTGCAGTGAGACACTTTAATTGTATTGCAGGTATTATGATTACTGCAAGCCACAATCCAGCAGAATATAACGGTTTTAAGGTTTACGGAGAAGATGGAGGTCAAATGCCACCTCAAGATGCAGATGCAGTAACTGCTTTTGTACGTTCAATCAAAAACCCATTAAGCATTGATTTTATGCCTCAAGAAAAAGCAAGTGACTTTATAAATGTGATTGGTGAAGAAGTGGATAGTGTGTATTTAGAACACATTAAATCTGTTTCAGTTGACCATGAGTTAATTGCTAGAAGTGGTAAAGACCTAAAAATGATCTTTACACCATTACATGGTACTGGAAAAATGCTAGGAGAACGCGCATTAAAACAAGCAGGTTTTGAAAGATTTAAATTAGTACCTGAACAAGCAGTAGCAGATCCTAATTTTTCAACAGTCAAATCTCCTAATCCAGAAGAACATTCTGCTTTTGAGTATGCAATCAAATTAGGTGAAAAAGAAAATGCAGACCTTTTAGTTGCGACTGACCCAGATGCTGACCGTTTAGGTGCCGCAGTTAGAATGCCTGATGGAAGTTATCAAGTATTAACTGGAAATCAACTAGGTAGCATCATGGTTTATTATCTGTTAAAAGCACAAAAAGATCATGGGACTTTGTCAGATGACGCAGTTGTGCTAAAATCAATAGTATCTAGTGAATTACCAACAGCAATCTGTGAAAAATTTGACACTAAAATGGTGAATGTTTTAACTGGTTTTAAATTTATTGCAGAAAAAATCAAAGAATATGAAAAAGATAATTCTCAAACTTTTGTTTTTGGCTTTGAAGAAAGTTATGGTTATTTGGTACAACCTTTTGTTAGAGATAAAGATGCTATTCAAGCGTTGTTATTATTAGCAGAAATCGCAGCATTTTATAAAGAAAAAAATCAAACGCTTTATGATGCGATTGAATCAATTTATGAAGAGTTTGGCTATTTTGCTGAAAAAACAATTTCCATTACGATGAGTGGTATGGAGGGCGTTGAAAAAATCCAACAACTAATGAAAGACGTTAGAAGTAACATCCCGACATCATTTGCTGATGTTAAAGTTGCTTACTATGAGGATTACCAAACACAAACAAGAACTTATCTTTCAGGTAAAGAAGAAACAATTGCATTACCAACAGCAAACGTGTTGAAATTCTTCTTAGAAGATGGCAGTTGGATTGCTATTCGCCCTTCTGGAACTGAACCGAAAATTAAATTCTATCTTGGCGTTAAAGGAAATAGCCATGAAGAAACAAACCAAAAAGTAGCAGACTTTGAACAAGCTGTCAGTCAATTCACTAAGTAACTAAAATTTTTAATAGAATGAAGTGGGGATGGCAATGACTATCGAAGGTGTGACTGAAGAGAATATTGAAAGAGTGAGTAAATTTTTTAAAAGCATAAGCGATCCAACGAGACTTCGCATATTACTTGCACTTTCTGAAGAAGAAATGAATGTAACGACAATAACGAATAAATTGGAAATGGAGCAATCCGCTATTTCCCACCAGTTAAAGTTGCTTAGAGAAAACTACTTAGTTAAATCAAGAAAAGAAGGAAAAACAGTGGTTTATTCCTTGGATGATCAACATGTAACGGATATTTTAACTGAAACATTCCTACATATGAAACACATAGAATGCTAGCTATTTCAGATTTTTCTGAAATAGCTTTTTTTATTGGAAAATATTCTGTATACTTAACAATAGAATGAGATTAACATGAGCATTTTTTAATCAATAGGAGGAGTTAGCATGAGCCAAACATTACACATAGGGTTATTGGGTCTTGGAACAGTCGGTAGTGGCATTCCTTTGATTCTATCTTTAAATAAAGAAAAAATTGAAGGAACGACAGGAACATCGTTTATTATAAATAAGGCCTTTGTTCGTAACATTGAGTCTAAAAAAAATATAGCTAATCAATATAATATAACACTAACAACAGAGCTAAAAGAGATTATTGAAGATGAAAATATTGAGGTCGTTGTTGAGGCAATGGGAGGAGTCACCTTTGCTAAAAAAGCAATAGAAGACGCACTTAAAAATAAAAAACACGTCGTGACGGCTAACAAAGATTTAATTGCCCAATATGGTGATGAACTAACGCAACTGGCTCAGAAAAATGGCGTTTATTTGTACTATGAGGCTGCAGTTGCAGGTGGTATTCCAATTCTTCGAACGTTGACTAATAGTTTTTCTAGTGATGATATTCAACTAATTCAAGGCATAGTTAATGGAACAACAAACTTTATGTTAACTCAAATGAATCAAAAAAATTGGAGTTATGAAGAGGCTCTGTTGGAAGCTCAAAAATTAGGCTTTGCAGAGAGTGATCC
>NZ_JAVWHO010000025.1:0-1686 GCF_036639995.1 Vagococcus sp. | reverse complement strand
GTTATGAAGAGGCTCTGTTGGAAGCTCAAAAATTAGGCTTTGCAGAGAGTGATCCAACTAATGATGTTGAAGGCATTGATGCAGCCTATAAAATGATTATCTTAACTAAATTAGCTTATGGAATGTCGTTTACTTTAGAAGACTTAGAAATAAAGGGAATTTCTCAAATAAGTGCTAATGAGATGATGTTTGCTAAAGATTTAGGGTATACAATTAAATTAATAGGATCTGCTGAAAAAAGAAGAGGGAAAGTTAATGTGGAAGTTAGCCCAGTTTTGCTTCCTATGAAACACCCATTAGCATTAATCGATAATGAGCTAAACGGTGTGTTAATAACAAGCACGGGAATTGGGGAGACTCTACTAACAGGAGCAGGGGCAGGGGCTAAACCAACCGCAACAAGTATTGTTAGTGATTTAGTAACCATTAGTAAAAATATCACGCAAAATAGGGAAGTTACACCGTTTAGTCATTATCAAGTAGTCAAAAACTTGGCGAATACCTCAGACCTTCTTTCAAATTATTTGTTAGTTATTGAATGTAATGATACTGAAGAAAATCAAAGAACGATTCTTGAAGCAATATCAAGTGAAGGCATTGTTATGGAAGAATTAAAAAAAGAAATAGATGAAGACAAGTTAATGATAGGTGGTATCATCAATAACATATCAAAAGAGAGTTTACAACGCTTAGAAGACCTACTTCTAACGAAAAACATTCGCTCAATTTCACATATTAAAGCATTATAAGGAAGTGACTACATGAAAATAAAAGTACCGGCAACAACAGCCAATTTAGGGCCAGGATTTGACTCTTTTGGTTTAGCATTAAGTTTGTATTTAGAATTAGAGGTGTTGGAAGAAACCAATGAATGGCTTATCGAACACAGTTTAGATGGGATATCAAGAGATGAGAGTAACTTAGTGATTAAGACGGCCTTAGGCGTGTGTCCAGCTTTGAAACCTCATTATCTAAAGATGAAGACAGATATTCCAACTGCAAGAGGATTAGGCAGTAGCTCATCAGCAATTGTTGCAGGCATTGAACTAGCCAATCAGTTAGGGAAGCTATCTTTAACTCGAGAAGAAAAAGTTAATATTGCTACTAAAATAGAAGGTCATCCAGATAATGTAGCACCTGCTGTTTTGGGAGGTTTTGTAGTAGCAAATCAAATTGATGCGACTATTTATTTTACAGAGCATGAGTTTCCAGAATGTGATTTTTTAGTGGTGATACCTGATTATGAACTATTAACCACGTCAAGTCGAAACGTGTTACCAGACCGTTTAACGTATGAATATGCTGTAGAAGCAAGTGGTATCACAAATGTGGCACTAAGTTCTTTACTATCTGGTAATTTAGAACAGGCTTGCCATTTAATGACAAGAGATAAGTGGCATGAGCCTTTTAGAGCAGCGCTTGTTCCTGAATTGATGCTTGTTCGAGAACAACAAGAAAAACTTGGTTTTCATGCTGCTCTTTTGAGTGGGGCAGGACCAACAATATTAATTATTTCTCCAAAAGAAACGAGTGAAGAAACAAAAAAACAGCTGCAACATCAGTTTAAATCTTTTGAGGTAAAACGCCTTATTGTTGAAAAGGAAGGTGTTAGCGTCATATAAAAAGAGTTGAAAGTTTTTTAAGCTTTCAACTCTTTTTATTGATTTATTTTCTTTGTTGTTTTCC
>NZ_JAVWHO010000024.1:26119-34044 GCF_036639995.1 Vagococcus sp. | reverse complement strand
AATTTTTCTTTAGTTTAACAGAAAAAAAGAGGTTCAACTTATTAAGTTGACCTCCTTTATATCTCTTTATTTTACAAAAGTTGCAGATTGCTTACCTGATTGACGGCCAAATACGATAATATCTCCTACTGAGTTACCACCAATTCTATTTTGTCCGTGTAAACCACCAGTTAATTCGCCTGACGCATAAAGGCCAGTGATTGCTTTACCGTCTTTATCTAAAACTTCTGTTTTATTATTAACTTTTATACCACCCATAGTGTAATGAATACCAGGTGCTACTTTAATCGCATAAAAATCAGCTTTTTCTAAACCTTTATCCATACCTGTTTCACGATTAAATTCTGTATCTTTTTTATCTGCTACAGCTTTATTCCAAGTATCAACTGTTTCTTTTAAAACACTAGCATCCATTTCAATTTCTTTAGCTAAACCTTCAATTGTCCCTGATTTTTTAACAAATCCTTGTTTTTCATAGAAATCAATAGCTTTAACTCTTTCTTTCACTCCACCATCAAATACTAAATAAGAAGATTTTTCTTTTAGTTTATTTTCAGCCGCAGATACATTATCACGAGTATCCATTTCATTAACAAAACGTTTACCTTCTTGAGAAACTAGGATTCCACCTTCACCACGAACCGCTTCACCAATTAAAATGCCTTTATCTTGTTGAACAGTAGGATGAATTTGGATTTGATCCATATCTACCACTTGTCCACCAAGTTTTTCAATCATCTTAATACCGTCTCCAGTACTACCTTCAGAGTTAGTCGTTACGTAGCCTTTTAATTCAGGCTTTTCTTTTTCTAACATTTCAGGATTAGCGCCAAAGCCACCTGTTGTCACAACAACAGCTTTACTACTAATTTCTTTTTCTTTCTTATCCACTTTTACTTTAACTCCGCTGACTGCACCATCTTTTTCAGTAATTTCAGTCACATCAGCATTAACAAATAATGGAATTTCTTTTTCATGAACATTTCTTAGTAGGCCATCGACTAAATACCCACCAACAGCTGAACCATCTTCTGGGCGGTGAGTTCTTTTTTCACTCATACCACCAGTGATTGTTAAGTTGTTTAATTTAATTCCCATACCATCTAACCAATCGATAGCATCTGCTGAATTATCTACATAATAACGTAATAACTCTTTATCGTTTGTTCCGTGTCCACCTTTAAGAGTTTCTTCATAAAATTTATCGTTACTATCTTTAATACCTTGTTCTTTTTGGAATTTCGTTTCAGAAGCGTTCATTCCACTTGAAGATTTTAAAGTATTACCTCCTGCAACTGGCATTTTTTCTAAAATAACGGGATTTTTACCTTCGTCTTTTGCTTCAATAGCTGCTGCCATCCCTGCTCCACCAGCACCAACAATAACAATATCATACTTATCTTTCATATCTTTAGGATCAGTATAGCCCTTTTCAGATGCACCTGTTGTTACCTCTGAGCTTGAGCTTTCTGTCTTTTTAGATTCATCTTTTTTAGCCGTTTCTTTTCCACCGGCACAACCTGCCAAAAGAAACATGACAGCTAAACTTGTTGTTACTGTTTTTAACATTTTATTTTTCATTGTTACACTCCTTAATTGTGATTGTTTGAACAATGAAAGTTTACAATAATTTTTGATGAATTTCAACTATTTTCATAACTTTTTTCACAAAGTTATAATGTACCCTTCTTATATTTTTAAATTTTTCCTAACTATTTATTAATTCAAAGAAAAAGCTAACCAACGTTGGCTAGCTTTCTCCAAACTTTTAAAATGTATTGATAACAAGAAATTCGGGAATTTTTTTACATCTCTTTACTTTCTTTAACTATCTCTATCAGTGTTTTAGTTGCTATTTCCATTACTTCTAAAGTAATAAATTCGTATTGACCATGAAAATTTTCTCCACCTGTAAAGATATTTGGAGTAGGTAGCCCCATGTAAGAAATTTTTGAACCATCTGTTCCACCTCTAAAGGGTGTAACTATTGGCTCAATGTTCAAATTTTTCATTGCCTGAAGCGCAATTTCGACACATCTCATATCTTTTTCAATAATTTCTTTCATATTATAATACTGATCTTTTAATTCGATGGAAAAACGTTCTCGATTCAACTCTTGATTTGCCTTTTCCACACCTTCAATTAAATATTGTTTTCTTTTTTCAAACAACTCTTTATCATGATCACGAATAATATAAATCATCTCAACTTGGTCAACAGTACCATGAAAATCATGTAACAAATAAAAACCTTCCCTATCTCTTGTTTTTTCAGGAACGTCATCCACTGGTAAACGACGATCAAAATCTTGACCTAGTTTAATTGCATTGACCATCATTCCATAAGCTGTTCCTGGATGAACACTTGTACCATCTATTGTAATCTTCGCTTGTGCGGCATTAAATGTTTCATACTCAAAATGTCCAACACGTCCGCTGTCAATCGTATAGGCAAACGCTGCTGGAAATGCTGATACATCAAAATGATCTGCTCCTTGACCTATCTCTTCATCTGGACCAAAAGCTACCCAGATATCACCATGAGCTTCTTCTGGATGACTGATAAAATAATCCAACACGCTAAGAATTTCAACGATTCCTGCTTTATCATCAGCACCTAAAAGAGTTGTTCCATCAGTTGTTATCAGTGTTTGACCAACATAATCTTTCAAATTTGGGAATTCGGTTACTTTCATAATAATATCTTTTTCTTTATTTAGGCAAACATCTTTACCATCATAATTAGGATGGATTAACGGTGAGATATTTTCAGCATTAAAATCTGCTGTATCTAAGTGAGCGATGAACCCAATACTTAGATAATCTTCAGCATTTTTAGGTAAGCAACCTACTAAAAATCCATTTTTCTCGTTATAACTAATAGTTGCTAACCCAATTCTTTTTAGTTCCTCTTTTAAAATTAAAGCAAATTCAATTTGCGACTTTGTTGTTGGAATGCTTGTGCTACTAGGATCAGAACGTGTATTAATTTTGACATAAGATATAAATCTTTCTAATAATTTCTCCCTCATAACTTCCTCCTACTATTCTTTTACTTCTGCATTTCTTAAAAAGAAATAACCACCATACAATGGGTATTCAACTTTTTCAATATTAGGATTTACCAAATAATTGCCAGCACCTTGATAGATTGGTACTTGAGCAGCTTCTTGATTTAAAAGAATATCCTCAGCCTTTTTATAGTCTGCAAATTGCTTGTCCGGATTATTAGCGTTTGTTGTTTTTGCATCTGTAACAAGTTTTGTGTAATCTTCATTAATAAATTTCCCATCATTATATGACGAATCTTTAACATATAAATTAAAGTAAGAATCTAACTCGCTACTTCCTGCAATCCAACCTGATAAAGATAATTCAAAGTTGCCATCTGCTCTTGATTGATGAACATTATTAGCAGGTTGTAAACTAACTGAAATGTTTAATCCTTTTAAATTATCCTCTAATTGGCTTTGAAGATATTCTGTTACTTTTTTACTTTGCTCTGAATCAGACGCAAGGAGTGTCACTTTCACTTTGTCTCCTAATTCTTTTTTAGCTACTTTCCAAATTTTCTTAGCTTCTTCCACGTTATATGTTGAAAACTCTCCTGCATATTTACGGTAGTCCTCTTTTGTTTCTGGATTTTCATATAAACCCGCTGGTACTAACCCGTTTAATGGTTTTGAACCATCTGCCAATACACTTTCCGTTAATCCCTTTTTATCAATAGCTAAAGCTATTGCTTTTCGTAAGTTCACATTTGCTGAAGGTGTTCCCTCTTTTTTATTGAAATCTAAAAAGCTATTAGAAACTTCAGAAAAAGTAATATATCCTGGGTTATCTTTATATTGAGCCACATATTGGCCACTAATTTTAACTAAATCTAATTCGCCATTTTCAAATAAATTGATTCCTGTGTTTTCTTCTTTTAGTGTCTGAACAGCAATTTCCTTTAATTTTACAGATTTTTCATCATAGTAATTATCATTCTTTACCAAAGTCCAAGTATCACTTGCTCCATCCCAATCTTTCAAAGAAAATGGACCATTATATAAAATATCTTCACTATTTGTTCCAAATTTATTTCCTTTTTCCTTAACAAATTTTTCTTGTTGTGGGGCAAGCCAACCAATCGCAGTAACCGAAAGAAATGACGGTTGCGGGTGTTCAAGTGTTACTTTAAATTCTTCTGACGATACAGCCTTAAAACCAATATCATCTACTGGTTTCTCACCATTTCTTACAGCCAATCCATTAACAACATTATCTAGTAAATAAGCATTAGGACCTTGTGTTTTGGGATCAATTAGTCGTTTCCACGCATACTCAAAATCTTTCGCTTCTATTTTTTCACCATTACTCCATTTAGCATCATCTCTTAATTTAAATAGATATTCTTTTCCATCTTCACTAACATCAATCGATTTAGCTATACCAGGAATTGGTGTTGTTTTTTCATCAAAACGAGTTAAACCTTCAAATAAGTGTTGAACCATTGTAAATGTATTTTTATCTGTGGTTTGTGTCGTATCTAATGTTGATATCGGAGCAGGTGTACTAACGGTTATTTTTTGTTCAACCTTTTCCGAATTAGTTTTTTGACCATCCTTCTTACTTGCCTCTCCACCACTACATGCGCTTAAAATCAGTCCCAGTGTCACAATACTACCCAATAATATGTTCTTTTTCATCATAATTTCTCCTTTTTAGTCTACGTTTAAATGTTAAAAAGAAAACAAAAAAAGAATCTCCACCCTTGTTAAAGGGCAAAGATTCTTTTCTTTGCGACCACCTTTTCATCAAAAAGCGCCTGTAAATCCAGTACTATCATACCTTCGTGCGATAACAGGCACCCCCGTATAGGTTTAACTAGTCAACCTATCTGTTCAAAGGCCATTTTCCTTATTCTTCCCGCTATCTCTTTTCACCAACCGAGACTCTCTAAAAGCTTCCTTAATAAGTACTTTCCTTTTCAATACATTTAAAACTCAGACCATTTATTTATTTGTTAATAGTGATATTATCAAAAGATTTTCTAACCGTCAACTCATTTTTCTTATTATTTTTTCATTTCAATATTTTTATACTCATATGACGCTCCTGCACTATGAGCAATAAAGCCTGTCAAATCTGGATTCCTTAAGTGCCCTTCAACTACTTGATACACCGGAATAATAGCAGCATCATCTTCTAAAAGAATTTTTTCTGCATCTAAATAATTTTGCCAACGTGCTTTTTCTTTTGTTGCATTCGTTGTTCGTGCTTCTTCAATTAATTTGTCATAGTCTTTACTTGAATATTTTCCTCTGTTATAACTATTTCCTGTAACAAATAAATCCAAGAATGAACTCACATCCGTGTAATCAGCACCCCAAGCAGTTACTACCATATCAAAATCACCTTTATCCGTCCTATCTAGTCGAATTGGTTTGGTTACTGGCGTTACAGTTGTTGTGATACCTAACGCATCTTTAAATGACCCTTGTAAATACTCGGCTAGTTTTTTAGTTGAATCATTGTCATCTGTTAAAATATCAAATGAGATATCTTCAGTTTTCAACTCTTTTTTAGCTTTTTCTAAATATTCCTTAGCTTTTTTCTTATCATATGTTTTATACTTTTTAGATTCATCAACAAAATCTTTTTTAGTTTCAGGATTGATAGACAACTCTCTTGGAACAATACCTGAAACAGCTTCAGAGCCATCTCCTAAAACAGTTTCAACAATGGCTTCATTGTCAATTGAATAGAATAAAGCTTTTCGTAAATTCAAGTTATCAAATGGTACTTTTTTACTCTCTTTATTTGTATCTACATAGACCACACGTCCATCTTTTTCACCGACAAAATTTGGATCTTCTCTATACTGCTTAGCTAATTCACCTGTTACAATAACATCATCTAATTGGCCGTCTTCATAGAGATTAAGCGCTGTTGATGCTTCTTTAATAACAGTTGCTTGGATTTCTGCAATTTTTACTGATTTTTCATCCCAATAGTCTTTACTCTTCAAGTATTTCCATTCAATGTCAGATCCTGGTCCGTCAAATTCAGCTAACGTGAATGGACCATTATAGACAACTTTCTCACTCGTATTAAAGGCATCTTTTCCAAATTCCTCAACAGATTTTTGATTCAATGGAAAAAATGTTGGAAAAGCTAGTAAAGAATCAAAATAAGGAATCGCATGATCTAATGTAATTTTCAGTTCGTGATCATTTACCGCCTCAATCCCTAACTCATCTGGTTTCTTCTCACCTGCCATAATTGCTTTGGCATTTTTTACATTTTCAATTAAATAGGCATATTCTGATGCTGTTTCTGGATTTATTACTCGTTGCCATGAATAAACATAATCTCCAGCCACAACTGGCTCACCATTTGTCCATTTAGATTCCTCTCTTAATTTCAAAGTATACGTCAAACCATCATCGCTAACTTTAGCTAATTCCTTAGCACCGGCTGGTTGTGGCATATTCTTATCATCCATTCGGTAAAGACCTTCAAAAATTTGATTCATCACACCAAAGCTGACTTTATCCGTTGCTTTAGCTGGATCTATCGATGCTATTTCTTGTGGAATACCAAACTTAGCAACTTGTTCTGTTGTTGTATCTTTTTTCTTTTTTCCTGATTCTTTTTTACTTTCACCACTTGAACAACCAACAAAAAGTAACAAAGAACTCATTAAAGCAAGTGTTCCAATTATTTTTTTATATTTCATGAAAACTTTCCCCCTTTTTAAATTATAAATGTTATTCTAATACAAAGATTAGAATAAAGCAACTTAATTTTAATCTTATTTTAATTAAAAATTAACCATAAGTTTTTTTAATTAAAAAAGAAAACCACTTTTTTTGCGGTTTTCCTCTTCTTTAAAACTATGCTTCTAATGATAAAATTGCTAATTTTATTACTTCTTTTGATATTTTTTGAGGCAATAAATGCATAAGCTCATCTTTATTAGATATTTCAGCTATTAAATCCACATCACCTATTTCAATATCTAAATGAGCTAATGTATAAGGTAAATCTATCTCATCATAATAATGAACCAATGTTTCAATTTCTTCCCTCTTTTCTTCAATTGCCAACTGAACCAAAATACCATAAGCAACTTTTTTACCATGTAAATACTTATGCGTATTAGGTAAATATGTTAATGCGTCATGAATACTGTGAGCTCCTGAAGTTCTTCCATATCTATCTCCAAATCCGCCAACCATGCCTGCAAGTAAAATATTGGTCTCTACAACTTTAACAAAACTTTCTGATAAATAACCACTCTTTAAATCTTCAATAGCTTTTTTACCATGTTCTAATAAATTTTTCCGACATTCACTGGCTGAGTATTTAGCAATCGTAAGTTCAACAGGATAGTTTTCTAACTGTGAAATAACTGCATCTGATTCATACCACTTAGCAAGCGTATCACCGATACCTGCAACAAAATAATCAACTGGCGAATTCAATATTATTCTAGGATCAACTAAAGTTAAACTAATACCTCTAGCAAAAAATTTCATATCAACCATCTCACCTTTTTGATTATAAATAACACTGACAGGTGTATAGGCTGCACACGTTGATGCAAGAGTCGGTAAGCAGATACAGTCTATTAAACAATCGTTAGCGACAAGTTTTCCTAAATCTAGCACCTTCCCGCCTCCAATGGCGATGATACTATCGAATTGATATTCTCTTACCAGTTCGATGAAAAATTCTTCATTTTCAAAACTACATTCATTTTTATAGTGGAAATAATGGCACTTTATTTGATTCATTTTAGGAAAGAATGTTTTAGCTACTTCCCACGATCTTGTTCCGTGTAATACTAAAACATTGGAGACGCGTCTTTCTATTAAATGGTTTTCCAACTCCTGCCATGCACCTATCTTGCATATATATTCTTGAGGTGCTCCTCT
>NZ_JAVWHO010000024.1:0-26019 GCF_036639995.1 Vagococcus sp. | reverse complement strand
TTTCCAACTCCTGCCATGCACCTATCTTGCATATATATTCTTGAGGTGCTCCTCTTACAATCAAATTTTTTATCATTATTAATCCTCCTTAGTTAGTTAATATTTATTAACAGATTATCATTTTTATTCATAAAAATCGAGCTTTTCCTTATTTTTATGCAATTATACAATTAAAACTTGAATATTATAAATTTTAATTGTATAATTCAATCATTGATAAATAAAGGAGTGCTTTTTATGACAAAAAAATGGCAACAGAAATTCGCCATCATAATGATTTTCTTATTCAGTTTTATAGGTTTTACTAAAGTAAATGCAGAAAATAGTGACCCAACATTGCAAAAGGTTCAAGACAAAGGCGTGTTAACTGTTGGTCTTTCTGCTGACTACGCGCCTTATGAATTCCACGCTACCGTTGATGGAAAAGATAAAATTGTTGGTATGGATATTGATATTGCTCAAAAAATTGCCGATGATATGGGTGTTAAACTAAAGATTGAAGAATATGGTTTTGACGCTTTAATTGGGGCACTTAAAACAAGCAAAATTGACATGGTTATCTCTGGTATGTCACCTACACCTGAAAGATTGAAAGAGGTAGATTTTTCTGATCCATACATGACTGTTGATCAAAAGGTCATCATCAGAAAAGAAGATCAAGAAAAATATACTTCTATTGGAGATTTTAAAGGTAAAAAGGTAGGGGCACAGAAACAATCTACTCAAGAGGAATTATCAAATGATGAACTCTTTGCTGACACAGTCTCTCTTCAACGTTTACCTGATATTATTTTACAACTTCAAAATAAAAAAATTGAGGGAGCTGTTATTGAAGGTCCTGTTGCTGAGGCTTATATTTTACAAAATAAAGCTTTAGCATTTCCTGATAACGTTTCTTTTAAAAATGGTCGTAAAGAAACTGCTGTTGCTATTCCAAAAGATTCAACTGAATTTGCTGATTCTATTAACAAATCTATCAAAGAAATAAAAGATAAAAAATTAATGGATGGCTATCAAAAAGATGCCTCTAAATTGATGTTTGAAGAAGAATCATTCTTTAAAAAATACAGCTCTTTTTATGTTAAAGGAACTGCTTATACTGTCTTTTTAGCCTTTATTGGTGTGTTCTTTGGAGCTATTTTAGGGGCTGTTTTAGCCTTAATGAAACTATCAAAAAATAAATTATTAAAAGGAATAGCTATTGTCTATATTGAATATGTTCGTGGAACACCACTACTTGTTCAAATTTTTCTAGTGTTCTTTGGTTCTAATGTGATTGGTCTTGATCTAAGTGCGTTAGTTGCTAGCTGTTTAGCGTTAACTTTAAATAGTGGGGCTTACGTTGCTGAGATTGTTCGGGCAGGTATTCAAGCTGTTAACGTTGGGCAAACAGAAGCTGCAAGATCGCTAGGAATGAATCAAGCGCAAGCTATGCGTCACATTGTCTTACCGCAAGCGATTAAAAATATTTTACCTGCACTAGGCAATGAGTTTGTAACGGTTATCAAAGAATCATCTGTTGTTTCAGTTATTGGTGTATCAGAATTAATGTTCCAAGGTGGCGTCGTGCAAGGAGCTAGTTTTAAACCATTCTTACCAATTGTAATTGTTTCAATGATTTACTTTGTTTTAACATTTACACTATCTAGAATTTTAGGTGTTGCTGAAAGGAGAATGGGATCTAATGATTAATATTAACGGACTAACTAAAAAATTTGACAAAAATGAAGTACTAAAAGGAATTGATGTCACTATTAAACAAGGAGAGGTTGTTGTTGTTATCGGCCCTTCTGGTAGTGGTAAAAGTACATTTTTAAGATGTTTAAATCTTTTGGAACAACCTACAAGTGGAACAATTGAATTTGAGGGTGTCAATCTTGTCGACCAAAAAACAGATATTAATAAACTGCGTCAAAAAATGGGAATGGTTTTTCAAGGATTTAACTTATTCCCACATAAATCTGTCTTAGAAAACTTAACAATCAGCCCGATTAAAGTAAAAGGTGAGTCTCCTGAAGTTGCTAAAAAGCATGCTCTTGATTTATTAGAACGTGTTGGTTTAAAAGACAAAGCAGAAAGCTTTCCCTCTCAACTTTCTGGTGGGCAGCAACAGCGTGTGGCGATTGCCAGAGCCTTGGCTATGAACCCAGATGTGATGTTATTTGATGAGCCTACATCTGCTCTTGATCCTGAAATGGTTGGTGAAGTTTTGGCCGTTATGAAAGATTTAGCAAAAGAAGGCATGACAATGGTTGTGGTCACCCATGAAATGGGATTTGCTAAAGAAGTAGCAGATAGAGTTATTTTTATGGCAGATGGTATTGTTCAAGAAGATGACACACCTGAAGAAATATTTGATCATCCCAAAAATACTAGAACACAAGAATTCTTAGGTAAAATTTTATAATAAACTCTGTTGTAATAAAAGTCTTGAGTCATTTCTTTGCTTTTATTACAACTTTTATTTTATGATAGGTAGCATACTACTTAAGGAGGAGACACATGAATTCAACATACTTATCTCAGTTTTATCAAAAACCTGTTGAAAATATATTACTTGATTTTGGTAATATGGCAAACCAAATAGATGATTTACTTGATTTATCTTATGGGGATCCAGATTTAACAACTCATAACTCAATTATTGAAGCAGCTTTTAAAGATGCCAAAGCAGGTCACACTCACTATACCGCCCCAGATGGTAGTCCTGAATTTATTCAAGCTGTTTTAAATACATATAAACGTAACTACAACTTAACATTTGAAACAAGTCAAGTTCGAGCAACTGTTGGGGCACTTCATGGTATCTACCTCGCTCTTGGCGTTATCTTAAATGAGGGAGATGAGGTTATCATTCATGAACCCTTCTTCTCACCTTACAAAACGCAAGTTGAAGAAATTGGTGGCACTTCTGTCATTATTCCAACTTATGAAAAAGATGACTTTCAAATTGATATAGCTATTCTAAAAGCAGCTATTACTCCAAAAACGAAAGCTTTAATCATCAACTCTCCTAACAATCCAACTGGAGCAGTTTTTTCGAAGGAAACACTAAAACAAATTGCTGATTTAGCAATTGAACACAATTTTTACATTCTATCTGATGAAGTATATGAAGCTTTTAGTTATGGTGAAACATTTTATCCAATGGCAACATTTGCTCCAGAACACACGATTACGCTGAACAGCTTTTCTAAAACATTTGCAATGACTGGTTGGCGTATTGGTTTTATGATTGCCCCAAGTTATATCAATGACGCCTGTACTTTATTAAATGAGAACATCACCTTTTCAGCACCAACACCGGCACAACGAGCAGGTATTTATGCCCTCGATAACCGTGAGGCAATAGTACCAACCGTAACAACTATTTTTAAAGAACGACTGTCTTACATTGAAAAGCGTGTCTCTACCATAGATTTTGTCAGCTTAAATCCAGTTAAGGGCAGTATGTACGCGTTTATTAATATTGAAAAATCTGGTTTAACATCCATTGATTTTGCGATGAAACTTTTAAAAGAGCAACAAGTTTTAGTTATTCCTGGGAAAGCTTTTGGTCAATCAGGCGATAATTACATTCGCTTAGCTGCTACACAAGATTTATCTGTTTTAAAAGAAGCTTTTGATAGAATTGAAAAACTCGTATTTTAATTTGACTTTTTTTTAATCTAACAGCTGTTATTAGTTGTTTTCGTTTTAAAAAATATGCTACACTATCAAAAAAGGAGTGACTGATTATGGCAAGAACTAAACAATCTATTATAAATGTAACAAATGATTTACTTGCATCACCTATTTACGTAGAGAGTGGAAAATTAGTTATTATTTATAATAATACAAAACGAACTATCTTTTCTGATATTGATTTTTTTGAACTTGTATACAATGGTGAAGATCTTTACTTAAATTTCTCTACAATTGGAACGGAAGAAACATACAACAAACGAATTGATTTATCAACAGTTAATAACATCAATGGTATTTTAATTAATCCATTTAACTAATCAAACAATTCTGACTGAAAGCAAAACTAACATTTTGTTTTCAGTTTTTTTTATTGTCTATTCATCATATATTTGAACGTAATGGTTTTCAATCAATCAATGATGAACAAATTCCACTTAATTTCTTATTTTTAGGAGAGCTTAATTATTTTTTTCCACCTTTTCTAAAAGGGTACTTTACTGTTATACTTTTCATTCAGTTATAAAAAAGGAGTAGAAGTTACATGTCAGAAAGAAGTGCAGAATTAAAACAAGCAGAAAAAGGAGCCCTAGTTAGTATATTAGCTTATGTTATTCTAGCTATCTTTAAATTAGGCGTTGGTAGCTATGCTAGTTCAAAAGCTCTATCTGCGGATGGATTAAATAATTTTACAGATACAATAGCCTCTGTTGCTATTTTTGTTGGACTCAGACTATCCCGTAAACCTGCGGATAATGAGCATCGTTACGGTCATTGGAAAGCGGAAAATGTTGCTAGTCTCCTAACTTCTTTAATTATGTTTGCTGTTGGTTTTCAAGTATTAATTAGCGCAGTTGAATCACTGATCACCCATAACGTAGAACAACCAGAACCAATAGCTGCAATTGTAGGTATTATTTCAGCTATCATTATGTATCTTGTTTATTTATATAACAAAAAACTGGGAGAAAAATATAATAGTAGCTCGTTAAAAGCTGTTTCAAAAGATAACTTTAGTGATATGCTTACCAGTCTTGGAACTTCTATTGCTGTTTTTACTGCTAGTTTTCATCTTCCTTGGTTAGACACGTTAACAGCTGTCATTATTGCTGTTATTATTTTAAAAACTGCCTTTGAAATTTTTAAAGAAAGTACCTTTTACTTATCTGATGGATTTGACCGAGATAAATTAGTTATTTATAAACTCGAAATTTTGAAGGTTAAAGGAATTAAAGAAGTATCCGTTTTACGAGCTCGTAATTTAGGTGCTAATGTCTTTCTTGATGTTACCGTTCGGATGGACCCACAATTAACTGTTAAAGAAAGCCATGAAATTGTTGATGAAATGGAAGCTGATTTAAAAAGAAAATTCGATATATTTGATATCGATGTTCATGTAGAACCCTATGAATCTTAATAACAGAAACTGAAAACTAGCTGTTTTCAGTTTTTTTCTATATACTTCAAAATAAGAAAAGCAAAAAAGAAGGAATAATATATGACAAAGAAAATTGGTATTATTGGCGGTGGCATTGTTGGTGCAACAGCTGCCTTTTATTTAAGTAAAGAAAAGCAACATGTCACTATTTTAGATGATGGTGTTGGACAAGCGACATCTGCAGCTGCAGGTATCATCTCTCCCTGGTTATCTCAACGTCGCAATAAAGAATGGTACTTTTTAGCAAAAGAAGGAGCTAAATTTTATTCAGAACTTATTAAAGATTTGGAAAAAATAACATCAACTCAAGCAGTCTATCAAAAAACGGGAACGATTCTTTATAAAAAAGATGAAAAATTATTATTAAAACTAAAAAAACTCGCTGAACAAAGAAAAATTGAGGCACCTGAAATTGGTGATATCAGTCTTCTAACAGCTAGAGACTTAAAACGATTGATTCCTAACATTAGTCATGAAGAGTCAGCTTTATTTATTTCTGGCGGTGCTAAAATTGACGGTGCCCTTTTGATTAAGTTATTGATTGACGCTACAATGAATGAAAGGAATTCCTTCATTCAAACAAAAATTAGAAATATTTCCTATGAAGATAATGCCTGGTATGTTTCTGACCAAGAGAAAACTTATCAATTTGATGAATTGATTCTAGCCTGTGGTGCTTGGATTGGCGAATTACTTGTGCCACTTAATTACTCCGTAGATATTAGACCACAAAAGGGACAACTTATTGAGTTGCATACATCTCTAGAGACCAATAATTGGCCTGTTATGATGCCTGTTGGGGAAACTGATATTATTCCATTTAATAATGGAAATATTCTTATTGGTGCTACCCATGAAAATGATGAAGGATTTGATTTGAAACCAAATCCACTCATTCTCTCTTCATTGAAAAAAGATGCTGAAGAATTTATTTTTGGCTTGGATACTGTTGATATTTCTACTGTTCGTGTTGGTACAAGGGCTTATACATCTGATTTTTCACCATTCTTTGGTGAAATTAGCTCACTACCTCATTTATTAGTTGCCAGTGGACTTGGCTCTTCTGGGTTAACAACTGGTCCCATAATCGGAAAAACACTAGCTGATTGGGTTATGAATCAAACAACAGATTTTGAAGCATATCGCCATAAACCAAATCAGTATATTTTTAAAAATGAGTGACGATTAGCGTATAATCATGTTATGATATAAAAAAGAAAAGGATGTGTGCTTATGGGAATGACATTTAAGAAAAAAGACAGTTTAGAAAAATTATTTGAAGAATTTGCCATTGATCCTGATAAAAAAGAAAATAAAAAAGCTGTTAATAAAAATAACAACTTTACAGTAGATATGACAAATGCAACATTTACAATTAAAAGTGATGAAGACAAAAAATAAGAAGTTGAGATAATTAGTCTCAACTTCTTTTTTAATTTAGATAATGCTCAATGGCTGCCCACGCTTTGTCTTTTCCTTCTTTTGTTTCAGAAGAAAAAACAATAAAATCATCAGAAGGATCAAAATTAAGTTTTTTCTTGATTCCTGATTCATGTTTGTTCCATTGGTTCTTTTTAATTTTATCACATTTAGTTGCCACGACAATTACTGGAATTTGATAGTATTTTAAAAATTCATACATTTGAATGTCCTCAGTTGTTGGGTCATGACGCATATCAACTAATGAAACAACTGCTTTTAGTTGCTCTCTTTCTGTAATATAAGTCTCAATCATTTGTCCCCACTTTGCCCGCTCTGTTTTAGAAACCTTTGCATAGCCGTAACCTGGAACATCAACAAAATGTAGCGCTTCTTCTATTAAGTAAAAGTTCAATGTTTGCGTTTTTCCTGGTTTACCTGATGTTCTAGCTAAACTTTTTCGGTTAATTAAGGCATTAATAAAAGATGACTTACCCACGTTTGAACGACCTGCTAAAGCAATTTCTGGTAACTGTGTTTTTGGATATTGCTCTGGTGAGACTGCACTAATAATAATCTCTGCTTTATGTACTTGCATAATATCTCCACTTTCTTTTTTTATTCTTTCCTATCTTAACAAAAAAAAGAAGAAATGAACACTTCTTTCATTTCTTCTTACGTTTCTAATTAAAATTCCATATAGCTTGCTGGATTAATATAACCAGACCATAATTCTGAATTAATCGCAAAATGCAAATGCGGTCCTGTTGAATTACCAGTTGAACCAACATAGCCAATCATATCACCCATATCAACTTTTTGATCAATTGCAACAGCTGAACGTGTCATATGGAAATAACTTGTATAAAGTCCATTATCATGTTGTAAAATAACATAATTTCCTGCTGATGGATCAAATCCCTTAGCAACTACTTTTCCTTTTGAACTAGCATAAATTAATGTATCACTTGCTACTGCCATATCAATACCGTTATGATGTTCACCACCACGAGAACCAAATGGACTAGTGACTGTATAGCCAACTTTTAGCGGGATAATAAATTCACTTGTTTCTTTTGTTGCAACGTTTTTAATTTTGTAAGTAGAGACTTTACGTTGACCAATAATCACACGTTTTGAATCAGTTAATTCTTTTTTATCATTTAGAATATCTTTATTCCATTTTTGGAAATCTTCTTTATCTAAATTATGCTCTGAAATGATTGAATCAATCGTATCTCCATCTTTCACATCATAATAAACGTTTTGAATTTTAGCGCCACCACTTAATTTTTGATCAAAAAATGTTAAATCATAGGTTTCTATTAATTTATTTAATTTTTTGTCATAACTTGTATCTGTCGCATATTTTCCAGTTAACGCTTTGGTTGCATCTTTATAAGTTTTGGCATTTTTCTTCCAAGTATCTTTATAAAAATCGCCATTCCCTCTTTTTTCATTTGTTAGTAGCTCAGCATAATCTTCAAATGATTCTTTATAGCCTGGGTACTTTCTAAACGATGCGTTAATCGTGTACAGGCTTCCTTTACCATTATCTTCACTTGTGCTAAATGAAACTGAGTCGCCTTTATAGCTACCTTTAATACCAAACAGGTTGTGGTTAGGCGGCTGACTCAATTGACTATTTCCAGAACCTGTCTCAAGAATTGCTTGGGCAATCATTACTGAAGCATATAAATCGTACTCTTGACCTATTTCTCTAGCTTTATCGCCAATACTTTCAACGAATTCTTCAGTTGACTGATTTTTTATGAAGTTAATATCACCTGATGAAACATATTGTGATGAATTTTCTTCAGTTGCAATAACTCCTGATTCTTCGCCAGTTATAACACTTTCTTTTGGTGTCCCTGTTTGTTTATTTTTTGACACCTCGTTTGTTTCATTTTTCTTTGATTCTTCTTTTTTTGGTTCTTCTTTAGAAGGTGTTGTTGGCTTTGGTTTAACTGGTTTTGGTTTTGACGGCTCTGTTGTTGATTCCGTCGTTGATTCACTTGTGCTTGTTTCTTCTGTTTCAGAAGGAGCTGTTTCTTCTGATGATTCTGGTTGCTCTTCTGAAGACGTTGTTTCTTCTGTCGTGCTTTCTGTTGTTTCAGGTGTACTTTCCACCTCTTCGGTACTCTCTGTTTCTTCTGTTTTATCTTCTGTTTCCTCAGCAACTTGTTCACTCGCCGTTTCTCCCATTACTTCAGCGCCATAACTTACCACTGGAGCAACAAGACCGCTTGTAAAAGATGCCACAATAAAGATTGTCAGTAATTTTCTCTTCATCTTACTCTAACTCTCCTTAACCTATAAAAATTCGAATGCGCCAATTATAACATGCCTATGTAAAAAAAACTAACTTTTCACATAACCTTTAATAAAACTTAACTGCTAATTAGTTCTTCAAGTTATTAAATCATGCATTAAAATTAACATACTATTTATAAACAAACAAATAATTTGCTTCTTGTATTTATCTTATTGTGTCATTTTGCATTTTATTTTATAATTTAGTACGATAGAATTAACAATAAAGGAAGGTGATACCTAGTGATAAAAAAACAAACAAGAATGCCACGTTATCAGCAAATAGCTATTGAGATTGCTGAGAGAATAGTAGACAACCGATATCCGGTCGGTGAAAAAATCCATGCCAGATCTACACTTGCTTCGACCTTTGGTGTATCACCTGAGACAGCAAGAAAAGCTGTTAACATCTTAGTTGATCTTGGAATTATGGAAGTAAAACATGGCAGCGGCGTCTTTGTCTCTTCTAAAAAAAAGGCTGTTTCTTTTTTAGAGCAGTATCAAGATGTGCAGTCTATTGAGGACATTAAAGATGATTTATTTAGCAGTCTTAATCGCCAAAAAAAAGAATTAGATGGTTTCACGCATATTATCAATCAACTTGTTTCTCAAACAGTGAAACTAAATAAAGTAAATCCATTTTTACCTTCAGAACTTTTATTAACTGAAGAAGCTGAGCATTTAGATACGTCGATATCTGATTTAAATTTATGGCACGAAACAGGTACAACTGTTATTGGTATCTTACATAACGATGAATTGATTTTATCACCCGGTCCATACGCTGTTTTAAATTCAAATGATACGGTCTATTTTGTTGGTGATGAGTTTGCTACACAAAGAATGATTAATTTCTTTTATCCTAATAAGTAAGCATCTGTTGAAGAATGTGAAAACACATTCTTTTTTTATTGATCAGATAATTTTGACAAAGTGACCACCCGATGTTAACATAGTGTGGTCACTTTGTTTTTTCAGAAAAACAAAAGAAAATTACATAAAGGGGAGATTAACATGGTAAAAGTTCAAGTCAAACACTTAACTAAAGTTTTTGGTAAAAAAAGCCAAGTTGCTTTAAAAATGATCCAAGAACAAAAACCAAAAACTGAGATCCTAAAGAAAACAGGAGCAACTGTTGGTGTGTACGATGCAAACTTCGACGTTAACGAAGGGGAAATTTTTGTTATCATGGGACTTTCAGGAAGTGGAAAGTCTACATTAATTCGCTTAATTAACCGACTAATCGAGCCAACTTCTGGGGATATATATATTGATGGAAAAGATATTGCAAAAATGGATAAAGAAGAACTACGAGAGGTTCGACGACATAAAATGAGTATGGTTTTCCAAAACTTTGGTTTATTTCCACATCGAACTATTTTAGAAAACACAGAATTTGGATTAGAAGTTCGTGGTATTCCAAAAGAAGAAAGAACAAAACGTGCTGAAAAAGCCTTAGAAAATTCTGGTTTGATTTCATTTAAAGATCAGTATCCTGGACAATTATCTGGTGGGATGCAACAACGTGTAGGTTTAGCACGCGCTCTTGCAAATGATCCTGAGATTTTACTAATGGATGAGGCTTTCTCTGCTTTAGATCCTTTAATTCGCCGAGAAATGCAGGATGAATTAATTGATCTTCAAGCAACCGTTCAAAAAACAATTATTTTCATCACTCACGATTTAAATGAAGCTTTACGAATTGGCGACAGAATCGCTTTAATGAAGGACGGACAAATTATGCAAATTGGAACTGGAGAAGAAATTTTAACAAATCCAGCTAATGAATACGTTCGTGAGTTTGTTGAAGATGTCGATCGTTCAAAAGTTTTAACGGCAAGTAATATCATGGTTCCAGCGATTACAACAAATATTGAACTAGATGGTCCTAACGTTGCTATTCAACGAATGCGTGCTGATGATGTTAGTATGCTATTAGCTGTTGATAAAAAACGTAATTTGCGTGGCTATATTACAGCTGATGAAGCTCACAGAGCTCGTAAAAGAGGGTTAACTTTAGAAGAGGTCATGGTTGAGGAAGTCACAACTGTTCCAAAAGACATGCTTGTTAGTGATATTTTTAATATCGTTTATGACTCACCAATGCCTCTTGCAGTAGTCGATGACGGTCGATTATTAGGTGTTATCATCCGCGGTCGCGTTATCGAAGCTCTTGCTGGTACGCCAGATGAGACAATTGAGGAGGGTTTGAATGAATAGTCTACTATTATTTGCAAAATTACCTGTTGCTGACTGGGTTGAATCAATTACAGCGTGGATGACAGAAACGTTTTCTGGTCTGTTCTCTTTTTTCCAATTGATTGGACAAACTATCATGGAAGGTTTAACGAATGGACTCTTAATCATTCCACCACTTCTGTTGATTGCGTTAGTAACCATCACAGCCTATTTTATTTCAAATAAAAAATGGGGCTTAACAAGTTTTACTTTTCTTGGTCTACTTTTCATCTTAAATCAAGGTCTTTGGACAGATTTAATGAATACACTCACTTTAGTCCTTATTTCAAGTATCACATCGATTATTATCGGTGTTCCACTTGGTATTTTAATGGCTAAAAACGAGACTGCTCAAAAAATTATTACTCCTATTCTTGATTTCATGCAAACTATGCCAGGATTTGTTTATTTAATTCCTGCTGTTGCTTTCTTTGGAATTGGAATGGTTCCTGGGGTTTTTGCCTCAGTTATTTTTGCCCTACCTCCTACCGTTCGTTTCACCAACCTTGGTATCAGACAAGTACCAAAAGAATTGGTTGAAGCCTCGGATTCATTTGGCGGAACCGGCAAACAAAAGCTGTTTAAACTTGAGTTACCTTTAGCAAAAAGTACCATTTTAGCAGGTATCAACCAAACAACAATGCTATCTCTTTCTATGGTAGTTATTGCTTCTATGATTGGTGCGCCTGGTTTAGGGCGTGGTGTGTTATCTGCTCTTCAAAGAGCCCAAGTCGGAAATGGTTTTGTTAATGGTGTGGCTTTAGTTATTTTAGCTATTATCATTGATCGTTTTACGCAACATATTAATAAACCAAAGCAATTCACAGAAAAATCTAAAAGTAAAAAAAGTTCAAAAAAGAAAACTTATTCAATCATTAGTGCAGCATTATTAATTATTGGTGGTTTTTCAGTTTTCTCAATGGTCTCTAAAGAAGACGACAAGGGGACAATTAACCTTGCTTATGTAGAGTGGGATTCTGAAGTAGCTTCTACTAATGTGGTTGGTGAAGTATTAAAACAAATGGGATACACTGTCAATATGACACCACTTGATAATGCGATTATGTGGGAATCTATGACAAAAGGCGAATCAGATGCAATGGTATCTGCTTGGTTACCTAAGACTCATAAAGCTCAGTTTGAACAATATAAAGATTCCTTAGATCCTTTAAATGCTAATTTAAAGGGAGCTAAAGTTGGATTAGTTGTTCCTAGTTACATGGATGTTGATAGCATTGCTGATTTAAAAGGTGAAGCTGGTCAAGTCATTACAGGTATTGAACCTGGGGCTGGTGTTGTATCTGCTGCTGAAGAAACATTAAATGCTTATCCGAATTTAAAGAATTGGAAGTTAGAAACATCTTCTTCTGGTGCAATGGTTGTTGCCTTAGATCAAGCAATTAAAAACAAAGAACCTATTGTTATCACTGGATGGTCACCTCATTGGATGTTTTCTAAATACGATTTAAAATATTTAGAAGATCCTAAAAAAACAATGGGAAATGAAGAATCTATCAATACGATTGCAAGAAAAGGTCTAAAAGAAGATGAACCTGAAGCTTATAATCTTCTTAAAAACTTCCATTGGGAAACAAAAGACATTGAAAGTATCATGTTAAAAGTTAACAACGGAGAATCACCTGACGTTGCTGCAAAAGAATGGATTAAAAATAATCCTGAGAAAGTTGCTGAATGGAAGAAATAAACAAATATACCGGAAGTCGATGATAACATCGGCATCCGGTATATTTTATTTTTTTAGTAAACTAGCTAATACCCTATCCAGTTCATGATAATCTGTCAGTTCAACGTCGGCTTGAAATGTAGTTTTTTCTATTATTTTTTGATATTTATTTAACCAAATACATTTCCAATTAGCTCCTTTAGCACCCATGACATCATTTTCATAAGAATCACCCACATAAATAAAATCTGACGGAAAAGAAGAAGCAAACCTAGTTTCAATATGCTCAAATATTTCTCGATTTGGTTTAGCTAAACCAACCTCTTCTGAAATAAAAACCTTCTTTTCATCTAAGAAAGACTCTAAACCAAGTTGCTTAATTTTTCTTTTTTGGTGCTCTGTTGGACCATTTGTCAAAATTAACATGGTAATATTATTTTCATTTAAATTAGTAATAATATCCTCCATCTCTTTTTTTAAAACAATCTGTCCTTGATTCTTCTGATAACTTTCTTGAAAATCTTGTGCCTGCTCTGTCGATACCACATAAGAAAAATCTCTCATTGCCTCTGTTATCCGGTATACTCTCATCTCTTCAAGTGGTAGTGTTCCATTTTCAGTGAGATGGAACACTTTATCACTATAGTATCTAAATCTTAAATAGAGTTGACTCATACTTACTTCTAAGACTTCCATTATCTCTGGAAAAACCTCTGTCATCGCTTTTTTAAAAGGATCTATTTGATCATACAAGGTATCATCTACATCAAATACAACTATTTTCATTTTTATCTTTCCTTTTCACCAAATTTTTCAATTAATTTATAGGCATAATAGGCTGTTTGGCTCGCATTTTTTACTAATACTTCCACATTTTCAATTGCCTGATTTAAACTCATTGGCTCATTTACACAATCAATTATTAAATCAATGCCTAATTTGTAGTTATCTTTTTGATTTCTAGACTGACTACCAACAATTGCAAATAATGGCACATGACTTTCTCGCGTCATTTTTGCAATTCCAATAGGAACTTTTCCTAGCTGACTTTGACCATCCATTCTACCTTCACCCGTAATCACTAAATCATACCTCTTTAATTTTTTCTCAATCCCAGCCATCTCAAGTATACTTTCAACCCCTGATTGAAACGTGACATTAGGTAATGCCATTAATGCTAAACCAAGACCTCCAGCAGCACCTGATCCTGGTTTTTCTTGTAAACTAACACCTAAATGTTGACTAAGTTTTATAGCAAATTTTTCCATCCATACATCAACACTCGCTAAATCTTTTTCTTCTACTCCTTTTTGTGGTCCAAATAAATAAGTCGCACCAGTTGGCCCACATAGTGGATTTTGAACATCACTTAAAACAATTACTTCAACCTCTTTAAATAAGTCATCAACAGCACTAAGAGTAATAGAATTCACTAGAGAAAGACCTTTCATACCTTTTGTAACTTGCTCTGATTTATTATCTAAAACATCAGCACCCAAACCCTGAAGGAAACCTATACCACCATCATTTGTAGCAGTTCCACCAATTCCGATGTAAATTTTTTTGGGTTTATCTTCTATTATAAGGCGTTTCATTAAAACTCCTAAGCCATAGGAAGATGCTGACCAAGGATTTAAATTACCTGTTTTTTCAATGCCGATAACCTCTGCACTTTCAATAAAGATACTACTTTCATTTTTCCCATAGGACACACTTATTGTCTCACCAAAAATTCCTGGCACGTTTGTTTGCTTTTTTACACCGCCTAATGAACTAAGGAGTGCTTCTAACGTTCCTTCCCCACCATCAGCAACGGGGAACACATCAATATCTAAATGCTTGTCTTGCATTAAAAAGCCCTCTTTTAGCCATTCACCAATTTGTTTAGATGACGCACTATGTTTATAGGAATCTGAAAGTATCATTATCTTACTCATCTTTGTCACCTCTTTATTCTAGTATAACAAAAAAACTGACACACACTCCTTAAAGAATGGTATCAGTTAAATAATTAATCTAAATATTGTGTACTTGGTTTATCTAACCAGGCATACACTAAACCGATGACTAAACCACCACCGATGTAATTACCGATAAACGCAAAGACTAAGTTATGAATCACTGCTCCTGCTGTCATATTAGCAATTGTACCACCTGAGGCAAAAAAGGCTAATGAAAATGCAGGGAAATTAGCGATAACGTGTTCGTAGCCTAAAAAGGCAAAGATAAAGATGATGAAGATAATTGCGGGGACTTTACCACCGTCGTCTTTCATTCTTAAACTAACTAAAACAGCTGTGTTTACAACAATATTAGCAAATGCTCCCTCAACCACAATTTGAACCGTTGATTTATCTAGTTTAGCTGCAATGGCTTCAAACATATAGTTATTAGCATCCATATTTAAAAATGGCCCTGTTAAGGAAACAAAATAAGCAAAAATAACTCCACCGATTAAATTAAACAAGACACATGTAAAAAGAATTTTCAGTGCTTTTGCTACATTTATTTTTTTTCGATACACACCAACTGTCACATATAACATGTTTGATGTTCCAAGCTCTGCATTCATATAAAGAATCATGACTAGTGACCAACTAAACATAAACGCATATAACATTTTACCTAACCCATGAACAATACTCTCTCCTTGAATCGCAATCCAAAAAGCAACTGCTGTTCCTAATGTTAGAAAAAGACAAGCTAACATCGCTCTAACAGCATAGCGAACAAAATGGTTATCAATTAAATCGACTTTCTTTTTAATTGATCCGTCAATTTGCTCAAACATTGGTGAATAAGTTTTCATTTTATTACTCCTCTGAAATAAATTTACGCATACAGAGACTATTCTATCCATTAACGATAAATTTGTAAAGAACTTTTCAGAAAGCTTATAAATTTTCTGAAAACAAAAAGAGACCTCAATCACTTTGAGTTCTCTTTTCTTTTAATCTAATTTTTTATCCCATACCAATAGCAAAGTATAATAGTTTATCAGAATAAGTAATCTTATTCTCATCTACTAAAGTATCATTAAGCATTTCCATTTGATCTGTAATAATACCATCTACGCCATAAAACAACATCCGAGTAATCGTTTCTTCGTCATTTGGTGTCCAAGCGTACACTTCTTTGCCTTTTAAATTTGCAGTATTAATAAATGTTGATGTGAGAGTTGTGTATTCAATAGTGATGAAATCCATCTCACCATCAGGAGGCCCCACTATACTAAAGGGCATAATATAACCAACCACAATTTTAGGTTCTTTCTTTTTAAGCTCCTCTACAACATCAAAAGATAAAGACTGAATAATATGGCCATTTTCTAAAATATTTTTACCATATTTTTTTAAGAAATTATCAATCATCTCTGGGCTATCTTCTTTGGTTGGCTTGATTTCAATCATTAGCTTTTGATTAATTCGGTTAGCTTCAGCCAAGTAGTCATCAAAAGAAACCACTGATTCTTCTTTACCATTTTCGTGAGCAGTTAATTTAGTTATTTCTGATAAGGGTAATTCATTTGGTTTTTTACTAACACCTGTTAGAGCTTTTAAATTAAAATCATGATACACAATAAACTGTCGGTCCTTTGTTTCTTGAATATCCATTTCAACATAATTTGGATGTGTATCTCGGCTTGTTTTTATTAACGCAGCTACCGAGTTTTGAACACCGTTACCATTATCTACCCCTCTATGGGAAACTGTCACTGGTCTAATCGTCGTTGGATGATTTAAAAACTCCCAATTAAATGTTCCAACAAATACAACGCCACCTAATACAAAAACAAAAATAGCGCCAGATTTAACTCTTTTTTGCCATAATTTTTGTTCTTTTTTTTCTTCTACTTCAAACCAGGATGGTTTCTCTGGTAAAAAGTTACCACTATCCATATAATCAATTGTAATGAAAAAGATGGCAACCGTTGATAAAATAACACTTAGTAACCATACTGCTTGAAGTAACGTCATTAATACTAAGGCGGAACCTAAACTATATTTAGATAAATGCTCTTCCACCATTTTTTGGATGAAAATAATCACGCCATAAGAGATACCTGAAAACCCAACAAGGGTTAATGTCACAATAATAAACTGACCTAAAATTTTAAGGAAATTTCCTTTTGTTTCATTCCAACTAAATTTTACTGATTTTTTAAAAGTTTGATCTTTTAATATCATCTCTGGTAAAGCAAAGATAAATCGAATGCCTAGATAAATTAAAAATAAATAGGCTAATATAAATAATGCGACAAAGAGAATTCGATTTTCAAAAATGAAATCCAGAATAAACATGGGTATTTCAAATTTGGATAACAACTCTGAGTTAAATTTCATCCCAGTCACTGGTAAAACTAGAAAGAAGTAAAACAGAAAGAAAAGTAACGTACTAAATTTTATTTTTCTTAATTGCAGTAATGTCCCTTTTAATAATTGCTTAAGCGATATAGGTTGTCTAATTTGAATAAAATAGATACTAAGTAGTAAAAATGTAAACTCAAAAAAAACCGATGTCACTAATAATAAAATCATGCCAATTAACCCAATAAACACGAAAGGATGAGACACCATAATCGATCCTAAATTGTCATAGGAAATATAAGACAAATTTCCTTGCCTTAAAATAAAACGGGTGACACTTGCTAAAAATGGCGTTAAGAAAAACATTAAAAATCCATGCATTAATAAAACATCACGAAAATAAGATTTAGCCTCGCCAATAAATCGCCACGTTTTCATAAAATTCCTTTTAAAATAACTCATAACAAACTCCTAACTTAACTTTCACTGCTTTTTTTCAATTTTCTTCTCTATTAGAAAGAAGAATTTGGTTCCTTTAAAAAGGCGATTTCTTCTTGTGTAGACACTCTTTTTAAACTATCATTACGATGTGGATAACGATTGAATCGCTTAATAATTGCATAATGACGTTCTTCAAAATCTAAATAAGTTTCCATGCCCTTCTCAGCAAACAACTTTAATGCCACTTCATGGATAATTGCTGACTCCGAATGCATAAACGGCATAAATAAAAAGGCTTTTTCATCGATAGATAATTCTTGAACACTTTCTAGTTTAATCGCTTCTTGTGCTAACACTAAACTCATGCCATCGTATTTAAAAGCCGTTGCTGTCCCTCGAAATAAATTTCTCGAAAACTGATCCAACACAATAATTTCTGCAAGTCTTCCTTGAATCGTTTCACGCCAAGAAAAACACTCTCCCTTGGAAACCGACTCGTGGATTTTTTCAAAACGTTCATGTAGTACCTCATCAAATGCGTCATCTTTTTTAAATCGTTGCTCAGGTGTAATTTCATTGAACCAAAAATTTAAAATATCTTTATAATCCATTAGACTCACTCCTTACGTCTGTTAATGTATTCTATTATATATTATTGTGGCTTTCAATAGTAGTTAAACGACATAGATGATTGTTTAAATAAATAATTTGCTTAAAAAAAACCGACTAAAAATAAGTCGGCCTCTGTTGTTACTATTTTTTATTTAAAACAGTCTCATTCTCAATTAAAGTATGAGGTATGATTACTTTCTTTTTCATTTCATCTGAATCTTTTAATTGTGTCAAAAATTCTTGAACAGCTGTTTTACCAAGCTGAGCGGCATTCACATCAATTGACGTAATGTACGGATGAAGTAGTGTTGTGAAGATGGAATTATTAAAACTAATGACAGACACATCATCTGGCACTTTGTAACCTGACAAATTGATCATTTGAATCAAGCGTAAAGCAAACATATCATCTAAAGCAATGCAGGCAGTTATTTTTTCCTGTTTCAGTAACTCATCAAAGTTAGCATAATCATTAGGTGTAATTAATGGAAATGCAGGTAAAGCTTCTAATTTTTTATCTGTCATACATGTTTGATAACCATAATAACGTTCTCTAAAAAAGTTTTCTTGCTGGTTATTAGTTACAAACAGAATGCTATCATGACCTTTATCAATTAGATGTGTGGTTGCTGTCCAGCCAAGTAACTGGTTATCATTATCCACACAACTTGCTTCATTATGAAATTTGTACGGTTGTCCTATCATAGTAAATGGTACTTTATTTTTAATCAAATACTCAAGAACACTATCATCCTCTTCGACATACAACATAATAAAACCATCCACTCGTTTTTGACGGTACATCAATTGTACATTTTCTAATAACTCTTGTTGTGATTCACCTGAAGCAATTGAAATGGTTATTTTTTGCTTGCTTGCTTCTTCATTCATTGCTGTAATCACTTCTAAATAAAAAGGATTACTCTTTCGCTCTTTTGAACCGATAGCTGGTAAAATAACCCCAATGGTATTGGCAAACTTATTGGCTAAATTTTGAGCCGAAACATTTGGAACATAACCCAGTTTATCCATCGCTTTTCTTACTTTTTCTTTGGTTTCTCTTGAAATACTCGGATGATCTCTTAACGTTCTTGACACTGTTGATGGCGCTACCCCTACTTCTTTTGCGACATCTTTGATTGTCACACTCATCTTTATCCCCCTCTTTATGGTGCTGTCTCAATCATAATCCCAAAATGATCACTGACAATTGAACCCATGATATCATTAAAAATCACTTGATACGATAACACATTCATTGATTTTAAAACAAAACCAAAATCAATTCTAAGTTTTTCTTTATTATCCGCCCAACCATCAATATTTTCATCCACTGTAAATGAGCCCTCTTTTTTAGCGGCTAACTCAAAGACATCTGTAAATGTTTCTGTTACTAAACTATAGCCTTCATCCTTAATATGAGCTGGTGCATTAAAATCTCCAAATAACATCACTTGATGATGAGGTAATTGAGAAAGTCGTGACAATAATTGTTCCCATTCATAATAAAAACCCTCTTGTTTATCTTCTGACCACCAAGAAAAATGACAGCTTGCTACGGTTAATGGGACTTCTTCATTCTTAAAATGTGCAAGCACTAATTGCCTTGTGTGATAATCAGTCGGGTCATCCATTGGTGAAACCAACAAACTTTCTGCCTCAAAAGGTTGTTTTGATAATATCGCAGATCCCTCATCATAAATATCGTACCCAATATGGCTACACGCCCAACTCCAATAATAATTATAGCCTTTTTCTCTCAAATAAAGGACCAATTCTCTCGCATAATTGTCTTTTTTTACATTAATTTGTTGTCCCTCTATAGCACAATAAAATGAGTCGCTTCCTATTTCTTCAGCATCAATACGTTGATTAATTTCTTGAAGTGCTATAACATCAATATCCTGATTAATTAAAAAATCGGCTGTTTCTTTTAACTTGTTAAGAGCATCTTCTTCCATCCAACTGTGAGTATTTAACGATACAAACTTCATCTTATTTTCGTCTCCATTCTAAAAATAAAGAGGCATGACAAGTATGCCAAACCTCTTATTATTATGACACATTATTAAATTTTCATTTGACCAACTGTTGTCGCTTTATTTTGTTGCCCTAATTGTAGCATGTCTAATTTTTCAACTTTATCACTATTAGTAATGACAACAACAATTGTTGTGCCCTTACCTTCTGATTTTACAGCTTCCCAATTAGCATTAGCTAATAATTGGCCAGCTGTAACTGTATCACCTTCACCAACAACTACGTCAAATGCTGGTTCTTTTAACTCAACTGTATCAAGTCCCATATGAACTAAGACTTCTAAGCCATCATCACTCATTAAACCAATAGCATGTTTTGAAGGGAAAACAGTCACTACTTTACCTGACACAGGGGCAACGACTTCATTAGCTGTTGGAATAACACCATAGCCATCTCCCATCATTTTTTGAGAAAATACTTCATCTGCTACTTTATCAATTGGGATAACTTCCCCTTCGGCAACAGATAACAAATCAACTTGTTTATTCAAAAAGGCTGTTTCTTTATTTTCAGAACTAGTATCTACAGAATTGAAATCACTTTTTGGAATATCAACACCTGAATCTAGGACATCTTGAATATCAGATTTTAAAATATCTGCTTTTGGTCCGTAAACTGCTTGAACCCCATTATCTTTAATAATAAGACCCATCGCACCAGCTTTACGCCAGTTCTCTTCTGAACCAACTAAACTTCTATCATTAACAGAGACTCTTAATCGAGTCATACAAGCATCAACGTCAGAAATATTAGTTTTTCCACCTAATAAATTAATCACATCAACAACTTGTTGATCTAATCCAGAAGCGGTCATTGTTGCACCACTCGCTGTTTCTTGAGCGCCATCAATTTCATAATTTCCGTTTCTACCTGGTGTTGCATAGTTAAATTTCTTAATTAAGAAATTAGAGATGAAGTAAGTACCTACTGCAAATACAACTACCATTAAAACAAAGTTAAGAACATCTCCGGCAAGTCCTGCTTTAAATGTGATCGGTAAACGAGTTAAAAATTCAATCGAACCAAATGAATGGACACGTAAATGAATAATATCTGCCATAGCAAATGCTAACCCTTGAATCACGGCATACACACCGTAAAGAGGCATCGCAACAAACATGAACATAAATTCTAGTGGTTCAGTTACACCTGTTAAAAACACTGCAAGTGCTGCTGAGAAATACATTGATTTATATTGATGTTTTTTATCAGCATCAACATTACGGTACATTGCATAAGCTAATCCCATCAATGTACCACAAGAACCAATCATTTGACCTACTTTAAAACGAGCTGGCGTAAAGTTATTCAACACTTGATTGTATTGGTCCATATTTCCGGCACCTTTTAAGTTAACTAAGTCAGTTGCCCAAGCTAACCATAATGGGTCTTGTCCATAAACAAGTGTTCCAGCTTGTGCACCTGAAAGAATTTCGTAAGTACCACCTAATTGTGTATAGTTTATCGGAATAGTTAACATATGATGTAAACCAAATGGTAATAATAGACGTTCCAATGTTCCGTATAAGAACGGTGCTAAAATTGGGGCTGTGTCTTGAGAGCTTGCAATCCATAAACCAAAGTTATTAATACCTGATTGAATAAATGGCCAAACTATAGCTAACACTAATGAAACTAAGACTGACCAAAGAATAACAACAAACGGCACGAAACGTTTACCATTAAAGAATGATAAAGCTTCTGGTAATTTACGATAGTTATAGTACTTGTTAAATGCCATCGCACCAACAAAACCAGCAATAATACCAACAAACACACCCATATTAAGTGCAGGTGCTTCTAGGACACTTGTAAAGAATCCTTTTACCATAATTTTAGTACCAAATAATGTGTGAGTGAATGCATCAGGATTGTTTAACATATCACTTGTCACACCGAAAATTGATCCTGTAATACGGTTAATTAACACAAAAGAAATACCAGCTGCAAATGCGCCTCCAGCTTTTTCTTTTGCCCAGCTACCACCAATGGCTAATGCAAATAGTAAATGTAGATTTCCAATAATTGCCCAACCAATATTCTCAATAACACCACCAGTAGTAACAAATGGAGCAAAATTAGGGTTCATCAATGGAATTGATTTACCAATACTAATCATTAAACCTGCTGCCGGCATAACAGCAATTACAACCATTAATGCTTTTCCAAACTTTTGCCAAAACTCAAAACTCAATAACTTCTTCATGCTTTTTCACCTTTCTTTTTTTAAAATTAACGCAATCGGTTTCGTAACTAAATTATATCTTTTCTATTTTTCTTTGTAAAGGTCTATAAGATGAATCTTCTCAAAATGTTACCGGTAGCAATTTAATTTTATGCCATTTTCCCTATTGAATTCGCAAACGTTTGCGTTTATGATAAACGTATAAATCAATCGAGGGGGATACTTTAAGTGAAACATTTAAAACGTTTATTTGAAATCAATCCATGGAAAATTGCAACAACTGAATTATATCCAACTGATATTCGCTTACAAGAATCGTTGACTAGTATAGGAAATGGTTACATGGGAATGCGAGGAAATTTTGAAGAAGGATTTAGTGGTGATCATCATCAAGGTAGTTATCTTGCTGGTGTTTGGTACCCAGATAAAACACGCGTTGGTTGGTGGAAAAATGGCTATCCAGAATACTTTGGGAAAGTCATCAATGCTATTAATTTTATTGCGATGGATTTATATGTCAATGAAACAAAAATTGACTTAGCTACTCAAAACCCAACAGACTTTTATCAAGAACTAGATATGGAACATGGTATCTTATCTCGTCACTTTACTGTTACTGTTGAAAATATGACCGTTAAATTTTCTTTTGAACGCTTTTTAAGTGTTGCTACAAAAGAATTAGGTGTTATCAACATGACTGCTGAAGTTCTAAAAGGGCAAGGTACTATTAAAGTTGTTTCTAAATTAGATAACAACGTCCACAATGAAGATAGTAACTATGAAGAAATGTTCTGGGAAGAGTTAAGCGTTGGTGACTCTCATGTCACAACTCGAACAATTCCTAATAATTTTGGGATTGAACAATTTACAATTACAGCATTAATGGAAAATAAAGCTAGTGGGCAATCATTTACAACTAGTTCGGCAACAGAAGCTTTCCTTGCTACAGAAAGCTTTGTATTTGATGTAAAAGAAAACGAAACAATCAACTTAAATAAAAAGGTTGTTATTGTGACTAGTCGTGATATTGAAGAAACGAAACAATTAGCAACGGCTCAACAAATTATGACTGATGTTACTCATTCTTCTGATGAGAAGTTAAAAGAAGTACACTCACTTGCCTGGGAAAAACGCTGGGATTTAGCTGATGTGGTTATTGAAGGCGATGATGAAGCACAACAAGGAATTCGTTTTAACTTATTCCAATTATTTTCAACTTACTACGGTGAAGATGACCGCTTAAACATTGGACCAAAAGGCTTTACTGGTGAAAAATATGGTGGTGCAACTTATTGGGATACTGAAGCTTACGCGGTACCATTATACTTAGCTTTAGCTGATAAAAGTGTCACTGAAAACTTATTAAAATACCGTCATAACCAATTACCGCAAGCGCAACATAATGCGCGTCAACAAGGACTTAATGGAGCGCTTTATCCAATGGTGACTTTCACTGGTGTAGAATGTCATAACGAATGGGAAATTACATTTGAAGAAATTCACCGTAATGGAGCAATTGCTTATGCGATTTACAATTATACTAACTACACAGGTGACACTTCTTATATTAAGGGTGATGGCTTAGAAGTTTTAGCTGAAATTGCTCGTTTCTGGGCAGATCGTGTGCATTATTCAAAACGCAACAAACAATACATGATGCATGGTGTAACTGGTCCTAATGAATATGAAAATAATGTTAATAACAACTGGTACACTAACTATATTGCTGCTTGGGTTCTTAAATACACATTAGAAAATTACTTGAAATACGAAACAGAAACACGCGTTAAATTATCTGATGAAGAAATCAAACATTGGGAAGATATTGTTGCTAATATGTATTTCCCTAAAGACGATGAGTTAGGCGTATATGTTCAACACGATACCTTCTTAGATAAAGACTTAATGCCTGTTAAAGATTTAGCAGCAACAGACGTTCCATTAAATCAAAACTGGTCATGGGACCATATCTTACGTTCATGCTTCATTAAGCAAGCAGATGTCCTACAAGGTATTTACTTCTTTAATGATGAATTTACAATGGAAGAAAAACGTCGTAACTTTGAATTTTACGAACCAATGACTGTTCATGAATCATCACTTTCTCCTTGTATTCACTCGATTTTAGCAGCTGAACTTGGTATGGAAGAAAAAGCGATTGAAATGTACCAACGTACTGCTAGACTAGACTTAGACAACTACAACAACGATACTGAAGATGGTCTACATATTACATCAATGACTGGTAGTTGGTTAGCTATTGTTCAAGGTTTCGCACAAATGAAAACTTATAAAGAAACACTTAGCTTCTCCCCATTCTTGCCCGAAAAATGGAGTAAATATGCGTTCCATATTAACTATCGTGGCCGCTTATTACATGTTTTAATTGACTCAAATGTAACGATTACCTTGTTAAGTGGTGACTCACTTGATGTGACACTATATGATGAAGTTCATCATATTACTGATACTATTACAGTTCCAGTTAAATAATTAACTTGTATATACATTTGTAGACTTTTAGCAAAATTTATTTTAAAATGATAATGACTTGAGAGTGCGACATCTTGTCTCACTCTCATTTTTGAAAACAGAGAGGATGTTTAATAATGTTTAAAGGTGTTTTATTTGATTTAGATGGTGTTATTACTGATACAGCCGAGTATCATTTTCATGCTTGGAAAAAACTTGCAGATGATTTAGGTATTTCAATTGATAGAGAATTTAATGAAAAACTAAAAGGCGTTAGTCGTGAGGATTCTCTTACTCTTATTTTGAAACATGGTAATAAATTAGAAGATATTAGTACTGAAAAATTTGCTGAATTAGCAAAAGAAAAAAATGACAACTATGTTGAGATGATTCAAGCTATCTCACCTAAAGATATTTATCCTGGCATTTTAGAGTTACTTGAAGAATTAAAAGCAGCAGATATCAAAATTGCTCTTGCTTCTGCAAGTAAAAATGGTCCTTTATTATTAGATAAAATGGAGATTAGTCACTTCTTTGATGCTATCGTTGATCCTGGCTCTGTCGCTGCTGGAAAACCAGCACCAGATATTTTTGTTGCTGCTGCCAAAGCTGTTAATGTACCAATCATTGAAGCGATTGGAATTGAAGACTCTCAAGCTGGTATTGCGGCCATTAAAGCTAGTGGTTCAATTCCTGTAGGTGTGGGTGAAGCAAAAGATTTAGGTAAAGACATTGCCCTAGTTCCTGATACAAGTAAATTATCGTTAACTTATCTTAAATCTGTTTGGAACAACAAATAAGATGTCTTACTCTATTTACCAAGATTCAAAAACAAACATTGATTTTATCACTTTAAAGAATGACCAACTTTCAGCAACCTTCTTAAATTTTGGTGCACGATGGCATGACTTTTTAACACCTGATAAAAACGGAAAAATAGAAAATATTTTGTTAACACTTGATACACCTGAAAATATTTTAGCTGATACAGCACAATTTGGTGCTTTAGTTGGTCCTGTTGCTGGCCGAATTAAAGACGCTAAATGGCAAAATGTGAGACTTGAAAAAAATAATGGTGAGCACCATATTCACGGTGGAAGTCACGGTTGGTGGTGTCAATTTTGGGACTATAAAATAGAAGAAACGTCTTCTTCTACTAAAGTTATTTTTTCTTTAACTGATGAAA
>NZ_JAVWHO010000023.1:27049-35035 GCF_036639995.1 Vagococcus sp. | reverse complement strand
CTATTTAATTTGCTTAAACATCTCTTATTTGTAGAAAACACTATATTTCATAAATTGTTCTTCAGAAATCTCTGTTTCTATCTTTTTTTTGAAAATAAGTTAAAATAGGAGTTAATAAATAAAGAATAGGTGAGAATATGTACAATCATTACGGTCCATTAGCAACAAAAGTTTATGAACTAACTAAACCCATTGGAGCCTCTTTAAATGGCGACATTGATTATTACAGTGAACGACTTGATGGGATTTCCGGGAAAATTTTAGAAGCTGGTGTTGGTAGTGGCAGGATGTTAATTCCTTTACTAAAAGAGGGATTTGATATAGAAGGAATTGACCAATCTTTTGATATGCTAGCTGCTTGCCAAGCAAGTTTATCTCAGCAGCAATTAGCTACTACCATTCATCAAGGAAATTTGGCAGATTTTTTAATTGCTGAAAATTATTATGAAGCGATTATCATGCCTACAGCCACATTTTGTTTGCTCGAAACAGAAAAACTAGCCTATCAAACTCTAATTAATTTTTATCGTCATCTGAAAATTGGTGGAAAAATAATTATCGATATTGATTTACCTTTTTATCCAGAATTAGGTGAAACTTCAACGACAAGTTTTCCTATCAACACAGAAGAATTGATTACTTATGAGAAGAAAATTGTGGAAATCGATTGGTTCAGTCAACATATTATTTCTCATTTAACATATAGTTATTGGCAAAAAGGAGAATTAATTAAGCAAGAATTACAACAATTTTTACTTCGGTGGTATGGCCTAAATGAATTTCGATTAATGCTTGAAAAAGTAGGCTTTAAGGAGATTAGCATTTCTGCCGATTATGAATTTGATGAAGCACCAACAAACAGCAATCAAACGATTACCTTTGAAGGAAAAAAATAAAGCAGGTCGATTTTTTTATCGACCTGCTTTTTATTCAGCCTCTTCTTGAAATTGGCTGTTATAAAGTTGTTCGTAGAAACCTTTTTTAGCAATTAATGTGTCGTGATTTCCTTGTTCGATAATTTGACCTTTATCCATTACAAGAATCAAATCAGCATCACGAATAGTTGACAATCGGTGAGCAATAACAAAACTTGTTCTACCTTCCATCACACGGTCCATTGCTTTTTGGATTAAACCTTCTAGCCTTGTATCCACTGAACTTGTAGCTTCATCTAAAATTAAAATTTTCGGATCAGAAATAACAGCACGTGCAATAGTTAGTAACTGCTTTTGCCCAAGTGAGACATTGTCCCCTTCTTCGTTAATCGCCATATTGTATCCATCTGGCATCGTCCGAATAAAATGGTCCACATTGGCTGTTTTAGCTGCATCGACTACTTCATAATCCGTCGCATCTAACTTCCCAAAACGAATATTTTCCGCAATGGTATCGTTATATAACCATGCATCTTGAAGCACCATTCCAAATAATGAACGAACATCACTTCTTTTCATTTTCTTCGTATCAATACCATCAATTTTAATCGCACCTTCTGTTACGTCATAAAAACGCATAAGCAAGTTGATTAACGTTGTTTTACCGGCACCCGTTGGCCCAACAACTGCTACTGTTTGACCACTTTTAACTTCAACATTAAAGTTTTGAATTAACGGTTTTTCTGGGTCATAACTAAATGACACATTCTCAAACGTTACATTACCTTCTATTGTTTCAGGTAATGGAATGTCTTTTTCGTTTAACTCTTCTTCTACTTCGTCTAAAATTTCAAAGACACGAGTTGTGGCTGCAGAAGCACTTTGTAGGACAGATGACAACTGTGTAATTTGTCCCATTGGTTGACTCACTTGCCATACATATTGAATAAAAGCTTGTAAGTTACCTAATAGTAGGGTTCCTTGAATAATATAATGAGACCCTAAGACAGCAACGGCAATGTAAGCACTATAAGCAGTCAAATTAACTAAAGGCATCATCAAACCTGAAAGAGCAGCTGCTCTAAATCCATTATGAGCTAACCGACCATTTACTTCTTTAAAATCAGTCAAGGTTTGATCTTCTCTGCCGTACAGTTTTAAAATATTAAATCCTGTTAGATTTTCTTGAACAAAGCCATTTAAATCACCCAGTGAGTCTTGTTGTTTTTTGAAATATCTTTGAGAGATATTAACAACAATTTTTGAAATAATAATTGATAAAGGAATGATAATCATTACAACCATTGCCAACTTAACGTTAATCATCAACATCGCTGTAATGGCCATCACAATTCCTAGTATCGCATTAATAATCGCAATAAAACTTTGTTGCATCGCATTACTTACAGCATCCACGTCATTTGTCACACGTGATAAAATATCACCAAATTGATTTTTATCAAAATAAGAGACTGGTAAACGATTAATTTTTTGATCTAGCTCTTGTCTTAAGTCTCTCATAGAATGTTGGACAACGTTTGTCATGAACATTTGAGCTAAGAAACTTGCCAAGCTATAAATCGACCCAATAATTAATAACACAACTAAAATCTTACCTATATAACTAAAATCTATGGCTTGACCTTCTTTAATATTTTGAGAAATACGTGTTGTTGGTAATCCTGTCACATAAGGAAGGACAGCATTCATAAAGATAGCAATGAACGTCATAAATATAGCTGAGAAAAAATGTAACTTATAAGGAGAAATATAAGCATACAATCGGGTTAAAGAACTAAGTGATTTTTTCATGCTAATTCCTCCTCTGTTAATTGTGATGAGGCAATATCATAATAAATGGAACACTCTTTCAATAAGTCATGATGGGTTCCAATGCCTACGACATCTCCTTCATTTAAAACAACAATCTTATCGGCATGCATAATTGTACTGACACGCTGAGCCACAATTAATACTGTTGATTCTGTTGTTTCTTTTTTCAATCGATTTCTTAAAGTAGCATCAGTTTTATAATCGAGTGCTGAAAAGCTATCATCAAACACATAAATAGCTGGTTTTCTAATCAAGGCTCTAGCAATCGCTAACCGTTGTTTTTGACCACCAGAAAAGTTTGAACCACCCTCTGAAATTGGTTCATCTAATCCTTTTTCTTTACTTTCGATAAACTCTGTTGCTTGGGCAATATCAATTGCTTCAAGCATCTCTTCTTTAGTTGCATCCGGTTTCCCGTATTTTAAATTATCCGCAATTGTTCCTGAAAACAGTAACGCTTTCTGAGGAATGTATCCAATTTTATGTCGCAATGTTCCTAAGTCATATTCTCTAACATCCACGCCATCAATCGTAATAGAACCTCTTGAAACATCATAAAATCTAGGAATTAACTGGATTAAGGTTGATTTTCCACTTCCTGTACTCCCAATAAAGGCAACAGTTTCTCCTGGATTAGCCGTAAACGATACATTACGAATCACTGGGCTTTCTGAGTTACCTGGATAAGCAAAAGAAACGTCTTTAAAAGCTAATACACCATTTGTTGGTGTTTCAGTCACACCATTCTCTGGATTTTTAATGGAAGGCGTCAAGTCTAAAACTTCTTGAACACGATTAGCAGAAACAGCGGCACGAGGATACATCATAAATACTGCAGAGAATAAAAGGAATGAGAATAACGCATGGAAAATATATTCAATAAATGCGATTAAATTACCAACTTCTAAACTTCCTGCATCAATTTGGACACTACCAAACCAAATAACAAGAACCATAACAATATTAAATAAAAAGAAAAAGGCAGGTTGTGCAGATGCCATTAATTTAAATAATTTTTTAGAGCTTTCAGCATACTTTTGATTCACCTTATCAAATCGTTGCTCTTCAAAAGGTTCATTTACAAAAGCACGAATAACACGTAAACCACTTAAATTTTCTCTTAAAATCATGTTGATATTGTCGAGATTTTTTTGTTGTTTCTCAGACAATGGACCTGAACGTTTTCCGATTAATAGAATACCACCTAAAAGAAATGGTAGCGCCCCAATAACAAACGTGGTTAACGACGGGCTTGTTCTGACTATCATTACAATACTTGAAACAAACATGATGGGCGTAATAAAACCAATTCTTAAGATCATCCCCATAAAGGTCATGACTTGAAACGCATCATTAGTTGTTCGAGTGATAAGAGAGGACATACCTATTTTTTCATACTCTTGATGAGAATATTGCTGAATATTTTTCATCATATCATTTCTCATTTGCTGAACTAAACGCGTGTTGATTCTTGCTCCAACAATGGCTAACCCGATATAAAGAATAATCCCAATAATAATCGTTGCCACCATATAAAGACCCATTTTTTTAACGTACTCAAAATCATTATTAACAATCCCGACATCTAGCATCTTAGCTAGGAATGTAGGGAGGCCTAATTCAATAATAACGAAACCGAATACACAAATAACGTTTAGCATTAATAAACCTTTTTGTTTCATGGCATAATGCCACATTGTTTTCATTAAATCATCTCCTATCTATCTGAACATGTGTTGCTATTTTATAACATACCACATTTTTTTATTAAATGCCTATCTTTCCTCCTCTTTTTTAAGGAACATTTTTTAAGTTTGTCGCACAAAAAAACTTGTGACAATTTCAGTCACAAGCACTTTTTTATCACTTATTCTGCTAAATTTTGTTTTTTATCTTTTACTGAATCCAACATCACACCTAATAGACCAATCGTAAAAAGAAAATTAATCCCTAAAATTCCCGGACAAAACAAAAAGACAATTAAGACATTCATTAAAATGCCAAATACGATCATTAGTAACACTTTACCTCTCCCCTTCTTGTGGTAGTTTAATCTATTCTACTATTTAGGTAAACCTCTTTTATTAATTTAACCTTAACATTTCCTGAATTAATCACTATGCTTACTAAAAAGAAGCTGTTTTTCAAAAAATATGTTATACTTAACTCTCAATACATCTTCTTGAAAGGAATGGGTTTTAATGACAAATATCAACGAAGCAACTGTATCTGAAAAGGAATTACTTGAGGCAGGATATCGAAAATATTCTGGTGAAGCAATGGACATCTTTTATAGCCAACAGGTTTGTGAGCACGCTGGAAAATGTGTTCGCGGTAACCCTGATGTTTTTGAAGTTGGCAGACGTCCATGGATTATAACTGATAACGGAACTACTGAAAACAACGAGCTTGTTATCAATACATGCCCAACTGGTGCCTTAAAATATATTAAAAAGGAGACTGCCTAAATGAAATACGTTGAAGAAGCTAATCGTTTTGTCGTTTTTGAAGATAGCGGGCAAGAAATTGGTGAAATGACTTGGTCTAATGCTGGAGAAACAATGATTATTATTGACCATACATATGTGGATGATGCTCATCGTGGCCGAGGTATTGCTGAAAAGTTAGTTGCTCTAGGAGTTGACTATGCGAGGAAAAACAATAAAAAAGTGATGCCTCTTTGTCCCTTTGCTAAAAAAGAATTTGATCAAAAAAAAGAATATCAAGATGTTTTAAAATAATCTAAAAGAAACTATTAAAAAGTAACGTTTTGTTTGATTGGCTATTCCGTTTTCGAATAGCCAATTCTTTGTTTTAGCCCAGTATAACAAGCTTTTGACCAAAAAAATAAAAATTGAAACTTTTTTTATTTTGACGTTTTTTCCGTTTTTTCCACTACTTTTTCAATTACCTCACTTTTTCTCTTTCCCTATTTAAACCTCTTAGTGAATGATTCTATACAACGGTCTTTGATTATGATAGAATATACCTAATTGTTGGAGAGTTTTTCTCCACACTCGAGACGGTGAATTTTTATCTTTTATAATGAAACAACACAAGGTTTCATGTTACTTTGAAGACTTCTTTAAAGTTAACCATATTATAAATGCAGGTGTATTTTACACCTCAGTTTGTTGCGTTTAAAAATAAAATAACTCACTAAAATAACTAGACGAAGGAGATTTTTATATGATTTATAAAGTATATTATCAAGAAGACAAAGCACGTAGCCCACAAAGAGAGAAAACATTATCTCTTTATATGGAATCAGAAAGTTCAGTTGAGGCTAGAAAAGTAATCGAACAACATACCCCTTACAACATTGAGTTAATTCAACCCTTAGAAGGAAATCATTTAGAGTACGAAAAAGAGAACGCTGATTTCAAACTTGTGGAGTTTGAGTAGTTATGAAAGTCCAAATAAAAAACAATGAAACAGGTGTGTTTGGCATCGGTGGACTTGGCGAAATTGGGAAAAATACATACGGGGTCCAATTTCAAGATGAGATAATTATCATTGATGCTGGTATTAAATTTCCAGAAGATGATTTATTAGGAATTGATTATGTTATTCCAGATTATCAATACATTATTAAAAATATTTCTAAAGTGAAAGCACTTGTTATCACTCATGGTCACGAAGATCATATTGGTGGTATTCCATTTCTTTTAAAACAAGCTAATATCCCAATCTATGCTGGTCCATTAGCTATGGCTTTGATTCGTAATAAGTTAGATGAGCATGGTCTTTTAAGAGACGCTGAACTTCATGAAGTTAACGAAGACTCTGTCATTAAATTTAGAAAAACATCGGTTAGTTTCTACCGAACAACACATAGTATTCCAGAAGCAAATGGCGTTATTGTTAAAACCCCTTCTGGTAATATTGTTTATTCAGGGGATTTTAAATTTGACTTTACACCAGTTGGCGAGCCAGCTGATCTTCATAAAATGGCAAAATTAGGTGAAGAAGGCGTGTTATGTCTTCTATCAGATAGTACTAATGCTGAGGTACCTGATTTTACTAAATCTGAAAAAGTCATTGGCGAATCTATTTTACGCATCATTGAAAAAGTCGAAGGTCGTGTGATATTTGCGACGTTTGCTTCAAATATTTTCAGATTACAACAAACTGCTGAGGCGGCTGTTAAAACGGGACGTAAAATTGCTGTTTTTGGTCGTAGTATGGAAAATGCCATGGTTAATGGGCGTGCATTAGGATACATTAATGTGCCCGATGATACGTTCATTGATAGTCGTGAAATTAATAAATACCCGGCAAACGAAATTATGATTCTTTGTACCGGATCTCAAGGTGAACCTATGGCTGCTTTAAGTCGTATCGCCAACGGGACTCACCGTCAGATTTCAATCCAACCCGATGATACAGTTATCTTTTCAAGTTCACCAATTCCAGGTAACACAACAAGTGTTAATCGCTTGATTAACTTGTTATCAGAAGCTGGTGCAAACGTGATTCATGGTAAAGTTAATAACATTCATACATCTGGTCACGGTGGACAACAAGAGCAAAAATTATTATTACGTTTATTGAAGCCAAAATATTTCATCCCTGTTCACGGGGAGTACCGCATGTTAAATGTGCATTTACAATCTGCACAAGCAACAGGTGTTAAAAAAGAGAATTGCTATATTTTAGAAAATGGTGATGTCTTAGCTTTAACAAGTGAAAGTGCTAGACGTGCTGGTCATTTTGCCGCTGATGATGTTTATGTTGACGGTAACGGCATTGGTGACATTGGTAATATCGTCTTAAAAGATCGTCGTATTCTTTCAGAGGATGGCTTAGTATTAGCCGTTGCTACTGTTGATTATGACACGCAAACAATTGTCGCTGGTCCAGACATTTTATCTCGTGGTTTCATTTATATGAGAGAATCTGGCGAATTAATCCAAGAATCACAACGAATTTTATTTAATGCCATTCGCAAAGCTCTTAAAAATAAGGACTGTGATGAAGCGATGTTAAATGAAGTCATTATTAATGCTATTCAACCTTTCTTAATTGAACAAACTGAAAGACATCCAATGATTTTACCAGTTGTTCTTGAAGCAAATTAATAAAATAAAGTAATTACTTAATTTAAAAGCTAAAGATGAGTGAAAATTCATCTTTAGTTTTTTTTATTTGTTATAAAAATAGACTACATTCTTTATTTCTTCTCTATTTAAATATATCTTTCTTTGCTATTATGGAAGAAAGATATGTTTTTTTATTTTTACTTAGAAAGGAAATAACTATGAAGAAAATAACAGTT
>NZ_JAVWHO010000023.1:0-26949 GCF_036639995.1 Vagococcus sp. | reverse complement strand
AACAGTTGCAGCAAAAGAAGAAAAACCTCTTTTTTCTGATGAGGAGTATGCAGCAGCAGCCTATATGACACATTTTTCAAAAAAAGATGCCTCTGTTGATGATGTTTTTTACCATTTAACAAAAGAATCACCTACTCTTTTTTCTTATAACAAAGACGAAAAAAATTATAAGCTCTCTCAAAAAGCAAAGGATACTACCCTTTTATTAAAAATTGAAACCGACACGGTATCTGCTAAATCAGATGCTACCTCTTCTGAGTATCCTCTTGAGTGGACAAAAAAAGAATTGGATAATCAATACAAAGACTATCAAAAACTAGTCGAAAAGTTCGTCACAACTGGAAAAAATTTACCTAAAGAAACGAAAAATACCGAAGTTAAAACTACAGAGAAAGAAATAATCGATACTAAAAATTTAACAGAAACACAAGTTGTGGCTTGGATTAAAAATTATTTAACTCAAAACGGAGCTCCAAGTGATAGTTTAGAGAAGAAGGATCGCTTTCAAACTAGTATGGTTGAAGGGTATCTCGTTGTTTCTGAGTACTTGCCAGTTCCAACAGGGGCTTTTGATAAAATGACTTATCAGTACCGTGTTAATTCAAATGGACATCTAGAGAAAAAAGACGTGACTACAGCAAATGAATGGGAAGTTATTAGTGAAGAGTATATTGCTGAAGCAAATTTAGAAAGTAAAGTAGCGACAAAAACTGATATATCAGCTCAAATGGAAAAAGGCAGCACAGATGGCCCTGCAATGTTTTATCATTTGATTATTACAAATACATCTAATGAGGCTATCTCAGTTTCAACGGATAATTTAAGTCTACATAAAAAATCTGGTCGAAGTAGTGAAGACACATTAATACCTGTTCGCTATCCTCAAACCGTTATTATTCAACCTAATAAATATCATAAGTTCCATGACTTATTGGGCGGTGTTTCAGGAGATACTCCTATGTATAACAATTTGGACGTTTACTATAACGAAGATGTTATCTTCCATCAAGCCGCTGGTATAGCTGATTACAGATAAAAATAGACAAAAAAAGTGTAAGTAGCTATCTACTTACACTTTTTGTTAATTTAAAGTTTAAATTACGCTTTAGTAACGTTAGCTGCTTGAGGGCCACGGTCTGTTTCTTCGACTTCAAAGTTCACTGCTTGACCTTCTTCTAAAGTCTTGAATCCGTCACCTTCGATTGCTGAGAAATGTACGAATACGTCGTTACCTTCTTCTTGTTGGATGAATCCAAATCCTTTTTCAGCGTTAAACCATTTTACTGTTCCTTGAGCCATTATATTTCCTCCTCGTGCCTTAAGCACTAAATGATATTTTGTATACTTGCTTTCGGTCGATAGAGGTGGTTGAAACATGTGTGTTACAACTTCTATTGAATCCCAAAACCAAATTACAATTCAATCATAACGCAACTATAATCTAAATGCAAGTACGTAAGTAAACGTTTTTGTTTAAATTATGTCAGTTTCTTTCATGCTAATGTAACTGTTCTCACCAATAATCAGATGATCCAAAACATCTATTCCAATTAATTTTCCACACTCAACTAAACGATGCGTGAAAGCGATGTCTTGCTTGGAAGGATTAGGGTTTCCAGACGGATGGTTGTGAACGACAATGACTCTTGCAGCCGCACATTTGACAGCAATTCGAAAGATTTCTCGTGGGTGAGCAACCGATTGATTTAATGAACCAATGAACACAGTTTGTTTTTTTAATACTTCATTTTTTGTATTTAAATATAACACGAGTAAATGCTCTTGCTGATAATCTTTCATCTCTTCTATCAATCTTTTTCCAAGCTCACTACTTGAGACAATCACCCCAAGTTTTTCTCGGTAACTTAAAGCGAGTCTTTTTCCAAACTCGATGACAGCCTGAAGTTCTACTGCCTTAACTTCCCCAATTCCCTCAATTTTGACTAGCTCCTCAATGCTTGCCATTTTCAACTCAAATAAACTATCAAAATTAGTAAGGACTTGATTGGATAATTCCAATACATTTTGATTTTTACTACCCGTTCGTAAAATAATCGCTAGTAATTCTTGATGTGTTAAATTTTCAGCACCATATTTTTTACATCTTTCTCTTGGTTGGAGTTCCTCGTGATATTCTTTAACAGATAATGACAAAAAAATCCCCCTCTCATCTCATAATAAACATACGATAAAAGGGGGAAAATTTTTATTTTTCTTCGATTAATGTTTTTACTTCAAATAAATCTTTTTTAACAGCATAGACTTTCTCTAATGCTTCCTCATCTGGCGCAATTAAATCAGGCACCATAATAACAGGTACATTTGCTGAAAAAGAGGCTCTAATGCCATTTAAAGAGTCTTCTAGCATCACTGTTTCACTTGCTTTAGTGTTTAATTTTTTTACAGCTACTTCTACAATCTCAGGATGTGGTTTAGCATGAGTCACTTCGTCTCCAGAGACAGTATCAACAAAGTAATCTCTCAAATTAGCTTTTTCAAGTAACTGGTCAATCGCTACTCTTGTGTTACTTGAAGCGACAATACAAGGGATATTTTCTTGATTAAGGTAAATTAATAATTCAACAACGCCTGGTTTTAAAGGAGCACCATTTTCTTTAAAAGTTTTGCTTACTTTGCTACGACTTTCTTTAAAGAACTGTTGAATCGTTTCTTCGGGTAAATACGCATAATCTGTTAAATATTTTTGATACGCATGCTCTTCACTTAAACCAATTTCAGTTCGGTAATAAGCTTCGTCGTATTCTTTTAAGCCGTACTCTTTTGCCATAGCCACATTGCTTTTACAATAAATAGCTTCTGTGTCAAAAATCAAACCGTCCATATCAAAAATAACACCATTAATTTTCTTCAATTAATTTCCTCCTAAAAGGGTTTCTCTTACTTGAGAAATAAAGTAAAGAGAACCAGTAACTAAAATCAAATCATCACCCGTTAATTCTTCCAACGAATCTGCAAGTGCCTTCTGCCATTCTGAATAAGCATTTAGCCCCATCTCTTCATATTGCTCTTTTGTAAAAGCTTTTGGATAATTAAACGCTGTTACTTTCAGATCAAGATGAGGAACTGTTTTTAAATCTTTAATCATTGAATCAATATCTTTTGTCGAAAGTGCCCCAAAAATGGCGTGGATATGCTGACCTTTAAATTCTGTTTTTAAATTATTAACCATTACTTGCATTGCATGATCATTATGAGCGCCATCAAGTACGATTAACGGCTCGTCAGATACTTTTTCCATTCGACCTGGCCAGAACGCTTTTTTCAAACCTTTTTGAATATCTTTACTTAAAGTGCTTAAACCTAATTTGTTTGAAACAATATCATACAACTGAATTGCCACACTAGCGTTATCCACCTGATGTTTTCCAAGTAAACTAATCGTCACGTGAGACAAATCTAATGAACTTGATCTAAAATTAAAAATTTCACCCCAGCTGTCATCAGGTTGAATATATTTACTTGAAAAATCCACATCGTAACGATACATTGGGCTATTTAAGGATTCTGCCTCTTCTTTAATGACGTTAAAAGCCACATCATCCATTTTACCAATAACAACAGGAACGTCTTGTTTGATAATTCCTGCTTTTTGAGAAGCAATCTCTTCAAGAGAGTCACCTAAAATATCAATATGGTCTAAGCCGATAGTTGTAATGGCTGAAGCCAGTGGTGTAATGACATTCGTGCAATCGTAACGTCCACCAAGCCCAACTTCAACTAAAACAATATCCACTTCTTTTTCAAGAAAGTACTGGAACATAATCGCCGTTAAAATTTCAAATTCAACCGCATTTTTTAATTCTTCAACTGTATCCATGTCTTCAACAAGGGGCTTAATTTTTTCAACTAAGCTAACCAAGTCATCATCAGGAATTGGCACACCATTAATGGCAATACGTTCGTTAAATGTTTCGATATAAGGGGATGTAAAGGTGCCGACTTGTAGTCCTTGCTCTTCAAGTAAGCAACGAAGAAATGTTGTCGTAGACCCTTTCCCATTGGTTCCACCAATATGAACTGTTTTTAGTTGATGTTGTGGATTGTCTAATCTATTTAATAATTCATCGATTCTGATTAATCCTGGACGGATACCAAATTTAATGCGGTCATGAATCCAGGCTACTGTTTCTTCATAATTCATCCTTTAACCACCTATATCTTCATTTATTTTTTTAATTGAGCAATACGATCTGTAACAGCTGCTTGTTTTTCTAAGTAGTCTTTCTCTTTTGCTTTCTCACCTTCAACAACTGCTTCAGGTGCACTAGAGACGAAACGCTCATTACCTAATTTTTTCTGTACTCGCTCAACTTCTTTAGTCCATTTATCTAATTCTTTTTCAAGACGTTTGATTTCTTCTTCGATATTAATTAAATCTTCTAATGGTAAATAAATTTCAGCACCTGTAATGACAGCACTCATTGATAACTCTGGTGCTTCCACATTATCAGCAATTACTAATTCTTCTGGATTACAGAAACGCTCAATGTATTTTGTGTTTTCATTGAAGAATAAATTAACTTTCTTGTCATTTGTTTTAATTAACAACGTAATTGGTTTAGACATTGGTGTATTCACTTCAGCACGAATGTTACGAACCGAACGAATCAACTCTTGTAAAACTTCCATACCTCGTGCTGAAGTTTCATCAGATAATTCAGGGACCACTGTTGGATAAACGGCTGTTACAATAGACTCTCCAGTATGTGGAATTTTTTCCCAGATTTCTTCTGTCACAAACGGCATAATTGGATGTAGTAATTTCAAAATTTTATCTAATGTGTACGTCAAAATACTACGAGTCATATTCTTTTGTGATTCATCTTCACCGTAAAGAATTTCCTTACTCATTTCAATGTACCAATCACAGAAATCATCCCAAATGAAGTTATACAACTGACGTCCTGCTTCACCAAATTCGAATCTATCAAAGAAGAGTGTCACTTTATCAATTGTTTCATTAAGGCGTGTTAAAATCCATTTATCTGCCACTGTTTTTTCGCCATCAAGATTAATGTCTTCGTAATTAAAACCTTCTAAATTCATGATAACAAAACGTGAAGCATTCCAAATTTTATTAATAAAGTTCCATGAGGCATCCATTTTTTCATAGCTAAAACGCATGTCTTGACCAGGAGTTGAACCATTTGATAAGAACCAACGAAGTGCATCTGCACCGTATTTTTCAATCACATCCATTGGGTCAATTCCGTTACCTAAAGATTTACTCATCTTACGTCCGTCTTCTGCACGAATTAAACCATGCATTAAGACTTGCTTAAATGGGCGTTCTCCAGTAAATTCTAAACTTTGGAAAATCATCCGACTTACCCAGAAGAAGATAATGTCATAGCCTGTCACTAACGTGCTTGTTGGGAAGTAGCGCTTAAAGTCTTCTGACTCCTCATCTGGCCAACCCATCGTTGAAAATGGCCATAGAGCACTTGAGAACCATGTATCTAAAACATCCTCATCTTGCGTCCAGTTTTCAATGTCTGTTGGGGCACTTTCTCCAACATACATTTCGCCTGTTTCATTGTGATACCACGCTGGTATTTGATGTCCCCACCATAACTGACGAGAGATTACCCAATCATGAACATTCTCCATCCATGTTAAGAACGTTTGATCAAAACGTGGTGGATAAAATTCTACTTTATTATCTGTTTCTTGATTTTTAATCGCCATCTCAGCTAATGGTTTCATCTTAACAAACCACTGTGTTGAAAGACGTGGTTCAACAACAACCCCTGTTCTTTCTGAATGTCCTACACTGTGTACATGTTTTTCGATTTTTTTCATCAAGCCTAATTCTTCTAAATCTTTTACCACCGCTTTACGAGCTTCAAAACGATCCATACCAGCATATTTACCAGCTGTTTCATTCATCACCGCACTAGCATCCATCACATTAACACGTGGTAAATTATGACGATTACCTACCTCAAAGTCATTAGGGTCATGAGCTGGTGTAATCTTAACCACACCTGTTCCAAAATCCATTTCAACATACTCATCAGCAATAATTGGAATTTCTTTATCAACTAAAGGTAAAATAACTTTTTTACCAATTAACTCTTTATACCGCTCATCTTCTGGATGGACAGCAACAGCTGTATCTCCAAGCATTGTTTCAGGACGAGTTGTCGCAATTTCTAATTTTCCACTGCCATCAGCTAATGGATAGAACATGTGATAAAAGGCGCCTTCAACATCTTTATGGATAACTTCAATATCAGAAAGAGCCGTTTTTGCTTGTGGGTCCCAATTGATAATATACTCTCCGCGATAAATCAAATCTTTTTCATATAATTTCACAAAAACTTTTTTTACTGCATCTGATAGTCCATCATCTAATGTGAATCTTTCACGAGAGTAGTCTACTGATAAGCCAAGTTTTCCCCACTGCTCGCGAATATGACCAGCATACTCTTCTTTCCACTCTTTAGTTGATTCAACAAATTTTTCGCGACCTAAATCGTAACGTGTCACACCTTCAGCACGTAATTTTTCTTCTACTTTAGCTTGTGTAGCAATCCCGGCATGGTCCATACCAGGTACCCATAATGTATCAAAGCCTTGCATTCTTTTTTGGCGAATAATCATATCTTGAAGCGTTGTATCCCAAGCATGACCTAAATGCAGTCTTCCTGTTACGTTTGGTGGTGGGATAACAATTGAATATGGTTTAGCTGTTTTATCTCCATTTGGTTTAAATACATCTGTATTTAGCCATTTTTCATAGCGTCCTTCTTCAACGGCTTTCGGATCAAACTTTGATGCTAAGTTTTTCTCTTCTGTCATAGTATCTTTCCTTTCTTATTTAACATTCGGCAATAAAAAAAGCCCTAAAGTATTTCTACTTTAGGACGAATTTACACGCGGTACCACCTAGATTATAGTGCATAAACACACTATCACTTAAGAGTGAGTTAACGATCACTAATCGAAAAAAGTTTCAGCTCCTAAGCAACCTTCACACTCTTCAACGGAAAACCTTTCAGCCAAGGGTTTTCTTTCTATACATATTTACAAGTGCTACTCCTCTTAATCTAAGCATTTTTATTATTTCATTTATTTTACAATGAAACGGCTACTACGTCAATTTAAATTAACGCTTTAGCAGCATCAATCGCTTTTTGATAATCTGGCTCTTGCGCAATTTCTGGAACGATTTCTTCGTAAGCAATTACACCATTTTGATCAATAACAAAAATAGCTCTTGCTAAATGATTGATCTCTGGAATAAATAAACCGTAATTTTTACCAAATTCAACATCCTCATCACGAAGCATTGTCATTTCAACACCTTCAGCGGCGCACCAATTACTTTGTTGTTCCTTAGTATTATTTGAAACTGTCACAAAGTTAATTTCTGTGATAGAAGCAGCTTCTTGGTTAAAGCGTTTAGTTTGAATTGCACAAACACTCGTATCAATATCTGGAACCACACTAACAATAAGTGGTTTATTTAATAATTCTGTTAATTCTACTAAAGAATCATTTAAATCTACTAAAGAAAAGTTTTCTGCTTTTTTTCCGACGACTGGTTGAATTCCCTCTAAATCTAATGGTTGACCTTTTAATGTAACTTGCATAAAAAAACACTCCCTTATCTTTATTCTCACTCTAGTATAGAGAAAGAATAGCTAAAAGACAAAAGAGATGCTTGCTGTTTAAACTGTTTCTAAATCTGGATGATTGTAATTTTCATCGTAATAAATCAAGGTTTGAAGCTCTGTTGTTAAGTCAATATACTGGACTTGAACATTGTGAGGCACTCTCAAACGTTTTGGTGCAAAGTTTAAAATTGCTGTCACACCTGCTTCTACAACAGAATCAATCACTTCTTGTGCCTTGCTACTTGGCACAGTCATAATCACTGTTGAGATTGCTTCCTTTTTAATAATCTCTTCCATTTTGGCAATATCTTCAATAAGGATGTCGTTAATTGTTGTGCCAATAAGGTCTGGATTTGCATCAAAAGCAACAACAATATTTAAATTCGTATTTTTTCTAAAGTTATTATTTATTAACGCTTTTCCTAAATTACCAACACCTATTAAAGCAATTCTTTTTTCAATTTCAGTATTTAAAATATTGCTAAAAACTTGGATAAGATACGGGACATCATAACCATAACCACTACGTCCTAATTCACCAAAATGTGAGAAGTCACGACGAATTGTCGCAGACGGAATTTGAATCATTTTACTAAATTCTTTTGATTTAATTCGTTTTACTCCACTTTGATCTAAGGTTTTTAAATAACGAAAATACAAGGGGATTCTTTTGGCAGTTGCCTTTGGAATGGTATGATCTTTTTTTAAATTACCCATTTCTACACTCCTTAATTCTATTGTGACTGTTTTCACATTTAGTGTATCACGTTAGTTTTCACATTTCAATGAATTTGTGAAAATAGGTCGTAATTTTAGGCTTTTTTATTCATTTTGACGTAAAAAAAGAAGTTGAATTTTAAAATATCAACTTCTTTTTTCATTTAACTTACCTTTTAAAGTAAATACTACCTAAAATAAATCATCCATCTCTTCAGACACGTAATTTAAGAAATTATCACTGGATTTTATTTCCTCAACAACTAAACCTGCCATCGCACGTTCAATCATTCCCTCAACATCTAATCGCTCTTCATAATGAAGAACTTTTTCCAATTTTGGTTTTGTTTTAGGTTCAGGTGGAGCAAAAATAGTACAACAATCCTCAAATGGCTGAATCGCTAATTCAAATGTATCAATCTCTTCAGCAATTTTGATAATTTCACTTTTATCTAGTGTAATTACCGGACGAATAATTGGTGTTGTAGTAACTTCATTAATTGCTAACATACTATGCATTGTTTGAGATGCCACTTGTCCTAAAGACTCTCCGTTAATAATCGCTAAGCCATTTCTTTTTTCTCTAATTTGATCTGTTAAACGCAACATAAATCGTCTTGTCACTGTCATCCAGTAACCAGATGGAACACTTCTCTTAATCTCTTCCTGAATTTCAGTGAAAGGAACGGTAATAAACTTAATTCCACCAACATATGGTGTTAATTTAACTGTTAAATCTTTAGCTTTATGTAGTGCTTTTTCACTTGTATAAGGTGGACTATAAAAATGTACAGCTTCAATTTCAACGCCACGTTTCATCCCTAGATATCCAGCAACAGGTGAATCAATCCCTCCTGAGAGCATCAACATCCCTTTACCACTTGAGCCAACAGGTAAACCTCCAGCTCCTAAAATCGTTTGACATGATAAATAAGCTGCCTCTTGTCTGACCTCAACATCTACGCGAATATCTGGTTGAATCATTTTTGCTTCGATTCCCTCAATGCCGTGGAAAATCGCACCGCCCACTTCCCGGTTCATATCATTACTATCCCAGATAAATTTCTTATCTGATCTACGACTTTGAACTTTAAACGTCATTCCTTCCGTCCAGATCTCCTTTACCATATCAATAGCAGTTTGACAGATAACATCAGTATCTTTTTCCACTCGAATAACAGGTGAAAAACTTTGAATCCCAAAAATTGATGTCAAATGAGGCATAACTTGATCACTATCTGCCCCATTTAAAATCAAATGCATCCGGTCGCGGTCAGCTTGGATTTTAATTTCATCAAATTCATGTAAACTTTTTTTAACATTGTTAGAAAGTTGACTAATAAATAACCGTCGATTCTTTCCCTTAGTTGATAGTTCGCCGTAGCGCACCATTATTTCAGTATATTTCATACTATCTCCCTTTTATCCGTTAATTTTTTCAAACTTATCATGTAGCTGTTTTAACACAATCAAAAATTGCTCTGCTTCTGCTAGCGTATTTCTTTCATCTAAACTAACACGAATAGCTGTTTCAGCCTCTTTACTTGGCACACCCATGGCGTGAAGTGTACTGCTAGACATTTTCTTCTTACTTGAGCAGGCACTTGTAGTTGAGACAAAAATTTCTTTATCTTCTAATGCATGAACAAGAACTTCCCCACGAATACCTTTAATACCAAAACATAAAATGTGGGGAGCTTGTATGCTTTTAGTTTCAGGAGAAAACATCACTACATTTGGAAATTTAGCAGCATTTTCTGCAATGTAATTTCTAATACGTCGCATTTGCTTCTCTTTTAAATCAGCATCTTCAAATAATAACCGAAATGCTCGTGCTGAACTCACAATTCCTGGCGTATTTTCTGTTGTACTGCGCTTATTATTCTCTTGACCACCACCTGTTAAAAGTGGAGCTAGTTTACACCCCTTTTTCCAGTAAAGAATTCCAACACCTCTTGGTCCGTGGAATTTATGTGCTGAAAAACTCGCAAAATCTACTCGACTTGTTAACCAATCTGTTGTTGGAATTTTTCCAACCGCTTGAACCGCATCCACATGATAATGAATGGATGGATACTTGGTCAGTACCTCACTAATTTCTTTGATTGGTTGAATAATACCAACTTCACTATTAATCACCACTGTGGAAACAACGATTGTTTCAGCTTTTATCAACTTTTCTAAAGCTGAAACATCAATCACACCTGATTTTGAAACAGGAATAACAGATACCTCAAATCCAAGGCTTTCTAACTGCTTAGCTGTTTCAGTCACTGACGGATGTTCAACAGATGAGATAATAATATGATTACCAAATGGTCTTTTTTCAATTGCTGTTCCTTTTAATACCCAATTATTACTTTCTGTTCCTCCGCTAGTAAAAAACAATTCTTCTTTTTTAACACCTAATTGTGTAGCAATTTGTTCTCTTGATTTATCAAGTAACACTCCTGCCTGTTCACCTAAGCGATGTAAACTAGAGGGATTTCCGATAAATCTTTCACTTGTTCTTTTATATGTTTCCAGCACACTTTTATCAATTGCCGTGGTTGCACTATTATCAAAATAAATCATTTTCGTCACTCATTTCTAAAAATTCATGTTTCATTATAACGCCTTGATAATATTCCTTCAACTTTTACTTGTTTTTTTAAAGAAAAAAACAGTAGACTAAGCTACTGTTTAAATCATATTATCTTTATTATCAAAATAGTATTTTCTAATTCGCTCTGTTGCTCCAGGTTCAATTCTTTCAATTGCTTCAGAAATAGTATCTAAAGCATCTTGATAAAGATGTTCTCTGGAGAATAAACTTAAGCTTCGATCAATCGCATTTTTAACTTCTGGATGAGAGAAACGGAAACGGTTAGCGTATTGAATCATTTGCTCTGTTAAAGCAGCACTATCAATTAAATTGTTCGTCTTCTCGTTAAGTGTGGCAATATCTTCTTCACACAGACCAACTAATCTATCGATATGATTCATATCTATTCTAATCTTGTTAAGTTCGCGACTTAACTCCTCAACTCTTTCGCCTGCTACAAAGAAAAATTCTAGGTAGCTACTTGGTATTCCAGGTAAACGTTGCTTTTCAATATGTCTCTTCAATGTTCGCAACTCTAATTCATAGTCATCGATCTTCTTAATGGCATCTCTCTCACGAGGAGCAAAGTCCTTGATTGATTGGCCAGTTTCGATTTGTTCTTCTTCGATATCTTTTAATTGATCTAGACTCTCACGGTAAAACGCAGCGACTTGTGAAAAGACTGCTTTTTTATTTTTAAGTTTTTCTTCTACTGCATCGAATTCTTTCTGCATTTCTTCCATTTGTGCTTGGAATCCTCGAACTTTACCTAATTCGTTGTTATTTAGGACATAACTTTGAGATACATGGTCTAATTCAATTAGTAATAAATGATTGTTTTTATCTGCATGTTCCAAGAAGTTAACTAAAGTAACTTTGTTTTCATTCACATAATGACGTGCTTGAATTTCTTTTTCCATTGCATCATACAATTGGTCAATTTCTTTAGCGATTTCGCTATTTAATTTACCAACATTATCTACTTCTAATTTTTCTAAGTTCATTAGAGTAGAACGTACTTTACCATCTAATTTTTCAACATTAGTTTGAACGATGTCATTTTCAAAGACATAATGGTCTTTTTGTAATGCTTCGTAACCATCTTTAATTTCCTTTAATTGTTTAGGAAATACTTTATCTAATGTTTCAAACAAAGGTGGTACTTGATCAATTATTCCTTGAATCTCATATGTTCTTCTTTCCGCTTTTTCTAATACTGTACGGGCTTCCATTGGATCACCAGCCGTATTCAAAGCAACAAATTGTGTAAAATCACGTTCAACATTTTGAATTTGTTTTTCTAATTCTTTATAAGAAACACCGTATTTTTCAGAATCAGATGTCACTGACTCGCTAATTGCTTCATAAGCATCTAACGCTTCTTGTACAGCTTCTGAGTTTCTTACTTCGCTTTCTTTTAAGTCACTTAATCCTTGGCGAATTTCTTCAACTTCAGATTCCATGCTCTTAAGAGTGACTTCTGCTTCTTCAATCGCATCTTTCACTTTCATAAAGCGGAATGTTTCATTTAAATTTTCAATTTCAAAAATAAGGCTTTCCAGCTCTGCAAATGATATGGTAGAAATGTCAATCCATTTCTGGTTCCATTCTCTAAAGGTGTTTTGACTTTGGCCTACTAAGTGCATTTTTTTGACGCTATCAACTTCTTCTAAAACTGGTAAATCAAACAACGCAATCTTACGTTTTTCTAACTCCTCCAGTCGGTCTTGATTTTTTCGTCTCATAAAAAAAGCTACCAAATATAGTCCAGCAGCTAAGATTACAACAATTAATAATAGCCATAACCAAAGTTTAGTATTCATGAAATTTCCTCCATATAATGTTAGTCACCACTACCCTTTCGTCTCACCAGAAAAAAAACAGCTATCAAAGTTTCCAGCTTTTGGATATTTTGAAGCCTGTCTTTCTTTGCAATCAATCTCTATATTAGAAAATTACATCTAAGAAAGATTATATCACATTCACTTCTTTCTATCACTAATAAATTACCATTTTAACGTTTTTTTTCATTGAAAACACAATTATCCATTCATTTTATCAATTTTTTTCATAACTTTTCATGATTCATTTTTTACTTGTTGCATTTAACTTCCCTCTTAGGTATCCTTTAACTTAATTAATTTTATTTAGGAGGTTATTTAAAATGAAGGTAACAAAATTCGGGGGAAGTTCGGTTGCTGATGCCACACAATTAAGAAAGGTATTAGCCATCATTCAAGCTGATTCAGAACGACGGTTCATCATTGTTTCAGCACCAGGCAAGCGAAATAAAAACGATATAAAAGTGACAGATTTATTAATAGATTACGCCAACGCCTTTTTAGAAAAACGCGACACACGTTCATTTGAGCTAGCCATTATCGCTCGCTTTAATGAGATTAGTGAAGCACTTAACTTATCAAAAGCACTTCCAGAAATTGCCGTATATATTACAAATTTAAAACAAACAACATTAACATCTACACCACGTATTATGGATTTATTTAAATCAAGTGGTGAAAACTGCCACGCTATGTTGATTGCAGAGTTTCTAACTAGCCAAGGAACACCTGCTGTTTATGTTAATCCAAAGGATGCTGGACTAATTGTAGAAGACATTCCTGGAGATGCCATTATAAAAAAAGAAAGCTATCAAGCTATTTACAACTTACGAAAATTAACAAAGGTCGCTGTTATACCAGGTTTTTTTGGTTATACTGATGAAGGCAATATTTGTACCTTTTCAAGAGGTGGCTCTGATGTTACTGGGGCGATCATCTCTGCTGGGATTAAAGCAGATATCTACGAAAATTTTACAGATGTTGATGCTATCTATTCAGCAAATCCTGGATTAATTCCTAACTGTCACGCTATTAAAGAACTCACTTTTAGCGAAATGCGTGAATTAAGCTATTCTGGTTTTACTGTATTACATGATGAAGCCTTAATGCCTGCTTACCAAGGAAATATTCCTGTTGTGATTAAAAATACCAATAACCCTGATGCACCAGGAACTCGTATTTCTTTTAAACGCTCTACTAAGGAAGAATCTGTTGTTGGTATTGCTGGTGATTCTGGTTTTACAAGTATTTATTTGAGCAAGTATTTAATGAACCGTCAAATCGGGTTTGGCTACTCTGTTTTAAAAATTTTAAAAGAGCTAAATTTGCAATTTGAACACATTCCTTCTGGGATTGATGACATGACGATTATTATGCGTAAAAACCAATTAAATGAAGCCATTGAAGAACAACTAATAACTAGACTTAGAACAGAGCTTGATCTAGATGAGCTTGTGGTCAAGCATGATATTAGTATGATTGCTTTAGTTGGTGAAGGGATGAGAAATAACATCGGAGTTGCTTCAAGAGCTACTTCTGCTCTTTCTAGAAATAACATTAACTTAGAAATGATTAGCCAAGGATCTTCTGAGGTGAGTATCCTATTTGCCATTTCAGATGCCAAAGAAAAAGATGCTATAAAGGCTCTATACTACGAATTTTTCTGTTTAGCATAAATTAAATAAGAGACGAAAAAAGATTAATTTTTTTCGCCTCTTATTTTTTAATCAAACAACGACAATACTTTTTCTTTTTCTGGTGCAAAAAGACCAACTAATGGAATATCTAGCTGACGTTTTTTTAATTCGTCTTCTAAAACAGCCATAAATACGCCACGTTCATCGACACGCTCGATTGTCTGCAAATCCTCTTCAATCGGTCTTTTACGCCCATCAAACTCACCTAACCAACACTCAGAGCGGTACGTACAGTCAACACCGCAACTAGGGCTCCCATCAACTCCAATAATACCAATTATTTCAAAAAGACTTTTTTCTTCGTAATACGCTTCCATTTCATCTAGAATAGGTGTTAATATAGAGACGCAATGTTTTTTATAAAAAGGATTATTGAATTGATCTTTCACATGCCCCCATCTTCTTGGTCCATACAAAGTAAATTCTGGACAAGGCAGTTGAGCAATGTGGATGTCTTGCTGTATAGCTTTAACTAAGACTTCTTTTCTAAGTTTATCTTCAGCAGCTAAAGAAGCTTCATCTGATTGCAACTTAGCAGAAGGGTTCAATAAACAGTGAGCAACATAGAGTATTTTTTTCATTTTTTTCTCCTTTTTTAACGTTGTATGTATTGTTCTTCTTTAAAGTACATTACTTAATTAAATAATAACAGAGGGGTGATTTTATAACAACATGTGAATAACATAATAAAGTAGTTGTATTTTGAGGATCAACTTTATATAAATAACTATTTATTTTGAAGGGTTGGTTTTTAATGTTTAACAAAATTAAACAAGATTTTAATTCTATGACTATTTTATTAATTCCGATTGGCGTTGCCATCAACTTTATCGGAGGACAAATTAACGGTGCTCTAAAATTACCACTACATTTGGACACGATTGGAACAATTTTAAGTAGTGTTCTTGCAGGTCCTTGGGTAGGTATTTCAACCGCACTTGCAGGTAAACTTGTTAGTATGATCACAAGCCCTGGTTACTTTGCCTTTATTTTAGTTAGTCTAGGATTAGCGATTGCTGTTGGTATTTTCTCTAAAAAAGGATGGTTCACTTCTGTACCAAAAGCTATTTTAGCCATGATTATTACTGGATTACTTGTTGCAATTATTGGTAGTTTTGTTCGTATTACATTCTACGGTGGTATCACTGGAGATGGTTCTTCTCTTATTATTGCCACATTACTAGCTAATGGACAAGAAATGGTTAAATCAATTTTTGGTGTTGTCTTTGTTTCTAATTTAGCAGACAAATCTCTTTCTATTATTTTAAGTTTACTCGTTGTTAAAAGCATGCCTGAGCGTTTATTAATCAAGTATCCTTGTGGCCCTGTTTATCTTAAAAATAGAAAAAAATAAAAAAGAGGATACCTATGACAACATTTTCTTTAGAAAGTATTCATCCATTAACCAAAGCAGCTATTATAACTTTTATCTTGTTTTTAATTAATTTATTTCCAACAACTAAAGTTATTATCGCCTTATTTTTTATCCTTGTTTGTTTGTTTGTACTTGTTCCTAGGAAAGTGGCACTTTTGAAAAAGATTTTCTTTACCAATTTATTTTTATTTATGCCGATGTTTATTATGCAAATATTATTTAAGCCTGGAGAAAACTTACTTTTTTCTTGGTTCATCATTAGAATTTCAACTGAGTCAGTGTCATTTGCTGTTAATTTACTTATCAGGTTGTGCTTGATTTCAAGTTTTATTCTAGTTTTTTTTCACGTTACTAAAGTGAAAGAATTCACTACCGCATTAGAAGAAATTGGCGTATCAAAATCGGTGACTTACGTATTACTTGCCACTATGATGTTAGTCCCTCAAATTGTGCAACGTTCAAAAGCCATTATGCAAGCACAAAAAATTAGAGGTATCGAAATGAGTGGAAGTTTAGCTACACGAATTAAAGCATTCTTTCCAACAATAACGCCTTTAATCTTAAGTTCTTTAATGGCAACTGAGGAAAGAGCCTTAACACTTGAAACAAGAGCTTTTTTTTCAAAAAATCAAAAAGTTTATTTGAATTCTTATGATAAAAAAGCACTGGACCGATTTATTATCTGGTTATCTTTAATTAGTAGTGCTAGTTTAGTTATTCTTAAGGTGGTGACAACATGGGTTATATAACTTGTCAAAACGTAACCTATCAATACCCGTTAGCAGACAAACCCATTCTTGATGACATTTCTTTAACTGTTAATCAAGGCGAATTTATTGGTATTGTTGGTCAAAACGGAGCTGGTAAGACCACACTTTGTAATGCATTACGAGGTTTTGCTCCTCATTTTTATAAGGGAGATTTCTCTGGTAACATTACCATCGATAATCAAGTTGTTAATGAGCTTAATCAACTTTCTGATATCGCCCAATTAGTTGGGTATGTCTTTCAAAATCCATTTACACAAATGAGCGGTATTGAAGACACAGTCTTTCATGAGATTGCCTTTGGTTTGGAGAATCTGGGTATTGAAAAAGAACACATTATAACTCTCGTTAATAACACTTTAGAAGAATTAGATTTAACTGATATTAAGGATAAACATCCTTTGTATCTTTCAGGAGGACAACAGCAAAAAGTTGCGTTAGCTTCAGTTCTTGCTATGAATCCTGACATTTTAATTGCAGATGAACCGACATCACAACTAGATCCAGCTGCAACAAAAGAGATATTTGCCTTATTAAAAGCAAATAATACTCGTGGGAAAACCATATTTTTAGTCGAACATAAAATAGATTATCTATACGACTATGCCTCACGAATCCTTGTTATTCATGAGGGAAAAATCGTTATCGATGAAAAACCCGAAGTCGCTTTTTTAGATGAACGTCTTGAAAGTTTTGGCGTAGAGATGCCTAAAATGTTAGAACTTGGAAAACTGCTAAAAGATACCTATCAATTAGAAAGTCTTCCAACTAAAAAAGATGACATTGAAGAAATATTAACTTTTTACAGAAGCAGAAAGTAGGTTTTTAGAAATGAAAGAAGCAATTGTTTTTGACAATGTCTCGTATCGATATTCTTCTGATAGTGAATGGGCATTAGAGAATGCTAGTATTACTGTTAATACAGGTGAATCCTTAGCCATTATTGGTGAAAACGGTGCTGGCAAAAGCACGTTTGCCAAATTGTGTTGCGGTTTGTTTAAACCTGAACAAGGTAGTGTTCTAATTAATTCACAAGAAGTCTACACCATGAAAAATCAAGAAAAAGCCAAACTTATCGGCTATGTTTTTCAAAATCCAGATGACCAAATTTTTCTTTCAACTGTTGGAAAAGAAATCATCTATCCCCATAAAACATACGAAGATAATGCTTTTTTTAAAGAAGTTATTGCCTTGTGCTCTCTTGAAGATGAACTGGACTCTCACCCGTACAATCTACCGTGGTCTACCAGAAAATTTGTTACAATTGCTAGTATTATTTTACAAAAACCTCACTACATTATTTTTGATGAACCCACTGCCGGTCAAGAAAAGAAAGGAAAAGAAATTTTGAAAAATATATTGAATTACCTCAAAGAAAAGAAAATAACAGTGTTAATGATTTCTCATGACATGGAATTCGTTGCCGAAAACTTCCAAAGAGCGATTGTTTTAAAAGACAAATCAATCATCAAAGATGACCAAATCAATCATATTTTTTACGATCAAGAGCTGCTCCAATCTGCTGGATTAGATCAACCTTTTGTTCCAAAACTTCTATCCTCTTTAGCCAATTTTGATAATGGCGCTCTAACTATGGAAGAATTAGCAAAACAGTTATGACAACATCATGAAATTTTTTCAATATGAGTAAAAAATTTCATAATTTTAAGTTTAAAATTAAACGTAAAAAAAAGTCCACCTATAAGTAATTTCACTGACTCAGCGAAAACTTATGTAGGCGGACTTTTTTAATTATCTTGATTGATTTGACGTATAATTTCTGCTTTTATTTTAGGTTCTGGAGCAAACTCATCTTCCCACTTGTCTGGTTTTAAGACTTTTCCTGTAACCTCATGATAATGCGGTAAACCATCTGGAAAAATTTTTCCCATGTTCGCTTGGTGAACAAGATTAAAAATTGGTGCAGGATCAATATTCATCATCACAAAAGACCCATAGGTAAAATAAAGTAAATCAATAAGCGCATCAACTTCATCCGTTAACGGTTCAACCGATTTCTTTTTTTCAAGAACTTTCTTAGCTTCTACATCAATAGTTTCTTTTAAGTAATCAACGCTTTCTTTAAAACCTTCTTCATCTCCATTGTTTGCTGCATATAAAAACTCTATAATTTCTTCTAATTTAAAGCCGCTACGATACTCAGCTGTTTTTTTATCTAGTGCCACTACTTTTTGATGTTTCACAGGATCAAACGCCTGATGAAACTCTTTGACCTGCTCAAAAGGTGTCTTCATTCATTAACCTCTTTCTATCTAATAATCTTTAAATCCTTTAGTGCTTTCATAATGCCATCATTATTATTAGTATCTGTCACATAATCCGCTAACGCTTTAATGTCCTCTGAACTATTGCCCATAGCTACACCCATTCCCACTTCTCTTATCATTTCAGTGTCATTCCAACTATCACCAAAAGCGATTGTCTCCTCTTCTGTAATACCATAGTGCTCTAACGCTTTTCTGATACCTTCAATTTTAGAGCCACCTTTTGGAATAATATCAACAGAATAAGGATTGGAACGAGTGAAATGACAATCAGGAAACATCTCCGTTAGGCGTTTTGTTTCACTTTCTGGACTTAACAATACACACTGATAAATCGGCTGTGAAAAAATAGGAAGGGACATGAACTTATGATCATTTTTAGGTAAAATTTGCCATTTTTCTAAAACATTTTCTAAATCTTTCACAGAGATTCTATCTGGTAAATAATGATATAGTTGCTTGATAAGTCGTCTTTGCCCCATACGCATTGACGGACTTCCATAAAAATCTTTTCTACCTCCAAAAACCATTTGGCGATTTTCTAAATCACCAAAACTAGCTAATCTTTCTAAGGTTTCATTTGAAAAATAATGCTCATAAATACCCGTATCATGTGAAAAAACAATTTGCCCATTATAAAGAACATAGGCGTCCATCGGAATATTGCCAATCAAACTTTTTATTCGTTTAGGTCCCCTTCCAGAAGCAATACAACAAATAATCCCCTTTTGATGTAGTTTCTCTATTGCATTTAATGTAGAAGGTAACACTTCTGCATTACTTGTTAACAACGTACCATCAATATCAAAAAAAGCTGCTTTTATCATTGGTCTCTCCTTTAGAATAAGGACGTCTGATTGGGATTTAATCCCATATATTCAACGCCTAGTATTTTTTTAAGCAACAGCCCATTAGGTGCCGCATCTCTTGCTGAATTGTTATTAAAAATAACTACTACTTCTTTTGCCTTCACCTGATTAAGTTGCTCACCTAACACTTTTAATTCTATTTCTGAGTAACAATATAGGTTTCGTTTACTTCGCCACTCATCACTATTATCTAACCAATTCCCTTTGTTTCTTCCATGAAGACGAACAAAGACATATGTGTCATTAGTTACCGTCAAATCAAAAGGAACAGAATGCCTAGCAACTTGTGGTGAGTCTACAATGGTTAATGACAATTGATGCTTTTCCATAAAAGATAACATAGATGTCTTTACCTTTTCATCATACCAAGTGCCATTTCTGAATTCTATTGCAAGAGATTCTTCAGGAAAATACTCTCGAATTTTTTTCAAATAATTAATATTTTCTTTGGTACATTTAAAAGACGCGGGAAATTGAAATAACACAGCACTTAATTTTTTAGCTTGTTTTAATGGCTCTAAAAATTCCTGATAACTTATAAACATTTCTTCTTCACTCGAATAATAATCCGACCAACTACTGTGCTTTGTCATTCCTTTATATGCTTTCACAATAAACTGAAAACTATCAGGTGTTCTCTTAACCCATCCTTGACTTGTTTTAGCTGATTTTATTCCATAAAAACACGTATCCAGCTCTACAACAGGAAAATACGACGCATATTCTTCTAACGTTAATTTTGCTTTATTCATCAAACTACCATGTTCATCAAAGGTTGTCATGCCTATTTTTATCATTTACAACACCTCTGATATCATTATAACAAATCTTGCTAAAAAAATCGGCAACTTAACTTATCTATCTAAGAAACTCTAAGACTTTATCTTCCATTTCAGATAACTCAACCACATGATGATGTCTAATCTCTAAGTCTTCTAATTCACTGATAACTTTAGGAATTGGTAACTGACTGATTTCATGCAACGCTTTAATTTCAGAGCCAGCTTCAACCTTTCCAGTGAACACTCTTGGAAACTTAAATGGACTTGCTGTTGAGACAATTACCGTTTTATTTTGATTTTTATCAAACTCATCAGCGACTTTTTTTGCCACTGCCGTATGTGGATCAATGACCTCTTTGGTCTGCTCAAAAACGGCTTTAACAATCGTTTCTATTTTCTCTTCTTCAGTAAAGCCTGCAAAAAAGCCGTCTAATCGTTTAAATTCCACAGGGTCTAATGAATACTCTCCTCTTTGTTTTAAATCAGTCATTAACCTACTTAATCGGTTAGCATCTTTATTTGTTATTTCATATAACAATCTTTCTAAATTACTTGATACTAATATATCCATTGAAGGCGAATTAGTCACATAAAAATCTCTGTTTCTAGAGTAATGACCACTGCTAAAGAAGTCTGTTAGAACGTTATTTTTGTTAGAGGCACAAATTAAATAATCAATAGGAAGTCCCATTTGTTTGGCATAAAAGGCAGCTAATATATTACCAAAGTTACCTGTAGGAACCGACACATTGATTAATTCTCCAAGGCTTATTTCTTTTGATTCAATCAGTTGTTGATAGGCATAAAAATAATACACAATTTGCGGTACTAAACGGCCAATATTAATTGAATTTGCTGAAGAAAACTGTTTATTCTTACTAGCTAATTCTTTATTTAATTTGTCATTTTCAAACATATCCTTCACTGCTTTTTGAGCATCATCAAAATTACCATTAATCCCAACAACAAATGTGTTGTTTCCTTTTTGTGTCACCATTTGTTTTTCTTGAATGTCACTCACACCATCTTTAGGATAAAAAACGATTATTTTGGTTCCTTCAACATCAGAAAAACCTTCCATCGCAGCTTTCCCTGTATCACCTGATGTTGCTGTTAAAATAACAATTTCATTATCAATTTTTTGTTTTTTAACGGCTGTTGTCATTAAGTACGGTAAGATAGACAATGCCATATCTTTAAAAGCTAATGTCGAACCATGATAAAGTTCTAAGTAATAATCTTCCCCTACTTTTCTTAATGGGGCTATCTTTTCGTTTGTAAATTTATCATCATAAGCTCGGTTGATGCATTCTTTCAATTCTTCTTCTGTAAAATCTGACAAAAATGGTTGCATAATTTTATAAGCTAATTCTTGATAGGTTTGGTTAAAAAATCCAACTTCCTTAATATCAACTTTAGGTATATCAACTGGAACAAATAGACCTCCATCACTTGCTAATCCTTTTAAAATGGCTTGAGATGCTGTTACTTGCTCCTCTTTATTTCGTGTACTTTGATACATCATATTCAATTACCTCCAACTTAAAGACTTTTCAAAAGTATACCATATTCTCATACTATTTTAATTTTAATTATAACAAAAAAACAGATTGACTCGTATGATAAATTAAGTCAACCTGCTTTATTTCTATTTAATTTTCTAATTCAGCTAATATTTCTTCTATATTTTTTGAACCAAAAATAACTTTTTCATCATTAATAATCATCGCTGGAACACTCATGATTTTCTTTTCTTTTTTAAGTTCTGGGAAAAGACTTGTATCAATCATTTCAGCCGTTACATTATGATTAACCGATGCAATTCTTTGACAAGCTGCCACAACATCAGGGCATAAATGACACGTTAAGGAAACACAAATTTCGATTTTATTTGTTTTTAACTTTTGAATTCTATCCTTAATTCCTGGGTCTATTTCTTGTCCTTCACTTCCCACATTATAAACAGCTAGAACTAACGAATTTAACTCATGCCCACTTGGAATACCACTAAACTTAATTCCTGTAAAGGTATCATCTGAATCAAGAAGAGCCACTGATGGCATGCGAGTTAATTGGATTTTTTCTTCTAAAGCAGTATCAGAGCCAAATACAACTGAACGAAGGGTTAATTTATCACTTAACTCAGAGAACTCTTTAACAAAACTTGCTAACTCAACCGATTTTGGATTATCTACATCTAAAATATGTAACAACGTCACTTGTTTAGTTAATTTAGCAAAAATACCTTTTAATTGTTCTTTCATCGCATCTGGGAACCATGTACCTGGAGTTGTCTGGGTACTTGCTTCTTTTTTAGCTGGCTTTTCTTCTGCCTTTTTAGTTTCTTTTGGCTTAGCAATTACTTTAACTTCAATGCCCAACTCTTCTTTTAACTTTTCAACATATTGCTGTGCCTTTGTCGCTGCAATGGCTCCGTCGGCAGTTGCTGTTACGATTTGACGTAACTCTTTCACGCGCAAATCACCGGCTGCATAAACGCCTGGTAAATTTGTTTCCATATTATCATTGGTTGGTACGTTGCCACGACTATCTAAATCTACTTGTCCCTTAACAATGGTTGTATTTGGACTACTTCCTGCAAATACAAACATACCAAATGAACCGTCTTCTTCAGAGGCTTCAAAACTCGTTTCTTCGCCTGTTTCGTTATTAACAAAAACAGCTTTTTGAAGAACACCGTCTCCTGATATTTCTTTAACTTCTGTATTATATGTGATATCAATATTGGGATGTTCTTTTGCTAAATTTGCCGTAGCTGGTGCACATGTAAAATCAGGTTCACGGATAATCATATGAACGCGTTTAGCATATCTAGTTAGATAAACAGATTCTTCAGCGGCTGCAAATCCTCCACCTAATACGAAGACATCCATTCCCGTAAATAGTTCGCCATCACATGTAGAACAATAAGCAATACCACGACCTGTAAATTCTACTTCACCAGGAAAGCCGATTTTATTACGAGATGTTCCTGTAGCAACAATCACTGAGTATGCTTTGATTTCTTGACCGTTTTTATCGACTAAAATTTTTACATTTTCTGATAGTTTAGTTTCAATGATTTCTTTTGTCACAAACTCACACCCAAAACTTGCTGCTTGTTCGCGCATTTCTTCAATAATTTCAGGTCCATTCCCATCTTTAATACCAGGATAGTTTGCAATCATAGACGTCGTAACAGTTTGTCCACCAATTCTACCCTTTTCAATAATTACAGTATCTAACATAGAACGACCTGCGTAAATACCTGCTGATAAGGCAGCTGCCCCAGCACCAATTATAGCTAAATCATAGATTTTTTCTGTCATTTTCATCATCCTCTTAAAAAAAGAGACCGGAAAATAAAGGCTCCAGTCTCTCACTATTTTTTGTTTTCAATCGAACTTAGATTTTACCTACTAAATCTAAACTTGGTGCAATCGTATCTTCACCTGGTTTCCAGTTTGCTGGACATACTTTATCTCCATGCTCTTCAACAAAAATGGCTGCTTCTAATTTACGGACTAATTCTTCTGCATTACGACCGATTCCCATGTCATGGATTTCATATGCTTTAATTTCACCACGAGGATTTATAACGAAAGAACCTCTAAATGCTTGTCCTGCTTCTTCATCCATCACACCAAAGAAACGGCTGATTTTCCCATTTGAATCAGCTAACATTGTGTACTCAATTTTTCCGATTGTATCTGTTGCATCAGCCCATGCTTTATGCACAAAGTGACTATCTGTTGATACTGAGTAAACTTCACAGTCTAGTTCTTTAATTTTAGCATAATGATCTTGAAGATCACCTAATTCAGTTGGACAAACAAATGAAAAGTCTGCTGGATAAAAGAAGAAAATACTCCATTTACCTAAGACGTCTTCTTTATTTACAGTTACGAATTTACCTTGGCGGTAAGCTTCAGCTTCGAAATCAAATAATTCTGTATTAATCATGTTAGACATTTAAAAATTCCTCCTACTTGTTATTTATTACACTATTATCCTACCAAACTAAAATAACTTTGTCAAAAGAATTATTATAATTTAACTTTTTATCAACCTAAGTCACAAAACACTATTAAAACAACATTTCAATAGGTAACTCCTTATTTAAACGGAGTTTTTCAATTGAGAATGATTTTTAGGTTTTTATAGACTTATGCACATATCAACAGACTTATCCACAATATATAGTGTTTGTTCCCTTTTCGTTCCTACTATATACAGTTTTTTTATGTTGATAACTAAAAAAGAAAGCAAAAGTCTGCTTTTTTAATCTAAAGCAAATCAACTTTTAACTTTCTTTTTTATCTTATTTACTATCAATAACAATTTGAGGTTTTGATTGTTTAACACTTTCATTTCCATCTAAAATCCGAATTAAACAATCATCATTTAGATACGCTTCAATCTCTTCAAATACATCTCGATTAATGATAAAGATTTCTTCAAAATGATTGCTAGCAACAAATTGTTGAATGTCTTCTTTACTTTGAACATTTTGAATCAGTGGAACAAGATTAATTCCATTTTGTTTAAACAAACCTTGCTCTTCAAATAATTGAGACGTTTGATCCACAATTAAATTTATCGCAGAATTTTTCTCAATAAAATGAGTTAACCAATAAATGAGTAACTCTTGGTGTGAGCGGAAGTTGATATCTTGATATCTAATATACTCTAATTTTTCTACTCCAGCTTTGATGGTTAAAATAACTTCACCATTAGCATCATAATAGCGTTGAATTTCGTGTAGCCCTTCAACTGTTTCTCTATCCATAACAATGCTACCTTCGTTGTAAACTTCTGTAAATTCTCGGTTGTCGTTAACAAAATGATAATATTCTAAATTATCTTCTGTTTGTTCTCTTACAGTTAGCATTGTATTTTCTTTGTTGTCATAATAATATTTCACACCATCTTCTTCTTTAGCAAAAAATGGGCGAAGTGATTCTTTACGATGATCCATTAAATCTTGTGTTACTGGACGAGTTCTTTTTACGCCAAGTAAATCGTTAAATAGATTGTAAATACGCACATTTTGAGGTAACCAACCTAATTGTCTATATCTTGTTACTGTCGATAAAATTTCTGAATCAAATTCAAGTGTTGCAATTTTAACATTGTTATTTAGTTGAAGCAGTTTGTTCCACGCTCTTATTGACTCTGCTTCTGATTGACTTAATTTTTTAGGTAGCTCATCAGTTACTAGTACATACGCTTCATTTTTCAAAATGTTACTAAGGATTCCTTTTGAGTTCCCATTTAAATCCACTAATCGACTTTCAATATATTGTTTTTGACTTGCTAAGGCGGTTGATTCTCTTGTTGCTTCTTCAATTCTGATTTCAGCGTGCTTAATATTTTCTTCTATTTCACTTTTTTTAACTTGGTTGCTTACATCAAACTCTTGTAAGACATCTATCAATTGTCCAACTGCTTCTTTTTCATTGTCCAGATATTCTTCAAATGTATACTTGCGTTCAACCATTTTTTTCTTGTTCATTTCTAATTCTTCTAATTTAATTCTTCGACTAGAAATATTTTCAATTAAAGACGTTGTCGAATCAGAAAATGATATTGAGTTTTCTAATTTCTCTTCATCAACATTTAAAATACGCTGAACTCTTTGAATTCGTTTATCAATCGCTGCAACTTCTGCATCAATTTCTTGTAATTGTTGTGTCAATTGATCAAGACGACTAATATTTTCTGAGACTTCTTTTTTAAAGGCAATATTTTGTTTCTCTAATGTTTTGATTAGTTTCTTGTAATGCACAATATCTTGTTTTAAGAATTCAATCTCAAATTTTAGCTGATCAAAATCGCCTACTAAATCTTTCTTTTCACTGTATAATTCATGAATAATTGTCTCTTCAATTTTATTTTTTTTATCAATAATTTGATCATACTCGTCTTCTAAAGAAGTTAGCTTTTGCTGAAATTCTGGGTTAAATACAATTGATTCCAGATTCTTTTCTACTTTTGATGCACTCGTTTTTTCTGGTTTACTTTCTGTAAAAGTACAATTAAAAGATAATTTTTTTTCCATATATTATCATCCTTATTTCTCAACGAATGACCTAAGACTTTACATCTTAGGTCATCAATCCTACTTATCTTTCTTCGGCTTCTTCATCTTCTTTTCTTTTTCTAAAGAATAATGTCGATGCACCAAGTAAAGCTCCTAGCCCGATTGCTGTCATTGAGCTATTTTCTAATTCACCTGTTTGTGGTAATTTTCCTTTTTGCCCACTTGCTCCAGAAGTATTTTTTCCACCTGTTCCAGAACCTGTAGTTTGGTTATAAGCCATTGGCATTACTCCCTTATTACCATTTTTGTTGCTATTGTTACTACTTCCTGTATTTTTATTTTTTTG
>NZ_JAVWHO010000022.1:0-35504 GCF_036639995.1 Vagococcus sp. | reverse complement strand
TGCTATCCGTAATTGAAGAGTTGATTAGAAAAAATAATACCGTTATTGTAATCGAACATAATATGTTGCTTGCAAGACAAGCTGATTGGTTATTAGACTTTGGTCCCGGTTCAGGAAAATATGGTGGAGATATTTTATATGAGGGAATTCCAGAACAAATAAGTAATGCTAGTGAATCTTTAACTAAAGAATACTTATTTGACTAGAAAAACTTTGAAAATTTTCTAATATTTATTAATTATTTTTACAAAAGTATATCTATTTTTGATATAGTGGAATAGATAAAAATAATTATAGTTATGTTAGAAGGGACAAATGAATGAAAAAATTTAATTTATGTATGTTGCATGTGTTATGTTCAGTTATCGTTTTATTAGGAGTAACTGGAGCTAAAGTGTTTGCAGAAGATAACCAACCATCTATGATGGATTTAATAAATGAAGCAAAATATCAGGCTGTTGAATCTGATAAACCAAAATCAGCTATTTTGATTGACGGAAATACTGGCAAGTTTTTATGGGGTGAAAATGAAGAAACTCCTCACAATCCAGCAAGTATTATGAAACTTATGACTATTTATCTGACCTATGAAGCCATGGAAAAAGGCAAATTTACAATGGACACAATGGTAGAGGCTACTCAAAGGCACCAACAAATTGCTAATATCTATGAAATTAGTAATAATAAAATTGTGGCAGGTGTTTCTTATCCTGTAAAAGAGCTTCTTCCAATGGCACTTGTTCCTTCATCAAATGTGGCAACGATGATGTTAGCTGAATTAGTAGAGCCAGATGCTGTAAAATTCTTAGGATTGATGAATGATAAGGCCAAAGAATTAGGGATGAATAACACCAAAATTGTTAATGCGACAGGTGCAGAAATTTCAGCCTTTCAAGGACTTTATGCAAATGAAGGTGTGGACACAAGCTCTTTAGATACAACGGGCTCAAATGAGACCACAGCAAAAGACTTTTCTATTTTTACATATAATTTACTAAAGAACTTTCCTCAAATTCTTGAATATACAAGTAAACCGACTGTAACTGTTATGAAAGATACGCCCAACGAAGAAACATTTGAAACTTATAACTACTCGATTCCATCAGCAGGAAAAACTTATGAAGATGTGGATAAAGACTATTCATTTGAAGGCGTAGATGGATTAAAAACAGGGTCAAGTCCATCTGGGGCATTTAATATTGATATAACAGCTAAAAGAGATGATCTTCGCTTGATTGCTATCGTTTTTGGCGTGGGTGATTGGAGTGATCAGACAGGTGAATATAAACGTCATCCATTTGCAAATGCGATTCTTAATTATGGATTTAACCATTTTGAATACAAAGAACTTGTTAAAAAAGGTGAACAAACAATTGATGAAAAAGATATCAATGTGTTAGAGCCGTTACTTGATGTAGTAAAAAAAGATAGTACATCTAAAATACTATTAAATGATAATAAAACATTAATGGTGGAGAACTCATTAAAACCAGTATCAGAAAAAATTCAACCCATTTCTGTTAAATACGAGGAAGAAGAAAAAGACATAGTTACGACAACTAAGAAACACACGAATAAATTAAAAGATAAATCAGTTGGTTTTATAAGCTCATTAACTAAATCGATTGATTTATCAAATCCCTTCATAAAAGGAGCAGTTATTTTATTTGGTTCGATCTTTCTGCTACTTATTCTTTTAATAGGTCTTTTAATTCGATCAAACCGTAAACGAAAAAAAGCACGTCTTAATCGGAGAAAAAGATTTGAAGAAAAAAATGATCAAATAGGAGGAAACTAAATGAAATTTTCAGAAGAGACATATCGTTTAAATAATGGTGAACGTATTCCGATGATTGGGTTTGGAACATGGCAAGCAGCAGATGGTAAAGAGGCTGAAAAATCAGTTTTAAGTGCTCTTGAGGCAGGTTATCGTCACATTGATACAGCAGCCATTTATAAAAATGAAGAGAGTATTGGCCGAGCAATTAAAAAAAGTGGTATAAAACGAGAAGAATTATTTGTCACAACTAAATTGTGGAATGATAGCCACTCATACGAATTAGCTAAATTAGCCATTGAAGAATCTTTGAAAAAATTAGATTTAGATTACGTGGACTTATATTTGATTCATTGGCCAAACCCATTAGCGATTCGAGGCGAATACCAAGTGGCAAATACTGAAAGTTGGCGAGCTATGGAAGAAGCTGTCTCTGAAGGTAAAATTAAATCAATCGGTGTGTCTAATTTTCATCCTCATCATTTAAAAGAATTATTAAAAACAGCAATAATTAAACCAGTTGTTAATCAAATTTACTTAAATCCAAGTGATAGTCAACCTGAACTAGTTAATTACTGTCAGAAACAAGATATTTTACTTGAGGCATATAGCCCATTAGGAACTGGTCAAATTTTTGAAATTCTTGAACTAAAACAATTAACTGAAAAATATCAAAAAACAGTTGCTCAAATAGTGTTGAGGTGGTCTATTCAACACGGATTCTTACCGTTACCTAAATCAGTTACGGCAGAAAGAATAGCTGAAAATATTAACATTTTCGATTTTGAATTAAGTGAAGATGATATGCTATTGATTGACGGATTTTATGGAAAAGCTGGTTCAGCAAAAAATCCTGACGAAGTTGAATTTTAATTATAAGAAAACGGTACTTATAAAAAAGTGCCGTTTTTTGTTTTTTATAGTTGAAGTTTATTTAAAATTACTATAGTATTTAGTATTGATAGATGAGAGGTGACAGGATGAAAAATTTGATCAAAATAATTTCAAATCGAGCAATAATTATTGGATTGTTAATACTCCTTCAGTTAGGTTTGCTTTTTGCGATTATTGTTCGATTTGAAGAGTATTTTGTTTATTTTTATACGATTTATATTATTGTATCAGCGGCAGTGATTATAAAAATTATTAATAATCGAAGTAATCCAGCGTATAAAATAGCTTGGATTATCCCTATTATGCTGATACCAATATTTGGGACAGTTATTTATCTTGTGTTTGGTCGAATTCACTTTACAAAAGAAGATAAACAAATGATGTCGATCATTCAAGAAAAAGAAAAGGCCGCCAATTTAAAAACCGTTGGAACAAAAGAGATAGATGACGGGAATCTAGATGCTATTATTCAATCCAATTATTTAAGCCAATACGGAGAAGGTGCCCTGTTTCAAAATACAACAAGTAAGTATTTTCCACTAGGAGATTCTGCATTTAAAGCAATGTTGGAAGAACTTGAAAAGGCAGAGAAATATATCTTTATGGAATACTTTATCGTTGAAGAAGGTAAGATGTGGAATGCCATTTTAGATGTGCTTGAAAGAAAGGCGAAGGAAGGTTTGGATGTTCGCTTTATCTACGATGATTTTGGGTGTTTAACAACATTACCTCATCATTATTACCGTAAACTTGAAAATATGGGAATTAAGTGTTGTGTATTTAATCCGTTTATACCAGTCCTTTCGCCAATTTTTAATAACAGAGATCATAGAAAGATAACAGTGATTGATGGAAAAGTGGCATTTACGGGTGGTATCAATTTAGCAGATGAATATATCAATGAAGTTGAACGTTTTGGTCATTGGAAAGATAATTCTATAATGCTTAAAGGTGAGGCTGCTTGGGGATTCACATTGTTGTTCTTATCACTTTGGGAATTTGTTTATAAAGATAACGACGATCGGTTAGCTGATTTTTATCCAGAGTTTGATAAAGAAAAGCTTTCACTTAGCGAAGGCTACTATCAGCCGTATGTTGATTCACCATTTGATTCAGAAACAGTGGGGATCAATGTGTATTTAAATTTAATTAATCGAGCTAAAAAATATGTCTATATAACAACACCATATCTAATTATAGACAATTTATTAATGGAGTCTTTATGTACAGCAGCTAAGGGTGGTGTGGACGTTAGAATTATTGTTCCTCATAAACCGGATAAATGGTATGTTCATGCTGTAACTAAGTCTAATTATATTCAATTGATTGAATCAGGTGTTAAAATTTACGAGTATACACCAGGATTTATTCATTCCAAAACTTTTGTTGTGGATGATTTGTATGCAACAGTTGGAACGATCAATTTAGATTACCGTAGTTTGTTTTTACACTTTGAATGTGGTATTTGGATGTATAAAACAACGTCAGTAGCAGAAGTATATAAAGATCATCTTGAGACAGAGGCAATGAGTCAGTTAGTGACTCTAGAGGAAGCTAAGAGTATTAATTGGCTAACTCGTATGGGAAGAGCGACTCTTTCTGTATTCTCACCGTTATTATAAAATATTAGGAAAGAGTCGAAAGTTTTTCGGCTCTTTCTTTTTTTGAGATAAAATATGTTTGTTATTAAAAGAATTATGATATGATATTTCATAAAGATAAACAGGAAAAGAGTGAAATTATGAATCAAATCTATTTAGATCATGCAGCAACAACTCCCATGCATGAAAATGTCATAAAAGAAATGACACGGATTATGGCCAATGTTTACGGGAATCCTTCAAGTATTCATCAGTTTGGCCGCCAAGCTGATTTTGAATTAGAAAATGCAAGAGAAGAAATAGCTAAAGGCGTTAATGCCAAACCAACTGAAATTATTTTTAATAGTGGAGGAACTGAAGGGGACAATACTGCCCTCATCCAAACAGCGATTAGTCAACAAGATAAAGGAAAACACATTATTTCAACTAATGTAGAACATAGTGCAGTATTACACTCTTTAGAGTATCTTGAAACGCTAGGCTTTGACGTTACCTATTTACCAGTCAATGATAAGGGAGCAATTACTGTTGAACAAGTAGCTAATGTATTAAGAGAGGATACCATCTTAGTGACAGTAATGTATGGTAACAATGAAGTTGGAACTATTTTTCCAATTAAAGAAATTGGTAAACTCTTAGAAAATCATCAAGCATTACTTCATACAGATGCTGTTCAAGCATTTGGAACTGAAAAAATAGATGTTCATGATTTAAATGTTGATTATTTAAGTATTTCAGGGCATAAAATAAATGGACCTAAAGGTGTAGGTTTCTTGTATATAAAAAAAGGTGCTTTTGTTCCAATTATGCTCCGTGGTGGTGAACAAGAAGAAAAGAAAAGAGCAGGGACTGAGAATTTAGCTGGTATTGTTGGCTTGAGTCAGGCTATTCAACTTTTAACAGATGAGCAAAAAAAAGATAACTGTAAAAAGTACGAAGAGTTTAGACGTATTATTTTAGATAAGTTAACTGCAAATGGAATTGATTTTGAAATAAATGGAGATGAAACCAATCATTTAGCTCATATTTTAAATATTTGGTTTAAAGGAATTCCTAGTAACATTTTACTTTCAAAGTTAGATTTACAAGGCTTTGCTATCTCAACTGGTTCAGCATGTAGTGCAGGAAATGTTGCTCCATCACCAGTGATTCAAGCGATGAAAAAAGAATCTCCAAAAGCAGCCATTGAATCCATTAGAGTAAGTTTTGGTTATGGATTAACGGATGAAGATATTGAGCTTTTTTCAGAAGCATTGGTTAACCTAATTAAAGAATTTTAAAAAAATAATGTCGTAGATTTTTGGACAACATTTGTTTATAATTATAGGTAACAAACGTTTAGGAGGAGAACAATGTCTTTTTTAGATAAAGCTACAGTAGAAGGTTCAAAAACATTTTATAAAGTTAAAGAAACAGCTAGACCATATGCCTTTAAAGATTATGGATTTAAAGAAACAGCATCAGGAAATTTTCAGTTGGTTAGACCGTTAGATACTAATCCTCAGAACAAACAAAGTCCTAAGTTGAAAATGACTGTTGCTAAAGATTTAAAAACATTAAAAATGTCAGTGACTAGCCCAAATGGAATGAAGAGCTTGAATATTTTTAATAGTGATAATCATAAAGAAAAACAAGAACAGTTTAACTTTATTATGGCAGATATGATTCATTACGGTTGTATTGAAGAAGTTAAATAGGAATTATTATAAATAAGGTGGTTTATCTCATAAAAATTGAGGTAAATCACCTTATTTTTTTGAGATATTCTTCTTCTGTTGTCAAATAAGTGCTAAAATAAATAAGTAGATAATAATGATTATTATTTATTTGAAGTAAGAATAGGAGGGAAAACATTGCGAGTAAGTATTTTTACAAGTTGTGTAGTGGATTTAATGTTTCCAAATGTCGGAATAGCTATGGTAGAAGTTTTAGAAAGGTTAGGTTGTACTGTTGAGTTGCCTGACAAACAAATTTGTTGTGGTCAACCAACCTTTAACAGTGGTTATGAAGAAAAAAGCTATGCAACACTTAAAAATCAAATTGACGCATTTGAAGGTTCTGAATATGTTGTTGGAGGAGCAGGATCTTGTGTCGGAATGTTACGAGAGTATCCAGAATTACTAAAAAACGATCCTATTTATGGACCAAAAGCGATTGAATTAGCAAGTAAAACCTATGAATTTAGCCAGTTTATTTACAGAATATTGAAAGTTAAGGATGTAGGAGCTTGCTTAAAAGCTAAAGCGACTTATCACCGTTCTTGTCATATGACACGTATTTTAGGAGAAAGAGAAGCCCCATTTGTTTTATTAGATCATGTGGAAGGATTAGAGATGATTCCTTTAGGTCATATTGAAAACTGTTGTGGATTTGGTGGTACTTTTTCTGTTAAAATGCCCGCTATATCAGAGGAAATGGTGACAGAAAAAATGAACGATGTTCTTGGCACTGGTGCTGAGATTTTAATAAGTGCGGATATGGGATGTTTAATGAATATCGGTGGTAAATTTAATAGAGATCAACACCCAATTAAAATTATGCATATTGCAGAAGTTTTAAATAGCAATGTGAATATCACAAGAATTGAACAGCCAGTTAAAGAACAGGTGTAAGGAGGCAATCTAATGGGATTAAAAACAACAGATGCTCCTTTTGATGAAAGAATTAAAAGAAGCAAAGAAGATAAATTTATGCAACAGGCTGTAGCAAAAGCACAAGATACACAGTGGATTAAACGAGAAGGTGCAAGACAGAAGTTAGGTAACTGGTCTGAGTGGCGTGAGCTTGGTGAAAGTATCAGACAACATACGATTCAATATTTACCTGATTATTTAAGAGAATTTAGTGATAACGTTACTAAAAGTGGAGGTCACGTTTTTTTTGCTCAAACAGCAGAAGAAGCCAACGACTATGTTAAAAAAGTTGTCCTAGAAAAAAAAGCCAAAAAAATTGTTAAATCCAAATCAATGGTAACAACAGAAGTTGATATCGATCCGATGTTATTAGGATTAGAAGATGTTGATGTTTTGGAAACAGATTTAGCTGAATTTATTTTACAAATGGATGATTGGGATGAACCTTCTCACATTGTATTTCCAAGTATTCATAAAAATAGAGAGCAAATCAGACAGGTTTTCGAGAAAAAATTAGGCTATCAAGGTAATAATGAACCCGTTAATTTAGCTAGATGTGCAAGAGAAGTGATGCGTAAATTTTTCCTAGAAGCTGATATTGGGATTACTGGTTGTAATTTTGCCATTGCTGATAGTAGTATGATTAATTTAGATACAAACGAAGGAAATGCAGATTTAACAATAAGTATTCCAAAAACTCAAATTGTGTTAATGGGAATGGAACGAATTGTTCCAACAATGAAAGAGGCCGAAGTTTTAGATAATTTATTAGCTAGAAGTGCTGTTGGACAAAGTTTAACAACATATGTAACTTTTGCTGGTCAAAAAAGAGAAAACGAATCAGATGGCCCAGAAGATTTTCATGTTGTCATTATCGACAATGGGCGGTCAAACGCTTTAGGAACTATTTTCCAACCTGTACTTCAATGTATTCGTTGTGGTTCTTGTTTAAATGTTTGTCCTGTTTACCGTCACATTGGTGGTCATGGTTATGGTTCGATTTATCCTGGACCAATTGGTGCTGTACTTTCTCCCGTTTTAGGTGGTTACAAACAATTTGGTGAGCTGCCTTATGCATCAAGTTTATGTGGAGCGTGTACTGAAACGTGCCCAGTTAAAATTCCACTACATCATTTATTAGTTGAGCATAGAAAAGTTATGACAGATGAATTAAACATGCAGCATGGCTTTGATGATTTCCAAATGAAAGTAATTGGAAGTGGCACAGCCTCTCCATTTTTATTTAAATCAGCTTTAAGAATGGCTCACGGTGGCATGGGAGCATTAAGTAAGAAAACGCCTATTTCTGTTGATAATATGTATCAATATGGTGGCTTTATTAAGAGTGGACCAGGAATGGTCAAGGGGTGGACCGATGTAAGAGATTTACCTAGACCACCTAAATATTCAGATAGTTTTAGAGCATGGTTTAAAGCACATAAAGCAGGTGAACAAAATGATTAATAATCAAAATAGAGAGAACTTTTTAGAAAACTTATATCGTAAATTGGATACAGAACCTAGTGAATGCCAAAGTCATCCTTATGTCCCAATCAACAATTTACCAACTGAAACGTATGCAGATAAAACAAAGGATGAGTTACTTGAAATTTGTCATGAAAAAATAAAAGAACTTAATATTGAGATGACGGAAGTTACGGAAAATGAGCTGGAAAACAAATTAAAAGATATTATAAAATCTTTTGGTGGTGGTTCAATGATGTTACCAACAGATAAGCGATTTGATTCATTAAAACCATTTCTTGAAAAGGAGTATAAAGAGCAAATTAGTTATTGGCAAGAAGGACCTGAGTATAGAGAACGTAATATTACTTCTGCTGAGAAGGCCAATATAGGTATTGCTTTTTCAGAATATTTATTAGCTGAATCAGGAAGTATTGTTGTAGAGACCACCTCTGGTCAAGGAAGATCACTTCACTTTTTACCAACACATTATATTTCCATTATTCCAAAAAGTAAGATTGTTCCTAGGTCGACACAAGCAGTTAATGATTATGCAAAAAAAATCAAGTGTGGTGAAAAAGTGGGTTCAGCCATTCATATTATTTCAGGACCATCAAATTCAGGTGATATTGAAATGCAACTCGTAATTGGTTTACACGGACCATTAAAAGTTCACTATATTGTTGTGTCAGATAAATAAAAAGAAACAGCGCTGGAAAAAAATCCCAACGCTGTTTTTCATTTTATTTTATATATCGTTTGCTTAGTAGAAGCATAATTATTCCTAAAGATAGGAAATAAATAGGCATAATGTAAAGTGTTCCATTATGTAAATGACTCATGCCAAATGTAATTAGACTTACTAATAAGTAATAACCTAAACTGAATATTGCTCCGGCTGAGCCGACAACATCTTTAAAATCTACAAGAGCTAAGCTTAAACAGTTTGGTAAAGCAGTACCTGTTCCAAGAAGTGTGATAAACACACTAATTAAAATAGCTGAAAATTGAACCCATTTACTTAGACTAGTTGTGTAACTTGACACCAATAAAAGAGTTGAACCTAAAAGCATAATTTTAATTCCTAATGAAATAATCCACTCAGGTTGATGTGTTTTTAGTAAACGTTTGGATAATAACGCACCAACAATAGAAGCCCCCGCAATAACAAGTCCTAAAAATCCATAGACAGAAGCGGATAATCCAAATTGTTCAATAAAAATAAATGGGGCTTCAGCATAATAGCTAAATAAAATACCATTTATAGCTCCGATTAAAAATCCGTAAGTTAATACTTTAGGATTTTTTAAAAAGCGAATGACAATCGGCCAAAGAGCAATTTTTTGTCTTGTTGATGTGTCAAAGGTTTCAGGTAACGAACGTACCGTGTAAAAAAATAACACAAGACTCATTAGAACCAGTGTTAGAAAAACGATTCTAAAGCCAAAATAATTGCCTACAAAACCACCAATAAGTGGGCCAATAGCAGGTGTAAACGCTAAAGCAGCAGAAATTTGTGCAAATAACTCATGGCGTTTATTGCCCGAGAAAGCCTCTCTTAAAATAGTTTGCGTTGTAACTGAGCCAGTACTTGCTCCAAAAGCTTGGACAAATCTTGCTAAAAGTAAAAATTCAATTGATTGTGATAAGTAACACATTAAGCTTCCAATTCCATATAAAACAATGCCATATATCATAGCAGGTCTTCTGCCAACAATGTCAGAAAGAAATCCCCAAAAGAAAACGCCAAACGCAAATGCAAGAAAATAAATACTCAGGGTTAATTGAGCAGTATTCATATTGACAGCGTAACTTTGAGCGATTTCTGGCAAAGAAGGGGTAAAGATTGTCTCACTAATTTGTGGGAATCCTACTAAGCAGATTAATAATAATAAAGATGGTTGTTTTTTAACGATGTTTTTTTCCAATTTTAATTCCTCCGTGATATTAAACTATGCGAAAAAAACATCCTTTGAAGGGAAATGGAGGCACCATGATCTTAATTTGATCTAATGTTGACATGGTAATCACCCTTTCTTAATTATTCCTTGAAAGATTAACACAAATAAATAGAGGTGTAAAGTAAATTTACTTGAATATGAAAATTAAATTAAATAGATGATTTTCTGAGGAAAAATGTTTATAATAAAGGCACTGAAAAATTACGACCTTCAAATCGTATTAGATTTCAGAATCTAAAGAAATGATGGTGATTGAATGAACGATAACAGTAAGATTCGTGTTGTTGTTGGAATGAGCGGTGGCGTCGACTCTTCTGTAACTGCGCTAGTATTAAAGGAACAAGGGTATGACGTAGTTGGTGTTTTCATGAAAAATTGGGATGACACGGATGAAAATGGCGTGTGTACAGCAACTGAAGACTACCGAGATGTTGCAAAAGTAGCCAATCAAATTGGGATACCTTATTATTCTGTTAACTTTGAGAAGGAATATTGGGATCGTGTATTTGAATACTTTTTGGCAGAATACCGTTTAGGAAGAACGCCAAACCCTGATGTGATGTGTAATAAAGAAATTAAATTTAAAGCATTTTTAGACTATGCTATGCAACTAGGTGCAGATTATGTTGCAACAGGTCATTACGCTCAAGTAACACGTGATGAAAATGGGACTGTGCATATGCTAAGAGGTGTTGATAATAATAAAGATCAAACTTATTTTTTAAGCCAGTTATCCCAAGAGCAACTGGAAAAAACAATGTTTCCATTAGGTCATATGGAAAAAAAAGAAGTTCGTGCTATTGCCGAAAAAGCAGGCCTTGCAACGGCTAAGAAAAAAGATTCAACAGGGGTATGTTTTATTGGTGAAAAGAATTTTAAAGAGTTTTTAGGTAAATTCTTGCCAGCTCAACCTGGAAAAATGATAACTTTAGATGGACAAGTTAAAGGAGATCATGCAGGTTTAATGTATTATACAATTGGTCAACGTCAAGGACTAGGTATCGGTGGTGGTCAGGGAGAGTCGAGTGAACCATGGTTTGTTGTAGGGAAAGAATTAGAAACAAATACGTTACTTGTAGGTCAAGGATTTCATCATGAACATCTATATGCAACTCATTTAGAAGCAAGTGAAGTTCATTTCACTACAAATGAAGCTCAACCAAAGGAATTTACGTGTACAGCAAAATTTAGATACCGTCAACAAGATACTGAAGTTAAAGTTATTTTAAACGATGATCAAACAAAAGCGAGTGTTATTTTTAAAGATCCCGTAAGAGCTATCACACCAGGGCAAGCAGTTGTATTCTATCAAGGTGATGAGTGTTTAGGTGGCGGCTTAATAGATACAGCTTTTTCTGGTGATGAACAAAGACAATATGTTTAAATAATGAAAGTTATTGGTTGACAGTTATTTAAAAATGATTTATAGTACGTGTGTGTTAAACAATTAAATAGATTTGTTAGGTGAGGCTCCTATACAAACACAGGCTACTGCCCAAAAACGTCGAGAGACACCAATGGGTATAACAGGAATTATCGAGATAAGGTTTTTCTTAACGTAGCTAAAGCAAAAGCTTTTACGTTGTATAGTGCTAAAACTCAACGATTGGATCTTAAGAATGCTTATTTAGTGATGAATTCATACCTCTCGTCGAGTTTTTGGCGAGAGGTTTTTTGTATGCTAACAATAAAAAAATAAGGAGTGAGTAGAGACGTCAGGGAAACCAACGATTACCAAACTGCTTGGTAGTTTTATGAAAAAATAGGCTATCAGACGAACTATAAAAAGATATTTGGTGAAAACGTTGAATTAAAAGAATTTATAAAATATTTAGCAACACAAAATAACGAGGTAAAGGAGATGGAAACAAATGGATGACAGTAGTCAAAGTCGAAGTCAAAAGGGTTTGTGTTATAGGAAAATAATGTTAGAAGTAAGCTATTATTGTTTATTTGTTTCTATTTTAGAAATAGAGTAAGCTTCTTTCCTTTTTCTTCTTTCGCAGCCCACTCAAAGTAAGGAGGAAACGTCATGCCTGAAGTAATTATTTTTTTAATATTTATAGGTGTTGGATGTTCTCTATGGGGTTTATTTTATGGAAAGAAGGTAAAGAATAATGGGTCAAAAAAAAGAACAAATAATTCAAAAAAGTAATATGGATTACACATTTTTTTCTCAAACAGGAATAAATAGTGTATTAGAAATTTTCAAAAGTTCCCAAAATGGTCTTACTGAAGGACAAGTGGATGATTTAAGAGAAGAGTATGGTGAGAATGTTATTTCTCATGGTAAAAAGACGCCTTTATTTTTGGAGGTATTAAAAGCATACTTTACGCCTTTTACAATTGTTTTAATTACGTTAGCAATTATCTCATTTTTTACAGATTATGTGATTGTACCAGTTGCTGAACGTGATTTAACAGGAGTATTAATTATTGTTGCAATGGTAGCTTTAAGTGGAACAATGACATTAATTCAATCTGTTAGGTCAAATAAAGCAGCTGAAAAATTAGGCGATTTAGTTAAGGTTACAGCTACCGTTATTAGAAATGGAAGTGAGTTTGAGTTACCAATTGAAGAACTTGTATGTGGAGATATGATTAAATTATCAGCAGGAGACATGATTCCAGCTGATATTCGGTTATGTCAGACAAAAGATTTGTTTATTTCTCAAGCGGCAATGACTGGTGAAAGTTATCCAGTAGAAAAAAAAGCGCTGTATGAAGTGATTGAAAATAGCAGTGAAACTGATTTAGAAAACATTGCTTACATGGGAAGTAATGTAGTCAGTGGAAGTGCAATAGGTGTCATTGTGGCAGTTGGTAATCGTACTTTATTTGGACAAATTGCTAAAGATGTTTCAGAAGCAAAGACATTAACAAGCTTCGATATTGGTATTAATAAGACATCATGGTTATTGATCCGCTTTATGCTTGTCATGGCACCTGCAGTGTTTTTGATTAATGGCTTAACAAAAGGTGATTGGTTAGAGGCTTTTCTATTTGGTCTATCTGTAGCTGTAGGATTAACACCTGAGATGTTACCGATGATTGTTACAACTAATTTAGTTAAAGGTGCTTCTACAATGGCTAAAAAAGGAACAATCATCAAAAATTTAAATTCGATTCAAAATTTTGGTGCAATTGATGTATTATGTACTGATAAAACAGGAACATTAACACAAGATAAAATAATTTTAGAATACCATTTAGACGTTGATGGTAAAGAAGATGAGCGTGTTTTACGTCATGCTTTCTTTAATAGTTACTACCAAACAGGGCTTAAAAATTTAATGGATAAAGCAATCATTGAATCTGCTGAAGATGAATTAAATATCAATGTTAATAAATATAGTAAAATTGATGAAATTCCTTTTGATTTTCAACGTAGACGCATGAGTGTTGTTATTGAGGATAACAATGGTAAAACTCAGATGATTACAAAAGGTGCTGTCGAAGAGATGCTGGAAATATCAAGTTATGTTGATTTTAAAGGCGAAGTAATGCGACTAACTGATGATTTAAAACAGCGTATCTTAAAAACTGTCGATGAGCTAAATGAAGATGGTTTAAGAGTTATAGGTGTGTCACAAAAAACTAACCCAAGTGTAGTTGGTGAGTTTTCTATTCAAGATGAAAGTGACATGGTATTAATTGGTTATTTGGCTTTCTTAGATCCTCCAAAAGAAACAACGAAAGATGCATTAGAAGCACTGAAAAAGCACGGGGTTGGTGTTAAAGTTTTAACAGGAGACAACGCATTAGTAACTAAATCAGTGTGTAAACAAGTTGGTTTAGAACATGAAGAGTTAGTTATTGGTAGTGACATTTCAAAAATGAATGATGTGGAATTAAAAATAGTTGCTGAAAAATATAATATTTTTGTTAAACTATCTCCAGCTCAAAAAACACGTTTGGTACGTGTCCTTAGAGAGAATGGTCACACAGTTGGTTTTATGGGGGATGGTATAAACGATGCCCCTGCAATGAAAGAAGCCGATGTTGGTATTTCAGTTGATACAGCAGTGGATATTGCAAAAGAATCAGCAGATGTGATTTTGCTAGAAAAAGATTTGATGATTTTAGAACGTGGTATTTTATCAGGCAGAACAATTTTTGGAAACATCATGAAGTATGTCAAAATGACTGCAAGCTCAAACTTTGGTAATATGTTCTCAGTTGTTGTAGCAAGTATATTTTTACCTTTCTTACCAATGTTACCACTACAGCTTTTATTTCTTAATTTGATATATGATATTTCTTGTATGTCTATTCCTTGGGATAACATGGATAAAGAGTATCTAGAAGAACCAAAAAAATGGGATTCTTCAAGTATTGGTTCATTCATGAAGTGGTTAGGACCAACAAGTTCAATTTTTGATATTACCACATTTGCATTAATGTATTTTGTCATTTGTCCAGCTGTTGTTGGCGGATCGTATCATTCATTGAATACAGAACAACAAATATTATTTGTGGCCGTATTTCATGCTGGTTGGTTTGTTGAATCACTTTGGTCACAAACTTTAGTTATTCATACTTTAAGAACACCTAAAATGCCATTCTTGCAAAGTAATGCATCATTTATTTTAACAACTATTACATCGATTGGGATTGCGATTGGTTCGATTCTACCATTCACGGCATTTGGTGAAAGATTGGATTTAGCTCCACTACCTTCATCTTATTGGGGATATTTGGCAGTAACTATTGTTGCTTATTTAGTTTTAGTAATGATTGTGAAGAAAATTTATGTGAAACGTTTTGGTGAATTACTATAATAAATGAGATTGTCTTGAAAAAGGCAGTCTTTTTTACTTTTTCTAGGTCGAATGCTTACTTTATCTTGTGTTATAATGAAAAAATAAGTGAGGAGGAAGTTATTGTGTATCAAGTCATCGTTACTTATAGCGAGAACGAACCTTGGTGGTTTTTTGAAGACTGGCAAGAAGGTATTATTGAAGAAAAAAAATTTGATAAATTTTGTTCAGCTAAAAAATACTATGATCAACTATTTAAACAATTTGAAGAACAATTTGAAGATAAACGAATTAAGCCACCATTACTATCCGCTTTTTGGAATGATGGAGAATTAATATATTGTGATGATTGTGATGAAGAACTGCAAGCATACAAAGGATTAATGCTTGTTAAAGATTACGAAAAATTAGATGATGGAGAATGTGAAAAAAATGAAACAACTGATAATTGCGGAAAAACCAAGTGTTGCGCGCGACATAGCTAAAGTTTTAGGTGCAACGCAAAAAAGCAAAAATTATATAGAAGGAAAAGATGTCATTGTGACGTGGGCTTTGGGTCATTTATTAGGTTTAAAGATGCCTGAAGATTACAATAAAGAGTGGGCAACTTGGAATATGAATACTTTACCAATGATACCTAAAAAATCAGGAATTAAACCTTTACCTAAGACAAGACCACAATTAAAAGCAATCAGTCATTTGGCAAATCGCCAAGATGTATCAGAAGCAGTAATTGCGACAGATGCTGGAAGAGAAGGGGAACTTGTTGCTCGTTGGATTTTAGAATATGTGAAATTTAAAAAACCAGTTAAACGACTCTGGATTTCTTCTCAAACAGACAAGGCTATAAAAGATGGGTTTAGAAATTTAAAACCAAGTAAAGCCTATGATGATTTGTATTACTCAGCAATTGCTAGAGCAGAAGCTGACTGGTTAGTGGGCTTAAATGTTACACGAGCGTTAACTGTAAAATATAAAGATAGTTTATCAGCAGGTCGTGTGCAAACACCAACACTTGCAATGGTTAGAAAACAAGAAGAAAAACAAGAGAAGTTTAGGCCAGAAACGTATTTTACATTAGATTTAAATTATTATCATTTACTTGGAAGACTACAATTGAAAAATCCAAGACAGTATAAAGATAGGGAAGTATTGGAAGCATATGTTAAATCACTTGAATCAACACCAATTAAGGTAGTTGATATTAAAGAAAAGAAAAAAATAGAGGCAGCACCACTACCATATGATTTAACAGAAATGCAAAGAGAAGCCAACCAACGTTATCAATATTCAGCTAAAAAGACTCTATCAATTATTCAGAGACTATATGAAATCCATAAAATTGTGACGTACCCAAGAACGGATTCAAAATATTTGACAACTGATATGAAGCAAACTATGAAAGAAAGACTACATGCAGTAACCGTTATAGATAGTGAACGAGTGAAGAGTATTATCAAAAACGGGAGCGTAGTACAACAAAAAAATGTGTTTCAAAATGCTAAAGTAACTGACCATCATGGATTGATACCAACAGAGCAGTCACCTCGTTTAGAAAAATTAGATAATGAGGAAATGAAAATTTATCGTTTAATCGTTGAGCGATTTTTAGGGTTATTTGAAGAACCGTTTGTCTCTTCAAATCAAACAGTTACAGCTCAAACAAAGGATGCTCTATTTACCTTTAAACAAAATAAGGTTGAAGTTTATGGCTGGAAAAAACAAAAAGAAATTGAGAAAAAGCAGCTTGATTTTAAAATAGGTCAAGTAATTCCTCAGCAATTTACACTTAATAAGGAATTAACGACACCACCTTCACCATTAAATGAAGGAACATTGCTTGGACAAATGGAAAAACATAGTCTAGGCACGCCAGCAACACGTGCTGAAATAATTGAAAAATTAATTAGTTCTGATTTAATGGAGAGAAGTACAGGAAAATTAATGGTGACGCCAAAAGGAAAACAGTTACTAACATTAGTGAATCCATCTCTTGTAACACCTGAATTGACAGCAGAATGGGAGATTTCATTAGAAAAAATTGCTCAAGGAAAATTAAATAATCGTCAGTTTATTCAAACCATTGAAAAGGAAACTGCAAGATTAGTAACGGAAATCAAGCAAAGTGAAGATAAATATGTTGATCACTCATTAACGTCAAAAGTGTGTCCTGATTGTGGTGAAAAATTAAGAGAGAAAAATACCAGAGATGGAAAAATTCTCGTATGTAGCAGTGACTCATGTTCATATCGACGAAGAAAAGATCCCAAGGTATCTAATCACAGATGTCCTCAATGTAAGAAAAAAATGGAAATTCTTGAAAATAAGAATGGATCATATTTTAAATGTAAGAATTGTAATATTACAGAAAAAGTAGAGAAAAAAGGAACTAAAAATAAAAAAATGACGAAGCATGAAGAACGTCGACTAATGAAGAAATATAGTGAAACAGAAGAGCAAGAAAGTCCTTTATCATTAGCTTTAAAACAGGCTATGAAAGATCAATAATAACTTTTAGACTAATACACGTTTATCTCAGGAATTAATTGAGAGTGTACTTAGTCTTTTTTAAGTAACTAATGATATAATAGGGCGACAAGGGGGTTGTTTGATGATTGACGAGATAAGTGAAATTTTAAAAAAACAACGTGACTTTTTTAATACTCAAAAAACATATCCTATTGAGTTTCGTGTTAAACAGTTAAAAAAATTAAGAGAGCAAATTAATCGCTATGAAGACGAATTGATTGATGCGCTCAATAAAGATTTAGGAAAAGCATCAACAGAAAGTTTTATGACGGAACTCGGGTTAGTTTACCGTCATATTGATGAAATGATAAAAAAATTACCTAAATGGGCGGATAAAAATAGAGTAAAAACACCATTGTTTTTATGGCCAGCAAGAAGTTATACAATCCAAGCGCCTTTTGGTAACACGCTTATTTTATCCCCATTCAATTATCCAGTCTTATTAACATTGGATCCTTTAATAGGCGCAATTGCTGGTGGGAATACGGCAATTATTGGCATGTCAGAGCACACAGAGCACACAAATTTTATTTTGAATACTTTGGTTTCAGAAGCGTTTCCCACTTACTATATAAAAATGATCACAACTAGCAAAGAAATAAATGGATTCTTATTAGATTATCCTTTTGATAAAATATTTTTTACAGGCAGTGAAAAAGTAGGGAAAATAGTATTAAAGAAAGCAGCTGAGAATTTAACGCCTGTCACATTAGAGCTTGGCGGAAAGAGTCCAGTCGTTGTAACGAAGTATGCTGATTTAGAAATTGCTGCAGATAGAGTGATTTGGGGGAAATTTTTAAATGCAGGTCAAACCTGTGTCGCACCAGATTATTGTTTAATTGATGCAACTATTCAATCAGAATTTCTAAACATGTTGAAGATAAGGTTAGTGCGCTTTTTTGGTGACTATATTGAAGAGTCTCCTGATTATGGCCGAATTATTAATGATAATTCGATGGATCGTCTAATTCAGTTGATTGAAAGAGATCAGGATTATCTTTATGTTGGTGGAAATTATAATAAAAAAAGTAAATATATTGAGCCAACAATCCTTTCAGGGCGTATGATAGACAGGTTATCTTCTATGTCAGAGGAAATTTTTGGTCCCATTTTACCAGTGTTAAGTTATGAAAAATTAGAGGAAGTTATTCCATTTATTAAAGCAACAGGACAACCGTTAGCTTTTTATCCTTTTAGTAGTGATAAAAGGGAAATAGATTTTTTAATTGAAGCAATTCAATTTGGTGGTGCTACGATAAACGATACAATTCTTCATTTAGCAAATGAAAGTTTACCTTTTGGTGGAGTAGGGTCTTCTGGTATGGGGCATTATCATGGGAAGAAATCGTTAGAGGCATTTAGTCATACAAAATCTATTTTGAAGCGGTCTACCATCTTAAAGATACCATTAATGTTTCCACCTTTTTCAAAAGAAAAAGAAAATACGATTCGAGCTTTCTTTAAGTAAATTCACAAAAAAAGCTCTTTATAGTATAATGTTGATTGATAAAAGTAAGGAGTTAAAGTATGGCAAAGAAAAAACAAGGGAAAGCACCTACAAAAAAACAGAAACAACAAAAAGAAAAAACAACCTATTTTCTAATTGGTGTAGCATTTATTATATTTGGTATATTAGGTGGCTTGAAACTAGGCTTTTTAGGGATTTTAATGGCTAATGTGTTTCGTTTTTTAGTTGGAAATACTTATGTTGTAATGTCAGTTGTATTGATTTTATACGGAGTACTTCTAATTTTTATGGGTAAAGACCCCAAATTTAAACGAAAAACAATTTGGATAGGTGGTTTGGTCTTTTATTTGAGTTTCCTCTTATTTATTGAAATTGGTTTGTTTAAACAAATTAACCGAGATACAGCTATTATTACGTTAACTTGGCAAAAAATATTTTCGGATATTAAGGTAAATCAAATTACTCAATCTGTTGGTGGAGGAATGATTGGAGCAACACTTTATAGCGCTACTTATTTTCTAGTTTCAAAATTTGGCTCCTATGTTGTTTCTTTCACAGGTATGGCTGTTGGTGTGTTACTATTTGCCAATGTTGGTTTAACTGATGTGATTGAAAAAATTAGAGGATGGGGCAGTAATGCTTCTCAATCGATGGATGAAAAGAAACAGAAATTCTCAGAACAACAAGAAGAAAAAAAAAAGCTGAAGATTGAGAAGGAAAATAAGAAAATTTCTGAAAATAAAGTAAGAAAGTTAACTCCAGGCGAAGAGTTAGCAAATGAAACAAAAGAAGTTCAAGTAGATATTCCAACAGAACAGATGACATTAGAAATTGATAGTTATCAAGATACTTATCAAAAAAAACAAGTTGAAAAACCAAAAAAACAAGAACAGTCTAAGTCAGATAAGATGCAGGAAAAAGAAATGAATATTCATTTTGAACTACCAGATGAAATTGACAATGAAGATTATGAATTACCTTCTATTGATTTGTTGAATGATATTCCTTTAACAGACCAAAGTAAGGAATATAAATTGGTTGAAAAGAACGTCAAAATTTTAGAGAGAACTTTTGATAGTTTTGGTGTTGATGCAAAAGTAGTTAGAGCAAGCTTAGGACCATCAGTGACAAAATTTGAAATTCAACCCGCTGTTGGCGTAAAGGTAAGTAAAGTTGTTAGTCTGACAGATGATCTTGCGTTAGCTTTAGCCGCCAAAGATATTAGGATGGAAGCACCTATTCCAGGTAAGGCATTGATTGGTATTGAAGTTCCTAATCAGACAACTAGTATGGTTTCTTTTAGAGATGTTATTGAAGCACAAGAGAGTCATCCTGATCGTTTACTTGAAGTTCCTCTTGGAAGAAGTATTTCAGGTGAGGTAATGTCTGCTGATTTGACCAAGATGCCTCATTTATTAATAGCAGGCTCAACTGGTAGTGGTAAATCAGTTTGTATCAATGGTATTATTTCTTGTTTACTGATGAAAGCAAAACCTAATCAAGTAAAATTAATGATGATTGACCCTAAAATGGTGGAGTTAAATGTTTATAATGGCATTCCCCATTTATTAACTCCTGTTGTGACTAATCCTCGAAAAGCAGCTCAAGCGCTTCAAAAAGTGGTAGAAGAAATGGAGAGACGCTACGAATTATTTGCAGGATTTGGAGTTAGAAATATGAATGGATACAACGATATGGTGAAAAGACACAATGCCGAAACAGGTGAGGTTAAATCTGTTTTACCATATATCGTTGTTATCGTTGATGAGTTAGCAGATTTAATGATGGTAGCCAGTAATGAAGTGGAAGATGCGATTATTCGTTTGGCTCAAATGGCAAGAGCAGCAGGTATCCATATGATTTTAGCAACACAAAGACCTAGTGTAGATGTTATTACTGGGATAATTAAGGCCAATGTCCCATCAAGGATAGCATTTGCTGTTTCAAGTGGAATTGATTCGCGAACGATTATCGATGGTAATGGAGCGGAAAAATTACTTGGACGAGGTGATATGCTGTTTGTTCCAATGGGAGAAAATAAGCCGATTCGTGTGCAAGGAGCGTTTATTTCTGATCAAGAAGTGGAAAATATCGTTGATTTTGTAACGAGTCAGCAAGGAGCAGATTATCAAGAACATATGATGCCAACAGAAGAAGCCGAAAAATCTACAGGAAGTGACTCTGTTGATGAGTATTTTGAAGATGCTAAACAATTAATTATCGAAATGCAAACAGCAAGTATTTCATTGTTGCAACGTCGTTTTAGAATTGGATACAACCGAGCGGCGCGTTTAATCGATGAATTAGAAGAACATGGTGTTGTCGGCCCGTCAGAAGGAAGTAAACCCCGTAAAGTGTTAATGACTTATATACCAGAAGAAGAAGTATCTGGGGAAGAACAGTAAAAAATATTTATACAAAAAAAGAAGCTAATCAGCTTCTTTTTTTTATATTGAAATATGAGAAGAAGTAACAAAGGTTGCTGTCCCAGTGATACTAACGGTAAAAATATCGTTTTGTTTTAAAAGATTAACTAGTACAATACCTTCTCTTTTTAATTCGTATCCTTGTTCCATATGTAATTGAATAAATTCATTATTCTTTTGTTCACTGATGTAAGTACTATAGTAAGCTCCCATTACACCGGCAGCTGAACCTGTTACAGCATCTTCAATAGCACCAGTGTAGGCACCAGAAAAATGCCGACTATACATATCAGCTTCTTGTGAACGCGTTTCTAGACAGATTGGATGAATTGAACTTGCTGGAAATTCAGTTAGAATTTTTGGGAATTGTTTAGTTAATGGCGTCATTTCTTTAAAGCTTGATAAGTGTTTAATCGGAACTATCAACGTCCAAGTTCCGGTGTTTCCGTAGACAATAGGGAATGAATTATCAATATCTGTGATTTTAATAGATAATAGATCAGCAATATCTGATATAGAGCCACTGAATTTTGTAAATAGAGGCTCTTTTTGTGTCATGGTTACTTGTTTATTTTTTGAAATAGTAATTGAAACGATGCCGACATTTGTTTCGATGGATAAACTATTTTTTAGTGTTTTTTTCTTGTCTAATATGGCAACTGCACCAGCGAGTAATGCATGACCACAAAAATCCATTTCAGAGCTAGGAGCAAAAAATTTAAACTTAAAATCAGCACAAGTAGAATGAGTAATAAAAACTGTTTCGTTAAAATTAATTATTTTAGCAATGTGTTGTTGTTGTTGAAGAGGGAGTGAATGTTCAAGAAAAACAACGCCAGCAGGATTTCCTTTGTTTGGCTGGTTTGAAAATGAGTCATAGTGAAGCCACTCGATTGTTTCCATAAAAACACATCCTTTTTTAATAATACAGCAAAAACCGTTGAGATTGATTTTTGCTGCATTTTTAAATTAATCAAATGTTCCTTGTAAAAAAGTAGTTTCGTTATAATTAACAGATTGTCTCAATTGATGAGCTAGATCAGAAGAAATTTTTCCTTGTTCAAGCATGCATTGAATAACAGATCTCTCTTCGTCTAATGTTTTTAAGAAATATTCTTGATATGCTAATTGATATTCTTCTTGTTGTCTTAATTGGAAATTGCTTAAACGATCAATTTTACTTTGGTATTCCAAAATAATCTGATGAAGGATCGTTTTTCTTAGTATATAATCTGGATCTTTCGTATTTAATTCTTTTTCACAATTTTGCAAAGCTTGAATAGCTTGCTTTGAACTTTCATTCTCTAAAAGAATGATACATTGCTGATTTCCTTGTGGGTTATAATTTTGTCTTAAAAAAGTTTTTAACAGCAGTCTTTTGGTTTTTTTCTTAGTTTTTAAAAGTGACTGCTTCATGATAATTGAAAAATTCGTACTATGAGCTCTTTTTTTGTATTTCAACATCTGTAAATAATTTTTTGTTACAATTTTTGGGAAATCATGTTCTTTTGTAAGTTTCATAACAGCATTAAATTCATTTTGAACGGCAACTTTTCGGTAGGTCATTTCAATGTCATGATACAGTTCATTAGAAGTGACAGTATCATTTAAATACAATGTTTTCAATTGTTTATCCAAGTCATTTAAAATATCTGTGACCACAGTTTTATTTTCTATATCTAGTTCAAGCTGAAGTGCGTAGATTGCTTTTTTTGTCATTAATTTTTTAGCTTCAATTTCAGATAAATCTGAATCATCCACAGTATCTTCTCCTTCAATATCCATAAAAGCTTCATCCCCAGTCAAGATAAGACGTGTTCTTTTCTTAGTTAGGAAAGGAAGAGTAATAACAGCAACAATTAAGCTAGTTAAAATAACACCACTGGCAAGGAAAATAATCAAATATCGTTCTTTAAAAATCTCCCCATCTAATAAAAAGAAAGGGATAGATAAAACCATTGCCATTGTAACAGCTCCTCTGACACCAGTTAAACCAGTTAAGATAGCTGTATAAAATTTAGGTTTTACATCGATTAAATTACGAGATTTAATGTAATTAAACCACATGTAACCGTACGACCAAAAGGTTCTGATTGTTAAGAGAATTAACCAAATGATGATGACATAACCGATTAATGTCCAGTTGTTAATGTCTGGATTGATAATCGCTGAATGCATTGCAAAAGGTAAAGAAGCGCCAAGAACAACAAAAACAATCCCGTTTAATTGATAAATAATGATGTCCCATACTTTTTTTGAGACCAGTTTAATTTCGGAATACTGTCTTTTGTAAACAGGTTCTTGTTGAATTGCAACAACACCGGCAACAACAACAGCAATGACACCTGAAGCGTGAACTAATTCAGCTGCAATAAAAATAACAAAGGGTGTTAAAATTTGAAGAGACACATGAAGAATAACGTCTTGAATACCTTGTCTAAGTAATGTGTTTTCTAACAAATACAAAAATTTAGATAAGAGTAAGCCTACTATTATTCCGACAAATGTCATATATAAAAAGTCAGTTGTTGCAGATTTTAGTGAAAATGTTCCAGTTAAAAATGCTGCCAAAGCGTATTTAAAAGCAATTAAACCACTAGCATCATTAATTAAGCTCTCCCCACTAATTAAACTAAGAAGTCGCTTAGGTAACTTAACTTGTTCAGCAATTCCTTGTACTGCAACCGGATCTGTTGGCGAAAGAACTGCAGCCAGTGCAAATGACAAAGGAAGAGAAATTTCAGCAATAAAATAATTAATTAAAAAACCACCTAAAAGTGTTGTAAGTAAAACCAACCATATAGCATTTGCAAAAATAGGTGCTCGAAGTTCCCAAAGTTCTTTTTTAGGAAAATGCCTTGCATCTGCATAAAGAAGTGGTGCAACAAAAAGTAACATAAACCAATCTGTTTCTAATTCAATGGTTAAATTTAAAAGTAAAGCCGCAATAACCCCTAATGCAATTTCGATTAAGGCTGTTGGAATTGAAACCAAGTAGTGGCTGATAATATTGGATACAATAACGAGTAATACGAGTAAAATTGTTGTTTCTAAAACTGCCATAAAATACCTCCTCTTTTCTGTTCTTTCTTATTATAGCAAAATTTCAGGTGTCATTTTCATTGTTTTTTACATTTCTACCGACATATTTTCTTATCTTACAAAATTGTTCGTTTGCTGTTAGCTATTTAAATGTCGAAAAAAGAAAAAAACTTATAAACTAAGATCAAGAAATCATTAGAAAAGAGGAAGAATAATGCTAGAAATTAATAATGTAACAAAAACATATGGAGATAGTGTAAAATATCAAGCTCTTAAAGGAATCACCTTAACAGTAAATGAAGGTGAATTTGTCGGTGTTATGGGGCCTTCTGGAAGTGGAAAATCAACGTTACTTAATTTAATTGGAACAATTGATAAACCAACATCAGGGTCTATTTCATTGGACGGATTTGAACCAGCAAAATTAAATCAAGAACAATTGGCAAAGTTTAGAAGAAATCAATTAGGATTTGTTTTCCAAAATTTTAATTTAATGCCAACCTTAACTGTTGAAGAAAATATAGTTTTACCCTTAACTTTAGATGGTGAGAAAGTTAGTGTGATGAAAAAAGCGTTACATGAAGTAGCTGAAACGCTTGGTATTGAAGACCTATTAAAGAAACGAATTGCTACTATCTCAGGAGGGCAGGCGCAACGAGTTGCAATAGCACGAGCGATGGTTCACCAACCAAAATTAGTGTTGGCTGATGAGCCCACAGGTAACCTCGATACAAAATCATCGAAAGATGTGATGGGACTTTTATCTCGATTAAATGAAGAGGAAAATTCAACTATTTTAATGGTAACTCATGATCCGTTTGCAGCAAGTTATTGCGAAAAAATTATTTTTATTAAGGATGGCGAATTGATTCAACAAATTGAAAACAAGGGAAACCGCTCAGAATTTTATGATGTTATCCTAGAAAATTTAAGAGAGTTAGAAGGTGCTGTAGATGAGATTTAAGGAGTTTGTTTTTAAAAATACGATACGAAATAAGAACTTATATATGGCATACTTCTTTAGCACGTTAACAACTGTTATGACGTTTTTTACGTTTGCTGTATTTGCTTTTCATCCAAAGTTAAGTAGTGGGTTACATGCGGCTGTGCAGACAGGTATGTTAGCTTCAGCTGTTATAATTTACCTGTTTTCTTTCTTTTATGTGTTGTACTCAATGGATATCTTTTTACAATCACGAAAAAAAGAGTTTGGTTTGCTGCTCATTCAAGGGATGTCACCGAAACAACTAAGAAAAATGGTATTCCAAGAAAATACAATTATTGGTTTTTTAGCAACTGTTACAGGGACTTTAATAGGTGTTTTGTTTTCACAATTAATTTTATGGTTAAGCAATGTGACGATGCATGTTGACTTAGGATTTTATTTTCCTGCAAAAGCAATAGGTGTCACTTTTATTTCATTCTTCTTATTATTTATGTTTATCTCATTCTTCATTCAATTTAAAATTCCTAAAATGGATGTACAAGAATTATTAAAAAGTAGTGATTTAGGAAAAGGTGAAGTAAAAGCTTCGGCAGTTAAATCAATTTTGGCAATTCTTTTAATAGGTATTGGTTATGCGGTAGCCTTAACTGTTGAGGGAATGGGAGTAGTTATGGCTATGATCCCTGTTATTGTTGTTGTTATTTTAGGAACAAAATTTTTATTCAATCAATTAAGTGTTTTCGTTGTTAATTTTTTGAAGAAAAATGAAAATCGTTTTTGGAAAAAAACAAATATGTTAGTTTATTCAGATTTGAGTTTTCGGATGAAAGATAATGCTCGTTCTTTCTTCTTAGTTGCAGTTATTACAACTGTGGCATTTTCAGCAATAGGTACACTAACGGGATTTAGAGAGATGAGTTTACATGGTGTTAACTCTGATCCATATGATTTTTCTTATGAAGTGGCGTTAGATGATGAAAGTAACGGAGAAAAAGAATTAACAGCATTTAATGAATCAACGAAGAAACATGATGTGATTGTTGATCAAGTAAAAGTCATGCCTATCACAATGACAGGTATTGATGGAACGGATCGACCTGTAAAAGTTGTTTCTGAAAAAGATTACAATCAAGCAACAAAACAATTGGGAGAAAAAGAAGTAGAAGTGACTAAGGGAACTGTTAGTTTGCTTAATGATTTAAGCATGCCAGATATACCTCAAGGACAACCTATTGAAAAACCAACTGAGTTTAAAGTATCAGACACTGAAAAATTAAAGATAAAATCTAAAGATGTTAAGAAAAAAGCTTGGTCTACTTTTTCAGATATTTATGTTGTATCAGATGATATTTATCAAAAAGTTGAGCAAAAAAATGTAGCTAAGCCAGTATATGGTTGGTTAGTGACTAATGGGTCATATGAGCAACAGAAAAAAGTAGGATCAGATATTGAACCCTTAAAAGTAATTTACGCTAAAGCAAGTATGACTCAAATGATTACAGATGCGTATGCGCCAATTTTATTCATTGGTTTCTTTATTGGGATAATCTTCTTCATCTCAGCAGGAAGTTTCCTTTACTTTAGATTATATAGTGATATGGAAGTGGATACTGAAAAATTCAAAATGATTTATAAACTTGGATTTAGCAAAAAAGAAATGAAAAAAGTAGTCTATCAACAAGTAGGAATCCTATTCTTTACTCCAATTGTCGTTTCTTGTATTCACGGAGCAGTGGCATTAACAGCGATGTACGCTTTGTTTGGTCAAGGCCTTCAAATAACGGCACTTTATGTATTAGGTATCTTTATCCTCATTCAGATCGTGTATTATTTAATAGCGAGAGTATTTTACTTCAAGAAATTATATCGATCAGTAGCTATTTAAAAATAATTAAAAATAAGAAGTCTAGAAAATTACTAGTTTCTTATTTTTTTGTTATAATAAAAAGAAAAGAGGTGAGGTTATGATTGAAGAACGTATGAAATTTTTAATTGAAGTTGGTAATAAACTTCAATTTGCTAAAGTTTATTACCGAGAAGATTGGGATGTTTATTATTTTGATATCTTAGGTAAGCAATTTGGCTTAATGACAAAGGACGTCACAGAAGACGGAATCATTACTTTAAAAGGTCATCCTGAAACAAACGAAGAATTAAGAGAAACTTATGAGGACATTGTTCCGGGTTACTATGCGAATAAAAAACATTGGAATTCAATCAAACTGAATTCAACTGCTATTTCAGATAGTGAAATAGAAAAAATGATTCAGACATCTTATCAACTCGTTTGGGATAAACTTCCCAAAAAGGTAAGACAGGAAGCAGAAAAAAATAGTAAATTAAAATCATAGAAAGAAGCTCGCAATAATCTTCTTTCTATGATTTTTCAATTTTTCATAATTGTATCGATCGCATTGATTGTTGCGTATCTGAAACCTTCTTTTTCAAGAGCAGTAATCCCTTTAATTGTTGTTCCACCAGGAGAGGTTACTCCATCTTTTAATTCACCAGGATGTTTACCCGTTTTTAAAAGTAAATTCGCAGAACTGCTCACCATTTTCGCAGCTACTTGGTAAGCCATGTCTCGGTCCATGCCATTTAAGACTGCACCATCACTCAATGCCTCCATAAAAACATCAACAAAAGCAGGACCACACCCAGCAAGGGTACCAAATATTCCAATCTTATCGTCCGTAATTTCCACTAAATCACCTAAGAAATAAAAGCATTTATTGATTAATTCTTTTGCATTTTCGGCTATATTTTCAGCATAAACAATTCCGGTCATTCCTTCGTTAATTTGAACAGGTGTGTTTGGAATAGCCTGAGCTAATGGATAGTCAGATCCCATTACTTGACTCATTTCAGTAACAGAAACACCAGCTGATACTGATACAATAGGAATATCCGTTTCACCAATTAGTTTTTGTAAATCATTCAATATTGGTAAAATTAGGGGTGTACTAACTGCAAGAAAAATAATCTCGCACTGAGAAAAATCAGTTATTTCATTTGTTAAAGTGAAGTCAAGATCTTCTTGTAATTGTTTAGCAGTTCCTCTTTTTCCACCACGAACTAATAAATCTTCAGGAGCCACTTTGTTAGAGTTTAACCAACCTTTAATCATCGCACCACCCATATGTCCTGCACCAAAAATTCCAATTTTCATCTGCGTTCCTCCTTGTATTTGATATCCTAAGTTTAATATAAAATACCAAGAAAAGAAATAACAGTTCAATTTTGATATGGAAAAAGCGTTTTAATTTAGGTATACTGATTTAAATTAGTTTGTATTTATTGGGAGGAATTAAATGAAATTAGTTATCAACCAACTTGAAAAAGATTTTAAAGGAAAAAAAGTGATTGACAATGCTTCTTTTGAATTTAAAAAGGGAAGAATATATGGGTTACTTGGTAGAAATGGTGCAGGGAAAACGACTCTATTCAATTGTATTTCGAAAGATTTATCATACGAAAATGGTGATATTCAATTGTTGGTGGATGGAGAATTAAAAGATTATAGAGAAACTGATATCGGCCTAGTTCATGCCACTCCAAATGTGCCAGATTTTATGACAGGATATGAATTTATTAAATTTTTTATTGATATGAATCAACATCAAATGAAAAATATTCGAACCCCAGATGCATATTTAGCCAAAGTTGGTATTAAAAAAGAAGACCGACATAGACTAATGAAAGAATATTCTCATGGGATGAAAAATAAAGTTCAAATGATTGCAACAATGATGATTCAGCCACCCATTCTATTACTTGATGAACCTTTAACGTCATTTGATGTGGTAGCTGCTCATGAAGTAAAGGAACTCATTCTTTCAATGAAATCTGAATCAGTTGTTATTTTTTCAACACATATTTTACAACTTGCACAAGATTTATGTGACGAAATTGTTCTTTTACATAATGGTGAATTAACAGGTATTCCTGCAAGTAGTATTCATGATGCTGACTTTGAAGAAGAGATTGTCCGCTTACTATCTGACGAAGATGGTGGTAATTCGGATGAATGAGATGAAACAACTATTTTTTCTTGATTGGAAATATCGAAATTTTAAAGCAAGCAGTTTTGCTAACGGTTTATTTTATTTTTTAGGAAGAATTCCGTTACTTGGAAAAATAGTGCCAACGACAATGTTATACCGAGAATACGGCTTGAAAAAGGGAATTGCGGCTTTAAAACTAATAGGATCTATTTTATTTTCTTTTTTTTGGTATGGATTGCCTTTTGTCATTAGTTTATTCATTAGTAAAGGACTGAGTCACGTTACTTCAAGTAAAGTGAGTATCTTGTTTGTCTGGTTAATGCTATTTAATGTCATCGGTATTTGTTTATTAGAGCTTTTTCCAAATCTTGAACGACAAGAAATTCAGTTTATTACCAATTTTCGTGTGTCAAAAGAAGATTACATTAAAAAATCTTCACTTTTAAAAATAATCAAAACTATAATTTTTAGTTTACCAGGCCTGATCATTGTTGGGATAATTGAAAAACAAGTTGTGTTATCTCTATTAATTGGGACTTTTTCATTGCTTTCTTTTTCTTTAATTTGGTCAGTGATTAATTTACATTTAACCTTATTTAATAAACGTTTGCTAATAAAAATTTTAACTGTAATTGTTATTATAAGCATTGATTTGACATTGGGTTATTTCTTGATAAAAAATGATTTGTTAATGAGTTTTCAAAAACTAACAGTAAGTTGGTTAGGGGCCTTCGTTTGTCTAATGTTGTGGCTACCATTTTTATACCTTTATGTCCATTTCAAAAGGTTTAGTGAGTATACAAGACAAATGTTTATTTCCTCAGAAGTGTTAATAAATTACTCTGAGTCAAATAAAAAAGATCAACAGTATTATCTTGGTGAAGGTAAAAAGATGAAACTTGAAAAAGTAGCAGATGACGAAAAAGTGTCGTCTTTAACAGGAAGCAAGTACTTAAATGCTCTATTATTTAACCGGTTTAGAACGTCACTTAGAAAGCAATTAATGTATCGAGTTGTCGGTATAAGTCTTGTCATGCTAGCGATTGTTGTATTTAGTTTGCTTGCTCCAATAAAAATTGAACCAATTAAAGTTGAGAAGTTAATGTATAATTTTATGCCAATTATGTTTTTTGTTTTGTATATTCTTTCGTTTGGTAAAAGTGTTGTTCAAACGCTCTTTGTAAATTGTGATTCTTCTATGTTAGCATATCCTTTTTACCGTGAATCTAAAGCAATTGTTCAAGGCTTTTTTTACCGATTTTTAAAAACATTTTATTATAATGGTGTGATTGGCACAACTATTTATCTTTGGTTTCTAATTTTTAATGGTGTAAATAATCAATTGTTAAGTTTAGAATTTAGCATTATTTTCTTTTTTGTAATTTTAAGTTTAACCATTTTATTTTCGTTTCATGAATTGTTTATTTATTATATTTTGCAACCATTTACTAGTGATTTTCAAGTGAAAAATCCTGTGTATAAATTAGTTGATGGGATATTTTACTTTATTGCATATATTAGCCTACAAATAAAAACTGCTGAATTTTCATACGCAGCGATTGTTTCAGGAATTTCGATTCTTTACTTTGTAATTGGGTTGATTGTTATTGTAAAGGTAGCACCTAAAACATTTAAATTAAAAAATTAAGCAAAGTGACTTGATAATTTTTTTGATTAGTGTTTAAATGACTATAAGATATATTTGATTGATGCGAAAGACACCGATTATTGATTACTGTTTAAAGAGAAGAAAACCTTGTCTGAAAGTTTTCTAATAAGTCCAATAATTGACCACTTTCAAGAGTTCAGTTGAAACTGAGCCGGTCGTTTCCGTTATCACGATTGAGATGATAGTTTATTAAACTATCAAAATTTAGGTGGAACCACGATAATTCGTCCTATTAAGCTAATACAGGCTTAATAGGGCTTTTTTTATTAAATTTTTTAGGAGGAGATTTAATGTCAGTTATTAAAATTACATTCCCAGATGGCGCAGTGAAGGAATTTGAGGCAAAAACAACAACATTTGAAATTGCTGAAAGTATTAGTAAGAGTTTATCTAAAAAAGCACTTGCTGGTAAATTTAACGGTGAGCTTATTGATTTAAATCGTGAAATTGAAGAGGATGGTTCTTTAGAAATTATTACACCAGGCCATGATGATGCCTTACAGATTTTACGCCATTCAACTGCTCATTTAATGGCAAATGCGTTAAGACGACTATATCCAAATATTCATTTCGGTGTCGGTCCAGCTATTGATAATGGTTTTTACTATGATACAGATAATGAAGGTTATGCTGTTTCAGAAGAAGATTTAGTTAAAATTGAAGAAGAAATGATGAAGATTGTTAAAGAGAACAATCCAATTGTCAGAAAAGAAGTTTCAAAAGAAGAGGCTTTAGAGTTATTCAAAGGTGATCCTTATAAAGAAGAGTTAATCAATGATTTACCAGCAGATGAAGTTATCACAGTTTATGATCAAGGTGATTTTGTTGACTTATGTCGCGGGGTTCATGTTCCTTCAACAGGACGCATTCAAGTCTTTAAATTACTTTCAGTTGCTGGCGCTTACTGGAGAGGTAATTCAAACAATAAAATGATGCAACGTGTATACGGAACAGCCTTTTTCGATAAAAAAGAATTAAAAGATTACCTAAAAATGCGTGAAGAAGCAAAAGAACGTGATCATCGTAAATTAGGTAAAGAACTTGATTTATTTATGGTAAATCCAGACGTTGGTTCTGGTTTACCGTTTTGGTTACCAAAAGGTGCAACTATTCGTCGCGTAATCGAACGCTATATTGTAGATAAAGAAATTAGCTTAGGGTATCAACATGTATATACTCCAATCATGGCAGATGTTGAATTATACAAAACTTCTGGCCATTGGGATCATTACCATGATGATATGTTCCCACCAATGGATATGGGAGATGGGGAAATGTTAGTTCTTCGCCCAATGAACTGTCCTCACCATATGATGGTCTATAAAAATGATATCCATAGTTACCGTGAATTACCTATTCGTATCGCTGAGCTTGGTATGATGCATCGTTATGAAAAATCAGGAGCTTTATCTGGATTAGCTCGTGTTCGTGAAATGACATTAAATGATGGACATACTTTTGTTAGACCAGATCAAATTAAAGATGAATTTATGCGGACATTAAAATTAATGGTAGATGTTTACGAAGACTTTAATATTGATGATTATCGTTTACGTTTAAGTTTACGAGATCCTAAAAATACTGAAAAATATTTTGATGATGATGAAATGTGGGAAAAAGCAGAAGCAACTTTAAGAGATGCTTTAAACGAAGCTGGAGTGGAGTATTTTGAAGCAGAAGGTGAAGCTGCCTTTTACGGTCCTAAGATGGATGTTCAAATTAAAACTGCATTAGGTACTGAAGAGACTCTTTCTACTATTCAGTTAGACTTTTTATTACCAGAACGTTTTGATTTAACTTATGTTGGAGAAGACGGAGAAAATAGTCATCGCCCAGTTGTTATTCACCGTGGAATTGTTTCTACTATGGAACGTTTTGTTGCTCATTTAACTGAAGTTCACAAAGGGGCTTTCCCAACTTGGTTAGCGCCTATCCAAGGAACAATCATTCCAGTTAATTTAGATATGCATAGCGATTATGCATTTGAAATTAAAGAAAAATTAGAAATGCAAGGTTTACGTTTTGACGTAGATATTCGTAATGAGAAAATGGGTTACAAAATTCGTGAATCTCAAACTCAAAAAGTTCCATACCAAATTGTTGTAGGTGACAAGGAAGTAGAAACAGGGGAAGTAAATATTCGCCGCTATGGTAGTAAAGAAACAAGTACTATGAATGTAGATATGTTTGTTGAATCAGTTGTCGCAGATGTAAAAAATTATAGTAGAAAATAAAAAATAGGCTCAGAATCAATAACGTAGGTTGTTGATTCTGAGCCTTTCGTATTGATAAAAAATTGTGAAAAGAAAGTGAATTTCATTGAAAAACCAATAGATACATGAGATACTCAATACTGGGTTTTTAAAACTAAATTTTTTTATAAATATTATTAAAATAACTAAATATTCAAAATAAAAATTAGTATAATAGTGATTATTGGAAATTGAAAGGACTTTTTATATAAGATGAGAAATAACAAAACACCATGGCGTCCATTCTCAAAGAAAGTAAAAAAAGCACAAGGAGCAAAAAAAGCTCATGTACCTTTTAGACTAGACTTTCTTTTTTTTATTGTATTTGTACTCTTTACCGCATTAGTTGTCAGATTATCTTATCTACAGATTAATCAACATGATGAATTTGTTCAAATTGTTGAGAAAGGGCAAAAGCAAGTAATTGAAGAAAATGCTCCTCGTGGGTATATATATGATTCTAAAGGGAAAGTATTAGTTGGAAACAAAGCTAATCAAGCTATTTTGTATACAAGAAGTGCTGGAATGACAGCTGAAGATATCAAGAAAGTCAGTGAACAAATTACAGAGTTAATTAAAATTGATCCAGAAAAATTATCGAATCGCGATAAGAAAGACTATTGGCTATCTGATCCAAAAGAGTTGAAAAAAGCAGAAGCTAAACTAACTGTATCTGATAAATTAAATAGTAAAGGTGAGCAGTTATCAGCTGGAGATCTTTATAAAAAAATGGTTGATAAAGTTGATGCAGATGAGATTAAATTATCTGAAAAAGAGGAACAAGTTGCCACTGTATTTAAAAAAATAAATGGGGCATACGCCCTTCAACCTGTAACGATTAAGAATAAAGAGGTAACACCGGAAGAAATTGCGGTTGTTGGAGAAAATACAGCTACAATTCCTGGTCTTTCAGCAGGAACAGATTGGGAGAGAGAATACCCAGAAAAAGATCAAATACGTTCAATACTTGGAACAGTTTCAACTGAAAAACAAGGATTACCAGAAGAAAAAGCAGAAGAATATCTGAAAAAAGGATATAAAATTAATGACCGTGTTGGGTTGAGCTATTTAGAAGAGGCTTATGAAAATGAGTTAAAAGGTAAAAAAGGCGAATCAGAGGTAGTCACTGATAAAAACCAAAAAATAACTTCAAAAAAAGAGGTTAAGGCTGGAGAAAAAGGCGACAATGTTGTCTTAACAATTGATCTAGAATTCCAAAAACGTGTTGAGGAAATTTTGAAAAATAACTATGAAGTTTTAATGGGCAATGGCAAAGCGGAACATTCTGAAGGAGCCTATGCGGTGGTGACGGATCCTAATAATGGTAATGTCTTAGCCATGGTTGGGTTAAGAAGAGATCCAAAAACAGGTGAATTGAAAGATGATGCACTAGGAACAATTAATCAAGCGTTTGTACCAGGTTCTTCTATTAAAGCGGCAACTGTTATGTCTGGTTATCAAAACAACATTATTAGTGGAAACGAAACGATGGTCGATGAACCATTAGTTTTCCAAGGTGGTTTAGTGAAGTCTTCTTTATTCAATCAATATGGTTCGTATCCGTTAACGACAGCACAGGCACTAGAAGTATCGTCAAACGTTTATATGATGAAAATTGCACTTGAAATGATGGGAACATCATACAGTCCTAATATGACAATGCCAATTGAAACTGGGGTTTTTGATACGTTAAGAACCACTTATGAACAATTCGGTTTAGGAACTAAAACAGGAATTGATTTACCAAATGAAGGTGTTGGATTCATTAATAAGCAATATAAAGATGATAAAGGAAACTACATCCCAGGAATTATGGGTAAAGCTCTCGATTTATCTTTTGGTAACTATGATACATATACTCCGATGCAATTGAATCAATATGTTTCAACGGTTGCTAATGGGGGAAATAGGATTGCTCCACATGTTGTTAAAGGGATTTATGGAAACAATAATTCGGGTAATTTAGGAAAAGCAAAAAAAGAATTAGAACCTAAAAGCCTCAATAAAATTGAGGGACAAGATGCAGAATTTGAAATTATCCATCAAGGTATGGTTCAGGTAGTTAATGGACCAATGGG
>NZ_JAVWHO010000021.1:0-36299 GCF_036639995.1 Vagococcus sp. | reverse complement strand
TCTTTTTTTAGAAATTATTTAAGTAATCAAGTAATAATTGGAGCTCTTTGATTTCTTCTTTTAGCTTTTTACCGATGGTTGTGTCTGCTACGCATTTTCGCTCAAGAGGGCGGTCAACCAGTCGTTTGATTGAAAGGATGTCGTCATGCTCTTCTATAACCTGTTTTACAGAAGAAAAAGGTTTATGAGCAACAAGTTGCATTCCATAAGAATTATATAAAAGAGTGTAGCCGGCTAAACCAGTTGTTTTTTGATAAGGTTTTGAAAAACCACCATCAATAACAATGAGTTTACCATTAGCTTTAATTGGATTTTCTCCGTTTAATTCCTTGATTGGAGTATGCCCGTTAATTAAATGGCCATCTTCTCCAGTTAATCCGAATTCTTTTAAAATATTTTGAATCGTATCTTCGTTTTCTCTTAATTTATAATAGCTATTTTTTTTCTCGACATGTGTCTCTTTTTCTTTAATGAAATATCGTTCAAATGTCGTCATTTCTTTTTTTCCAAAAAGAGAAGAACACTCTCCAGACCATAAATACCATAAAATGTCAGTTTCATAATCTGTTGACAAGTGAGGTGTCTGATAGGCTTTTCTAAGAGAATACTCGAAATAATCTAGTAAATTTTTACCTTTGTACTCTTTTCCGTTAAGAATGATTGATTGGAAAGAGCCATCTTGATTTAGAGGGACGCAGCCGTGAATCAATAAATTTTCATTATAAACAAGATACATACTGCCCTTTTCAAGTAAAAATTTAGTATGACGCTTTAATTTTTCAGACCAAATAAAATTATGTAGTAAACGTTCAATAACCTCTTCTTCCTCAATCGTTAGTTTTTCTGGTTGAGTAGGGTCAACAGTAGTGAAACAAGTGTCATGTAAGTCGTAAGTTTCCCCTTTAATCTCAAGTTGGTTTGTTTCTAAATTGGTTTTACTTAAAAGTTGTCTGTGATTCATTTCGAATTCCGGTCGTCGAAGAACAAGTTGTTCTTCCAATTTAAATTGTAAAATGGCAGCGGCCTGGTGAATCTTAGTTGTTTCTAAAATTTCTTCTTGACGGCAAGTATCACCGACCTCTATCTTTGGTCGAAAAGCAGGATTATCATTGTAGTACTTTTCGGCGTAAGTTAACAAAGGACGTAAGTTAATGCCGTAAGTATCTTCAATGATTGACAGATTATTATAACGAGCAGAAATTCGAATGGTGTTCATCATACAAATAGCAGATCCTGCAGCAGCACCAATCCAAATAATGTCATGATTTCCCCACTGAATATCAAGGGAATGGTGTGTCATTAGTCTTTCAATAATTTTATCTGGCTCAGGTCCTCGGTCGTAAATGTCTCCGACAACATGCAAATGGTCCACAACAAGTTGTTGTATGGTGTAACACAAATCAATAATTAATTTGTCTCCTTGATTTAAAGAGATAATATTATCGATGATTTGGTGATAATAGTTTTCTTTATCTGTTTGATAGTCGTTTTGGAAAAGTAGTTCTTCAATAACATATGAAAAACGGATTGGTAATGTTTTTCGTAGTTTAGAACGTGTGTATTTTGAAGATGAAAAACGAATGAGTTGAATCAAATGGTCAATTGTTTTTTTGTACCATTCAGCGTTGTGTTCATTTTGTGTTAGTTTAAGTCTTTTTTCAGGATAATAAATTAAAGTTGCTAATTTCTGTTGCTCATCAAAACTTAATGTTTGGTGAAAAAGTTCTTTAATCTTTTCCTTAATATTACCAGAGCCATTTCTCAATATGTGTTGAAATGCGTTGTATTCTCCGTGTAAATCACTAACAAAATGTTCGGTTCCTTTAGGTAAGTTTAATATAGCTTTAAGATTAATGATTTCGCTTACAATTTCTTCTGAAGAGTTGAATTTCGAACTTAATAAGTCTAAATATTTATCTTTTTTCATAATTTTATAAATATACCTTTTCCTTTTTTTAAAGCTATGATAGGACATAATTCAAGTTAAGTCAAATCTATACCAATTTAGTATTTGTTTTTGTACAAAAAACTTTGTATAATCAACGATGATAACAAAAGGAAGGATAGAATGATGAGAAATGAAATGATGCATCGTCCGGTTTTAAAGGATGAAATTTTAGATTTAGTTAGAAATAGACAACGACAAATGGATGGATTGTTAGGAGAAATTCAGCAACAAGCGTATACAGATGATGTGCCTATTATCCCTAATGAGACAGCAACTTTTTTAAGGTTTTTCTTAAAACAGATTCAAGCAAAGAAAGTACTAGAGATTGGAACGGCTATTGGTTTTTCTGCAAGTTTAATGGCGCAAGCTATGGGAGAAAACGGACACGTAACAACAATTGATCGGTTTGATGTCATGATTAGAAAAGCAAAATTAACCTTTGAAAAAATGGGACTAACAGAGCAAGTAACTCTTATTGAAGGAGACGCTAAAGAAGTGCTACCCACATTAGAAGGCACTTATGATTTTATTTTTATGGACAGTGCTAAATCTAAATACATTGAGTTTTTACCTGAGTGTTTAAGATTATTAAAGGTAAATGGTGTGATAATGATTGACGATGTTTTTCAAGCAGGAACGGTCATGCACGATGTAAAGGAAGTACCTAAAAGTCAAAGAACAATTTATCGTAAATTAAATAGCTTGTATGACGCTGTGTTAGCACATCCGGATTTAACAGTGACAATTTTACCTTTAGGTGACGGGGTGTTGATGATTAGTAAAGATGTTGAAAATATTGAAATTTAAAATTAAATAACAAAAAAAGTGAAAGACATTTGTCTTCCACTTTTTTTTATAACGTCGCAGGAGGGATTCGAACCCCCGACCGTTCGCTTAGAAGGCGAATGCTCTATCCAGCTGAGCTACTGCGACATAGTAGCTTTAAGCAACATGAATATCATAATAAACTTTACAAGATTAGTCAACCATAAATTGAAAATATTTTTTATTTTTTTGAGAATCGATATTGGTAAATAAATGCAGAAAGATAAATTTAGATAATAAGATAAATAGTTGTGGATAATACTAGACAAAAAGGTGGTATATGATATATAATCAGTTAAGTGTTAGAGAAAGTTGTGGGAGACTTTCTTATAACTCAAAAGATATTAATTTAGTTAAGGGGAATAAAATTATGGGGAAAATTGATCCACGAGTAGTTAAGACTCGTAAAAAATTAAGACAAGCATTTTTAGATTTGTTAAAAACACGCAAGTTAAGCGAAATGAATATTAAAGATTTAACAAATCAAGCAGGCGTAACTAGAGGAACATTCTATTTACATTACCGTGATAAAGATACTTTTGTAGAAACAATCATGGAAGAAATTATCGAAGACTTTTATGATAATGTCGTTAATTATGTGCCGTTTGAAGAGGACTCTGAAAAAATGATTCCTCAAATAGTCTTAGATAGAGTTTTTGAATATATTGGCGAGTCACCAGAATTCTTTATTACGTTGTTAAAAGAAAATGATGCTGAAGAATATCGCATGTTATTTAGCGATAAATTGTATGACTACATTTTAGAACATGTAAACTATGGTAATTCAATACCAGTTAGAAAAATGCCAAAAGAATTAATTAATAACTTTTTAGTATTTGCTTTATTAGGAATTGCAGATGCATGGGTAATAGAAGGTAAAATTTACGCTAACCATTATATGGCAACAAATGTAGCTAAATTATTCCGTTCAGAATTATTTGTTGAAGTTGGTTTAGAAGACTTCTTCGTGTCGGATGCTGAATAAAAAATGAACACAGGATAGTTCAACTTTATGTTGACCTATCCTTTTTTTTTTGGTATCATATTAATGTTGTATTTGTGTGCACCACATCTACAACCGCACAAAATAAGTATTAAGTTCATATTTTATGGCGCTTATGCTGGCGAGTCTAAGAAAAGAGAAGGAGGTGCGAAACAAACATGTACGCTATTGTAAAAACTGGTGGTAAACAAGTAAAAGTTGAAGTAGGTCAAGCAATTTACGTTGAAAAATTAAACGTAGAAGCTGGCGAAAAAGTTGTGTTTGATGAAGTCATTTTAGTGGGTGGAGAAACAACAAAGATTGGTGCTCCAACTGTTGAAGGTGCAACTGTTGAAGGAACTGTTGAAAAACAAGGAAAACAAAAGAAAGTTGTTACTTACAAATATAAAGCTAAAAAAGATTCACATCGTAAACAAGGTCATCGTCAACCTTACACTAAAGTAATGATCGATGCTATTAACGCTTAATTAAAATTTAGAAAGTTGGTATCTTGATGATCAAGGCTAATTTTAGTAAAAATGAAACAGGGCAAATCGTTTCTTTTGAGATGACTGGTCATGCAAATTTTGCTGAAGAAGGTTCTGATATAGTATGTGCGGCAGCGTCTATTTTGGCGCAAAATACCGTAAATAGTATTGAGGAATTAGCTGGTTATCAACCACTTGTGGATATCGATGATGGTTATTTGTATGTTGAAGTTTTGTCTGATTTGTCAGCAAAACAACAAACAACAACAAATATCTTGATGAATAGTCTATTTATTGGTTTAAGAGATATCGAAAAAGAATATAAACACTATATTCGTGTTAACTAATCTCAAGAGGAGGTGCTTTTTCATGTTGAAAATTAACTTACAATTATTCGCCCATAAAAAAGGTGGCGGTTCTACAACAAACGGACGTGAGTCAGAATCAAAACGTTTAGGTGCTAAACGCGCTGATGGACAAACAGTTTCAGGTGGTTCAATTTTATACCGTCAACGCGGTACTAAAATTTATCCAGGTGTAAACGTTGGCCGTGGTGGAGATGATACTTTGTATGCTAAAGTTGAAGGTGTGGTACGTTTCGAACGTAAAGGCCGCGACAAAACTCAAGTATCTGTTTATCCAGTAGCTAAATAATTATTTTAAAGATAGGCTTAAGCCCTTGTACATCAAGGACTTAGGCTTTTTTTGTTTACTCAGCTATAAATCAGCAAGGTTCATCAATTTCTCGATAGTCTTTTTTGTTACTTCTTTTGTGATGTGAGTGTAAAAGGTTATAGTTGTTTCGTTACTATGGTCAAATCTCGTTTGAACTTTTTTATCGGTGCCTTAGCTTCAAATAATAGTGATATATGAGGATACCTAAAACGTGGATTATCAATTGTGTGTAGTTTACGATAGTCGTTTAGCACGTTGATATAAATATGACTAAGTTTTTTTAATTTTGTTTCTCAGGTAAAGGAATCTGTTCGTTTATATTATTTTAGTAGCTTTATAGTTGCTAGAGTACTATATAAAATTTATTATAAAGGTAATGAAAAAAAGAAGGTGACGAGTATGCGTTTGTGGCATGAGTGTTTGATTAAGAATTTACCAAGGCAGCAATTATTAGGTCAGCATAGGGAATGTTGTGCGTTAAGAGGAAACGGGTGGGGAAAAGCTCATAGTACTGTTAACTATGTATTTGAATATACACCGGTGGAATTGTTTCAGTATCATCAACTGGTTATGAAGGAAATGCATAATCGTGGGTATAAACCTAATGAATTATGGGGAAATTCTTTGTACAGAGGAGAAAATTGTGAACCATATCTAGCGTTACCCGATATATCGGAGTTTAATACACCTATTTACACTGAACATGACGATGAGTACCTAACTGAATGTTTAGCTAATTTACTGGCCAAGAATATTGATTTGCTGTCTTTATACAAATGAATATGATAGCTTTTGGATGGTATAATAAATGCTAATTGAGCGAGTTGCTTTTTTTATTCTATTTTTTTAAAATGAATTGTATAGATTTAAAAATTAGGAAATGGGGCAATTGTGAAATGAAAAGTTTGTTGGAGAGCACTAAAAATACACGTCCGTTATTAAAAAACTCACTAAAACTTATTCGAAGTGATGTTCCTAGTAATTTAAGTGAACGAGAGATTCAATGGCTATTAGATAATAAGATAACTACAATTATTGATTTAAGACAAGAAGATGAGATAAGAGAAAAACGATGTGTTTTGGAAAAAAACAGTAAATTTGCCTATTACAATTTACCTGTTAGAGGAGGAAGTGAAATTCCAGATTCTCCTAATGACGTACCAAAATCATACATAAATATGGTAGATGAGGTAATGTGGAAAATAATTGAACTGGTAGAGAACGCTACTACGAATGTTTTGTATTTTTGCAATGCAGGGAAAGACAGAACTGGAGTAGTCTCTGCTATTTTACTGTTACGTATGAATATAGATAAAAAAGAAATTATAGATGATTATTTTAAATCAGGAATCTACCTAGAGAAAATGTTAAAAGAATATGTTGAGATGAACCCAAGCGTTGATCTTGAAGTTATTACACCGAAAGAAATATATATGGAAACTTTTTTAGAGATGTTAGAAAGGTGAACTATTTCAAAAATAGATTTATTTTGTTTTGTAAGTTCCTTTTGCTATAATGGAGAATGAAAATGGTTGTAGGGAAGGAACATTTAATATGATAGAACGCATTGAAAAATTGAGAGAAAAAATGGCACAAGAAAAAGTAACTTCTTTTCTAATTACAAGTCCGTATAATTTACGTTATTTAACAGGATTTACTGGGACAACAGGAATGGCTGTTATAACAATGGAAAAAGCTTATTTTATTACGGATTTTAGATACACAGAACAAGCAGCAGTGCAATGTGTTGGTTATGATATTATTCAAAATACAGGCCCGATTTTTGACGAGTTGATTGAGTTAATTGATGAAAATAATATTCCTAATATGGCGTTTGAAGAATCACTTGTATCGTTTAAAGAATATGTTAACTTAGAAACATTACTTGAAACAGAATTAGTACCAATTTCAGGTATGATTGAAGAGTTAAGAGAAGTCAAGGATGAGTCAGAAGTTGAAATTATTGAAAAAGCGTGTGAAATCGCAGACAAAGCGTTTCAACACATTTTGACATACATTAAGCCAGGGATGACAGAAATTCAAGTGGCTAATGAATTAGATTTCTTTATGCGCTCGTTGGGAGCTTCAGGTGTATCTTTTGAAACAATTGTGGCAAGTGGTATAAGGTCAGCAATGCCTCATGGTGTGGCAAGTGATAAAGTGATTGAACAAGGTGACTTTATTACTATTGATTTTGGTTGCTACTATAATGGGTATGTTTCTGATATGACACGTACGATTTCTCTAGGAGAACCAAGTGAGAAATTAAAAGAAATTTATGAAATCGTGAAAGACGCTCAACAAAAAGTGTTGGATGTGGCAAAACCAGGCATGTCAGGTGTCGAATTAGATGCTGTAGCAAGAGACTATATTAGTTCAAAAGGTTACGGAGAAGCATTTGGGCATTCAACAGGCCATGGTATTGGTTTGGAAATTCATGAAGGACCTAATGTGTCTCGGTTAGCTGAGAAAAAATTTGTACCAGGAAATGTGATTACGAATGAACCGGGTATTTACTTACCAGGAATTGGTGGAGTTCGTATTGAAGATGATATGTTAGTAACAGATAATGGCATTAAGAGATTGACACATTCTGAAAAAGAGCTTATTATTTTATAGAATGGAAGTATACTAATTTTGTTATAAAAAAATATAACAAAAAAGTGAAAATGAAGTATTAATAAGTGTATTACTGTTAAAACTAGTAACCATTTGTGTGAGGATCATACAAACATGTTAACTGAAGGAGGAAGACAGATGGCAGAAAGTAAGAATTTAGTCCTAAGCAATAATAATCAAGAAATTGGTGGCGAAATTGTTGTTGCTCCTGAGGTATTGGAAGTTATTGTTGGGATTGCAGCGTCAAAAGTTGAAGGAGTTTACGCGATGCGTGGTAATTTAGCGTCAAACGTAACAGAACTTTTTGGTGGATCAGTACATGATAAAGGCGTTTCTTTACGAAATGAAGAAGGTAACATTAAAATTGATTTATTTTGTTACTTAAATTATGGTGTATCTGTGCCAAAAGTGGCAATTGACATGCAAGAAAAAGTAAAACAACAAGTTCTTTACATGACTGATTTAGATTTATCAGAAGTAAACGTACATGTTGTCGGTGTGGTACCAGAAAAAGTAACACTACCGGATTTAGACGAGTTATTTGATTCAGAAGATGAGGAAGAATAAAGTGGATTTGACAAGACATCAGTTAAGGGAAGTAGCATTTCAAGTAAATTTTTCTATGTTGTATAGTGAAGACATGGAAGTAGAAACAGCCATTGAGAATGTTTTAGATCTATATGACACACAAGTTGATCAAGAGATTCCTCAATATGTCACATTAGTTGTAGCAGGTGTGAAAGAGCACCAAGATGAGTTAGACCAAATTATTGAAAAACATTTAAAACGTTGGACAGTAAATCGTATTGCCAAAACAGATTTAGTCATTTTAAGACTAGCTTTGTTTGAAATGTTATACATTTCTGATATTCCAGCAAAAGTATCTTTAAACGAAGCGTTAGAAATAGCCAAAACATTTAGCGATGATGAATCACGCCGCTTTATTAATGGTGTATTGTCATCAGTTATGAACGAAATCGACTCAAGCAATTAGATTTGCTTGGGTTTTTTTGTTTTATTTTCGACACTGCTTGTTTTATGCTAAAATGAGTTTGTATGTGATTACTTTCGGAGGTGTTTTTTTGTGGCAAAAAAATTAGATGGTCGATTATTAGCAGACCAACTACAAGAGAAGTTGAAACAAGAAGTTTCTGAATGGAAACATAAAGGGAAAAGACTTCCAAAATTAGTGGTTATCTTAATCGGAGAAGATGTGGGTAGCCAAGTATATGTGAAAAATAAAGAGGCTGCCGCAAAAAAAATAGGGTTCCATTCTCAAGTAGATAGATTACCCGAGGAGACAACGGAAAAAGAGTTACTAAGACGAATTAAAGAGTACAATGAAGATCAGCAAATTGATGGTATTTTAGTTCAGTTACCATTACCTAAACACATTAATGAAGAGAAAGTCTTGTTAGCTATTGATGCTAAAAAAGATGTTGATGGTTTTCATCCTCTCAACATGGGAAAATTATTCATTGGTGAGCCAGATAAATTACCGTGTACGCCATATGGCATCATGGAGTTGTTAAAGGCAAATAACATTGAAATTGCCGGTAAAAGTGCGGTTGTTATTGGTCGAAGTAATATTGTGGGAAAACCGATGGCGCAATTACTGCTGATGGCAGACGCGACGGTTACTGTAACTCATTCTTACACAAAAAAATTAAAAGAATTAACAAAAAAAGCGGATATTATTATTGTAGCAATCGGTCACGCCGAGTTTTTAACAGCTGACTATATTAAAGAAGGCGCAGTAGTCGTTGACGTAGGGATGAATCGACATTCAGATGGTCACTTAGTAGGGGACGTAAAATATGATGAAGTCAGCCAAAAAGCGTCGTTTATTACGCCAGTACCAGGTGGTGTTGGACCGATGACGATAACCATGTTGATGGAACAGACAGTAAATAATGCAAGATTTGAATAAGGATAGTGAATGATATGACAGAAAAATATTTAACCGTCACCGCCTTAACTAAATACATAAAAAGAAAATTTGATGCTGATCCTTATCTAGATCGTGTATTTTTAACTGGGGAAATTTCAAATTTCAGAATGCGAGCCAATGCTCATCAATATTTTAGTTTAAAAGATGATCAATCCAAAATTTCTGCCATTATGTTTAAAGGTGCTTTCAATAAATTGAAATTCCAACCTGAAGAAGGGATGAAGGTACTTGTTATTGGTCGTATTTCTTTGTATGAAGCTAGTGGGAATTATCAAATATACATTGAGCATATGGAACCAGATGGTGTAGGTGCGCTGTATCAAGCGTTGGAAAAACGAAAGATAGAACTTCAAAAAGAAGGGCTATTTAATCCTGATTTTAAATTACCGTTACCAAGTTACCCTAAAAGAATTGCTGTGGTGACAAGTCCAAGTGGTGCTGTTATTCGAGATATTATGACAACCATAAAAAGAAGATATCCTATTGTTCAATTGGTTGTTTTTCCGACACTTGTTCAAGGGGATAAAGCTGCAGCGGATATTACTAGACGAATTAAAGAAGTCGATGCATTGGGAAAATTTGACACAATGATTGTGGCTAGAGGTGGCGGTTCAATCGAAGATTTGTGGCCGTTTAATGAAGAAATAGTCGCACGGGCAATTTTTGAGTCAAGAACGCCTATTGTTTCTTCCGTTGGTCATGAAACAGATATAACAATTGCTGATTTAGTGGCTGATGTTCGAGCAGCAACACCGACGGCTGCAGCCGAGATATCTACACCGGTTTTATCAGAAGAATTGTTAAAAATAAAAGAAAAAGAAAATCGTTTGAATCACGCGATGAATAATCAGTTGAAATATAAAAAACAACAGCATGAACATATGATGAATTCAGTTGTTTTTAAGCAACCTGAACGTTTGTACGAAGCTTTTTCTATCCAGTTAGATATGTTAAATCGAAGATTAGAGCAAGGGTTGATGACAGAAATTCAATTAAAAGAGAAACGTTATAGGGAGTTACGGCAAACGTTGTATTTCCAAAATCCTCAAGAAAAACTTAGCGTTTCTAAGCAACACGTGGATTATTTGACTGAGAGGTTAAATGCGTCTTCTACACGATTATTGAAAGAAAAACAAATCAATTTATCTCAAATGATACAAAATTTAGATATGTTAAGTCCTTTAAAAACAATGCTTAGAGGGTATAGTTATGTAAAAGTAGAAGATACTATTATCAAATCTGTGTCAACATTAACAAAAGGACAAACAATGACTGTTCACCTAGCTGATGGAGAGGTTGCAGCAGAAGTATTAGAAGTAAGTGAAGAGGAGAAAAACTAATGGCGAAAGAAAAAACACAAACCTTTGAAGAATCAATGGCTGAGCTTGAAGTCATTGTTAAGCAATTAGAAACAGGAGAAGTTCCTTTAGAAGAAGCATTAGAACAATTTCAAAAAGGAATAAAACTAAGTAAGCAGTGCCAAGAAACGTTAAGTAAGGCTGAAGAAACACTGACAAAGATTATGTCTGATGAAGGTAAAGAAGTTCCCTTTGAAGAAGTAGGTGAATAAAATGGCACAAACATACCAAGAGTTTGCAGCAAGTAACATACCAGTTATTAATCAAACGATGTATCAATTTTTAAAAGAAACAAGTAAATCAGATGAGTTACTAGAAGCGGTGGACTATTCGTTAGAGGCAGGAGGAAAACGATTTAGACCATTATTATTATTAGCAACTGTTTCTTTTTTTGATAAACCTCTAGAGAAAGTTCATTATGAAGTGGCGGCAGCGTTAGAGATGATTCACACGTATTCATTAATTCATGACGATTTACCGGCGATGGATGATGATGACTTAAGAAGAGGAAAACCAACAAATCATAAAATTTACGGGGAAGCATTAGCAATTCTGTCTGGAGATGCTCTTTTAACTGAAAGTTTTCATTTAGTTGCAACAATGAAAGTAGATAGCTCGATTAGAACGGAGCTAATTCGTTTGTTAGCAAAAGCTTCAGGATCAGAAGGGATGATAGCTGGACAAGTAGAAGATATTTTAGGTGAAGATAAAAGAATTACGCTAAAAGAACTGCAAAGAATGCATAGTAAAAAAACGGGTGCTTTAATTCAATTTGCGGTTGAAGCAGGTGTAGTGTTAAGCTCTCAACAGTTTGAAGTGAAGAAATGGTTATTAGAGTATGCTCAAAATATTGGGATTGCTTTTCAAGTAAGAGATGATTTACTAGATGTTATTGGCGATGAGAAAAAAATCGGTAAAAAGATTGGGGCAGATGAAGCCCATAATAAAAATACTTATGTTTCTTTATTAGGATTAGAAGGGGCTAAATTAGCATTTTCTAACCACTGTGAATTGGCAGAAGAATCTTTAGCTAAAGCAAAAGAATTAACAGGTAGTGATAAAGTGACGTTATTAGATGGTATTTTAGAAGAGTTGAAGGTATTAGGATGAGTGAGAAGATAAGAAAAGAACGAGTAGATGTTCTGCTTGTTCAACAAGGTTTAAGTGAAACAAGAGAAAAAGCCAAACGGAATGTGATGGCAGGTTTGGTTGTTGATGAAAAAGGACTTAGATATGATAAACCAGGTGAAAAAATATCAGCAGAAACAATTTTGAGATTAAAGGGTCAAGCGTTAAAATATGTATCTCGAGGTGGTTTGAAGTTGGAAAAAGCAATGACTGTTTTTCTAATTGATTTTTCAGATAAGATATTGCTTGATATTGGCTCCTCTACGGGAGGATTTACAGATGTTGCCTTACAAAATGGGGCTAAAATGAGTTATGCACTGGATGTTGGTTCTAACCAGTTAGCGTGGAAATTAAGACAAGATGACCGCGTGGAAGTGATGGAAAAAACTAATTTTAGGTATTCAAAATTAGAGGATTTCACAAAGGGACAGCCAAATATTGCAACAATTGATGTCTCTTTTATTTCTTTAAAACTAATTTTACCAGTCTTAAAAACAATTTTAGCAGAAAACGGGGAAGTTGTAGCGTTGATTAAACCTCAGTTTGAAGCTGGAAGAGACCAAGTTGGCAAAAAAGGAATTATTAGAGACCGAAAAGTTCATTTATCGGTTTTAAAAGAAGTTCTTACCTTTATTCAAGAGTTTGGTTTTGATGTAGTGGCACTAGATTTTTCACCAATTACAGGTGGAGATGGTAACATTGAGTTTTTAGCCCACTTAAAACATGCAAAAGAAGGTCTTGGTCAGTTTTTAAGTAACGTATCAGCAGAAGAAATAGTTGAAATCTCTCATAGCAAGTTAACATAAACAAGTTGGCTGGAGGAGCTAATATGAGAAAACAAGAAAGACAGCGCTGGATTGAAAAAATAATTACAGAGACAGAAGTAGCCAAACAAGAGGAATTAGTTGCGTTGTTATTAGAAAATAAAATTCCTGTGACTCAGGCAACAATCTCTAGAGACATTAAAGAAATGAAATTGGTAAAAGTACCTGGAGAAGAAAAAACATTTAAATATGATATGCCTGTTGAAAATAAGTCGGATCAGGCGAGATTAGAAAAACTTTTAAAAAATGCGTTTATTGATATTTTTCAAATGGATAAAATGATTTCTATTATGACAAAACCAGGAAGTGGCTTTGCTATTGGTAATTTAATCGAAGCGGTGTATAAATCAGATGTTTTTACGGTAATGACGAATGATGACAAAGTTTTAGTTATTACTAAAACAGAAGAGAGTGCTATCAATCTAGAAAAAAAACTGTTAGAAATTGTATAAGAAGGTGACCGTGTTATGATTCAAGAACTATCTGTTCAAGATTTTGCGATTATTTCTAATTTAAATATTGAGTTTAAAGATGGGATGACTGTTTTAACAGGTGAAACAGGAGCTGGAAAATCAATAATTATTGATGCTATGGGGCTTTTGGTAGGTGGTAGAGGTTCAAGTGATTTTATTCGTGATGGTACTGAAAAATGTCGAGTTGAAGGTTCGTTTTATGTGAAAGATAGACCAGGACTTGTTGAGTATCTATCTGAAAAAGGCGTTGAGATGTCAGATGATTTGTTGATTATTCAGCGTGAAATTTACCGAACTGGTCGTAATAATTGCCGAATTAATGGTCAATTAGTTAACACAAAAATGTTAAGAGAAATTGGGCATCAGTTAGTAGATATTCATGGACAAAATGAACATCAAGAATTAATGCATGCGTCTCAACATTTGAACCTACTAGATAGTTTCGCTCAAGGAGATTTTCATTCGTTACTAAAAAAATATCAAAAACATTATACTGCTTTTAAAGAGTTAGAAACAAAAGTGAAGAAATTTCATGCTAATGAAAAAGAATATGTTCAACGAATGGATATGTTGAAGTTTCAATTTGAAGAAATAGAAACGGCTAATTTAATTAAAGGTGAAGAAGAAGCTCTACTTGAAGAACGAAAAAAATTAGTGAGCTTTCAACAAATAACTGATGCTTTAAAAAATACGTATAATTGTATTGAGGGGGACGAATCACACGCACTGGATTCAGTTGCTCAAGCGATGAATGAAATGAGCAGTATTGAAGACTTGGATCCAGTTTATAAAGAAGCCAGTGAGTTGATTCAAACGAGTTACTATTCTCTACAAGAAGCGCTAGCGAGTGTAACTACTTTAACTGATTCTTTGGAGTTAGATGAGTCAAGATTAAGTGACGTGGAAAGTCGTTTGGATACAATTAGACAATTAAAAAGAAAATACGGTGAAACAGTTGAAAAGGTTTTAGCCTACTATAATAGTATTTCTGATGAGTTGTCATTATCTGTTTTTGGTGGCATGGATGTGGAAAAATTTGAGAATCAATTGCAAGTAGAGAAACGATTGCTTGATGAACTTAGTCAAAAGTTGACAAAAGAAAGAAGAAAAGCGGCAAAACAGCTTGAAAAAGCTATTTTATTAGAATTAAAAGAATTATTCATGGAGAATACGATATTTGAAGTGATGTTTATGGAGCAACCTAGTTTAGGTGAATATGGTATCGATAAAGTGGAATTCTACATTTCGACTAATTTAGGGGAAGAATTAAAACCTTTAGTAAAAGTTGCTTCAGGTGGTGAACTATCGCGAGTGATGTTAGCAATAAAAACTATTTTTTCTCAATCACAAGAAATTACGAGTATTGTGTTTGATGAAGTGGACACAGGAGTGAGCGGTCGAGTGGCTCAAGCAATTGCAGAAAAAATTCATCAAATTGGCACAAATTCTCAAGTTCTTTGTATCACGCATTTGCCGCAAGTAGCAGCAATTGCGGATACTCAGTATTTTATAAAAAAAGACATAAAGAACAACCGAACAGAAACAACTGTTAGAGAATTAAAACAAGTAGAGCGAGTAGATGAGATAGCAAGAATGTTGTCTGGAGCTGAAATTACGCCACTTACTTTAGAACATGCAAACGAGTTACTATCAATGGCACACAAAAAATAAAAGCTAAGATTGCCTTTTTAATAAAGGTGATCTTAGCTTTTATTGTGTAGTACCTTGTAAATAGAATTAAATCATTCCTAAGCTAGCTAAAGCACCCATGATAGTTCCGCCTACCATGGCAATTAACATGACCCAAATAACGACTTTAGTTATCTTAGAAAAAGTGCTTGTTGGTTTCTTACTCATTTTAATTTGACACGTCCTTTAATCAAATAGTTCAATGGTATTAGTTTACACTGAATCCCTAGTTAAATTCAAGTATTTATTGTCAAAACAAAAATTAACTTGAAATAAAATTGAATCGCGTTCTCAGATGCTCTATAATTGTGTACATATTATAAAATAAATGAATGAGTCTTTATGTAATGATTGTTACAAAGAAGTTGTGTAACGTTTACTAGTTGTTATTAGATTGACATCTATCTAACGTATAATGACACTTGTCTTAGTAGTGATAATTGCAGAGGAATTGTGAAGGGATAATATTTACATGCAAACTTTAACGATAGCTACTTTTTTCTGGTACATTTTTCCAATAATACTATTATTTGTGTGTTCGCTAATTGTGAAGAAAACATCGAGTAAAGGGAAATCTGGACTTAAAGCTCCAGATTTATCGACACCTTTTTTATTGTTAGGTATTCACTTTTTATCAAAAGCGACATTTGATGAGAGCTTCTTACCATATACATTACTAATTGTGTTATTAGTGTCAATGCTAATAGCCGTTTTTCAGGCGTATCAATTTAAAGAGATTAAATATAAAAGATACCTGAAAATGGTTTGGAGAGTCATTTTTTTGATCACAATATTGATATATTTCCTACTTATTTTAGCAAGTATCATTTTATTTTTGAAATAAAAACTAAGACAATCACTGGTAAGTTTACTGGTATTGTCTTTTTTGTTAGCTCTTTTGTTACAATGCATACCAAATGTTAATTTTTTTTATAAGAGTGTGGTAGAAAGTGGGGGAATGTGGTAGACTAGTTCTAGTGAGTGGCGAGTGTGGGGTGACCTTATATGTTCATGGGTGAATATCAACATAACATAGACTCAAAAGGACGTCTAATTGTTCCGTCAAAATTACGAGATGACTTAGGTGAAAAGTTTGTCGTAACAAGAGGAATGGATGGATGTTTATTTGGTTATCCGATGAACGAGTGGGCGCTTTTAGAAGAAAAAATGAAAGATATGCCTCTTTCTAAGAAAGAAGCTAGAACATTTGTCCGCTTTTTTTATTCAGCTGCTACTGAATGCGAAATTGATAAACAAGGAAGAATTAATGTTCCTTCAAATTTAAGAAAATATGCACAATTAGAAAAACCGTGTGTCATTATTGGTGTTTCAAATCGAATAGAGATTTGGAATGAAGAGCGTTGGGATGAATTCTCTCAAGATGCTGAAGAGAATTTTGATGATATTGCTGAAACGATGATTGATTTTGGTTTTTAAATAAAAGGTTGGAGAAAGAAAATATGTCAGAAACATTTGAACATGTCACAGTTCTTTTAAAAGAAACTGTTGATGGATTAAACATCAAGCCTGATGGTATATATGTTGATTGCACGTTAGGCGGAGCTGGCCATAGCCAGTATCTTCTCTCTCAACTATCTGAAAAAGGTCATCTATATGCATTTGATCAAGATGAAACAGCCATTAAACATGCTAAAGTAACATTGGATGAGGAAGTTAAACAAGGTAAAGTCACTTTTATTCAATCGAATTTTAGGCATTTGAAAGATGAATTAGAAAAATATGATGTTCATGAGATTGATGGTATTTTATATGATTTAGGTGTTTCTTCACCTCAGTTAGATGAAGGTGAAAGAGGCTTTAGTTATCATCAAGATGCACCGCTAGATATGAGAATGAATCAGCAAGCAGAGTTATCTGCGTACCATGTTGTGAATGAATATAGTTATGAGCAACTAGTGAAAATATTTTTTAGATACGGTGAAGAAAAATTTTCAAAACAAATTGCTCGTTTGATTGAAAAAAAACGTGTGGAACAACCCATCCAAACGACTGGTGAATTAGTGGAATTAATTAAAGAAGCTATCCCCGCTCCTGCTAGAAGAAAAGGAGGTCATCCGGCAAAGCGAATCTTTCAAGCGATTCGAATTGAAGTTAACAGCGAATTAGATGTTATCGGAGAATCCCTAGAGCAGGCAATTGATTTACTAAACCATACAGGCAGAATTAGCGTTATAACATTTCATTCATTAGAAGATAAAATAGTGAAAAATATTTATAAAGAATACAGTCAACCAAAAGATTTGCCTCCTGGTTTACCAATGGTTCCTGTTGAATATCAACCAACGTTGAAGTTAGTCAACAGAAAACCAATTGTTGCTTCAGAAATGGAGCTAGAAAATAATAACCGTTCACGAAGCGCAAAACTAAGAGTGGCTGAAAAAATAACTCCTGAAAGGATGGCTTAGGTATGTCACTTCCCGAAAAGCAAGATCCACAAATTTACGATTATTCCCAAACCTTACCATCGATTGAGGAGAGAAGGTTGAAGGAGCCCATCCCTTACGTGGTTCCTCAGAGTAAATTAAAAAAAGTGAGTAAATTAGAAAAAATTGTATTTTGCGCGTTTGTTGTGACATTTCTTTTTTTATCAATTGCCACTATAAAAATGACAACAGCTATAAATAGAGAAGAAGAAGCAATCACAACTGTTCAACAAGAAATGAACGAGTCCAAAAATTTAATTGAAAAATTAGAGCAAGAAAAAAATGAGTTGTTAAGAGCTGACCGTGTGAAGGGAATTGCAGAAAAATCAGAAATTGAATTAAGAGAAGACAATATAAGGAAAATTAAATGATGAAAGAATTTAGGAGAAAATTAAAGAAAAAAATAGCATCCAAAAATTTAACCCCAGCCGGCAATAGGAGAAAAGTTGGAATTATCCTTTTCACAACCTCTATTGCCATTTTCCTTCTTTTTGCAGTACGTTTTATTTACATTATCGGAGTCGGTAAAGTAGGCTCTGAAAGCTTAGATAAGAAAAGGCAAGAGCTGTATCAAGGAAGTAGCATCATAAAAGCAAAACGCGGAACCATTTATGATCGTAATGGGCAACCAATTGCTGAAGATGCTACTTCCTATTCGTTATATGCAGAAATAGGTAAGGATTATATCGGGTTAAACAACAAAGAATTATTCGTTCACGAAAAAGATCATGATAAAATTGCAGATATATTTAACAAGTATGCTGGTATAAAAAAAGAAGATACACTTAAACAATTAAGTAAAAAAGTTAAAAAAAATGACAATGGTATGTACTACGGTAGTACAGAATTTGGAGCTAAAGGTAAAAATTTATCCTTAGAAACAAAGAAGAAAATTGAAAAAGATCTAGATAAAGAAAAAATCACAGGAATCTATTTTACTGAACATCCAGATAGAATGTATCCTAACGGAAAATATGCTTCTTATATGGTAGGTTACGCTCAACCAGAAAAGTCTGATGATGCGGACTCAAAAATTAGTGGAAAAAATGGTATGGGAATTGAAAAAGCCTATGATGATGTTCTTAAAGGGGAAGATGGATTTAAATATTTCCAAAAAGATAGCAAAGGCCAAGAACTTCCAGGATCTGTTATTGTGGATAAAAAGGCTACAGACGGTAAAGATATTTATACGACGTTAGACTCTAATTTGCAATTACGTTTAGAAGAAGTGATGGATGAAGTCTATAAAAATGCGACTCCAGATGATATCACAGCAATGATGATGGATGCTAAAACTGGTGAGATTTTAGCTGCTTCACAAAGGCCGACTTTTGATCCTCAGACTAAAGAAGGTCTGTATGAGGAAAAAGGAAAACCAGATCCAGTTTGGCAAAATTTATTAGTTCAAACACCTTATGAACCTGGTTCAACAATGAAAGTCTTTACTGTTGCCTCAGCTATTGATTCTGGTAACTTAAACGAAAACGAAACATTCCAATCTGGAAAAATCCAAGTATATGATACACCTATTAGTGATTGGAAACCTGAAGGAAAAGGAACGTTAACTTACCGTCAGGCACTTTCTTGGTCAAGTAACGTCGGGATGGTTTTACTTGAACAGAAGATGGGACCTACTTGGCAAGAATATTTAAACAAATTCGGGTTTGGTCAATCTACTAAATCTAAATTGCCATATGAAGAAGCTGGGAGCATTCAAGATAAAAACCCAGTAGATACTGCAATGTCAGCTTTTGGACAAGCGATTGGTGTAACAAACTTTCAGATGATGCAAGGATTTACAGCGATTGCTAATAAAGGAACAATGTTAAAACCACAATATATTAAAAAAATCACCTCAGAAGATGGTAAGGACGAAAAAGTTTATGGTCCTAAAAAAATTGGTCAACCAATCAAAGAGGAGTCAGCTGAGAAAGTTCTTGATTACATGAAAGATACGGTGGAAGATCCAGTTTATGGTACAGGTTATGGCGTATTTGGTATTGACGGTGTGAATGTTTCTGCTAAAACAGGAACGGCACAAATTTCAGACAAAGGGCAATACTTAACTGGTCCAACTGATTATCTATACTCTGTCGTTCAAATTGCACCAACTGAAGATCCTCAATATATTATGTATGTAACAATGAAACGCCCAACGATTACAGGTGAACATGGAGATGCACCAAAACTGATTTCGGACATTTCTAATAGTATGTTGAAACATGCCTTTACAGTGGATGCAACTGGAACAAAAGAATAAGAAAAAAGAAATTAGGAGAAGATTATGACACTAGCACAATTACTCATCCCCCTGTCTTTGGGGTTTGCCTTTGTATTAATGGCAATGCCACTATTTATTGCCTATTTTAAAATGAAAAAAATGGGGCAAGCAGTTCGAGAAGAAGGACCTCAAGCTCATTTAGCTAAAACAGGGACACCAACGATGGGTGGATTCATCTTTTTAATTAGTATTTTATTGACGTCAGTTATTACAGGATTTTGGCAAAAAGAATTAACTCCTTCGTTTTGGAGTATTTTGTTTATTTTATTTTTATATGGTCTACTTGGCTTTTTAGATGATTTTATTAAAGTCTTTAAAAAAAGAAATTTAGGTCTTAATTCTAAACAAAAGTTAATTGGTCAAATAGTTGGTGGGATTATTCTTTATGCCATCATGAAATCAGAAGGCATCAGTGATATGTTATACATTCCGTTCATTGGTGATGTTAACTTAGGTTTTGTATTTGGTGCTTTTGCAGTATTTTGGTTAGTAGGATTTTCAAATGCTGTTAATTTAACCGATGGAATTGATGGACTTGTGTCTGGTTTAGGTTCGATTTCTTTTGCTACTTACGCCATCATTGCATGGCATCAAGAGCAATATGATATTATGTTAATTTGTGTAGCGACAATCGGAGCTCTTTTAGGTTTCTTTATTTATAATAAAAAACCAGCGAAAATTTTTATGGGAGATGTGGGTTCGCTTGCTTTAGGTGGCATGTTAGCTGCAATTTCAATATTACTTCATCAAGAGTGGACGCTTCTATTGATAGGGCTTGTCTATGTTGTCGAGACTGCAAGTGTTATCTTACAGGTTGGGTCATTTAAATTAACAGGTAAACGTATTTTTAAAATGTCACCTATTCACCATCATTTTGAATTAAGTGGTTGGAGTGAATGGAAGATCGATATTGTTTTTTGGATAGTAGGATTAGTTATGTCAGGAACAACATTAGCCATTTTATATTTATAAGGAGAAGCGATTGGAATGAAAGCAACAGCAAAGTATGCAAATAAAAAAGTTTTAGTATTAGGTTTAGCAAGAAGCGGTGTTGCAGCTGCCAAGTTATTACACCAACTAGGTGCATTTGTCACTGTCAATGACATGAAAAAGTTAGATGAAAATCCTGAAGCACAAGAACTTTTAGCTTCAGGAATGACAGTAATAACTGGTAGTCATCCAATTGATTTGTTAGATGATGGCTTTTCGTTAATCGTGAAAAACCCAGGGATTCCTTATACGAATCCTATTCTCGAAAAAGCAATTGAAAAAAATATTCCGATTGTTACAGAAGTTGAAGTTGCTTATGATGTTTCTGAAGCTAATTTCATCGGTATTACTGGAACAAATGGTAAAACAACAACTACAACAATGATTGCTGAATTGTTAAATAGTCAAAGAAAAGATGGTAAAGCTAAATTAGCTGGAAATATTGGCTTTCCAACAAGTGATGTTGTGTTAGAGGCAACAGATAAAGATAGCTTAGTGACAGAATTATCGAGTTTTCAATTAATGGGAGTTGAAAATTTTAGACCCAAAATTGCTGTGATTACTAATTTGTTTGAAGCTCATTTGGATTATCATGGGAGTCGAGAGGAATACGTAAAAGCAAAATGGAACATTCAAAATAATATGACTTCAGAAGATTATCTCATATTAAATGGTAACCAAGACGAGTTAAGAAAGTTAGCTAAAACATCCAAGGCTCATGTTATCTTTTTTAGTACTCAAGAAGTTGAGTCACAAGGAGCATATCTTTTAGATGGTACTCTTTATTTCAAAGATGAAAAGATAATGGAAGCGTCAGAATTAGGGGTTCCTGGAAGTCACAATGTTGAGAATGCTTTAGCAGCTATTCTAGTTGCTAAATTATCAGGAGTGTCTAATGAGTCAATCAGAGAAACGCTCATGAGATTTTCTGGTGTTCCTCATCGAACAGAATACATTGGTGAGTTTTTCGAAAGAAAAATCTACAATGATTCAAAAGCAACGAATATCTTAGCAGCAGAAAAAGCATTAAGTGGTTTTGATAATGCACGTTTAGTTTTAATTGCTGGTGGTTTGGATAGAGGAAATGGTTTTGAAGAGTTGATACCCTCTATTTTAGATTTAAAAGGGCTTGTTGCTATTGGAGAAACTTCTGACAAACTAGTTGCGGCAGCTAAAGAGGCCAACGTTCAAACAATAAAAAAAGCAAAAGATATGAATGAAGCGGTAGAAAAAGCATGGGGAATTAGTGATGAAAAGGATGTTATTTTATTATCCCCTGCTTGTGCTAGCTGGGATCAATATAAAAACTTCGAAATCCGTGGAGAAGCGTTTGTTGACGGAATAAAACAAATAGTGAGTAGGGAAGATAAATGAGAGTATTAGTATCTGGAGGTGGAACAGGTGGGCATATTTATCCAGCTGTTTCTCTCGTTAAGTATATAAAAAAGAAGCATCCTGATGCTGAGTTCATATATGTAGGAACAAAAAAAGGATTAGAAAGTAAAATTATTCCTGATCAAAACATTCCTTTTGAAACAATTGAAATTCAAGGATTTAAACGATCACTTTCGCCAAGTAATTTTAAAACTGTTTACTTATTTTTAAAGAGTATTTCAGATGCTAAAAAAATAATAAAAAATTTTCAACCAGATATAGTGATTGGGACAGGCGGTTATGTGTGTGGTTCAGTTGTTTATGCAGCACACAAATTAAACATTCCGACAGTTATTCATGAACAAAATAGTGTAGCAGGTGTAACTAATAAATTTTTAGCTAGATATGTTGATAAAATCGGTATCTGCTTCTCAGATGTTGCAAGTGATTTTCCAAAAGAAAAAGTAGTGATGGTTGGAAATCCGCGAGCGCAAGAAGTTGCTGGAATTCAAAAGTCGCCAGTTTTAAATGAGTATGGCTTAGACCCAGATACTCCAACAGTTCTGATTTTTGGTGGGAGCAGAGGAGCTTTAGCAATTAATAATGTGTTGCTTGATAGTTTATCAAGTTTTAAAGATAAACCATATCAAGTGTTATATGCTTCTGGTGAAATTTATTTTGATGAAGTTAAGAAAAAATGGCAGTCATTAGGTGAAGAATTGGACAATGTTAAAGTTGTTCCTTATATTAAAAATATGGAGCATGTTTTAGCTAATGTTGATGTGGTAGTAGGTCGTGCTGGAGCGACATCTTTAGCTGAGATTACGTCACTTGGGTTACCTTCAATTTTAATTCCTAGTCCTAATGTAACCAATGACCACCAAACAAAAAATGCGCAAAGTTTAGTTAATAAAAATGCTGCAATAATGGTAAAAAATGCAGAATTAACGAAAGAAACATTACTGTCGTCAATTGATCAAGTGATGCTAAATCCAAATGTGAAAGAACAAATGAAAGAAGCGTCAAAAAACGAAGGAATCCAAGATGCGACAGATCGCTTGTACCGTTTGATTGTAGAACTGACTTCATAGGGAGGTTTGAAAGTGACTGAAAGAAAAAATGAAAAAGATGCAAAAGACCAGTTATTGTTAACTACTCCAAGTGATGAAAGTAACAGAAAAAAAGAGTCTGAGGTAGAAGCAAACGAAGAAATGGTAGATAATGAAAATATAGGTGCATCTAAAGAGAAGGCTAGGGCGAGTTTGAGCAGTTTGAAATACAGTCAATCGCCAAAAGAAAAGGAACTGTTTAAACGGTTATCCATTATTTTGAGTATCTTAGCAATAGGTATTTTTATTACTCTTTATTTCATTTCCCCATTCAGTAAAGTTGATAAAATTATATTGTCTGGTGTTAAGAAAAGTGATGCTGAAAAAATAGTTGCTTCATCAACAATAAAAGTAAATAAGAGTATTTGGGAGCAATATTTCAATAAAAAAGAAATGAGTGGTTCCATTGTTAAAGAAAACCCACGAGTAGAAAAAGCAAAAATTAAGCTTCAAAATGTGAATGATTTCAAAATAACTATTACAGAATACCCAACAATCGGATATGTTAAAAATGGTGGGAAAAATTATGAAGTTTTGGGAAATGGTAAGATTTTAGCTAATCCTGTAAAAGATATGGGAGCAGAGCTTCCATTGTTGATCAATTTTGAAGAAGGTGAAAACCTTTCTGAATTTTTATCAGCCTATAAAAAATTTGATGAAAAAACAAAGAGTAATATCGAAAATATTGAGTCATTAGCAACCAAAACGAACCCATTTCGAATTAAATTTAAAATGAGAGATGGCAATGAAGTGATTGGGTTATCAACGACAATTGCTGATAAGATGGCCTTTTATGATAAGATAGCGTCTGAAATGAAAGAAAAAGGAGTCATTGATATGGAAGCTGGGAGTACTGGTGTATTTTCATATCCATTTAAAGACTCAAGTAAGACTGAAACAAGTGAAACAATGCAAACAGAAGAAACAATTCAACCGCAATAAAAACACTTTAACCATTTATGAAAAAAATAGTAACAAATATAGCTTTCTCCTTTATTTAATACCCTATTTTATGATAGAATGGTGTGAGGTATTATGCAATAATAGAGGAAGACTCTGTTAGAAAATAGGAGGGAACACCTTTCATGGCAAAAACAGGAATACATGTGAGTCTTGATATCGGCACAACTTCAGTGAAAGTAGTAGTAGCTGAGTACATAGAAAATCAAATTAATATTATTGGTGTTGGAAATGCAAAATCAAAGGGATTAGACCGCGGAATTGTCATTGATATTGACAAGGCTGTCCAATCTATTCAAAGAGCAGTTAAACAAGCAGAAGAAAAATCAGGTGTCCAAATTAGAAGCGTGAGCGTTGGTATACCTGCTAATTTACTACAAGTTGAAAAATGTGAAGGCATGATTGCTGTTAATACAGAGTCAAAAGAAATCACAGCAACAGATGTTAAAAATGTTGCATCAGCAGCAGTAGTGCGTTCAACTCCTCCAGAACGTCAAGTAATTACTTTAATTCCACAAGAATTCAAAGTAGATGGTTTTGAAGGAATCAAAGATCCAAGAGGAATGATTGGTGTTCGTTTGGACATGAAAGGTCTTTTATTTACGGGACCAAAAACAATCGTTCATAACATTAGAAAATGTGTTGAAAAAGCTGGCTTAGCAATTGAAGAGATGGTTATTACTCCTCTTGCTTTAGCTGAATCAATCCTTTCTGATGGAGAAAAAGATTTTGGAACAACTATTATTGATATGGGTGGCGGACAAACGACAACTTCTGTTATGTACGAAAGAGAATTAAAATTCTCACACGTTGAACAAGAAGGTGGCGAATTTGTTACTAAAGACGTTTCAGTTGTATTGAATACCTCTTTAACTAACGCTGAAGCTCTAAAAATTAATTATGGTTATGCTTATCCAGAAAGAACATCAGCAAACGAAGAATTCCCAGTTGATGTAATTGGTAAGAACGAACCAGTCAAGATTGATGAACGTTACTTATCAGAAATAATTGAAGCTCGTGTAGAACAAATCTTTACTAAATCAAAAGCAGTTTTGGATAGTATTGATGCATTGAATCTACCAGGTGGCGTTATTTTAACTGGTGGAGCAGCAAGTTTACCAGGTGTTGTTGAACTGGCAGCTGATATATTTGGGACAAATGTAAAATTATACGTACCAAATCATATGGGCTTACGTAACCCAGTTTTTGCAAATGGTATTGCAATTGTTGAGTATGTTGCTCAATTAGATGAAGTTTATCATGTAACTAAATTAGCTATTTATGATAACAAGAAAAAGACAGTTAAACCAAACAGAGAAGTTCAAGTTGAACAGCCAAAACCTGTAGAAAAACCAGTTCAACCGCAAGAAGTAGTATCAGAAATTAATGTGGAAGAACCTGACAAAGAAGGAATTGGTAATAAATTCAAAGGTTTCTTGTCTAACATATTCGACTAATATCCTAGGAGGAAACAAACAATGGAATTTTCTTTAGATAGTGCAGTAAACACTGGTGCAGTTATCAAAGTTATCGGTGTCGGCGGTGCTGGTGGAAACGCAGTAAACCGTATGATCGACGAAGGCGTTAAAGGAGTAGAGTTCATCGTAGCAAATACTGATGTGCAAGCTCTACAACATTCAAAAGCAGAAACAGTTATTCAATTAGGACCAAAATTCACAAAAGGCTTAGGCGCTGGCTCTTTACCAGACGTTGGTGAAAAAGCAGCTGGTGAAAGCGAAGAACAAATTGCAGAAGCACTTCAAGGTGCAGATTTAGTATTTATTACAGCCGGAATGGGTGGCGGTACTGGTACAGGTGCAGCACCGATTGTAGCTGGAATTGCTAAAGCTCAAGGCGCATTAACAGTTGGTGTGGTAACACGCCCGTTTAGTTTTGAAGGACCAAAACGCAGTAGATTTGCAGCAGAAGGTATTTCAGAATTAAAAGAAAATGTTGATACTTTAGTTATTATTTCAAATAATCGTTTACTAGAAATAGTAGACAAGAAAACACCTATGTTAGAAGCGTTTAGAGAAGCTGATAATGTATTAAGACAAGGTGTTCAAGGCATTTCTGACTTAATTACATCACCAGGTTATGTCAACTTAGACTTTGCTGATGTTAAAACAGTTATGGAAGACCAAGGAACTGCTCTTATGGGTATTGGTGTTGCTAACGGTGAAGACCGCGTGATTGAAGCAACAAGAAAAGCTATTGCTTCTCCATTATTAGAAACATCTATTGAAGGAGCAGAACAAGTATTGTTAAACATTACTGGTGGCTTAGACATGACATTATTCGAAGCACAAGATGCTTCTGAAATTGTTGCAAGTGCTACTGGTGGAGATGTTAACATCATCCTAGGAACATCTGTAAATGATCAATTAGGTGATGAAATTATTGTTACTGTAATTGCAACAGGAATTGATCCTGGTAAAAGAGAACGTCCAATGGCTCAAAGAGGTAGTGTGACAACTCAAGGCATGGTACAACGTCAAGTTAGACCAATGCAACAACAAGAAACAAGACAAGTTGAACCAGAACCACAAGCGACTAACACAAATACAGGAGCTTTTGGAGATTGGGATATTCGCCGCGAACCTACAACACGTAATGTTCCGGATGAAGCTCAATTTGAATCAATTGAAAAAAGAGATTTCGATACATTCAGTAATACAGAATCAGATCATTCATCTGACGATGAAGATGATGAAGTAAGTACACCACCTTTCTTTAGAAGAAAAAAATAAGAGGTGAGTAGATGTTGCTTGAACAAACACTTAAAAAAAACATTCAAAAAATAGATGAGAACATTCAAACAGCATGTGAGTTGAGTAATCGCGATGTTGAATCGGTTCAACTAATTTGCGTTAGTAAATCAGTTGATAACGATTCAACAAAGCAGGTCGTTGACCAGGGCATAACTCATTTAGCTGAAAATAGAATGGAGAAGCTATTAGAAAAAAAAGAATTCTTTAAAGATAACCCAACGATTACTTGGCATTTTATTGGGAATTTGCAGCGAAGAAAAGTGAAGTTAATTATTAATGAAATTGATTATTTTCATGCACTAGACAATGTGAAGCTTGCTTCTGAAATTGACAAACGCGCGGAGAAAAAAATAAAATGTTTTATCCAGGTAAATGTTTCAGGTGAAGAATCTAAACAAGGTGTAACACCGGATGCTTTAGAAGAATTTATCGATTCCTTATCAGTTTTTGAAAATATAGTCATTGTCGGATTAATGACAATGGCGCCATATGACGCAAACAGTGAAGAATTGCATCACATTTTTTCTGAATTGAATCGTTTAAAAAAAGTAAGTGAAGACAAAAATTTAGCTTACGCTCCGTGTCACGAATTAAGCATGGGGATGAGTCGTGATTATTGTGTTGCGATAAGTGAAGGGGCAACCTTTGTTCGAGTAGGCTCAAGTTTTTTTGATGAAGAAGAGAAAGAGGTGGGGAATAGTTGAATTTATTTAAGAAAAAAACAAATTGGTCCAATTTCTTTGGACTAGATGATTCTCATGAAGAAGAGTTTGATTTTGAAACTTCTATGATTGATGAAGAGAACTTTGAAAATGAAGTGGTACAGCATTCTAGTGAACCATCTACTGCTTATAAAGCAGCAGAAGAAAAAATAATAGATTCTTCAAGCCAAACTTCTTCTAATCAATATATCAATAAAAAAGTAGTTCCAATGAATTCATACCAAAACGGTGGATCAGATAGAAATCGTGTGGCTGAGAATAAAAGAGTTCATCGTAAGATTACTGTTTTTGAACCAAGAGCTTATGCTGATTGCAAGTCAATAGCTCAAGCCTTGTTTAGAAAAGAGATTGTTATCATTACGTTTGTGGCTATGGAAGAATTTCAAGCACGTCGTGTTGTCGATTTTGTCACAGGAACAATTTATGCTGTAGATGGAGATATTCAACGTATTGGTGAAGAGATATTCATTTGTTCACCAGCTAATGTTGATATAGACTCGACAGTAGCCCAAAGCTTGGTTTCGACACACTTAACAAATTATTAAGGATGTGTAGCTATGATAATAATTAGCCTTTTGAATTTATTTCTTAGAGGTGTTCAACTATATTCTTTTGTTCTCGTAGCTTATGCCTTAATGTCTTGGTTTCCAGGAGCATACGATACAAAAGTTGGCCAATTTATAATAAAAATTAGTCGTCCGTATTTAAGTCTATTTGATCGATTTAACTTAAGTATTGGCCCAATTGATTTCACAATAATAGTAGCATTATTTGTCTTAAACTTTGCTAGTGAAGGTTTGGCAATGTTTTTAAACCGAATATTATTTGGTATTTAACAGTTATAAATGAAAGGATGTGAGTTTTTTGCTAGCTAATGTGTATCAGCATTTTCGCAAGGACGAACATCCTTTTATCGATATGGTGACCAGTTGGTTTGAACAAGTTGATAATCAATACGCGCCTTTTGTAACAGAGTTTTTAAATCCAAGAGAAGCGTTTATACTTGAAACATTAATAGGAAAAACGAATGATATTAAATATTCTATGTATGGAGGTTTTGAAAATTCGGAAAGAAAATGTGCTATCATCTATCCGAGTTACTACGAACCTAAGCAAGAAGATTTTGGTATTACAATTTACGAGATTAACTATCCAGTCAAGTTTGGTTCTTTAAGTCATGGTAAAATCTTAGGTACTTTAATGAGTACTGGGATTAAACGTGAATTTATAGGAGATATCATAACAGATGGAACTAGATGGCAAGTATTCATTAAAGAATCCGTTGCTAATTATATAACTAATCAGATTGATAAAATTGGTGCATTTGGTGTCAGATTTGAACAAATATCTTATACAGATGTTATTTCGCCAACAGATGATTGGATTGAGGAAGAGTTAACGGTTAGTTCCTTAAGAATTGATAATATTATTTCCTCAGTATATAATATATCTAGACAGAGGGCCAAACAAGTAGTAGAGTCAAAGAGAGTCAAAGTAAATTGGGTGGAGACAGAGCGAGTGGATTATGTAGTAGATTATCTCGATATTATTTCCGTTCGTAAACTTGGCCGAATCCAGATAATGGAGCAACAAGGAAAAACAAAAAAAGACAAGATACGCTTAAGCATTCGTGTGTTAAGAAAGTAACTTACTTATGAGGTGAAAAAAATGGCAATAAAACCAATTGATATTACAAACAAAAGTTTTAATTCAAAATTTAAAGGCTATGATAAAGATGAAGTAGATGATTTTTTAGATCAAATCGCTTTAGAAGTTGAAAAATTAGCCACTGAAAACAGAGAATTAGAAAAAACAGCAAAACAAGCTGATGATAAATTAAGTTACTTTAATGAATTAAAAGATTCATTGAATCAATCAATTATTGTTGCTCAAGATACAGCTGATAAATTAAAAGAAAATGCAACAAAAGAAAGTGACTTAGCGATTCAACAAGCGCAAGCACAATCAGAAGATATTTTAGCTCATGCTAATAAAATGAGTGAAGAATTAATCACTGGTTCTACTAACAAAGCTAATGAAATCTTGATGGAAGCAAGTGAACGTGCTCGTTCTTTAGCAGTTGAAACAGATGACTTGAAGAAAAAAACACGTGTCTTCCACAGAAACTTGTCTGTGCTTTTAGAATCACAATTACAAATTGTAAAAAGTGAAGAATGGGATGAATTACTTAAACCATTTGGTGCTTACGTAGATAGTAGTCACCAAGCATTTAAAGAAGTATTAGATGCTGTTGAAGCTGCTAATGGAAGTGATCCTACATCAGTTGCAATTGAAGTGAAACCTGAATTTAAACAGGAAAGACATACTGCTGAAATTACTTTACCTAAAGAAAAAGTAGCAGAAGAAGAAGCTCCTGAAAGATCAAAAGAATCAACTAAAAAAGGTGGCCGTCCAGAGCGTCCGGAACGAGCTAGCCGTAATCGTATAAAATAAAAAATGAAACAGCAAAAGTCTATTTTATATCTTTTAGTGAGCTAGGAAATAGTGGAAACCTAGTAGACCCTGAAATAGAAAAGATCCTTCATTTATTGATCAACTGAACTTAAGTAAGTTGTTCCGGTTAAAGACCGTTATCATGAGAGAGTATAGTCTAGTATTTTTAGACTTAAACATGGGTGGTAACACGAAGACTTCGTCCCTTTTTAGGGAGAGGTCTTTTTTTTATAGATAAAAAAGGGAAAGGATTGAGTGTATGAAAACAAAAGAAACACTACATTTAGGTAAAACTGGATTTCCAATGAGAGGAAATCTACCAAACAGAGAAGTTGAATGGCAAAAAGGTTGGGAAGAGAATAATATTTATGAACGTCGTCAGGAATTAAATGAGGGAAAACCATCATTTATTCTTCATGATGGACCTCCTTATGCGAATGGCAATATTCATTTAGGTCATGCATTGAACAAAATTAGTAAAGATATTATTGTTCGTTCAAAATCAATGTCTGGATTTAGAGCGCCTTACGTTCCAGGTTGGGATACGCATGGACTTCCGATTGAACAAGTATTAACTAATAAAGGTGTTAAACGTAAAGAAATGTCACGTGCTGAATACCTAAAAAAATGTGAAGAGTATGCTCTAACACAAGTTGATACACAACGTAGTGATTTTAAACGTTTAGGAGTTGCTGGTGAATGGGACAATCCATATGTGACATTGACTCATGATTATGAAGCTGCGCAAATTCGTGTCTTTGGTAAAATGGCTGAAAAAGGTTATATTTATAAAGGATTAAAACCAATTTACTGGTCACCTTCAAGTGAGTCATCACTAGCGGAAGCTGAAATTGAATATAAAGATGTAAAATCTGCTTCTATCTATGTTGCTTTTAAAGTAAAAGATGGAAAAGGTAAATTAGATGAGGACGTTAATTTTGTTATTTGGACAACTACTCCTTGGACATTACCAGCAAACTTAGCAATTACTGTTAATAAAGACTTTGATTATGTCATTGTTTTAGTAGATGGTAAAAAATATGTGGTGGCAAAAGAGTTATTAGAAACAGTTTCTAATGCCATTGGTTGGGAAAATCCTGAAATCATCGAAGAATTTAAGGGTGATGTATTAGAAGGCATGACTGCACAACATCCATTCTATGATCGTGACTCTCTATTAATTTTAGGGGATCATGTAACGCTTGAAGCTGGTACTGGTTTAGTACATACTGCTCCAGGACACGGGGAAGACGATTATATTGTCGGTCGTAAGTATGGTTTAGATGTTGTTTCACCTGTTGATAACAGAGGTGTATTTACTGAGGAAGCACCTGGATTTGAAGGAATCTTCTACGATAAAGCAAATCCAATGATTACTGAGCTATTAGAAGAAAAAGGCGCGTTATTAAAATTAGATTTCTTTACACATAGTTATCCACATGACTGGAGAACTAAGAAACCAGTTATTTTTAGAGCGACTGCGCAATGGTTTGCTTCAATTGATAAATTTAGAGATAACATCTTAGATGAAATTGAAAAAGTAGACTGGATTATCCCTTGGGGTAAAACACGTCTTTATAACATGGTTCGTGACCGCGGAGATTGGGTTATTTCTCGTCAACGTGCGTGGGGTGTGCCTCTTCCTATTTTTTATGGTGAAAATGAAGAAGCAATCATCACTCCTGAAATAATTGAGCATGTGGCTAATCTTTTTGCTGAGCATGGTTCAAGAGTTTGGTATGAAAGAGAAGCTAAGGACTTATTACCAGAAGGTTTTACTCATCCAAGTAGTCCAAACGGTGAGTTTACAAAAGAAACAGATATTATGGATGTTTGGTTTGACTCAGGTTCTTCTCATGAGGCAGTCTTAAGAGGACGTGACAACTTGTCATTCCCAGCTGATTTATATTTAGAAGGCTCTGACCAATATCGTGGTTGGTTCAACTCAAGTATCACAACAAGTGTTGCTATTAACGGTGTATCACCATATAAAGCAGTTATCTCTCAAGGATTTACTTTAGATCCTCAAGGTCGTAAACAAAGTAAATCATTAGGAAATACTATTGAACCAAGTAAAGTAACAAACCAATTAGGTGCTGACATTTTACGTTTATGGGTCTCAAGTGTGGATTATGAATCAGACGTGAAAGCCGATATGAATACATTGAACTCAATTGCGGAAGTATATCGTAAAATCCGTAATACGATGCGCTTCTTACTAGCAAACACATCAGATTTTGATCCAAAACAACATGGTGTTTCATATGAAGACTTACGTTCAGTCGATAAATATATGATGATTCGATTGAATCAAGAAGTTAAAACAATAAGGGAAAAAGGTTATGATAGTTATTCTTTCTCAACAGTTTATAAGAGCTTAGTTAATTTCTGTAATAATGATTTATCTGCCTTCTATTTGGATTTTGCTAAAGATGTGGTTTATATTGAAGCTGAAGATAATTATGATCGTCGTTCAATGCAAACAGTTTTCTATGAAGTGTTAGTGACATTAACTAAATTAATGACACCAATTTTACCTCATACAGCAGAAGAAATTTGGAGTTATTTACAAGAAGAAGAAGAGTATGTCCAGTTAGCTGAATTACCAGGATTTACTGAATTTGCAGATCAAGCAGAGATTTTAGATTTATGGAATAATTTCATGAGCTTAAGAGATAATGTCTTAAAAGCTTTAGAAGAAGCACGTAATGAAAAATTAATCGGCAAGTCATTTGAAGCGAAAGTAACTATTTATCCAAGCGAACCAATTAAAGTATTAACTGAAGCTTTAAACACTAACTTAGCACAAGTGTTAATCGTTTCGGACTTTGAAGTAGCAGCAGTCAATGCTGAAGTACCTGAAAAAGCGATTAAGTTTGATGATGTGGCTATTTTAGTGGAACATGCGACAGGTGAAACATGCCAAAGATGTCGTGCAATTAAAGAAGATGTTGGTAGTCATGAAAAATTACCAACACTTTGCCACCGCTGTGCTTCAATCGTTGAAGAAAACTTTCCAGAAGCAGTTGCTGAAGGATTGGAATAATAGAAAGCTTTACTTATCGTAGAGTATCTAAACATCAAAAGGGTCTAGAATAACTATTCTAGGCTCTTTTTGTTGTATGAAAAAAGAAGTGAAAAGGGTATGGTTTGCATTCACTCTTTTTTTAATGCATCATTAAGAGTATGATAATTAGAGTTTTATTAAAGAGGAGATGTTAAGATGATCGAGTTTCAGAATGTTACTAAAGTTTACAAGGGTAACAAGAGGGCGGTATCAGATGTGTCATTGTCCTTTGGAGATAGCGAGTTTATCTGTTTTATTGGAACAAGTGGTAGCGGAAAAACAACGCTTATGAGAATGGTAAATCGAATGATTGAACCATCATCAGGAAAAATTTTAATTGATGGAAAAGATATTCAACAAGTAAATCCAGTTGAATTAAGAAGAAGTATTGGTTATGTGATTCAAAATATAGGTCTTCTTCCGCACATGACGATTCGCGAAAATATTGCTCTTGTTCCAAAACTTTTGAAGTGGCCAGAAGAAGAAAGAGCGGAGATTGCTGAGCAGATGATTCGTTTGGTCGAATTACCTGAGGAGATGTTGGATAGATACCCAAGTGAGCTTTCAGGTGGACAACAGCAACGTATCGGAGTTGTTAGAGCTCTTGCAGCTGATCAAAATATAGTATTGATGGATGAGCCTTTTGGGGCATTAGATCCTATTACAAGGGATGCCTTACAGGATTTTGTTAAAGAGTTACAGGAAAAAATGGGGAAAACTATTATTTTTGTCACCCACGATATGGACGAGGCTTTAAAATTAGCGACAAAAATCGTTGTCATGAGCCATGGTAAAGTGGTGCAATGTGATACACCAGAAAATATTTTACGAGAGCCAGCCAATGATTTTGTACGAGAACTGATTGGGGAAGAGCGTTTAATCCATAGCCAACAAGATTATATAACTGTTGGTGAAGTGGTGACTCAACATGCGATATCGATTACTCCTGAAAAAACAATTTCAGAAGCTATCCGCCTAATGCGTGAGAAACGAGTAGATACATTACTTGTTGTGAATCAAGCCAATGTGTTAAAAGGGTTTATTGATGTTGAAACAATCAATGATAATCGTGGTAGATTAACAATTGTTGGTGATATTACAAACACAGATGTCTTCTTCATTAGAAAAAAAGCGTTACTTAGAGATGCGATTCAAAAAATACTAAAACGTGGGTTGAAATATGTCCCTGTTGTGGATGAAGAAAAAAAATTAGTCGGTATTATTACACGTTCTTCTCTAGTAGATATGGTGTATGAAACAATTTGGGGAGAAGATGATGTCATGTCCATGGTTTCAGCAGAAGAGACAAAGACACCGCCTGTTAAAGAACAGGAGGAAGAGTAATGACACACTTTTTACAAGAATATGGTAATGATTTAGTAGTTAAAACATTAGAACATTTGTATATTTCTTCTATTGCTTTATTTTTAGGTATTTTAGTTGCTGTTCCTTTAGGGATTGCACTCACACGTACAAAGAAAACTGCAAATATTGTAATTGGTCTAGCTAGTTTGCTTCAAACAATTCCTTCTTTGGCTTTATTAACCATGTTTATTCCTCTCTTTGGTGTTGGAAAAATGACAGCAGTAATTGCGTTATTTATTTATTCGTTATTACCCATTTTAAGAAATACTTATTTAGGTGTGAAAAATGTAGACGCTAATTTAGTAGATGCTGCAAAAGGAATGGGCATGACAAGTTTTGAGCAAATACGTTTTGTAGAATTTCCTTTATCGATTCCTACAATTATGGCAGGAATACGCTTAGGCGCGGTATATGTAATTGCTTGGGCAACTCTTGCGTCTTATATTGGTGGTGGAGGTTTGGGAGATTTAATCTTTGGTGGATTGAATTTATATAAACCAGAGCTAATTATAGGGGGAACGGTTCCTGTAATTATTTTAGCGTTATTAAGTGATTTTCTTTTAGGTTTACTTGAGAAAAAATTCTCTCCAGTTCAGAGAGGGGAGAAAAGATAATGAAGAAAAAATTAGGAACATTAGGGCTGTTACTGTTAGTTTCGATTGTTGCATTTAGCGGATGTAGCTTTCCTGGATTAGGTGCATCTAATCGAGATGAATCAACTATTTCTATTGGTTCCATGGCAACAAGTGAAAATCAGATATTAGCCAATATGGTGAAGCTAATGATTGAGCATAATACGGATGAAAAAGTTGTGATGATTAATAATTTAGGAACAAGTACAGTGGCTCATAATGCGATGATTAATAAAGACATTAACATCTCCGCAGGTAGATATACAGGAACCGATTTAAGTGGTACGTTGCATTTAGAACCTGAAAAAGATCCTAAAAAAGCGTTTGAGATTGTTTCCAAAGAATTTAAAGAACGCTATCAGCAAGAATGGTTACCTTCTTATGGTTTTGCCAATACTTATGCGTTTATGGTTTCTAAAAAAACAGCAGATAAGTATCACTTGAAGAAGATTAGTGACTTAAAAGAAGTGGCTGGAGAATTAACAGCAGGTGTTGATACGTCGTGGATGAACCGAGATGGTGACGGTTATAAAGCATTCTCTGATACCTACGATGTTGATTTTAAAAAGGTTTATCCCATGCAAATCGGATTAGTTTATGATGCTGTTGCTGCTGAAAAGATGGATGTTGTCTTGGGATATTCAACAGATGGTCGGATTTCAAGTTATGATTTGGTCATTTTAGAGGATGATTTAAAATTTTTCCCACCATATGACGCAAGTATTGTGATTAGTGATTCGTTATTGCAACACAAACCAGAACTAAAAGGTATATTGGAGAAATTATCAGGAAAAATTGATACAGAAACTATGCAACAACTGAATTATGAAGCCGATAATAATTTGTTGGAACCAGAAAATGTAGCAAGAAACTTTTTAAGAGAACATAACTTTTTTGAAGGAGATGAGAAATAATGGAGAATATGAGTGTTTTAGAACAATTTTTCTATTACTTACAACAAAATAGTGGCTATGTTTTAACCCAATTCATTCGACATTTTCTAATCTCTATTTATGGCGTTTTGTTCGCTGCAGTAGTAGGGATTCCAATTGGCATATTGATTTCAAAGAAAAAAAGTTTAGCTAGTTGGATTATTGGTATGGCTAATGTCATTCAGACAATACCTTCTCTAGCAATGGTTTCTTTATTAATGTTGGGACTTGGATTGGG
>NZ_JAVWHO010000020.1:29016-36475 GCF_036639995.1 Vagococcus sp. | reverse complement strand
TTTACAAGTTGGTTTCATTGATAATAACAAACGAATACTCGGACCAAAAGGCAGTCAAAAAATCTTAACAATGATTATTCATTAATTTTTAACACATCCAAAAATCACCCGTTAGCTATTCCAATATAGAATAGCCAAAATTTCTTTTAATCACCTAATTTTTATTATCACATCAACGTTTCAAGCAATATTTATCTTCAAAAAAAGAAGCAAAATCAAAAATTAGATTTTGCTTCTTTTTTAAGTTTTCAGATTGTTTTATGCCAAACTATCTAAGTAATTTTCAATGCCAGTAATACCATCTCTAGCATGTGTCTTTAAAAACTCCGTACCAATAATGGCTCCGTCAGCACCGTTATTTTTAACACTTGAAATATCTTCTTTGGTTTTAATGCCAAATCCAATAAAATTCTTAGTGTCTTTTTTGATTACTGCTATTTTTTTAATAGTCTCAACATACTCTGTTGGAACAGAATCAAAGGAACCTGTTTTACCACGTCCTGACATGACATAATGAAAAGGACTTTGGCTATTTAAATAACCAGTTAATTCTTCATCTGATAAATCTTCATTGAAGATATACACAGGTTGATTGAAAACTTCTGGATTTAACACTTGATCTACACAAATGATACCGTCATAAAGTTCATGACTTAGATGGTCTAAATCAAATAATTCTACGCCTTCTTTGTACGTCATCAAGATTACTTTAAATGAATAGTTTTCTTTAATTGTTTTTAAAGCTTGTTGAACTTTTTCTTTTGATAAACCGTCTTTCATAACTGACTGATGCGCTTCTTGAATCAGCTCACCATCCACATAAGGATTAGTCACAGGAATACCAATTTCCACATATCCTACCTTACGTGACTCTAAAGTATCTAATATATTAAAAAATTTAGTTTCATTTGGGTAATTTAATACTGTAAAGATAGCTAAATTTTCCAATTAGAAGCCTCCAATCACTTTAAGTACCCATCCTAAAATCGGGCCATAGACTACATAGTCAGTCTCACTTAAAATACGCATGATTGGCGCATATGTACCAATCATTGGCAATAAGAAAGCTTGACCAAAAATTAGAACTAAACCGTTTGCAAAAGAGCCTAAAATAGCACCTCTACGACCACCGTGAACATTACCAAAAATAGCCGTTGCTGCTCCCGTGAAGAATGTTGGGATTAATGCTGGGAACACAATAACTGGATAATTAATTAGTCCTAAAATAACCATTCCAAGCAAACCAGCTGTTAAACTAGATAAGAAACCAACGATAACTGATGTTGGATAAGCTGGGAATAACAATGGAACATCTAATCCAGGAATTGAATTAGGAATAATTTTATCTGAAATTCCGTGGAACGCTGGAATAATTTCTGATAACATCATACGTACACCTGTTACAATAACCGTAATCCAAACACCAAACTCAACACCGCGTAAAATAGAGAAGACAATCATATCTTGTCCATTCGTAATATTAGCTGTTGTCCATGATGGACCTGCTACTAAACCTAATACTAGGAATAATAATGTCATTACAAGCGTTAAAGAAATAGTCATCTCTCTTAAAAAGTTTAATTTTTTAGGAATATGTAAATCTTCTAAATCTTTGTCTTTGTTACCAAACCATTTACCAATTAATGATGCCATTAAAAGGCCTGAAGAACTTGAGTGAGCCAAAGTGAAACCTTCTCCGCCTTTGACACCCTTCATACATTTTGCCACATAAGCACATGAGAATGTCATATACAAACCAAGTAATAATGATCCTACAACAACAATCATAATAAATGATAAATTCGTGCCAAATTTCAATAATGCCGCAATCAATCCAGAAAAGAAGAATGAGACATGGGCAGATAAATGGACATATTTGAATCTAGTAAATCTGGCTAATAATAAGTTTGTAAAGAAACCAAATGCGAAAATAAGTGCCATTTCAGTGCCAATATCTGCTAAACTTTCTGCTTGAGCTGCACCAATATCTGCTGCAACTTCCTTCACGTTAAAAATCTTAGAAATCAATGGTTGAAGGGGCAATAACGACATACCTAATGTTTGCCCTCCAACATTAATCATAGTAAAACCAATCATTGTTTTAATCGTACTTGGTAAAATTTTGTCCCACGTTTGTTTTTGTGCCAACATTCCTATTATCACTACAAACCCAATAATAAACACTGCTTGGCTTAAAATATTTTGTACAATATACATAAATATTGCCATGATTTTATCCTCCCCTTAGTTAAAATCCAACTATCTTGAAGCAATTGCAGCTAATAATTCTTTTCTTAAAAACTCTTTATCCATCATATTATCAATACGAACGATAGTTGCTGATGAACCGCGAAGCGTATCTGCAAAGTCTGATGTTGTAATTAAAATATCGTAATTATCTGGACTAACTGAACCAATATCAGATGCATCAACTGTTGCTTCAATACCTTCAGCATCTAAAATTTGTTGAGAAAATAACCTCATCATCATTGAACTACCTACTCCTGCGCCACATACTGTTACTATTTTTAACATGTTTCTTCCTCCTTTAAATAACATCACTATTTATTATCGACATAATCTCTTCTGAAGTTAAAGCTTTATTTATTTTTTTAATTTTTTCTTCATCACTTAAAATTTCAACTAATTCTGATAGTGCTTTTAAATGGGACTGATGATCCACTGCACACAGTCCAACAACAATGCTCACTGGGTCATTTTGTGGATGTCCAAAAACAACAGGTTCTTCTAATGTAACAATGCTTAAACCAATATCCAGCGCACCCGTTTCTGGTCTAGCATGAGGCATCGCAATACCAGGTGCGATAACAATGTATGTACCATTAACTGCTACATTTTCTAACATGCCATCCACGTAAGAAAATTTAGCTAAACCATTATCGACAAGTAATTGTCCACTTGCTCTAACCGCATCATCTCTTGTTTTAGCTTGGCTATTTACCTTAATTAATCCTTCATGTAATACTTCAACTAACATCGGTTGGTACACTCCCTTTTCTTTTATTTTAGGTTCACTGACACGTAAATAACGCATCAATTCTTGTTTTAATTTTTTACTTTGGTTCTCATCCATTGAGACAGTTTGTTTAATAATTGTCATCATCTCAAGAATATCAACTTTTTCTTTTTTACTATTTAATTTTACGTAGAGTTTTTTCATATCCTCTTCCGTAACAAACGGCGTCACCTTAATACAGGTTTTTCCTGGATACTCAAAGTTAACAGTTGAAATAACTAAATCAACTTCGTTTTTATCTAACCAATCTCCTGCCGTTCGTTTCCCTAATGTCCCCAAAATTTGGACATCAAAATTCACTTCTAATTTAGACCTTAAAATTTGCGAAGTACTGACTCCTGAGTCACAAACAATAATTATCTTTTTGGGTTTTGTCGGGTATCTCTTTTGTTTTTCAATAGATGCGACAAAGAAAAGTGTAAAAAAGGAGACTTCATTTTCCGAAAAAATCATTCCTAAGTTCTTTTCAACAATTTTTATTCCCTCACAAACATTTCCATGTAATTCTGAGAACGAATTAATAATGTAATCAAACATTGGATTCTTAATTTGTGAGTGCGACATTACCCGATGGTAGGCAGGACGCAAGTGATTAATAACACCTTCATAAAGCCTTGTATCTTCTATAAAAAAGTCGCAGCCACTTAAGTCTGATACTTTTTTGATAAAACGATCTGTCATAAAATTAAAATCCATCCACTTTTCAGTAATTTCATCATTGTAATGAATAAAGGATGATTCGATAAATTTTTGGGCCAAATAAATTAATTCATTATCACTTATTGATAACTTAGTAACTCGTTCAAAGTCAGCCTTTTTTTCTAAAAACAAGTGTTCTTCTTTTGTATTACTAGACTTTATCTTAATTTCTTTTTCAATCTCAATTCGCTTAAATGTGACCCAAAAAATAATTTTTAGTCGGTCGTAGGAGCTATCACTTAATGAAACTTTTAGCTCATCCCCGCACATTTCAAGTAACTCTTCAGCATAAGCTAAATACGTTTCCTCTGATTGTTTATTTTCAAAAGAGAGGGGATCTTCTAAAACGGTTGCAGTTAGCAAGTGACGAATATCTTGTTCATCACCTACTATTTTGTATCCTGTAAATGGGCGAGAAATCATTTCTATTTGATAAAATGCTAACTCTTCTTTGACCCACTTTAAATCTGAAATAATGGTGTTCCTAGATAAAGGTAATTTCTTGATCAAATCATCAATACTAAAATAATCTTTAAACATTAACACTTCTGCGAGTAATCGCAGCCTTCTGATTCTCGGGTGAGACAGTATATAGTTAAAATCTAGGTTGGTTAATTTTTCAAACGATGATGAAATGACATCCGTATAAAGTATGTTACCTTTATCAATCTTTATTTCCTCGTGATGGTCCGCGATTAATAATTCATTTAATTTTTTGATGTCATTGTATATCGTGCGTGTACTAACAGACATTTTTTCGGCTAAGTTTTTTATGTCATGTTCTTGTTGTTCCTTACAAATTAGTAAAAAGAGTGTTGGTAGTCGACTGTCCATGGATGTTTCCCCCTTTACACCTTGAGTATAGTAGAAAAAATAAAGCGATACCAAATGCAATTTATTTCATCACACTTGAAAAATACTGATTTTCCTCATATTTTCTTATCGACATTCATTGCTTATAGTTAAACCTAGAATGTTTATATTACCTTCTTTTTTTGAAAACATCAATAACCACGTCTTTTAAAAAATATAAAAAAATCTGAAAAGATATTCCTATCTTTCCAGATTCTTTCTATGATTTAATTAAAGTACAACGTCATACTATTATGTTGTGCTTTAAACCCTGCAACTAATTCTTCCATAATTGTTGAAACTGGTAATACAGAATGGATTCGACCGATGTCTTGCCCTACAACTAATTGTGCGTCATCTACTTCTCCATTTAAAATAGCTTGATAAGTTTTAATACCTGAAATAACAGGTAATAATTCTTTCAAGCTAGCTTTTTCTGCCTCCATGTCATGGATTCGCTTAGCTTGCTTGTTATTTGCTACTCTCATCGCATTATTTAGCGACCGTAAAATTAAAGTCGTATCATTTTCATTAAAACTTAATACTTTTTCTTTATAAATATCTGATGTTGCCACCTCTTCAGATAATAAGAATCTTGTTCCTATAACAACCCCATCGATACCTAGAGACATTGCGCCATAAAAACTTTTACCATCACAAATTCCTCCTCCACCAATTACAGGAATTGACAGTTCTTCAGATGCTTTAGCAAATAAAATAGCGCTACTCACATCATCCATACCAGGATGTCCACCACATTCAAATCCAACAATAGTTACAGCATCTACGCCTAGATCTTGCGCTTTTTTGGCATGTCTAATCGAAGAAACTTTATGGATATGTTTAATATTGTTTTCTTTAAACATAGGAACTAACTCTTCTGGGCTTCTACCAGATGTTTCAACAACTGGTACTTTTTCTTCGATGATAACATCTACAAATTTCATTGTTAATTCATTGATAATAACCTCAGGTAACATTGAGATGTTAACCGCAAAAGGTTTGTCTGTTTGTGATTTTATTTTTTGAATCTCTTCTCTTAACTCTTCTGGACTTCTAAATGTCATTGCAGGAATTGTTCCTAAGCCACCCGCATTAGAAACTGCTATCGCTAATTCTGCACGGGATAAATATTGCATAGCTCCTTGAATTATCGGATACTCAATATTTAAAAGTTCTGTTAATTTATTTTTCATTCTAATCGTCATCCTTATTTTTCTTTAATTTTTTTAAGCATATCTTTTATGTATCAATGGATAGTCAGTTTTACCAACGGCATTTTTGGGTATCTCTTCGATAAACTCAAAGTATTTTGGTATTTTAAAGGGAGAAATATACTGTTTTAAATAAGTAACAATATCTGATTTAGTCAGTTCTTGATTTTTTTTTAAAACAACTAGTGCTTTTCCAATTTCTCCCCATTCGTTATCTTTTACGCCAATGATACAAACATCATCAATTAAATCATGAGACATTAGTATCTTCTCAATTTCAAGGGGATAAATATTTTCGCCACCGCTTATAATTGTATTTTTTATTCGGCCACTTATATAAATATATCCGTCCTCATCTTGAAAACCGATATCTCCACTTCTAATCCAACCATCTGCTAACATTGATTCAGCTGATGTTTCTTGATTCCAATAACCAGAAAAAGTTAGTGGACCACGCCAAATCAGCTCTCCTTTTACCCCTTTTTTCACTTCTTTAAATTCATCATCCACAATTTTCATTTGATTAAACATCATCACTTTTCCAGCTGCTCCCCATTTTTCCTTAGCTTCTTCTAAGGACATTTGATTAACTGGATGAACTATGTTATTAGGCCCTGTTTCTGTTGCACCGTATGCATTAACTAACTTAATTCCTTTTTCCCAATACGGTTTCATTGTAGGATAAGAAATAGGTGCCGCTCCACTTAACAACCATCTAAATCCACTAAAGTCAATATGATTAAATAAAGAATGATCCATCAGTCGTTTATAAATAGTTTCCACACCAATAGCGACAGTTGGTTTCTCTTGTTCAATTAAATCAAAAGTTTGTTCCTCTGAAAAACTACCTAAAATAATGACACGACCACCTGCATAAAGAATAGGTAGTGTTAAGACATTCCATGCTGCAGTGTGATAAAAAGGAAGCATTAAAAGAGAACAATCAGCACTGGTTAAATCAAGTGTTAAAATTTCACTGATAGCATTAAACATGATTGATTGATAGCTAATTTTCGCAGCTTTTGGTATTCCAGTCGTTCCACCTGTGTGAATGAGCATTTGAATATCATCAAGTGATAAATCAATTGATTCAGCTAGTTCACTTTGACTATTATTCATAATGTCTAGATAGAGATACTCAGCCAAGTTATCTTCTTTTTCTTCTAATGAAATAAAACAACAATTAGGATGTTCTTTGGCAAGTAAATTAATCTTCTTGTAACTTTTGGAACAATAAAATAAAATACTTGGTTCTTCTTTTTTCATCATGTTTGAAATCTCTTTTGAATTCAGTAAATAATTGTAAGTGGTTATGATAATACCTGTTTGAGAACTCATATAAAAACTATCAATAAATTCGACTGAATTCTCAGCACAAAATGCGATACGATCTCCTTTTTTCAAATGCAATTGATTCTTTAAAAAGTAAGATAGTTGATTAGCTCTGTTTAATAAATCGTCAAAAGAATAGCGTTTATTTTTTTTAACATCAAAAACGGCTTCGTTCTTTCCTGAAATTTTAGCTCGATTAATCAGAGTTTCATTGATAATTGAAGTTGTCCCCATGTCTCATTCTCCTTCATTATCTTATTGTTTCAAAAATTGCTGCTGCTCCCATTCCGCCACCAATACACATGCTGACACAACCATATTTCAA
>NZ_JAVWHO010000020.1:17221-28916 GCF_036639995.1 Vagococcus sp. | reverse complement strand
TTAGCTAATGGTTTTAAACCTTTTTCTAGCGCTTCTTCTTTTTCCATTAAAAGAACAACACCAGAACCATCACTCATTTGCGACGCATTGCCAGCTGTCACACTACCACCAGCTTTGAAAACAGGTCTTAATTTTCCTAAAGCCTCAACTGAAATAGTTGGTCTAATTCCTTGGTCTTGGGTTATCAATCTGGATACTTTTTGCGGCTTACCGTCAATTACTTCAACTGAATCTGCGTAAACAGGAATGATTTGTCTCTCAAATTTACCTGCTTGTTGAGCTTTCAATGCTTTAATATGACTGTTATAACTGAATTCATCTTGTTCTTCACGACTAATACCATAACGTTTTGCGACATTTTCTGCCGTGATCCCCATGCTAACGTATGCACCAGGTTCTTTTTCGATTAATTCAGGATGTCCTAGAGATAAGTTACCTCCCATAGGTACGACACTCATCGATTCAATTCCCCCAGCTAAAACAACTGAATTTTCACCACATTTGATGCTGTTTGCTCCAGTGGCAATCGCTTGTAAACCAGAAGCACAAAATCGATTCACTGTTTGAGCAGATGCTTCATTGGTGATACCAGAAAGTAGAGAAATATTTCGTGCAACGTTTAATCCTTGCTCTGCTTCTGGAAACGCACAACCAAAAATAACTTCCTCTATTTGATTTTTTATTTCGCTATCTTCTTTATCAAGCATCCCTTTGATTACTTGAGACGCAATAGATTCTGGTCGAGTATTTTTAAAAACACCTTTGGGGGCTTTTCCTACTGCAGAACGTCCCATTGCGACAATGACTGCTTCTCTCATCTAAATTTCCTCCTAATTTCTTAACGGTTTTCCTGTTGTTAACATGTGTTTAATTCTATTTTGAGTCTGTTCTTTATGACACAATTCTAAGAACATATCTTTTTCAAGAGATAGCAAGTATTCTTCTGTCACCATTGTTCCAATTGGTAGGTCTCCACCACATAAAACCGTTGCAACACTTTTGGCTAATTGACCATCATATTCTGAAATAAATTGACCCTCTTTCATGCCGTTAATTTCCATCTCTATCGCACCCATTCCAGTTGAACCTAATACAGGAATTTCTTTTTTCAAAGGTGCGCGGTAATGATTATTATTTAAATCTTGAATCACTTGTTTAGCTGTTTCGACTAATTTTTCTTGTCTAAATTGATGTGTGATTTCATTTTCTAAAAAATAGCCTTTATTAATAGCGTCAAAGGAAGAAGTACTAACTTGTCCCATTGCAATAGTTCGCCAAATCTCTTTTACTTCAACTATCCAATCTTGTTTTGTTCTCATAGAAATTTTTTGACTACTACGTCTAACCATCTCTTTACATCCACCACCAGCAGGAACTAGACCTACGCCTACTTCTACTAACCCAAGATAGGTTTCTGGATAAGATACAATATGATCACTATGCATTGACACTTCAGCTCCACCACCTAATGTCATACCAAAATTAGCTGTTACAACTGGTTTTTTTGCATATTTTAAATTCAAATTAGCATACTGTAATCGTTCAATTAATTGTTCTAGCTCTTCCCAGTTATCATTCTCAACTAAATGAGCAATCGTTCCTAAATCTGCTCCAACTGAGAAGTTTTTCCCATAACTTGAAATAACTAAGCCTTCATATGTTTCTAGTAATGAGGTTGCTTTTTCCATCATTTCAATCACATCGCTATTGATCACATGACCCTTAGAAATAATTTCTAAGAATAAAATGTCATCTCCAATATGCCAGATTTTGGCACCTGAGTTTTCAACAATCAGAGTTTGTTTCATTTCACTTGTTGATTTTTCCTCAGAATAAAAACTAGATTTTCCATCTTCAATCATTGAAAGAATCCAGTTAGGAACTGTGTCGCCTTCTTCTAACATTCTTTCAACACTTTCTTTTAGTCCTAATTTATCCCAAATTTCAAAAGGTCCTAATTCCCAGTTAAATCCTGCTCTCATTGCTTTATCAATCATCTTGAAATCATCGGTTATCTCAGGAACTAATGACGCACTATATAGTAATGTGTGTTTCAATGTTTCCCAGACAAATTGATTCTCAATATCTGAACCATAGGCGATTGTTTTATATTTATTATCTGATTTTAAAGCTGACATAACTTTTTCATTTTTAACTTTATCAAAGGACACATATTCATTTGCTTTTAAGTCTTTTACTAAGAAAGTTCGTTTACCATCAACCACTGATTTTTTATAGAAACCACCTGACGTTTTGTTTCCTAGTGTTCCTGCTTCAATCATGGCATCTACAAATAATGGTGGTGTGTAATTCTCTTTTTCAACTGAATCATTTGATTGGCTTACCACGTTATGCGCAACATTTTTCAAGATATCAATTCCCACCATATCTGCCGTTCTAAAAGTTGCACTTGACGGTCTACCAATAACTGGACCTGATAAAGCGTCAGCTAAGGGAATAGATAGTTCATATTTTTCCATTTGTTTCATCACATCGACGTAAGCAAACGTTCCGATTCGGTTACCAATAAAGTTTGGCGTATCATTAGCAATAACAACTTCTTTTCCAAGCTCTTCTTCAAAGAACGTTGTCATTGTTTCTACCACTTCTGAGGAAGTGTCTTTTGTCGGGATAATTTCTAATAATTTCATGTATCTTGGAGGATTGAAAAAATGGGTTCCTAAAAAGTGAGCTTTGAATTCGTCATCTTCTTGTTCGATAATACTTGTAATCGAAACACCTGATGTATTAGATGAAACAATGCTTCCTTTTTTTCTAATTGATGCAATTTGTTTCATTACTTGTTGCTTGATTGATAATTTTTCTAAAACAACTTCGATAATCCAATCACATTCACTTAAAACATCTAAATCATCTACCATGTTTCCTGGATGAACTCGATTTAAATTAGAAGAATCAAATAACATATGACTCTTTGGATTTTTCATTTGTTTGATACCTGATAAAGCTAATTGATTTCTTGCACTTTTATCATTCTCTGTTTCTGATGTTAAATTATTTGGAAGGATATCAAGTAACCAAACATCTAGATTAACTGCTGCTAATAAGGCAGCAATACTACTTCCCATTGTACCGGCACCAATAACAGCTACTTTATTTAATTTATTCTTCATTTTTATACCTACTCTCTTATTAAGCCAGCTTCTAGTGCTTGCTCATGTAATGATTCACGGAAATCAGGATGTGCGATAGCAATCATTCGTTTAACACGTTCTCTGACAGGTTGATTTCTTAAATCTGCCACTCCGTATTCAGTTACAATGTACATAATTTCTGATCTTGGCGTTGTAACAATCTCACCTTTTGGTAAATTCAAAGTAATAGTAGATGACACTTGACCATCTTTATTCTTATTAACCGATGGTAAACATAGGAAACTTTGACCGCCATTAGAAATAGCAGCACCTTTAACATAATCAAGCTGTCCACCAGTTGAGCTGTACATATAATGACCTAAAGTCTCTGAACAAACTTGGCCTGTTAAATCAGCCATTAAACATGCGTTGATTGAAACAAATTTATCGTTTTTACCGACTTCATAAGAATTATTCACTTGATTAATTGGCGCTAAATCTACTTTTCCTTCTCCAACAAATTCATATAATTCCTTACTACCCAGACCAAAACCTGCTACCATCTTGCCGTTAATAACACCTTTTTTAGCTAAGTAAACCATTGAATCAGTAAACATTTCTGTATGAACAGTTAAATCTTTTTTCGTATCTAAACCATATCCAACAGCGTTAGATAAGCCGCCTAAACCGATTTGAATACATGAACCGTTTTCAATCATTGGTAGAATAATTGAGGCAATTTTCTTATCTGTTTCACTTACTTCTGGTTGAGGTAAAATTGGTAATTCATGATCATGCTCACAAATATAATCCACATCATCCACATGAATACGGTGCTTAACTCCTGAGACTTTTGGTTGGTTTTTGTTAACTTGAACAATTATTTTTTTAGCAAATTCTGCTACTTCCCCATTTAGCGACACACCCATTGGGCCATAATACATGTATCCATCCTCATCAGGAGCTGATACATCTGCTAATAAAGTATCTACATGGTAAACATCGCGAGCTGTATTTAATGTTTCTGATAAATGAATTGGGTTCACATTGATATTGCCATTACTATAAAATTTTCTTTCAAATGCGCCATAAAAAATAGTTGTATAATTTAAATGTCCAATGTATTTAGGTGATTGGAAAAATTTAAACGGATACAATGCTAGACCAGTAACTAAATCAACATTTTCTACCTCTTCGTATCGGTCTGCTAAAGCTTCTAATAATTGAATCGGTGCTGATGAACAAGCACCAAACCAAATTTTATCGTTTGATTCTACTTTTTTTGCGGCTTCTTCTACAGAAACTAATTTACTTTGATATACATCTTTCCACATAATGATCTTCTCCTTTAAGGTTAATTAAATTTTGGTTTTCTTTTTTCGGCAAAAGCTGAAATGCCTTCAACAAAATCTGCTGTTTCACTACAAGCTACTTGTGATTTAACTTCTTGTTTTACGTATTCTTCAAATCCTTTAAAATCTGATTCAAAAACAAGTTTTTTTATTTCTGCATAGGCTAAGGACGGACCGTAAGCTAAAGATTTCGCAAGTTTGTTTGTTGCGGTCTCCAGTTCTTCTGTTGGAACAATATTAGAAACAAATCCTAATTCTTTACCTTGTGAAGCACTAACTGGTTTACCTGTCATCACAAGTTCAGTTGCTTTGTTTACTCCAACTGCTCTAGATAAAAGGTATATTCCACCAGCATCTGGTATTAAACCAATATTCACAAATGATTGAACGAAAAACGCATCTTCACTAGCAATAATAAAATCAGCTGCCAACGCTACATTAAATCCTGCCCCTGCAACAGCTCCAGAAACAGAAGTGATAACTGGTTTTGAAATTTGCTTCATTGTTAAAGAAACAGATGCCATTTTTTCAATAGAAGTATTAAAATCTAGATTATTACTCTTCACACCTTCATACATTGCACGCACATCTCCTCCGCCACTAAAAGCTGGAGATGAACTATTTAAAACGATAACTTTTACCTCATTGTTCTCATCCGCATTATGTAATACGCTTACAATTTCATCTAACATAACGTCATCAAAAGAATTTAAATTTTTAGGGGTATTTAATGTAATAAAAGCAATTTTTTCTTGAACATTGTAAAGTATTTTTTGAAAATCCATCATAAAAACTCCTCATCTTTTATATTATTTTCCTAAAATCATATTGATCGATTGTTTAATATCATCTGCTCCACAACAGTAAATTGATTGAGCTTCTTCATACATCAAACCAGCAGCCAAACTACTTTCCTGAGCTACTTGGATCCCTTTTTTAGCAAATCTTAAACTGTTTGATGGATAACTTGCTATTTTTTTCGTATATTTAAGTGCTTCTTCGTGTAATTTTTCTGTTGGAACCACTCTTTCAACTAATCCAATACTTAAAGCTTCTTCAGCTGAAATTTCATCACATGATAAAATAAGTCGTTTGGCTTGGCCGTAACCAACTAGTCGAGTTAATCGAGTCGTTCCCCCCATATCTGGAGATAACCCTATTTTTACTTCAGGGAGAGATAATTTAGCATCTTCACCGGCAATTCTAATGTCACATCCTAAAATTAATTCCACACCTGATCCAATACATTTTCCATTAACTGCAGAAACTACTGGTATAGGAAGCGTTTCCCAAAAACTATATAGCTGTTGATAACCAACTAGTCTTTCCTTCATTACTTCAGAACTTGCCGTATTTAAATAATTTAAATCAATTCCTGCTGAAAAATGTTTGCCGTTAGCCAAAATTAAAATAGCTTTAATTGCGTCATTTGCTAACACTTCTTGTTGGACATCACGTAATTCTTCAAAAAAAGTTCTTCCGACAACATTGAATTTCTCTGCATTATCTAGCGTGATAATGCCCACGTTATCTTGTACTTTAAAATCAAGCGATTTACTTTTTGTCATCTGTCTCTACTCCTTAAAGTTATTATCCGGATAATTAGAGTTATTACTCTAATAAATCTCATTATAGTCTGAGATACTTTTTATATCAAGTTATTTTTAGAGTTTTTATTCTAAAAAAGGTTTTATTCCAATAAATAGTCGATAAACAAACTAAGAATAAATAAAGATTTAATTGACTCTTTTCATATTTTTAGTATTATATAGAGTGGTGGAAGGAGTAGATTATTATAAAAACAAAAGATAAAATTTTGAATGAATCGATTAAATTGTTCAATCATAAAGATGCTTCTTCATGTAATACAAACGACATCGCTGAATTTCTAGATATGAGCGTGGGAAATTTATATTATCATTACAAAAACAAAGAGCACATTATCCGCTCTATTTTTATTGAACGGATTGCCCCTGCAATGGATGCTATATTTTTTACAACTGATAATAGAGAAACAGAAGATGATGTCTTTATGTTTTTCTTAGCACTAGCTAAAAATACCTACAAGTATCGATTTTTTTACACAGAAATGTATACGCTATTAAACAATGATGAAGAACTTAAAGAATTTTATTCAAAAAGAGCACAGAAAGTTTCAGATGAAATTACTAAAATGTATGATCGTTGGATTGAGAATGGGATTATGAAAAATATTTCTGAATTTGATAAAAATATACTAACTGAAAACACTTGGTTAATTGGTCAAATGTGGATGACTCACGCAAGAATCATGACCCCTGACAAATCTGCTAATCGACTTATTTTTGACGAAGTCACACATATTTACCATGCATTGAAACCTCATTTAACAGATCATTCTGTTGAAAATTTTGAAAAGATGATTGCTTTTTCTGACTGTTTGTTGAAAAAGTAAAAAATAAAAGAACAGTCAGGTTAACATCTAAAATAATGTTAACCTGACTGTTCTTATTTATTAAAATTGATAATGAATTGATTCTTTATACTGTCCATACAATTCTTGATTTAATTCATCGCCACCGTCTAAGTTAGCTGAATAGAAAATCGGTGGATACGTCATTCCTTGATCAACTAATTTTTGACATGTTTCAACGATAATGCTATTTAAAATCATTGCACCAATCACCGTAGATGTCGGCCCAACTTTTTGTTCAATTCCTTGAATCTTACAAGTTGCATCTCCAACATCACCATGATTATCAATCACAATATCTGCCACTTCATGCAAACATTTACCTGACGAGTGTCGACTTGAGACAGATTTTGAATAAGAAACATTGGTTAACGCCACGATTTTAACACCTTTTTTACGCGCTTCAAGAGCCATATCAATTATAATTGGATTTCTACCTGAAACAGAATGTAAAATTAAGACATCATCTTTCTTAAAATCAACAGTCTTAGAAAGAGCAACACCATATCCTTCTAAACGTTCCATTTGGCTTGTAAAGGTAATTGGTGATCTATCTAACATGACTTCTTTACCAAAAATCGGATTAATCGTCATCATACCGCCTGCTCGGTAATACATTTCTTCCATTAAAATACCTGCATGACTTGCTCCAAAAATATAAATAGATTGTTTGTTAAAATTGGCGGCTGTTAACAAATCAATCACTTGATTCATTGACTCTACTTCTTCTTTTTTGACAACCTTTAAAATTTCTTCTACTCTATCCATATATTGAAACATCATTAGAACCCTCCAAGCAGATTACCGATAAATTTAGCAATGATTCCCCATAGAGATAAATCATTTCCACCAAAAATTAAAATCCAACTTTGAATCGTTGTGTTAAGAAGAGCTGCAGAGATACCCACTAAAAGAACCATCACAATTGAAGCGGTGATTGTTCCAATAATTGATCCACGTAATCCCCCTTGGCCTTCGCCAATTACAGCTGCACCACCTAATTCAAAGAAACTTGTAATAACAAGTGGTACTAATAAAACACCGAAAACATTGAATGAATTAGCTAAAATAACAACAATTGTTGATGTAATCATACCAACGATAAAACCAATGATGACAGCATTTGGACGGTAATTAAAAAGAATAGGTACATCAAATGCTGGTTTTGCACCAGGAACAACTTTTTCTGCAATTCCTTGGAACGCTGGAACAATTTGATTAATTAATAAACGAACACCGTAAAGCATAATCAATAGTCCTGCACCAAAACTTAAAGCCGCATCAATTGAGAACATAACTAAATTGCCACCTTCTGGAACTAAAACAGGCGCAATAATTCCGACAACTATGTTCATTAAAAACATCGCAATCGCACCAGTAATTGAGATTTCTCTAAAGAAAGACAATCCTTCTGGAATTTTTAAATCTTCTGTTGATTTTTCTTTGTTTCCAACACGTTTAGCAACAAAACCTGAAATAAGAGATAAAACACCTGTTGGGTGACCAATCAAGAATGAGTCATCACCAATAACATCCCAGACATATTTTCTCATTATCCAAGGCATAAATGACCAATAAAGAGCTGATAAAACGGCACCAAAAAGAATTAAACTTGTTCCTCTTAATCCAGCTTCCACACCACCAGCAACAATAACAAATGGGAACCACCAAAGCATATGGCCTGTTAAAAAGATTGTCTTAACAGGTGTAAAACGTGCAATTAATAAATGAATAATTAGTCCAACAAACATTGCAAGTCCTACTGTTCCACCGTACTCAGCAGTGAACGTCACGTCAGATAATCCTTCTGTCACTTGAACGCCAAGTTCTGTTTGAACGGCTGTATTAATTGGAGCAATTGTTCCCACCAACATATTGACACCAGCGTTTAAGGTTACCATACCAAAGGCTGCTGATAATGAGCCTTTGATTATTTCTGACACTGATTTTCTTTGTAAAACTAATCCAATCATAGCAATTAGACCAAGTAACACAGGTGGATTCTTTAAAATAAAATTAGTAATAAAATCCATGATTAATTACCTCTTTCTACTAAGAATTTTTCCATTTGTGCTTTAATTTCTTCCTTGTCCATGTACTTTTTAATTGGGTACACTGGATTTGTGACAGATGCTGTCAATTCTCCTGCTAACTCTTGACTTGTAAAGTAAACATCTGCAACAGTAGCTTTTGCTGTTGAAATATCTGTATTTTCAACGACAGCATCAATGCCCATTTCTTTGGCAACTTTATCAATTGTCATTTTTAAAACCATTGAACTTCCTACTCCGAAACCACATACGGCTAATATTTTCATGTGTTTTTCTCTCCCCTAGTTAAATAATTTATTTATTGCTTCTTCATTTCCGCTAATAATTGTTTGATACTTTGTTTCGTCCATAAATACAGACATAATACTTTGAAGGCTTTCTAAATGGTTCTCATTGTTTTCAGCTGCTAACACTAAGAAAATCTTCACTGGCTTCCCTTCCAGTGATACTTCTTCTTTTGTTACTAACAAACTCATACATTGTGTATTGACCCCTTCGCCTGCTTTAGCGTGCATTAAAGCAAAGTAATCTGTTAAAACCATATACGGTCCATTATCAGCCACACTTTTTTTCATATTATCAATATAAGTTTGAGTAATTAAATTTTTTTCTAATAAAGGCTGACTAGCTAAATCTACTGCTTCTTGCCAACTACTCATACTATCAACAACTTGAATATGATCTTTTGTTAACATATTTTGAATCATTTTATTCCTTCACCTCCAACATTTTCGTGATAAACCACTCTTTATTTTTGATGCCTTCCATAACCAATTTCATTATTTCTTCAACCTCTTTCATGTCTTCTTCTCGAATCATCAGTAATACTACAACGTCTACTTTTTGATTTCCCCAGAAAATAGGTTTATCAAGAATCAAAATACTAATATTTGTTTTTTCAACCAACGTCGGGTTTCCATGTGGGATGGCAAAACCATTATCAAGATAAGTCGTTTGAATCGCTTCTCTATCATAAACAGACTGTTTGAATGCTTGTTTCATTTCGTCATGTTCAAATGGTTGCTTATTAATTAAATACTCCAAAGCTTCTGATTTTTTCTTGAAATTACCGAATAAAATGTTTTTGGAAATGGTCTCAGCTGTTTTAGAGGAAATGCTAATACCTTGCATCATTTTTTCGTCATTTTCTACAATTAAATCAATGTAGTGATTCATAATATTTTTCATATCATCTACTGTGACTAAAGGTGATATCTTGACTACTTTAATACCCTCAACTGAGATATCAATCGTTGAAATAATAAAATCAACCTCAGATAAGTCCATATGATTGAGTGCATTAATTGAGATTGTCTCAACGCTGTCAATATCTGGCAGTATTTTAGTAATCTTTGCTGAGACAAACGAACTTGTGCCAATGCCATTAGGACAAACAAATAAAATTTTCTTTAATTTACTTATTCGCTCAATCGCTGCTTGGATGTGAATCACCACAAATCCAATCTCATCTTCTGAAAATGTCACTTGATATGATTTTGAAAAATCATTTAACGCAAACCACACAACGCCATAAACAGTTGGGTAATTCTGTTTAATATCGTCAATTAACGGATTAACAACCGTACTTTGTGCTTCCACTCTTAAAAGAAGTTGATACAGGTGAATAATTAAATCTTCTTCCAAGCGCTTATCTTGCGTTAAATCTGTTTGTAATCCCTCACTGATTTTTTGTATCAAATGCCTTGTTTTTCCTCTAAACGAAAACGGAATATTTTTATCTTTTACAAAAAACTTAAGTCCGCTTCCGATGATAAGTGATGTTAGATATTGAACTTCTTCAGGAGAAAACTGATAAATCTGTTTCTTCTCTAGTTCTTTTAACAATTCATAAACGAGAGGATACTGATCAAACTCTAAAAAATCATTGCTACCCTTTGATTGTTGGTCAAAAACAATCTCATTGCCACTTTTTGAACGTTCAATAATTAGTAATATTGAGACAACAATACTTTGAACGTAGCTTTCTGGCATATCAATTTTTTTCTTTTCAATCGCAACAGCAAATGACAAGTAGATTTCTTTAAATAAATCGATATTTACTAAGTCAGACATGGTTTGTAACTGATCCACATTACTTAATATCGCTCTTTTTAATACCCGTTGAATATCTACTTCACTACCGTCAAAATAGGTTCCAGAATTATCAAATTTTAAAGATAAACCTTCTTTAGCAAATAATTTCTTAATATAAATAATGTCATTAGCAATACTACTTCTTGAGACAAAGTATTCTTCTGAAAGCATTTGATAACTGATTCTTTCCCCATCAATTAACCGTTTTAAAATTTGATTCCTTCGTTCATTGCTTGTTAAATTATAATTTTCTCCCATAACTATCACCCTCACTTAATAGTTTAATGCATCCTCCTTGATTCAAGTAGACCAAGTATTCTGTCAGATAAAGAGCTGTTCCCCTGTACACCTCTTTAATACTCTCCTCATGTACTAAAAAACAGAATAGTTATACTTTACTATAAACGAGGGTTTATGAACAGAAATTTACTCACAACAAAAAAAGAACTCCATTCACTAGAGTCCCATGTCAAAATACTTCGATAATTCACCAAAATAGCGCTCAATTAATTCATCTTTTTCAGCAGATAAAACTTTACCTATACTAAACAAGGACGGAATCATTGCTTCATTTTTAGTCATTAATACATAACCTTCTCCTAATTGAGTCGTTGGAACACTCAACGTCACGGCATTTACCATATTAGCAAC
>NZ_JAVWHO010000020.1:0-17121 GCF_036639995.1 Vagococcus sp. | reverse complement strand
GATGCTGTTGCTTTTTTATCAATTCTTTTCATCATAATCGCTTCGATATGTTCTAAGTCTTTTGAAATTAAACCAACTGAAGGGGAAAAGGCAATGCCATCTGTTGATACTTTAACTTCTTTGTTTTCCACATTTTCATTTCCTAAATCAGGATGGATAAAACCAAATAAATTTAAACTCATAGCAGGAGCCAGTACTGAACCACCACCATCTGTGCCAATACCTAAATCATTAATTCCTAAGAAAACATTTAGTGCAGTACCACTTGATGAACCTGTCATGTAATTTCCCGTTAATGGATTAATTAAATCTAAATCGATGGCACGGCCTGATAAACTTGCCTTATCAACCGTATGATAAACGTAACCTTGTTCTTCTAATTCAGCAATAAATTTGGCTGAAATACTCTTAACTTCTTTCACTCCCATATAGTAGCCAGTTGTTTCTGTAATATGATCAATACTATTAGGATAAACCTTTTTGACTGAACGATACGGATTATCTATTGCTAAAAAAGTTTTCTTCGCATAATTTTGTACACGTTTTACCATCTTAATCCTCCTAAAAAAAGCTGCGACAATTTGTCACAGCTTGATTTTCAATACATTTTCTTATTTTCTTGAAAATTTTCTTTTATTTGTTTTCAATAATTTGGTTAAGAAAAGACGTACCGTTTTGAGGTGCTGAGACATTGAAAAAGTCTGCTGCTGTTGCACCCACATCTGCCATTGTACTTCTTAAGCCAATTTCAATATTTTCTTTTCCAGGACTGTGAATCAGTAACGGAACTCGTTCTCTTGTGTGGTTACTGTGGCCAATGGTTGGATCATTCCCATGATCTGCCATCACAACTAACACATCACCTTCAACAAGAAGTGGTAGCAATTCAGCAATTCGTCTATCACTTAACTCTAAACGATCTGAATACCGCGCCACATCCTCTGCATGTCCTGCTAGATCTGTTTCTTGAATATTTAAAGCAATAAAACCTGTTTCAATATCCTTTACTTCAGCCATTAAACAATCAAATAAGTAATCTGAATCCACCCCTGGAAATAATCGTGTACTATCTGTTTGGATAATATCCGCAATTTTTCCTAAGAATGAGACTGTAATACCTTCTTTATCTAAAATTGTTGGTGTTTGAACATTTTTATCAATACCATAGCCTAAATGAACGACTTGATACCCATGATTATAAACACCTGATTCCGGTGCATCTACGCCAGCAATTTCATTATTTTTTACTTTTCTTGCCTTTAGTAGATCTTCTAATGTAACTTGTTCTCCGCCAAAAGTAATCACTCTAGAAACTTGCACAACCTCACGAACCACATGACCCAATGCTTTTAAGTCCTCAAAACTAATTAAGTCTAAACACGCTGAGACATTATACACCTGACCATAATCAGTTTCTAGATTATCACCAACCGTTGCAACCTCATTAACAACCAAAATTTCAGTTCCTTCTTCTCCAACACGTCGAACTTTATAACCATGTTTCAAAAGATTTGCTTCGACTTCCTCAATTTTTTGATTAAAGGGTTGAATCAATGGAACTTTTGGTGTGGTTCCCATAATTTCCTGATGTCCTAAAAATGAATCTGCCCCGTGATGAGCTAAATTAGAGGTTCCAAATACAGCCAACTCACTTCTTTTATGACTACCTATCTCATAACCTAGAGCATTCATCAAACCCAACTTTTCTAATGTCGGTAACTGAATACTTGGGTTTTCTTCTAAAATATGTCCTGCAGTACTACTACCAACGTCTCTAGGTCTAACCTCTGACACATCTTTCATAGCACCAACACCAAAACTATCTAATACAATCACAACAAATCTACTCATCTTATCACCTTCTAATTAAATTTCCCAGACTGTTGTATATTCCTTCTACTTTTGGTTGTCCTGACTGAATACCAGAAACAACCGCTACATCACTTCGTGTGACAAAAATTTGTGTTCTAAATGCTGCCAAAACAGTTGAGCCAACAGCGTGTGTATGAGCTGCGGTTAAATAGTAATCAATACTCTCATTACCAAAACCTTCAACCTTATCTTGTGTCTGCTCTTTTTCTTCATTAACAACTAATAAATTCTCTAAATGTCCGCGGCGATAATATCCGCCACCATAAAAATAAGCTTTTCCATCTAAATTATGAGAAATTTCACTCACATAAAGCATACTCGGTACTTCTGCTAAGTCCATCTTGGCATGCAGCGGAGTAGTTCCAGTTAAGGCATGTCCTGGCTCTCCTTGTGTACCATTAATTCCTTTAATTAAGGGAATCGTTTTACTACAAGTTGCTGATGGAATGTTTAATTCTGAAATAGCAATACCATTATCAGCTAAAATCTTCGTTGCTTTTTCAATTGTTTGAATGTTATTCGTTGGTTTTAAATCACTTTCCCCATCAAATAAAAAACAAGGAAATGACGTGATTCCTGAAATAGTAATATTTTCTAAGTTGTTAGATAATTGCGCTACTTTTTCTAACTCATTTAAATGAAAACCACCAAACTGACCTTCATAAATTTCATCAGTTGGTTCAATGACTTTTAATAAAATGCGTTGTGTTTTGCCAACCTTTTTAGCTGCCTCATTAATTTTTTCAAGCATCTCAAGAGAGAAAACAGTCATAAACTTCGGTCCATAGTCAACAACCTTTTCTAAAAGGCGTGTTGGGACTTGAACTAAATGTCCCACATTACCAATTGGCAACTTATTTTCCATCATGATTAAAGCTTCTTTAAAATCAACGACTACCGCGTGTTTAATACCAGCATTTTTTATGGCTTCTGATACGAGTGGATTACGACCAATTTGTTTTGTCATATAAAACAATTCAATCCCTACCTCATCAGCTTGCGCCTTTAATCCTTTAGCGTTTTCTACAATTTGGTCTAAATCTAAAATATAAGTATCTGGTAAAATCACGCCATCTTGATGCAGCATCACTGCTGCTTCTATTAACTTAGGATTTCTACGTTTCGTTGCTTCTAAAAACATATTAATCCTCCTTTAATAAATTAATGATATGTAAATAGAAATAATCTAATTCTGCCTCTTCAAATTTTTTCTCTGCCATTTTTTCTAAGTCTTGCCATAATTCTTTTGAATGCATGAATTTTGGATCAGCTGATATTTCTGACAAGATAAATTCATCAAGACTGGCCACAGCTTCATTTTTCTTACGTCTCATATCAGCCATTGCTAAGTGAGTTAAGAAAACATCAGCTTGTGACACATCATTAATAATCTTATTTTCAAGTAAATATTCTAAAACTTTTAACACATAACTGCGTGTATCTTCATCTATTACTTCTGAACTCACTAATATTTCTAGTTTTTTTTTAATCATGATTTTCTCCTTAATATCTTGGAATCACTGTTCCTTTTCCAACTTCTGATTGAATAGCTAGTACTCGTTTCATATCAAAACTCTTCGTAAAGAAAGCTTCCATCGATGTGTCTTCTTGATGACAGACAATCACAGAGGTACTCATTTCCTCTTCTAACTGATTATTTTCTAATGGAACATAATTTAATTCTTCATAATTTTTGTCACGAATTTCATCAAAGTTCCAAATACCCGCATCAATTTGTCCACTCTTTAGAGAATGAATAATTTGATGTCCAGGCATTTCAACCAATTCCACATCTTTATCCTGTATACTTTCATTCGTTAGCATCTGTTGGTCAAGTGAACTATAATCAATCGCCACTTTCATCCCATCTTCAATACTATTTTTACTGCGATTAGCAAATAACAAAACATGACCGCTTAAATATGTTTTTTGACCAAAATCAATCACAATAGCTAAAGGGTCACCTTGTTGAATCGCCCGTTTTGCTGCAAATTTTGAAACAACTGCAAAACGGTACGTCTTCATCGTAATCGAGCGAACACGTTCTTTTGATCCACGAATGTAAGCTAAATTTAGTTTAATATTATGTTCTTTAAACTCTTCATAAATACCAGTTGCAAGGCCTTCATAAAGTCGTGAATAAGGAAGCGTCATGGTTCCTAAGATGGCTTCAGAAAGAGCATATTCTTGTAGAATAGAGTAATCAATGTCCTCGATAAACGTCCCTAAATGACCATGACTTTTCGTCACCACTGCGCCTTCAGTTTTTAAATAATTCAGTGCATTTTGGACAGTTCCCCTAGCAACATCATAGTCACTCTGATATTCAGAAATACTTGGCATTCTATCACCTTTTTTTAACTGCAATAAATCAGATGCCAAATGATTAATGATAACCCCTTTTTTCTTCAAGAATTTATTACTCAATCTAACCGCCTCATTTCTTTACTATAGTCATTGCTTCTTTTAATATTCTAACAATCGTTTCAACACCTGAACGATTTGGATTAATACGAATCATTGAATTTTCTGCTTCTGGGTCAGTTGCTCTAAATGTACCCGACACTCGGTAAACAAGTGGTGAAAACTCATATTGTGACTCTGCACCAACTGGATGAGGTAAAGCCCCTAAAGTAGTTGCTGCATCAATCACTTCTTTTGCATTATTTTCTTTTAATTTAATCACTACTACTTTTGATTGTGCATTTACCACGAAGGCTTTTTCTAAGCCGTCAATTTCACCTTCGTTAATTTTAACGCATAATTCTTCGCTTACTTTAGACGAAATTGCGAGTGAAACAGGTGCATAAATCATGCCCTTTAATACATCAAGTGCTTCATGTCCCTGAACTTGGCCACCGCCAGAATAATTGTCTTGTTTTAATTTATTTATGAATCGGCTACTCCCAACAATACATCCGACGCCCTCAGGCCCTAATAGTTTAAAAGTTGAAAAACACGCAAGACTCCCGCCAAATTGTGTACCAATGCCTTTTGTTTTCATTGCTGAATAATTGTCATCTGTCACAATCGGTAGTGTGTCTTTAATACTTCTAATTGTTTGAATCACTTCTTCTAAATCATAAGAATCATCAATTTTTTGACGTGTCACTTGAACAAGAACCCCGTCTAATTCTTCTTTAGAAATAGCTTCTTTAAGTGCTGACAAATCATTAAAGTTAACTTTTTTTATAGTTATCCCAAGCATATCAATCGATACTTGTGTTGTTGGATAAACGGCTGCATCATGGACAAGCAATGTACCATTAGTACCAACTGAGCCATATAAAGCTAGACGAATCGCGTTAGTTCCAGATCCTCGAACAAGCATCGCACTTTCTGCTTCAAAAAAGTCAGCCAAGACTTGCTCAGCTTTTTTTGTTACTTCTGGCTGATTTAGGCCCTTAACAACACCTAAATCGCCTCGGGTTAAAATCTCATTTCCTGGGAAGAAACGAGTGATTGAATCAACTAACTTAAACTGAAGAGCCGTTGCTTCTTCCAGTGTTAAACTTGTTAACGGATAAGTTTTCATAAGGTCACCCTCTATTCATAAATGCTACCGGATTTTCTTCTAGCATTTTTGTAATAAATTTTTGAGAAACACCGTTATTTAATGCCAAAGGAACAAATGTATCAAGTAGATATGAGTACCCGATACCACCCATGTATTCCATGTTTGATTTTCGAGTAATATCCATTGATAAAAAGACTTTGTCTGTGTATCCTCTTTTTTCAATTTCTTTTAACATCTCAACTCTAAGCAAATCCGGTTGGTAATTTTCTTTACCAACCGTATCAAATTCAACGTACACACCCTGGTCTAACATATGCAAAATGTAATCAATATTTCCCGTTAAATCCACATGTCCAATGACAACTTTACTTAAATCAGCGCCATGTTCTTTGAAAAAGTCTACTTGCTCGTGACCGTATGTTCCTAACGTTGTATGCGTAGTTATAGGAACACCCGTCTCTTTATGCGCAATGACCGAAGCCTCAAATACTTTTTTCTCACGTGGCATCATTTCATTTTTACTTGTCCCGATTTCACCAATAATTTGTGCTTTAATATCAGTGTCTGCAATTCCCTCACGGATTTCTTTTACCATAAAATCAGTTAATTGCTTCACTGTATAATCAGTGACAAAATCAGGTAAAAATTTATCTTGATAAAAGCCTGTTGCTTGAACGATATTCATCTGTGTTTCGTCTGCGACTCTTTTAACATACATAGGATTTCTTCTCATATCCATGTTTGTTACGTCCACAATATTACGAACACCTTTATCGTACAATTTTTTGTATTCTGCTACAGTCTCATCATAGCAATTTAAATTTGTGTCATCAATGTTTTTTAAACGAGATAAATCAATCGTTGTATGTTCATGCATATAAGTGATGCCTTTTTGTAAGACCATCTTTGTTGCCTCCTCTTTCTAACCAGCTACAACAGGTGTGAATAACCCAATTAAATTCAAAATATTTACAATAATTCCTAAAGTGATTGCAGCAATTGGTCCAACTGCTAAATCAACAACAGGTTTTTTCGCTTTTCTATTTAATAATAATAAACCAATTACCCAGAAGTAACCAATGCCTGGTGCAATTGACTCAGATGCCATCGCGCCACCAATTAAAAGTGCTACTTCTAATACTTTGTTCATTGCTGTTCTAATGTGTTCGCCCATTTCTCTAATACCTGGGAATTTATCTAAAGCTTTTGCCATAATCGTTAATAACTGAACTTCGATAAACATTACTAGAGCACCAACAACGAATGCTAAAATTGGGTTACCTTTTAATAAGATACCAACAACAAAAACAAATGTTGTTCCAGCAGGACTATAAACACCTGTTACGATAGCTGTTGAGAATACTAATGGAATGAAACCAATACCACGAGCAAATGCAGCTAATGCAGCTTCATTCATCTTACCTTCTGATAAAAGATTTAATGAGATTGGATCTCCTGCAATTAATAACAGACTTGTCGCAGCAGATACTAAACCACCCATTGCAGATAACCAAATCCAATTTCTCTTAATTCTGTTCACACGTTCTAAAAAGACACTGACTAAACTTTCATTTGAGTTACTGCCATCACTCTTAACTTTAATGGCGTAATAAATCATGAAAATCATACCAACTAAAAGTGACATACCTTCTGCACTTAAAGTTAAAGATGTGCCGTTGCCAAGTTTAAATGTACCAAATTGTTTTACAATAAATAAGGTTAATAATGTCGCTACAAATGAGATTGACCCTTTTTTAAAGCCGTGTTGACTAGCAATAGCTACGGCTGGGAAAATACTAAATGAAATAACAACTGGTGCTCCAACTTGTGATAATGAATCAATAAAGTTAACTGGCATTAATGCAAACGCATCTACCACTGCTTGAAGTCCTAATACTAAACCAACACCATAAAGTGCTCCAATAATTCCTGCAATGGCCATTCCTTTTTTACCCTCAGGTGCCCAAGAACCAATAATATCTGTCATAAGTAAAATACTATGAACAAGTAAAATTGATGCACCGATTGAAACTGGAATACCAAAACCAATAACCAAACCAAAACTTAATGCAAAACTTGTTGCTGCTAATTCTTTTTTACTAATTTTTTTCTCTAAAAACTCTGGAACGATTGGACGTAAGCCATCGTTAAATACTGCAATTCCCTTGTTCGCTAAAATTGAACTTAAACCACCTAATGCTGCAATAGCAATTAATTCAATTAATTTAGAAGACCCCATTAATTTCCACCATTTCCTTTTTTTATAGTTTGCCTAATTCATCCATAATGATTGGGATGACTGTTTCTTTATGTTGTGCTGTAAAGCCAAACGCTTTTTTACCTGATTGAACTTCTGCTCTGATTTCTTCATCAGACATAACACTTGAAGGCATTGATACTGTGACACAATTTTCACGACCTAATAATGCAAGAGCCATTGCTAATGCTCCTCCACCACCTGTGTTACAAGCTCCTACGTAAAAGTCTGCCTGACCTGCTTTCACTGCCATTGCTGCGTCCAAATCACTTTTTACATCAACTTCGAATTTACCATTCGCGTGTTCTTCGACTAATTTTCTTACCTCTTCTTTATCAATTTGGCCACCAACTACGATTTTCTTCATGTTGAAAATTCCCCTTTCCAATATACATTTTTTTGTACTTTGATAAAAAATATTTTTTATGGCTTCATTATAGTTTGAGTAATTTTTAAATGCAAGCCTTTTCTTTTTTATAACACTCTTTATTTATGGAAAACAAAAAAAGAAACTAACTTATAACTAATGACAGCAAGAGATAGAAACAAATAAAAAAAATAAATTTTTTTCTAAAATAATTTCGAATTCACTTGTTAAAACCACCACGTCTGTATATACTGTATATACACAGATATACGATTAGGAGGTAATCATGGATATTATTCTTAAAAACGGAACGATTCCAATTTATGAGCAAGTTTACCAACAATTAAAGAGACAAATCATGGACAATACACTTCAGGGAGATGATGAGCTCCCTTCTATAAGGAGTCTAGCAAAAAGCTTAGATATCAGTGTTATTACTGTAAAAAAAGCTTATGAACTACTTGTTAATAGTCAACTTGCATACAGCATTCCAGGCAAAGGCTTTTATGTAGCAACTGTTGATTTAAAATTAAAACAATCAGAGATAACAAAAAAAATTGAGGAAGAACTCACTCAATTAGATTTACTAGCAACATCTTATGATTTATCATTACAAGACATTTTTGAAAGGAGAATGACAGATGACTCACTCTAATATTACTTTATCTCACGTAACTGCTTCCTATGATCACTTTAAATTAGATGACTTAAACTTTACAATTGAAAAAGGCGAAATCGTTGGTTTTGTTGGCGAAAATGGAGCTGGTAAGACAACTACTATCAAAACTATTTTAAATCTTCTAGCGTTGGAGAAAGGAACTATTTCTATTCTCTCACAAGATAGTGTCGCGTGTTCAACTGAAATAAAACAACATGTTGGAGTTGTTTTAGATGATGCTTTCTTTTACGAAGAATTAAGACTTGAGGAAATAGAAAAAATTATGCGTCGTATCCATCAAACATGGGACAGCGGTTATTTTTACGATTTACTTAAGACGCATCACATTGAAAAAAATAAAACATTTAAAGAATGTTCAAAAGGAATGAAAGCTAAAGTTAGAATCTTTCTTGCACTAGCTCATCATCCGCAACTTCTTATTCTTGATGAACCTACAACAGGATTAGATCCTGTTTCAAGGAATGAGATTCTTGATATTTTCAGAGATTTTATGGATGATACAACGTCAATTTTATTCTCATCTCACATTACAAGTGACATTGATAAAATAGCCGATAAAGTTATTTTAATTCATGATGGGAAAATCAAACTAATAGAAGATCAACTAACTATTGATGAAAATTATGGCCTATTGAAACTAACTCACGATGACTTTAAAGAACTACAATCACTTAATTTTTTAGCTGTACTTGAAAAAAATTACAGTGTTGAATGCCTAATTAACAACAAGCAAGAGATATTATTCGAATTCTCTGATTTAGAAATAAAAACACCTACCATTGAAGAAATATTGTTGATGTTCAAAAAGGGAGTGAAATAATATGACAGCATTATTATTAAAAGATTTTTATTTGATGAAGCGAAATATCAAAGGTATGTTATTAATGGTGTTACTTTTTAGTTTTATTGGTTGGCGAGATAACACCCATCAAATGATGATAGCCGTTATTCCGATAATTACTTTACTTGGGATTAGTTTATTTAATTACGACCAGAATGCTCATTTTGATTCCTTTGCTATGACATTGCCGATAACAAAAAATAGCTACGTTCTAGAAAAAATTATTTTCGGTTTTCTTTTAGCTGGCATAGGGGCCTTATTTAGTGCTTTAATGCTCGTTACTAAAAGTCTGATAGCCTCCATCTCATTTCATTTTATTCTTAGTGGCGTACTACTTGGTTTTCTAATTAGCTTGATGGTGTACTTGATTGCACTACCTATCTTCTTTAAATACCCAATTGAAATTGCTCGTACTTATTTCATTGGATTCACCTTATTGATTAGTTTTGGAGGAGCATTTCTAATCGAAAAACTTTCTTTACCTACTATTACTATTAGTACTATCTTTATCTTTTCATTTATTTTATGTGGTATTTTACTGATTGGTTCATACCTTTTATCTTTAAATATTTTTAAAAGAAAATTTGAATAATATCAAAAAATGCAACCCAATTTCTTGGATTGCATTTTTTTATTTCCACTTAGTTAAATAACTTAATGGCAACTCAAATCGTGCTGTTTTATTTGGATCAACCACTTGACATATTTTTAAATTACCTGCTAAAGACAGCAAATGTGTCGCTTCTCCCTTGGTTAAATCAGTATAATTTTCAACAATAGCAACCATATTTTTTGTTGCTGCAATACCTGCCTCATCAATCGTTAATTTAGAAGAAATGGTGCTAATCTTTCCTTCTCTAATTAAAAATGGCAGCGGCCAATTTTGATTTTTAATAACAGAAACTACCACTGTCACCTCACAAGGAACCTCTGCCCCACATACTGACACTTCACCGTCTCCCATGGCTGCATGACAATCACCAAGGGATAAAAGTGCTCCCGGAACATTAACTGGTAAGTATAAGTCAGTTCCTTCTGTAATTTCTTTACAATCCATGTTACCACCGTGACTATCTGGCGTTCCACAAGATACAGGTGCTCCATTTGGTGCTACACCTATAACACCTATCATTTTATTTAGGGGAATAGCAATGGTATCGGAAAATTTTAAGACATCTTTTTCAACTGGCATAATTTTAATGGTATTTTCTGTCAACTCATCTCCCATAACCCCAACATTAGGTCCTGTTAACATAGCTGCATTTCCTTTAATATCAATTTTTTTAATCGACACCAGCAATGTATCACCAGGCTCAGCACCCTCAATAAATACAGGTCCAGTTGCAGGATTAATTCGGTCCCAATCCAATGTATCGAAACCGTCTGTTTCTTTTTGAAGTTGATTAGAAAAACAATCAAATGTTTCAAAGGTTATTTCTTCACCATCACGAACCGTTAAAACTGGCAGATTTTCTTTGTCCATTGCAAACACACAATTTTCTTTTTTGATAACATTCATTGACTATACCCTCTTTCAAATTCATTATTTTCAATAATCGTATCATACATGTTTTTAACTCGCAATTAACATTTTGCCTTTCCTAAAAGGATGTAAAAAAAGACCTTCTAACTAAAGAAGGTCTTAATTTAACTCTCTTAACTTGTCAATTTCTAAACAAATAACTCTAATTTTTCTACAATAAAGCCTGAACCACCAACGGTTACTTTCTCAATCATCTCATTATGTTCTTCAAGTGTTACTTGTATCTCTGATGGTTGATTTAAACTATACCCCTGCTCAAAAGTGTAAATTGAACGCTTCATTAGATTATTTTTATACAAATAACTTGCCAAGGCACAATTTGCCGTCCCTGTTGCTGATTCTTCTGGAATATCGTATAGTGGAGCAAAATTTCTACAAACAATTCGGTCATTTTCTAGTGCAAAAGCATGAATGCCTGTTGTTTGATACGTTTCACTAATGCGGCTTATTTCTTCAAAATTAGGTTTCATTTTTGTTAAAGTTTCTAAATCTTTAACTGGCAGCATAATATCTTTTAGTCCAGTTGAAACTACTTCACTTATATATTTATCAGATAATGCGTTTATATCAAAGCAATCTCTTAAAACATCAGCATTAATTTTTTCAAAAAATTGTGGCTTATTTTGTTCCATATATATCATATCATCAGTTATTTTAATTGGAAGATTTCCACTTTTGGTTTCAATCATATAATTATTTTTAGTCAGCATTTTCAATTCTCTTAAAACTGTAAAAGTAGCGACAGTTGCATGACCACACATTGGAACTTCTTCAATTGGGGTGAAATATTCCACCATTAAATCAGCTACTTCATTTGTCGATTTTGAAATAAATGCCGTCTCAGAATAGCCAAGCTTTGCGGCTATTTCCATTTTCTGAACAGGATTTAACATATCACCGCTTAAGCACACACCTGCTTTATTGCCACCTGCTGAATTTTTACTAAAAGCACTTGCTACATAAACAATAACTTGTTCCATTCTCATTTTCTCCCTACTAAAAAAGATTAAGATTATTCTGGTTTTGCTGCTAATATTTCTATTTCAACTTTAATTTCAGGTAATCCTAAAGCTGAAATATACGCAATTGTCATTGATGGATTAGTACTAAAAAATTGATGCCACACACTATCAAAATGCTCCCAATCAATCGGATCAACTGACCAAATATTTACTTTAATAACATTTTCTGCTGTTAACCCTTCTGAACGAAGAGCTCGCTCAATATTTTTAAAAGTATTTTCTATTTGAAGTGGATGATTGTCAGGAATATTTCCTTCTATATCATGACCAATTTGTCCTGAAAATGTGTAAAGCGTACTATTTTTAGGAATAACAGTAACATGACTGTATTCACCTACTGGTCTTGGCATAGTGGTTGGATTTTTTCTAGTAATTTTTTTCATTTGATTTTCCTCTATTCTTTTAATTAGTCTAACATTAAGGTTATTTAGAGTGATCATTTAACTCCACCCTAAGTTAGACTATTTTAGAAGAAAACAGCAGTTGAATAACCAATGCCGAATGATAAAAATGCGAGTGATCTTTTTTTCATTGATTACATTCCTCCCTATTTAAGTGAAATCATACCAAAGAAATTCCAATAAGTATATCAAAATGTTTAATCCTAACTCCTTTGCTCCACTTCTAACCATACTTTATAATAATCAACAGAATTCTCATGTTCATCTGAAGCTGTTGCTAAATAAGAGGCCAACACTCGTTTTACCTCATATCCTTGTTTTTCTAAGGCATCTTCGTGTTCTTTTATGTTGCTTTCATTAAAATATTCCGAATCTGTCTCCATTAAACACGTGATGTATCTTGCTTCTTCATGGTCGTCTTTCTGCCATAGAACCTCTTTTTGCCACTGATAATCAATCGGGACAGATAAACCAATTTTAAATTCAGTATCCTGTACTTTTTCTTTATATAACACAAAATTCGTTAAGTATTCTAACTGAATTTGAATTCCTTCTGCATCACTCATATCTGAGGAGACAATTTTTCTCATTGGAATGACTTCTTCTTGATAACCTCTTTCTTTTAAACTAAACAAACTTTCTAATTGCTCTTTTCTTCTAGCAATTCCTTCTAATTTTTCCTCTAATTCAATTAATTCATTTCGAACATCTTCCTCAGTATCTTCTAAAATTGCGTAAATAGCTGTTGGACTCAAACGATTAAAATGCTTCATTTTTTGAATGGGTACATTTAAGTTTCGATAAAAAATAACATCTAGTAATTCAATAGAGGACTGTAAGTTAAATAATCGATAATCATTTTCCACATCTCGTCTAGGACAAAACACTTCTTTTTCTTCCCAATAACGAATCTTTGATGGTGAGATTTGAAATAATTTTGCTATCTCACCAATCGAATAATATGACTCTTCCATATGAAACACCTCTTTTTTCTCATTATATCTTTCTTCTTGTTGACCTTCAAGTAGGTTGAAGGTATAGAATAACTTCTACATTTATATGAAAGAGATTGAGGAAATAATTATGACACATTTAAAACAATTTTTTATGCGAAATAAAAAATTAAGCTTATTAACACTATTAAGTTTAATGCTTCAAACATTAGGGACACTTGCTGTTCCCTTTTTGATTGCCCAACTTATTGATGTTGGGATAGCATCATCCAATCAAACTCTGGTTATCAAAATCGGAATCGAAATGCTTTTAGTTGCCTTAGTAGGTGGTGGTGCTGCCGTTTATGGTAGTTATCTATCTGCCAAACTTGCAGCACAATATGGTTACGAAACACGTCGAGCGTTTTATGGAAAAATACAAGATTTTTCAATTCAAGACATCGAAACTTACGGTGTCTCAAGTCTACTCACACGAATGATGAACGATGTGACAAACGTTCAACGAGCTCTTGTTATGTTCTTGCAATTAATATTACCAGCACCAATTATCTGTGTGTTTGCTGTTGTGATGACATTTATCAATTCACCCAAACTAGCTTTAATTCCTTTTGTTTCAATTGTTATTTATTTACTTGTTATTTTTTGGTTACTGAAAAAAGGGCTCCCTTTGTCTTCAACTATTCAAATTAAACTAGATAAAATGATGGTTAAAATGAGAGAATTCTTCAACGGAATCAATATGATTCGAGCGTTTGATAATCAAGAGGAAGAAGAAGAAAAAACCAACCATCGATTCTTTGAATACGCTGAAAGTATGACACGAGTCAATAAAATATTTGCTTATTTAACGCCTGTTGCTTATCTGATTATGGGACTTGTTTTTGCTTTAATTATTTGGGTAGGAAGTTTGCTAGTTGGTAGTGGTGATATTCAAATAGGGGTTGTTACTGCCGTTGTGGAATATTCTATGCAAACATTAGGTTATTTAATTATGGCAGCTATGGTGATTGTTACTCTGCCGCGTTCTCTAGCATCTTTAAAAAGAATTAATATTATTTTAGACACAGAACCCGAAATTACAGATAGTGTAACACCAACGACTCAAGCTTTAGAAAAAAAACGAAAGAAAAGCGAGGCTTTAGTTTCGCTAAAGCATGTTACTTTTGCATATAACGGGGCAGAACCTGTCCTTGAAAATATTAGTTTTGATGTATTAAGAGGAAAAACAACAGCAATAGTTGGTGGAACAGGATCTGGAAAAAGTACGATTGCTAAAGTCATCTTAAATTTGACCACTATTCGAGATGGTCAAATAACATTAGACAACACACCTATTACTGAATGGTCGCAAGATAGGCTTCGAGAAAAAATTAGTTATGTACCACAAAAAGCCTTTTTATTTAGCGGAACCATCGAAAGTAATTTAAAAATGGGAAATCCTAACGCTAGTAAAGAAGAATTAAAACGCGCTGCACATATTGCCCAAGCCACTGATTTTATAAATAATCAAGAAAAGGGTTATCAATCATTTGTCGCTCAGGGCGGGAATAACTTTTCAGGCGGTCAAAAGCAACGTTTAAGTATCGCTAGAGCTTTAGTTAAACCAGCTGATTTATATATTTTTGATGATAGCTTTTCAGCGCTTGATTATCAGACAGACGCAAACCTTCGAAAATCATTGACTCATCATATGCCTGAAGCAACCTTTTTAATCGTGGCTCAGCGCTTAAGTACAATAAAAGAGGCAGATCATATCATTGTTCTTGATGAAGGGCGTGTCGTCGGTCAAGGAACCCATCAAGAACTTCTACAATCAAATCAAACGTATCAAGAATTTGCCACTTCTCAAGGCATTTCTTACTAGAAAGGACAACGCTATGACTGAAACACAACAACCATCAAGCATCAAACGTTTTTTAACGCTCATTGAACCAGAGCGTTCTCAATTTTATCTACTTGCCCTTTGTAGTTTAATCAGTAATACCCTCGTCACAGCTATGCCATTTATTATGGGGATTGCCATTGATAAATTACTTACAGCACTAAAAAAAACATCAGGAGGAACACTTGATACTTCAACTGTTCAGGAATTAATAATAATACCTGTTGCGATACTTTTAATCATTGCTGTAGTCAGTGCCTTCTTTTCTTATCTTCAAGAAAGAATGATGGCCTCTTTAAGCGAAAATGTGACATTGCGCCTAAGAAAAGAAATAACAAGAAAATTTAAAGTATTACCTATGGCCTTTTTTGATACTCATCAAGTAGGGGATATTTTGAGTCGTACAACTAACGACATCAACCGAATTTCTGAAGTGTTGTTAACGGGGATTAATCAATTATTTTCTTCTATTGTTAATATCGTACTTGGGATTGCTATGCTTCTTTATATTGATATCAAGCTGACGGGAATTGTTTTGTTACTTATTGTGGTCTCTTCCGTTGTGACAACTTGGGTTGCTAGCAAAAATAAAACCTTAGCTGATAAAAATCAAACAGAATTAGGCCATTTAAATAATCAAGTAGAAGAATTTTTCTCTGGTAATTTAGAAATTAAGACGTTCAATCAACAAAAAAATACAGCTCAAATTATCGATAATACCAATCAGAAACATGCCAAAGCTTTTCAAAATTCTCAATTTTTTGATTTTGCCATTTATCCGGCCATTCGTTTTTTAAACCAGCTGGCTTTTATAACAAGTGCTATCGTTGGTGCTGGAATGGTTATTCAAGGAAGTATGAGTATCGGTATCATTCAAGCTTACTTGCAATACGTGAACCAAATTTCTGAACCTATCACTAATTTTTCTTACGTGATTAATGCTATTCAAGGTGCTATGGCTTCTTTAGACCGCGTATCTATGATTCTTGATCAAACTGAAGAAACAGCTGAAGTCAAAACTTTAGAGATGATTGATAATCCGCAAGGGGATATTGCTTTTCATCATGTTAAATTTGGTTATACACCAGAAAAAATACTGATGGAAGATGTTAGTTTTACCGCAACTTCGCATCAAATGGTTGCTATTGTTGGACCAACTGGAGCAGGAAAAACCACATTAGTTAATTTACTTATGCGTTTTTATGAGATAAATGATGGCTGTATTACTTATGACGGTAAAGATATTACCACTCTTTCAAGAAAACATTTACGGGAAATGTTTGGAATGGTACTTCAAAATACTTGGCTTTTTGAAGGAACTGTAGCTGATAACATTGCTTACGGGAAAAAAGAAGCGTCTCGTGAAGAAATTGAACACGCAGCCAAATTAGCCAAGTGTGACCATTTCATCCGAACACTTCCAGATGGTTATGATACTATCATCTCAAGTGAAAACGGGGCTTTGTCTCAAGGACAACAGCAACTTTTAACGATTGCTAGAGTCATTCTAGCCAATCCACCAGTTGTTATTTTAGATGAAGCAACCTCTAGTGTCGATACTCGAACAGAAGTAGAAATTCAAACTGCAATGCAGACTGTCACAGAGGGACGAACAAGTTTTGTCATTGCTCATCGCCTTTCAACCATTGAAAAAGCTGATTTAATTTTAGTTATGGATGCTGGAACTATTGTAGAACAAGGTACTCACCTAGAATTATTACAAAAAAAAGGGCTATACGCCACACTGCATCAAAGTCAGTTTAGCGAATAAAAAAACAGAGGCTAAC
>NZ_JAVWHO010000019.1:22979-36714 GCF_036639995.1 Vagococcus sp. | reverse complement strand
TTTTCTAATTAGTATTCAATTTAAGCAACAATGAATGAGATTTAAAAACTATCTCTTTTTGTTTGCTACATTTAATCGGTTTACAGCACGAACAAGAGCTATCTCAGCACGCCCTAAATCAATATCATGATTTTGAGTTTCTTTTGCTTTTTGAATTTTAGCTTCTGCACGTTCTTTCGCTGATTCCGCACGAGAAACATCAATGTTTTGTTCTGTTTCAGCACTATTAGCAATTATTGAAACAACATTATCTCTTATTTCAATAATACCGCCATTAACAGCTACCCAATCTGAATTTCCACCATCTGCCTCAGTCTTATCAATTCGAACAGCGTCGATATTTAAAGGTGAAATAAGTGGCGAGTGATTTGGTAAAACACCTAATGAACCCGCTTGAGTACTCGCTACTAAAAATTTTGCTTCGTGGTCGTAAATAATACCACTTGGCGTTACGATATTAACTATGAAGGAACCCATTTTTGTTTACCTCCTTCTTAATATCCCAATTTCTCAGCTTTTTCAATTGCTTCTTCAATACGACCAACACTTCTGAAAGCTTCTTCTGGTAAGTTATCATGTTTACCGTCTAAGATTTCTCTAAAGCCTTTAATTGTCGCATGTAAAGGAACATAACTACCTGGTTGACCAGTAAACTGTTCAGCAACGTGGAAGTTTTGTGATAGGAAGAATTGGATTCTTCTAGCACGTCCCACAACTACTTTTTCATCATCAGATAATTCATCCATACCTAAGATCGCAATGATATCTTGTAATTCTTTATAACGTTGTAATAGTCGTTGGACTTCAGTCGCTACTTTATAATGTTCTTCTCCTACAATACCAGGTTCTAGAGCACTAGATGAAGAAGCTAATGGATCCACCGCAGGGTAAATACCTTGCTCTGCTAAACGTCGTTCTAAGTTAGTTGTTGCATCTAAATGGGCGAAAGCTGTTGCCGGAGCCGGATCCGTATAGTCATCGGCTGGCACATAAATCGCTTGAATAGATGTAATCGAACCATCTTTAGTTGATGTGATACGTTCTTGTAATTGACCCATTTCCGTAGCAAGTGTTGGTTGGTACCCAACAGCTGAAGGCATACGTCCTAAAAGGGCAGATACTTCAGATCCTGCTTGAGTGAAACGGAAAATATTATCAATAAATAATAACACATCTTGTTTTTCTTGGTCACGGAAGTATTCCGCCATTGTTAAACCAGTCAATGCAACACGCATTCTGGCACCAGGTGGTTCATTCATTTGACCAAACACCATGGCAGTTTTTTTAATTACGCCAGAGTCTTTCATTTCAAAGAAAAGGTCATTACCTTCACGAGTTCTTTCACCAACACCGGCAAAAACAGAAATACCACCTAATTCTTGAGCGATATTGTTAATTAATTCTTGGATTAATACTGTTTTACCAACACCGGCACCACCAAAGAGACCAACCTTACCACCTTTTAAATAAGGGGCTAAAAGGTCAATAACTTTAATACCTGTTTGTAGAACTTCTGAATCTGTACTTAAATTTTCATAGGTTGGTGCTTCTGTATGGATACTTTTTTTCTCCATTGTATCTGGAAGCGGCTCATCTAAGTCGATGGTCTCTCCTAATACGTTAAACACGCGACCTAGAGTTTCTCTACCTACTGGCACGCTAATTGGTGATCCAGTATGTAGTACTTCCATTCCACGTTGTAAACCATCAGTGGATTCCATAGCGATGGTTCTTACGACACCATCACCCATTTCAATCGTTACCTCAAGGACAACTTTTTGTTTGTCTTCTGATTTATAAACAACTAATGCATCATTGATATCTGGTAATGATTGATCTAACGGAAAAGCCACATCAACAACGGGACCAATTACTTGGACTATTTTTCCGATTTTCATTTCACAAATTCCTCCCCGTTAATCTTCTAAAGCTGCTGCACCACCGACAATTTCGGTGATTTCTTCAGTAATTGCTGCTTGTCTGGCTCTGTTAAATGAGATTGTCAAATCATCAATAATATTACTTGCATTTTCTGTCGCACTCTTCATTGCTGTCATACGAGCAGCATGCTCAGCAGTTTTAGAATCTAACACTGCTCCGTAGATTAAACTCTCAGCGTATAGGGGCAGTAATGTATTTAAAATTGCATCTTCAGAAGGTTCAAGAATATAATCTTGTTCATAAGATTTTGCTTCTTTAGCATCCAAATCTTCAATAGGTAACATTTTTTCTGCACGAAATGCAGAAGATAATGTATTAACATGATGATTATAACAAACGTATAATTCATCAAATACTTCATTGTTATACATTTGAATTGCTGAATTAACAATCTTACGGACTTCATTATAACTTGGATGGTCACTAAGACCTCTTAATTCGTAAGAAACTGGAATGTCTCTATTTTTAAAGAAGTCTGCACCAGTTCCTCCAATTGACATAATAACAACTTCATTTTGATCTTCATGATCTGTTTGAAGCATTTCAATCGTATTTTTGATAACTGAGCTGTTGTAACCACCGGCTAAACCTTTATCTGAAGTGATAATAATATAGCCTGTTTTTTTTACTGGACGAGCAATTAACAGCTTATGGTACATTTCCATGCTATCTTCAAAACTAGAAAAATCGGCATTTTCAATTGCTTGCAATTGTGAAGATGCTAAATGTGTCGTAATACTTCTAACTTTTGAAGCATACTCTTGAAAACGTCTAGATGATTGTTCAGATTTTGTCAATTTGGAAGCTGCTACCATTTGCATAGCACTTGTGATTTGACTCGTCTTTTTTGTTGAAGCTATTCTCTTTTTAATATCTATAAGGGAACCGCCCATACTCAATCACCACTTTCTAGGATTGTGTTAATTCGTCTGCAACTGAAAACTGACTAGAACTAAAAATTCCTTTGAATTCATCAATTGCTTTATTGATGTCTTCTGGATTTGGTAAATTCTTAGTGTTTTTAATTGTATCAAAAATTGCTGGGTAGTTGTTTCCAACATATTCAAACAATTCTTTTTCAAAACGAAGAATATCGCTTACTGGAATTGTATCTAAGAAACCATTTGTTAATGCGTAAAGAATTAATACTTGTTTCTCAACGCCAATTGGCTCATGAACATTTTGTTTTAATACTTCCACAGTACGTTTACCACGATTTAACTTCGCTTGTGTTGCTGCATCTAAATCCGAACCAAATTGCGTGAAAGCTTCTAATTCACGATAACTTGCTAAGTCGATACGTAAAGTACCGGCAACTTTTTTCATCGCTTTAATTTGGGCAGACCCACCTACACGTGATACTGAAAGACCAGCATCAATTGCAGGACGCACGCCTGAGTAGAACAAATCACTTTCTAAGAAAATTTGTCCGTCAGTAATAGAAATAACGTTTGTCGGAATATATGCTGAAATATCCCCAGCTTGTGTTTCAACAAAAGGTAATGCAGTCATTGAACCGCCACCTAATGAATCATTCAGTTTAGCCGCTCTTTCTAATAAACGAGAATGCAAGTAGAATACGTCCCCAGGGAACGCTTCACGACCTGGTGGTCTTCTAAGTAATAATGAAATTTCACGATAAGCAGCTGCTTGTTTTGATAAATCATCATAAACAACTAGAACGTGTTTTCCATTATACATAAATTCTTCACCCATTGTAGCACCAGCATAAGGAGCTAAATAAAGTAGCGGTGCTGGTTGAGATGCAGCAGCAGATACGACAATCGTATAATCCATTGCACCATATTTTTTAAGTGTTTCCACTTGGTTTCTAACTGTTGATTCTTTTTGACCGATGGCAACATAAATACAAATCATGTTTTCATCTTTTTGGTTAATAATTGTGTCAATCGCAACAGATGTTTTACCTGTTTTACGGTCACCAATGATTAACTCACGTTGGCCACGACCAATTGGTACTAAAGCATCAATTGCTTTCATCCCAGTTTGAAGTGGTTCTGCTACAGATTTACGATCCATAACGCCTGGAGCATTTCCTTCAATTGGTCTTGTTTTACGTGTTTTAATATCGCCCATTCCGTCAATTGGTTGACCTAATGGGTTAACAACTCGCCCGATTAAAGCTTCCCCTACTGGTACTTCCATAATACGACCAGTACGTTTTACTTTATCGCCTTCACGAATATCTTGGTATTTACCTAAAATGATAATACCAACACTATCAGACTCTAAGTTTTGAGCCATACCGTATACACCATTATCAAATTCTAATAATTCACCTGACATGGCATTCTCTAAACCGTAAGCACGTGCAATACCATCCCCAACATAAGAGACAGTACCCACTTCGTCTACCGTTAAAGATTCTTCGTATTTAGCAAGCTGTTGTTTTATATGCGAACTAATTTCTTCCGCTTTAATACTCATGTATTTCACCTCTCACCTTGTTACTAAGCATCATTTCAGTAGAGCACTGTGAATATCTGTTAATTCACTTCTTACACTTTGATCAATGACACGATGTTCAGATTCGATAATCATTCCACCCATAATAGCTGGGTTTAATTTTGGTCGAATAACAACTTTATTAGCATGAAATTGTTTTGCTAAACGTTTTTCTAAATCATGTCGTTGGTCCATGCTAAGTGCTACTGCCGTTGTTACATCTACTACTACAATACCATATTGTAGATAGTATAAATGTTCGAACTCATCGATAATTTCTGGCATTTCATCCATACGGCCGTAGTCATAAACAGTATGAATAAATTTCGCTACCGTATCACCGAAACTATTTTCTAAGTCTTTTACAATATTAACTTTTTCATAAACCGATAGACGATCATCTGATAAGATATCGCCTAAATCTGGAACTTGACGGTAAACTTCCCTTAACTGAAGCATCTCTTGATAAACTTCTGAAACTGATTTCAGTTGTTCTGCTTCAGAAAACAGGGCTTTACCATAAGTTTTTGCTACAGTATATTTTCTATTCATCGTCATCGACTCCTAGCTTTTCAATACTAGATTGAATTAACTCTTGATGAGTGCTTGCCGATAATTCCTTTTTAAGAATTTTAGAAGCAATTTCGACTGATAAGTCTGCTACTTCTTTTTTCGCTTCGTCAATCATTCGCTCACGTTCAATGCGTAAATCTTCTTGAGCTTGTTTTTTGATACGTGTTGCATGCTCTTGTGCATCAACCAAAATAGCATGAGCGTTGTTCTCTGCTGTATCTTTTGCTTGTGCAATAATATTTTGCGCTTCAGTACGTGACTGTTTAAGTTCCGTTTGTCGTTGTTTTTCTAACTTATCGGCTTCTACTTTAGATTGTTCTGCATTATCAATGTCAGATGCGATTTTTTCTTCGCGATCTTGCATCATCTTTACTACTGGACCCCATGCAAACTTTTTCAAAGCCAATAATAGAACTAGAAAAGAAACAGAAACAAAAAGGATTGTACTTAGCATACTTTGACCGCTATTAGCCACGACTAATTCGTTGATCATAAGTTTACTACACTTCCTTCCTCAACCATAAATATGGTTCTTTTCAATTCAAAAGTTTTATTATTACTTGAATACTAATAGTAGGGCGATAACCACACCTAAAATTGGAACGGCCTCGATTAAGGCAACCCCGATAAACATTGTACCTCTTAATTGTCCAGACATTTCTGGTTGACGAGTCATTGACTCAAGTGTTTTTGAAATTACTTTACCGTTACCGTATGCTGCTCCAATAGAAGCGCCAAATACTGCGATAGCTGCTGCTATATAATTTAATCCTTCCATTATGAAAATCCTCCTAAATTGTGTGTTCTTTTTATTCTTCTGCTTCTGCTTCTACTTTATGTGACATATAAACCATCATTAAAGTAACAAAAATAAATGCCTGTACTGCTCCAATGAATAATGAGAAGGTTTGCCAAATCACTTCTAACGGTACGGCCAATATAAATTTGGCTGGCCCGCTTGCTCCTAAGTTAGCAATTAATGTTAGCAATACTTCCCCAGCAAAGATATTTCCATATAAACGAAGACCTAACGTTAATACGTTAGTAAATTCTTCAATAATTTTAATTGGTAATAAGATTGCTGTTGGCTTCATAAAACTATTAACAAAATAGTTTTTGACTCCTTGTTTTTTCAATCCATAATAATGGGTTAAAATAATTGCGATAAATGCCAGTGTTAATGTTACTAATGGATCTGCCGTTGGACTCTTCCAATATGAAATTTCCTCTGGGAACTGAACCACTTTTGTAACTAAACCAAGTAAGTTTGAGACTAATACAAACATAAAGAATGTAAAACCTAATAAATGATAGTCATTAACCTCATTCTTAGGAATGTTGTCAGAAACAATACCTTTAACAAAATCAACGATAAACTCAAGAACATTTTGTTTACCCTTTGGCTTCATCTGTAAATTTCGACTGCAAAAATACACAATGCTAAAGACAATAACGCACGTTAAAATTGTCATCATACACAAAGTCGCGTCGAATGGGATTCCCGCAATCTCAATTATCCAGGACTTTTCTTCCACCTCAATTCACCCCTTTTCCTTTTAGAAAATAATCTTTCGCAAAAAGCTTTTTTGGCTCTTTGGTTTCTTATGATGAAAAGACTTAGAGAAGTCCATTCCTATCACCTGCTGAGGCCACGATTTTTTGGTCTCAACTAGAACCATGATAACACCAAATGATAAATAACACAAAGCAAATCTAGAAAATTTTTCTATGAGTTTTTAGTTATTTATCTATTAAAAAAAAAGGAGATAAGCCGAGAAGAAATTCTTCTCTTTTGGCTTATCTCTGTCTCTCTCTTAATGTACGATTTATTTCGCGATTCATATCTTTTTTCTTTAAATCTTGACGTTTATCGTATTGTTTTTTACCCTTAGCAACACCAATTAACACTTTAGCAAAGCCATCTTTAATATAAATTTTAAGAGGAATTAAAGCTATCCCTGTATTCTTAGCCTCAGCACTCAGTTTAGCTATTTGCTTTTTATGCATCAATAACTTTCGAGTTCTTAGTGGGTCATGATTAAACAAGTTACCTTGTTCGTACGGACTAATATGAACATTTACTAAGAATGCCTCTCCATCTCTAATCCTAACATAACCATCTTTTAAGTTTACTCGGCGATTTCTAATCGCTTTAATTTCAGTTCCTTTTAAAACCATTCCAGCTTCAATTGTCTCTAATACCGCATAATCATGGCGAGCTTTTCTATTTTGAGCAATTAGATTTCCTTCACCTTTTGGCATGTGTCTCACCTCTTTTTATTTCGAGAACTTTTCCCTTTTTTCTTTTTGGCCACTTTTTTATAAAACGGTTGATCTGATTTTTTCTTACCGCCAACTTTTTTCTCGTTTCGATACGTTGGTTTCTTACCTTGTTTTTTTCTATCGGTTCCTTTTCTATTGTCATTTCTTTTATTATTTTTAGGTATTTCAATAGGTGTAGTTACTTTTTCAGCAGATAGAAGTTCAAAATCGATTTCTCTTGTGTCAACATCTGCTTTTGTTACTTTGATTTTAACAGGTTGTCCTATCTTGTAAACAGTACCAGTTCGTTCGCCAACTAGAGCTAAATGATTTTCAACAAAATGGAAATAATCACTTTTTAATTGGGAAACATGAATTAATCCTTCTATTGTATTAGCCAATTCTACGAACATACCGAATTTAGTAATGGATGTAATAATACCATCAAATTCCTGATCAATTTTATCTTGCATAAATTCAGCTTTTTTCATATTATCCGTATCACGCTCAGCCTCAACCGCACGTCTTTCCATTTTTGAGCTATGATCTGCTATATCAGGAAGTTCTTCGTTCCATTTGCTTTTCAATTCATCTTTAATTGGTTTTTGACTATATGACTTAATCAGTCGATGAACAATCAAATCTGGATAACGTCTAATGGGAGAGGTGAAATGTGTGTAATCATCTGCTGCTAAACCGTAATGTCCTACTGGATCTTCTGAGTATCTTGCTTGTTGCATACTTCTTAATAACATCATGCTTACAACAGGTTCTTCTGGTTTTCCAGCAATTTGATCTAACACTTTTTGCATTTCTTTTGGACTAACATCATCTTTTTTACCTTTAACTAAAATACCAAAGTTAGTAACAAATTCAAAGAAACGTTGGACTTTTTCTTCTTTAGGATGTTCATGAATTCGGTAAATAAAAGGTAATTTCAATTGAGTGAAATGTCTAGCAATTGTTTCGTTTGCAGCTAACATAAAAGATTCAATCAGTCTTTCCGCCACTTTTCTTGTTCTAAGCTCGATGTCAATCGGGTGTCCTTCCGCATCAACAATAATTTTAGCTTCACGGTCTTCAAAAGAGATTGCTCCACGATCTTGACGCATGTTTTCTAAGATCGTATGTAATTCTGCCATTTCATCAAAGAAAGGAATTAATTCTTTATATGTTTCAAGCGTTTCCTCATTTGATCTCTCTAGTATTTCATTCACTGCAGTATAAGTCATTCTTGCTGATGAATGAATAACACCTTCAAAAATATCATGAGAAACTACTTGTCCTTCATTCGTAATTTCCATTTCACAAGACATTACTAATCTATCCACATCAGGATTTAAGGAACAAATACCATTTGATAGTTTTCTTGGCAACATTGGAATTACTCGGTCTGTTAAATACACACTGGTTGCTCTATCACTTGCTTCCATATCAAGAGGACTGTTTTCAGTCACATAATGAGAGACATCTGCAATATATACACCTAATAAATAATTTCCATTATCTAATTTTTTCACTCTAACAGCATCATCTAAATCCTTGGCCTCTTCGCCGTCTATTGTCACGATTATCTCATCACGCAAGTCAACTCTGCCTTCAATTTCAGATGCCAGTACATGATCAGGTAGTTTTTCCGCTTCTTTTAATGTACTTTCTTCAAAATCTGTTGGAATACCATGCTGTAGTACAATTGATAAAATATCCATACCTGGATCATTTTTATGCCCAATCACTTGTTTAACTAATCCTTCGAAACTAAAAGTATGCTCCTCATCGGGATAATAAGTAATCTCAGCAACAACCACACTTCCATCTTCTGGTTTAATCCCCTCATCAGCTACAAATAAGCGGTAACGATTTAGCTTTTTATCTTTAGGGACAATCGTGCCATAAAGTCCACTTTTTTGGATGTCAGCTTCACTATATAGATTAAATATACCGACAATTTGCGTCATACTTCTTGAAACGATTTCAACAACTTTACCTTCAGCTGCCTGATCTTCCATTGGACTTCCTTGTTTTAGTACTTCAATTTTTACAATGTCTCCTTCTAAAGCGAAGTTAGTAAAATCTTTAGGAATAAAAACATCATCTTCCTCACCTTCGATTGAAACAAAGCCAAACCCTCGATCATTGGAACGAAAAATTCCTTCCATATATTGATCTTGTCTGTTTAATTTAATTTTTCCTTTTTGGTTAAAGAGGACACTTCCCTCTCTTTCCATTTGAGCAACACTTTGTACTAGTAGTTTAAAGTCGTTACTCTTTTGAAACCCTAATCCTTCAGCAATTTGTTCGAGAGAGAAAGTTTGTTTTTTACTCTCTGACATAAATTGTATGACGGATTCTTTAATATTATTTGTCATAATTAATCCTCATTCCATGGTATATGACTCAAAAATGCTTTCACATCTTCTTCAAACAACTGACGCTCCTTGCTGACTGTAATAACATGTGTACTGTTGGCATACCAATGAATCTCATGATACGTTTTCTTAAGTAATTTGCCAACCTCATAAACTCCCATACTATTAATCATTTCATCTAAGCCTGCCTGGGCTAAGAAAATAGGAACCGACAACTCTTTCAATTTTAGCGAAGTTTGACTCGTTACTTCTAAAATTGCTTGAAGTTGATTTTTTAACGGCACTTTTATCATATTTAATTTTTGTTCTAATTCATCGGGTGATGATACTTGTTTTTTATACGTAAATTCAGCATATTGCATAAAATTCGGGTAAATATCGTGTTTGCTTGTTGGGTCTAATGGTGAGCAAAATGCTCCACCAGCAACAAATTCACCTGGAAACTCTTCTAATAATTTCATCGCAAACAATCCGCCCATTGATAAACCGAAAACAGCTATTTCTTCATAGCCATCATTTTTTAATTTATTAAAAGCTTTCACTGCGTCATCATACCAGACGTCTGGTGTCATATTTAGTATATTCATCGGGTCTTTTGTTCCGTGTCCCGAAAACAAAGGTGCTAAAACGGTATAACCTTCTCTTTCAAGTTTTCTTGCTAGCATACGAACATCGTTTGGACTTCCTGTGTACGCATGTAATAGTAAAACTGCTTTTTCCCCATTTTGTAAATATAATTCCTGTGGCAACATTCTCATCATCCTTATCATAAATCTTGTTTACATTGTACCAATAAAAAAGTCTCCTGTCAGAACAGGAGACCAAGATTTACTTATTTCGATGATAAAACTGCTAAAGCTATTGCAACTGCTACCCAAACAACACCTAAGACTGCTGTAGCTTTTTGCATAAATGCTTCAAAGCCCCTCGCTTTTGTTTTTCCAAACAACTCACTTGCTCCACCTGAAAAGGCACTAGCCGCATTGTTTTGTTTACTTGGTTGCATCATAACAGCAATAATAATTAACACTGATAAAATAAGCATAATGATTAATAAGAGATTATACACAGTGTGTCCTCCTTGTCTCTTTAAAACTAATTGACATCTCACTAATTTTATCATAAGTAGGTGTCAAATTCTAGTTGTTCCATTTAATTAATCTAAATAATTTAAATTAATGTTTTGCCACCCACTGCGTAGTTTCCTTTAGACATATCATTGATAACGATTGATACGGCTTCCTCTTTAGCGCCTGTTGTTTTTACAATTGCTTCTGTTACCTCTTTAACCATGGCATTTTTTTGTTCCTGGGTACGACCTTCTAATAACTCAATATGAACGATTGGCATAATAATTCTCCTTTATATTTCCTATTTCTTTCAGTCTAACGCTCCAATACGAAACCTGTCAATCTGTTTATTTTTAAACTCAAAAAAAAGAGGTCGCTGTTTAAGTCGACCTCCTAAATTATTTGTTAAAATACTTTTTCAGATGCTTTTCCTTCTCTACCAGGTTTCATCTCAACGATTCCTTTACTGATAGCTCCCACTGGACAAACCAATGTACAAAGATGGCATCCCACACATTTTTCTGTATTACAATGAGGCACACGATTTTCATCATCCCAAACAATAGCTTGATGCGCGCCATCGTAACAAGAAATATAACAACGTCCACATGCGATACATTTGTCTAAATCAATTACAGGATATACTTTGTAATCACGATCTAAGTTTTCTGCTGGGATAATATTTTCATTAGCTAACCCAACTAAATCTTCTAAACGATCAACACCTTGTTCTTCCATATAATGCATTAGACCATTTTTCATATCTTCCACAATACGGTAACCGTACTGCATAATACCTGTTGTTACTTGTAGTGTTGACGCACCTAAAAGAATAAATTCAGCGGCATCTTCCCATGTTTCAATCCCACCAATACCTGAAATAGGTAGGTTTTCAAAACCTTCTGCAGAACGTAATTGTTGCATAAAACGTAGTGCAATTGGTTTTACTGCTTTTCCAGAGTAACCTGAAATAGATGATTTTCCATTAACAACTGGTAAACCAATTTTACGATCTAAATCAATATTAGCAATTGATTTCACAGTATTAATAGTAGCAATACCATCAGCGCCGCCTTCCATTGATGCTTTTGCAACAGTTACCATATCTGTCACATTTGGAGTCATTTTAGCCATCATCGGTAATTTAGAACCACGTTTAACAGCTGCACAATACGTGCGACATAACTCAGGATTAGTACCCACATCAGATCCCATTGCATGAGATGTCATTTGTGGACAAGAAAGATTCATTTCAATCATGTCAGCTCCAGCTTCATCTACTAAACGAGCCAACACTTCCCAATCTTCTTCATTTGTTCCCATAATAGAGGCAATTAACACTTTTTCTGGGTATTCAGCTTTCAAACGTCTTAAGTCTGCTAAATTTTCTTCAAGAGAATGCTCAGCAATTTGTTCCATATTTTTAAATCCAACAAAAGGAGTGCCTTCTTTTGTTAAAATGTCAAAACGTGGTGATACTTCATCAATGACAAAATGTTCTGGGCCGATTGTTTTAAATACAACGCCACCCCATCCAGTGTCATATGCTTTTTTACACATATCATAGCAGTTACCTACTGGAGATGATGATAAACAAAATGGATTTTCAAATTTTACACCTAAAAAATTAATCGACAAATCTTTATTAATCATTAGTTGTTACCTCCTAAAAATTCATGAATTTCAGCAGCAACTTCTTTTCCTTTTTTAACTGCCCAGACAACTGTCATGTCGCCATGAACAATATCTCCAGTGACAAAAACTTTTTTATCATCTGTTTGATAACCTGAAGTTAATACTTTATTATTTTCTACCTCAATGTCTAAATTACTTGGATCAACTACTTGACCAACAGCTAAAATAATTTTTTCAGCTTCAATAGCAAGTTCATTATTTAAGTGACGGTGTTTAAATGTTACTGTATTATCTTTAACTGCTACTGGGTAATAGCCATCAATAATCGTTACGCCTTGATTTTGAGCGCCTTCTAATTCTTTTTTAGATGCTTTAAATTCACAAAATTCTTCATAAACAACATCTGTGACGTGCTTAACTCCTAATAATTTAAGAGAAGTGACAACGTCCATTGCTACATCTCCACCGCCAATAACTAAAGCGTCTTTTGGTAGATCAATATTGCCTTGGTTATCGCGAGCTCTTGAAAGGAAGGATACTGCAGTTTCGACTGCTGGATTATTATCAAATAAATCTAACATTTTACCTTGGCTAGCACCTATTGCAATAATAACAGCATCAAATTTAGCTTTTAATTCGTCCATTGTAATGTCTTTACCAATTGTTGTTCCAAAGACAAATTCAGCGCCTAAATTAGCAATTCTTAAAATTTCATAATTAACAATAGCGTTTGGTAGACGGTATTCTGGAATACCATATCTTAAATAACCACCTGCTTGTTCACTTTTTTCATAAACAGTCACGTCATAACCAAGTTGTAAAAGAGAAGCTGCTGATTGTAAACCTGATGGTCCACTACCAACAATTGCAATTTTCTTGCCATTAGCTTCACCTTTTTTAAGGATTTCCATTTCCGTTTGTTGCTCAAAATCTGTTACAAATTTTTGTATACCACCAATATTAATTGGTTTATCAATTTCAGATCTAGCACAGCCCATTTCGCAATACTTTTCAGTTGGACAAACAAGAGCACATATGGCACCAAGTGCGTTGTTTTCTCTTATTGTTTCTGCAGCACCTTTAAAATTTCTAAATCTAACACTTCTGATAAATGATGCAGGATCAGTTCCTGCTGGACAAGCTTTTGAACAAGGGGCATCCAAACAAAGCAGACATTTTTCTGCTTCTTCCATAATTGTCAGCATTGAATACGATGATTCAATTTCTTCTAAATACTTATTATCCATAGTTGCAACCTCACTTTATTTATATTTAAGGGAAACTCCCTAATGGTCATCTTTCTATTGTGAGTAAATTCACATTAGTGATTAAAAAAAAGAAAACTAACAAATCTTATTTATAATTATTATAATTTAAATGCGCGCTTTTTTATAATATATGTATATTTTACCTTTTTAT
>NZ_JAVWHO010000019.1:0-22879 GCF_036639995.1 Vagococcus sp. | reverse complement strand
GAAAGATTTGAAAATAACCCAATTGTTGAGGCATTAACGTAATGAATGGCATAATTAGATAGAAACGAACTTCCTAGAGATGATAACAACCCTAGATAAAATACCGCAATCAAATATGGACTATGGCTTAATGGTTCGAAATAACTTGTTTCTACCTCTCCAAATAGATGTTGTCCGAAAGAGATTGCTGTAAAAATAAACATTCCAAATGTTAACATAAAAGTTGTCATATCGATTGTTTCGTATTTAGCAGACACTTTTTTAGCAGTAATTGTATACATTCCTGATGAGAGAGCCGATAAAAACATAAGAATCGTTCCAAACAAACTGAATTCTATAGGAGCGCCTTGCCCTTTTATATTAATGTAGATAACACCTAAAAAAGCTACTAACATAACTATTTTTTGATTACGATTAGGTTTTTCTTTTAGAAAGATAATAGCTAAAATCATGATAATAATAGGAATTGTAGCGCTTATTATCCCTGCTTCAAGTGTTGTTATGTAGGTTAAAGATAATGTTTGTAATGAAAAAAAGAGAACTGGATAAAAGATACCTAATGGTAATAAATCTTTCAAGGCTTCTTTTGTAAAGACTTTTGAATGCGGTACGAACATTCGGACTAGCCATATTCCTAGCGCTGCAATAATAAATCGATGTGATAACTGTGTCATTGGATCAGCATATCCTAATCCCTCTTTTACAAAAAGATAAGATAAACCAATAATGCTTACTTGTATTAAAATAGCTATGTGAGCTTTTATATTTTTTGTCATTTAAAACCTTCCCTTCTCAATGTATTGTAGTTTTTTATTTTTATAGATACAATAACTATATTATCAATCTGTACCGATACAGTTAGGAGGCATACTTTGAAATACATTGACATTTATCAACAAATCAAAGAAAAAATTCAATTGGATATTTTTTTAGAAGGGCAAAAAATTCCATCTATTCGTTCTTTAGCAGCTGAATATGAATGTAGCATTGATACTATTAAGCGAGCGATCCAGTTGTTAGTTGATGACCAATTACTTTATGTTAAAGATCGTAGTGGGTTTTATGTTTTGCAAAAGAAAAGAGCGCTCACTTCAATAAAAGAAACAGATACGATTGATTTTGGTTCGACAAAAGCTAACTTGCTAACGTTTCCTTATGATGAGTTTCAGCTTTGTTTACGAAAAGCAACTGAAAACTATAAGGATGAATTGTTTGAATACGGAAAGTCTCAAGGTCTACCAGAGTTAATTCGAACCCTTCAACATTGGCTTACTACTCAACAACTTTATACAAGTGAAAACCATTTATTTATCACAACTGGTGTTCAACAGGCTTTATTTATTTTAAGTCGTATTCACTTTCCTAATCAGAAAAAAGCCATTTTGATTGAGATGCCTAGCTACCATTTAATGCTTGATTTACTTCATTTAGAAACTATTCCTTATTATACCATCGATAGAAATCAGCACGGGCTCAATTGGGAGCGATTAGAATATTATTTTAAAGAAAAAGACATTAAGTTTTTTTATACAACTTCGCGAATTTCAAATCCTTTAGGTCTCTCTTATACAGAAAGTGAGAAGAAAAAGCTAGTATCTTTAGCTAAAAAATATGACGTATATTTAGTAGAAGATGATTATTTAGCTGATTTTGTAACAAGCACAAATAATTTTCCTTTACATTTTTATGATGATAGTGAGCATGTCATTTACTTAAAAAGCTTTGCTAAAATTATGTTTCCAGGTCTTAGAATTGGAGTATGCCTGCTGCCTACCTTGTTGATTGACTCTTTCAAACAATACCGGACACTCCTTGAAATTGATAGTTCCATGTTTTCTCAAGCTGCGCTTAACTTATATATTAAATCTGGTATGTTTGATCACCAGGTAAAGCAAACAAAACAACTCCAAGATGTGAGAAATAAAGCATTTATTCAGGCGGCAGCAGATTCAAACCTTTTTCATTTAAACTGTTTTCATTCAAGTAAGGCCTTTGCCACCTTACCAAAAAAAGTATCCAAATATCAATTTGAAAAAAATCTTGCCAATCATAAAATAATTTTAGATGATATTTCTAAACACTTTGATACCAATAATGTTCCCACTGAAAATTTTTACAGTCTTGATTTGTTTAATTTAACCCCTGATCAAATTGATTCAGGAATTAAAAGACTTATCACTTCTTATAATGAAGCATCAGATAATTAATAAAAAAAAGAAACTTGCACATTTTTTGTACAAGTTTCTTCCTATATAATAGAGTTAATTTAACCACTTATCCGAATAAGCTGCTTATCCTTTATTTCATAAATTTGATCTGCAACTTGATTAACAAAATAACGATCATGTGAGACAACAATCACCATTCCTGGATAATTCCTTATTAAATCTTCTAATGCTTCAATTGTTTTTAAGTCAATAAAATTGGTGGGTTCATCCAATATTAAGACATTTGACGGTCTCAACATGGTTAAAGCAAGCCCAACTCGTGTTCTCTCACCACCACTTAATTGATTAAATGATGTCTGTAATTCTTCCTGAGTAAACCCTAATTTATTTAATATACTTCGAACAATTTTTTCCTCATAATTACTTTGCTTAATTAAATAGCTTAAGACACTGCTCTCATGATTTTCTTGATATGATTGCTGATAAAAGGTTGAAATAATCGCTTTTGAAGACGTGATAATCCCTCTATTTCCATCTAGTATAGCCTTTAAAAATGAAGTTTTCCCTACACCATTAGATCCAACAATCGCAATTTTTTTGCCTTTTTCAAATTGAAAATCAGTTTTATCTAATAAACATTTCCCCTGACTAATAGTTACTGCTTCCCCTCTAATGGGGTATGGGTTATGTAATTCTTTAAACTGATGTATTGGAAATGAGATGCTTGATTGTCTATTTATTTCAGAAACACTGTCTAATTTAGATAGCCTTTTTTCCATTGTTTTAACATTTTTTTGAATACTTTTTTGGACACTATCTTTTTGTTTTGTACCTGAAAGACGGCTTGGTTTCTTTTGTTTTTGACTCTTTTTCTTGCTATTAATTATTAATTTTTGTGCTTGCTTTTCTCTTTCTACAATCGCTTTTTCTAATCGTTTTTTTTCATTTTCAACTTGTTGATAGGTTCTTTGTTGCTCTATATTTTCTTGTTCTTTTTGTTTTTTATATGATTCATAATTTCCATGATACTCCGTAATCTTACCACCTGAGATTTCCCAAATTTTGGTTGCCAGCTCATTTAAAAAATAACGATCATGACTAACAAAAATGAGAGTCCCATAATAAAAGCGTAATTCGTCAATTAGAAATTGAATACTATGTTCATCTAAATGAGTGGTTGGTTCATCCAAAATCATGCCTTCATGATAATTAGATAACATTGTAGCTAACCGATACTTCGCCTGCTCTCCTCCACTCATTTCTTTATAGCTGTTACTTGGTACACCTAATTTACTGAATAATTCAGCATTTTCATCTATTTTTTTTTGCTCGTTAAGACAAATTTGTTCCAAATAAGAAAATTCAATTTGACGTGTGATTTTGCCTTTTCCAACTAACATTTCTCCTACAATTGCTTTTAAGAGTGTTGATTTTCCCGAACCATTGTCACCAATAATACCGATTCTCTCATTTTGGTAAACCCTTAGTTGGTCAATATCTAACACTGTCTTTAATCCATATTCGATATTTGTCTTCTCTATTGTTAATACTAATTCTTCCATGATTACGTTCTCCTTTTAAACGCAATACGGTAAAAAAGGACACAAAAAAGAGACAGCCTAAGCATGCCTCTTAACATTTTTATACATTTAAATAAACACGTATTCCATTAAAATGCCGTATTGCTAGACTTTTTTTATTTGATTTAATTGTTGTCTATTCTGTGCAATACGAATCCGTCCTGGCATGTCTATCTCTCCTTCAATTTATATTAACGTTATCTTAACATGCTTTTCAATTTTTTACTAGATTCAATTAACTAAAAGAAACAATTCACTTTTACCTATTGCAGAGTCAAATTTATTTTGTTACCATTATCACGTGATAGTATATGTGAAATTTGGGAATGAGGTGTAATCCCTCAACAGCCCCTTTCTTCTGTATAACGGACGAAATCTCACAAGCCATCGAAAGAGAAGGCGAGAAAGTAGAATGAAGTTGAGTCAGAATACCATTTTCACATAATCTTCAGATAATTCGATTGGGGAATTGTCTTGTTTAAAGTTGCTTAAGTAAGCGTCTTTTCACAAGGCATTCTATTAACTAGAATGTCTTTTTTTTGTCTGAATCTATCTAATTGAACCTATTTTTTTAAGAAAGGAGTTGAACAAGGTTGCGAAAATACTTATGTGATACCTGTCACTTTATTTACGATGAACAAGAAGGCGATAGTAAAAACGGTGTTCCTAGAGAGACACTTCTTGAAGAACTTGCTGGGTCTTTGTGTAATCGCTGCCAAATGAAAGACTTGAATCGTTACTCTGTGTTATTTTCTGAATATCAAAAATTAGAAGCAACATATTACTCAATGTTTTCTGGGAAATGGCATGTCCATCACTTTTTATCGTTTCTATCAGAGCATAAACTTAGCTCACCCAGTATTTTAGATGTGGGTGTTGGCCATGGTCGTTCTAGCTTTCCTTTGGTTAGTGAAGGATTTCTCGTGACTGGTCTTGAAAAGAGTCCTGCTATGGTCACTGTCTTACAGCGTCAAAAATGGACCTCTTTTTCACACTTTGATTTAGTAACATCCGATATTTTTGACTATCAAGAAAATAAAACGTTCGACGTTATACTATTGGCAGATACAACGTTTCAAGAGCTTGTCTATCAAAAATGTCTTAAGCATGTGTTAGAAAAGCTTGCTAATCTTTTGAGTCCAGAAGGTTTTATTTGGATTGAAACAACAAATGTAGCAGAGTCTCAACATATATCTAGAAAAAAAGACATTGATTTAAAAAGAAGTATTCATTTGGACAGTGAGATAATTAAGAAAAAGCACCATTTTACTTATAATCACACCTTTGAACTGTTCAATGAAGGAACATCGTCTGAGCGTCAGTTTGTCAGTCGCAACCTTCCTAGTATATCTGTAAAAGATATTGATCAGAATTTACCTAGCTCACTTAAACGAGTGTCTTGTTCTCTTTTTCCAACCGAAAGAAAAGAGCATCAAAGTGAACAACTTGACAGATGGCTTGATGGCGGTTATCCAGTAGCCACTTCTAACCCACTTGCAAAAAAAGAAATTATTATATTAGAAAAAATAGAGGAGTTTTAAAATGAAAAAAAATTTATTTGGTATGTTAGCTGTTGCAATGCTTATTTTTACAGGATGCGGAGCAACTGAGTCAAAAACAGATTCTTCAACTTCTTCAAAAGATAAAAAAAGTGAAACATCTACAGTTATTACTACTTATAATTATGAAAAAAAACCTGTAGAAGAAACGTTTGAGAAAGTACCAGAAAAAGTCGTTGCTGTGTATCAAAGTCCAATCGAAATCATGTTAGCTCTTGGTTTAGAAGATAAAATGATTGCTGCATCTCAATTAGATACTGATGTTAAACCAGAATTTAAAGAAGCTTTTGATAAGATTAAATATTACAAACAAGCGCCAAGTAAAGAAGAAGTTTTAAGCTTAGATCCTGATTTTATTTTCAGCTGGTACTCATATTTTGCACCGGAAACATTAGGTGACGTTAGCTTCTGGACTGATCGCAATACAAATACTTATATGGCTCAAAACAGTGGTGTTAAAACACCTAATACACTTGAAAATGAATACGAAGATATTTTAAATATTGGTAAAATTTTCAAGGTTGAAGACAAAGCTCAAAAAATGGTTGATGACATGAAAAAAGAAATCGACAAATCAATCAAGTTTGCTGAAGGTAAAGAAAAAGTAAAAGCTGTCATTTTTGAAGTAAACAAAGATGGTCAATATCGTATTTATGGTGCTGATAGTATTGGTGGCGATATGGCTCAACAAGTTGGTGCTGAATTAGTTGCTGATAAAAATGGAAATATTACAAAAGAAGAACTTGTTAAATTAAATCCTGATGTTATTTTTAGTGTTTACTACGGTGAATCAATCGAAGAAAAACAAGCACTAACTTCAATTACTGAAAACGAAGCATTACAAAATATGGATGCTGTTAAAAATAATCGAGTGTATCCTATGGTTTTAAGTAATGTTTACTCAACTGGAATTAGAACATTAGATGGTATTCAAGCTATTTCAAAAGGATTATATCCAGATTTATATAAATAACAAGAAAAGGTGATGAGTAAATGGAACAGGTTCAACGTTCAAATTGGAAATTTAATATGATTTTATTAGGAATGACTGTCCTCTTACTCGTTTCGATTATTTATTCTATCACCTTGGGTTCAGCAGATATTTCAATAAAAGAGGTTTATCACATTCTATTTGCTAAAATCACTGGACAAGAAGCGCTGTTAAAACATGTGGAAAAAGGGGCTATTGATATCGTATGGTTGATTCGTTTTCCACGCATTTTACTGGCTGTTCTTGCTGGTATTGCTCTTTCTTTATCAGGAGCTGTTATGCAAGCTATTGTTAACAATCCTCTTGCTGATCCTTATATTTTGGGAATTTCTTCTGGGGCATCTCTGGGTGCCACTTTAGCAATTTTATTAGGCGTTGGTGTTTCTCTTGGTTCAAACTATGTTGGTATTTCAGCTTTCATCGGTGCACTGGCTGTTTCCTTTTTAGTTCTCTTATTTGGTAGCTCCTCAAGTCGAGCAGACGTCTCACGACTCTTACTTGTCGGTATTGCTCTAAGCTCTCTTTGCTCCGCTATGTCGAGTATCATTGTTTTTGCAGCTAACAACCGTAACGGAATGATGACTTTAAACTTTTGGCTACTAGGAAGTTTGTCAGCGGCCAATTGGCAAATTGTTAAAATTTTAGCACCGATTGTCATTGTTATCAGTCTCTTCTTTTGCTTTCAATCACGAATTTTAAACTTAATGTTAGTTGGTGATGAAGCAGCGGTTACTTTAGGACAAGAAAATCATATTTACCGAATTATTTACATCATCCTAGCTGCAATACTAATTGGGTTTATTGTCTATGCTTGTGGTATCATCGGTTTTGTTGGACTTGTTGTGCCACACATTGCCAGACTTTTAGTTGGAGTGAATCATAAAAAAATGATTCCAATTACAATTTTGTTTGGTGGCTTGTTCCTACTATGGGCAGATATTCTGTCTCGAATGATTATTAAAGGTGTTGAAATTCCAATCGGCATTATTGTTTCAATTGTAGGAGCGCCCTTCTTCTTATATTTAGTGGTTCAAAATTCTGGTGAAAAGAGGCGATAAGTGATGAAATACGAAATAAAGCATTTAGGTGTGACCTTAAACAAAAAAGAAATTTTAAAAGACATCTCACTATCTCTTCCTAAAAATCAATTCATTGGCATTATTGGACCAAATGGAAGTGGAAAAAGTACGCTACTTAAAACGCTATACAAAGGAATCAAAGAATACTCTGGCAATATTGTTTTTCTAGATAAAGATTTAGCTTCTTGGAAAACAAAGGATATTGCTAAAGAAAATGCTGTGGTTGCTCAACTTAATGAAGTAAACTTTAATTTTACTGTTTTAGATATTGTGTTAATGGGTAGAGAACCTCATAAAGAATGGTGGCAAATGAATACAACTGAAGATTTGGCACTTGCCCTTGACTCGTTAGATAAAGTTGGCATGGTTCATTTTAAAGATGAGTACTTCTCTTTTCTTTCTGGTGGAGAAAAACAACGAGTTATTTTAGCTCGTGCTTTAGCTCAAAAAGCGAATTGCCTGATTCTTGATGAGCCAACTAACCATTTAGATGTTAAAAATCAATTAGAGTTTTTAAGCCTTGTTCGTGATCTCAATTTAACAATTATTTCAGTTATTCACGATCTAAATCTAGCTGCTAATTATTGTGATATTCTTTATGTCATGAAAGACGGACAAATTGTTTTATCTGGAACACCCACAACAGTCTTAACCACAACGAATATCAAAGAGATTTTTGAAGTTGATAGTTATGTCAAAAAAATAGATAATCAGATTCAAATTAGCTATAAAATTATTTAAATTTTCATTTACTGATGCAAGTTTTCAACTTACTTGCATCAGTTTTTTTATTATTAAAAATAACAAAGATTACTATCTTTATTTTCACATTGTGATATTATGAACTATATAAAATATAGGGGTGATTGACATGGAAAAAGAAGAATATTTAGAGATGGTTAGAGCAGTGGCAGAAGAATATTTTAGCTCAGGAACGTTTTACTGTTCGGAAGCTGTGGTTGAAACAATTAACGATGTGTTAGGTAAACCTTATGATGATGACGTGGTACGTTTAGCTTCTGGATTCCCTATTGGTATGGGAAAAGCACAATGTTTATGCGGCGCTGTATCAGGGGGACAAATTGGTTTAGGTATGGTCTATGGTCGTAAGCGCGGCGAACCGATGGATCCTGAAATGTTTGAAATATCAAAAGGATTGCACGATTATGTCAGAGAACAATACCGTTCTTGTTGTTGTCGTGTTATTACACGTGAATGGCGTGGTGATGATTTTAAATCTGAGGGACGTAGACAGCATTGTATTAAAATAACAGGAAATGTTGCTGTTTGGGTAGTAAATGAATTAATCGAACGAGGTAAAATTGATTTAGAAACAGCACCTAAAATCGAACCACATGTCACAATGGAGCCGTAAATTATATGAAAAAATTTTTGCTTAATTTGCCTATTCCAGTAGCTGCAGTTGGCTTAAGTTTTGCTGGGTTTGCTAATTTATTTGCTCTTAATCCCTCAATTAGTTGGGTATTTGCTATTTTTAGTTTACTCATTTTAATAGCAGTTGTTGTTAAATTTATTCTTAATCCAACAATGTTTAAACAGCAACTAAATCAGGCACCCATTGCTGCTACTTTCCCAACATTTTTTATGGGGTTAGCATTTCTTGCCAAATTTTTACTGCCGATTAGCAGAACCTTAAGTTTAATTTTATGGTTTATTGCAACAATTGGACATGCCTTATTTATTGTTTATTTTTCATTGGCTTTTGCGATGAAAAAAGATTTGTCGCTTGTTTTACCGTCGTGGTTTATTGTGTATATTGGTATAGTTGCTTCAGCTATTTCAAGTCCAATGTTTCAATCGAATCTTATCACTACTCTTTCCAAGGGACTTTTCTTATTCGGTGTACTATCGTTTATCATTTTATTACCGATTGTTTTTATGAGACTTAAAAAGCATAACTTACCAACACCTGTAAGAGGAACATTCGCTATTTTAGCAGCTCCTGCTTCTCTTAATTTGGTTGGTTATCTTGCAACCCATGAACAAAAAACACTTTGGCTTGTTCTCTTACAAGTTTGTCTGATGTTATTGCTATATGTGATTGTTTTAATTAAGTTACCTAAATTACTATCTGAACGTTTTACTCCGGCACAGGCAGGTATGACGTTTCCACTTGTTATTACAGCAACAGCGGTTAAGCAATCGGGTGTTTTCCTAAGTAAGCAATTACCAGCCATCCAACCAGTATTTACAATACTTAGTTGGGTTACTTTAATCATTGCGTTAATTGTTGTCTTTTTAATTACTATTCGCTTTATTAAAGCAACTTATAAAATGAATCAAACAGCTTAAAAAAACAGTGAATGAGAAATAACAATTTACGTTATGCTCATTCACTGTTTTTTAGTTTATAATGACTATATACTTATTTTGTTTGATTAGATAATGCTATTAAAAGGAGCTGGTTTTATGAAAACCTTATACATGAAACAAAAAGTTTTAAGTTTAAACGAAAAATTTTCAATCAAAGATCAAGAAGAGAATATTATTTATAGTGTAAAGGGAAGTTTTCTAAAAATACCAAAATCTTTTACAATGTATGATAGCAATGAAGAGGAGATTGGTACAGTCACAAAAGAACTTTTTAAACTGCTTCCTAAATTTAGCGTGAAGGTTGTTGGTGCTTCTCCAATATTGATTGAAAAGAAATTGTCTTTTTTTAAAGCTAACTATCATATTGATAGCGAAAATATCCAGATTCAAGGAGATTGGTTAGATAAAAACTATGCCATTGAACGTAACGGTATAGAGATTGCCCGTATCAATCAAAAGTGGTTAGCTATGAATAGTACTTATGAAATATCTATTTTAGAAGAAAATTACGAACATCTAATTATTCTTTTAGTTGCAGCTATCGACTTTGTAAAAGCAGAAGAAAGAGCTGCTGCTTCTTCTTCAAGTGTCTAAAAAATAAAATAAAAATAAGAGCCTGGCTATTCCAAAAAAGAATAGCCAGGCTCTTATCTAAAACTCAAATTTTCTTTGATAATAAAAGGTTTTTAAAAGTATTTATTAAATAATGAATTATTTTGTAAAAAATTTTTTCTTAGTTAGCTACTTCATCTTTTAATGAAATTTGTTTAATAAGATCATTTTCAAGCCTTCTCGTATTTTTAGGATTTTGATTTGTTTCAATAGCCATTGACCCATTTGTCATGATAGCTGTATAGATTTCACCTATTCTACCAGTAATAAATCTTAATTCACCATTATTTGTTCCCCAGTTACTCTCTTGCTCCAACCAATCAAGTAATTTAGATAATGAGCTAATCATATCTTTTGGAGTTAATCCCACACTAAGACGCTCCTTCCTTGTTGATATATCCTTTTATTTTCTCATATTCCGTTGCAATTCTTCCTGTAAAGCAAGGCCTTTTTCTTTTAATTCTTTGACTAATAAGTCAACACCTTTATGAAGAAGTCGACTAGTTGGACCTGAGACACTAATTGCGCAAATAATAGACCCATCTTTGGCATAAATTGGCACTGAGTAGCAAGACAAACCATACTCATATTCCTCTTCATCAACAGAATAGCCTTGCTCTTTTATCTTTTTAACATTTTTTAAGAAATCATTACTATCAACAATTGTATTAACCGTCCGTTTAGGTAAATCAACGAAGTATTCAGCTAAAGATTCCTTGTCAAATTGACTTAAAAAAAGTTTTCCCATACCTGAACAATAGAGAGGACTCACGGGGACTAAAGTTGTTTGGAGTTGATAAAACTCGCCTTCTACTGTTTGCATAATGACAACTTGATTGTCATTTAGAATACCTAGATTGACTGTTTCTAAGAAGCTATCTCTTAACTGATTCATAAAAGGAGTCGCAATTTCCACTAATTGATTTTCCTTAGCCGCGCTTTTAGCGTAAACGCTCAAACGATAATCTAGAGCATAATCGCTGTTTGGCATTTGTTTTACTACATTTATTTCTTCAAGTGTTTTGATGATTCGAAAAATAGTGGTTTTTGGTATTTCAAGTTCCTGTGATAAATGAGCTAGTCCTACTTCACCATTTTCGTTTAATACATCTAGAATTCTAAACGTATCGACTACATTTTTTATTACCGGGCTTTTTTTCTCCATAGTTGTTACCTCCAGAAAAGATACTATTAATAACACTTTACTATATTTGTTTAATAAAAGAAATCTCTCTTGTGAGACTTTTGTTTGTTTACAAAACTTACCATATTCACTTTTTTTAAATTCCCTCTTGATTTTGTGATTGATTTAACATATATTAAGAATGTGGAACGCGTTCCGAAATACAAAAATTAGGAGATGTTTAAATGAAAGTAAGTATTATTGGTGCAGGTGCAGTCGGAGCAACAACAGCTTTTTCACTTGCTAAATCAAATCTGGTTCAAGAATTAGTTATTGTCGACCTTGATGAAGACAGAGCACAAGGTGTGGCTTTAGATATTTTACATGGTTTATCTCTTAGTCAAGAAATGAAAATTTCTGCTGGAGGGTACGACAAAACTGCGGACTCAAATGTGATTATAATCACAATAGGTGTTCCTGAGAAAGTTGGGGAATCACGTTTAGTTCCTCTTCAAAAAAATGCGGATATTTTAAAAGATATTGTTCCTAAAATTACTGAAGCAAGCCCAAATGGTATGTTGCTTTTAGTAAGTAATCCTGTTGATATTTTAGCTTATTTCGCACAACAAATTTCAGGTTGGGAACCTCACCGCGTCATTGGGCTCGGAACTACACTTGATTCAGCAAGACTGAACTACTTATTAGCCCGTGATTTAGATATTTCTCAAACAGACATGAACGGTTTAGTGATTGGCGAACATGGTGATTCACAAGTTGTTGCTTGGTCACAAACAGCCGTTAAAGGAACTAACTTTACTCAATACGCTAAGAAAAATGGTTTAGATATATCAGAAAATTACTTTACCGATATTGCTCAAGAAGTAAAAGATACTGCGTTTGATGTTTGGAAAATGAAGGGACCTAACTGCTACTGTGTGGCTTTAGCCATTGAACGAGTGATTAAAGCAATTGCTCAGGATGAACAAACTATTTTACCAGTATCACAACCCTTTAGTCAGGATGTTTATATTAGTTTACCTCATGTTATTAGTAAAAACGGAGCAGTTAAAGCAATCGACTTAGATTACACTGCTGAAGAGTCAGAACAACTAAATGCTTCGTATACAAGTTTAGTTGAATTAGCAAATCAAATTAAGTTATAGGAGCTTAGCATATGAAAACAGCACAACGAATTGGTTTTTTTAAGTTTATTGTTGGGACACTTTTAGGTATTTTACTTGTATTAATTCCTTTTAATTTCAGTAATGGCATGGATACTATTTTATTTCATTATTTAAAATTATTCATTGAGGACTATAAGATAATTATTCAATATTTACTTGTTATCTGTGTTTCCTTAAGTGCCCTTCTTTCTCTTTATGCACTAATTAATAAAAAGAGTGTTCTTCACCAAAAAAGATTATGTAAAAAATTATTTGTCACAACTCCTTTTTATGTTGTGAACCGTTTCTTTGGAGCTTTCATCTCTATTTTATGTTTATTTAAAATTGGCCCGGCATTTATCATTTCACCTGATACAGGTGTTGCTATGTTGGATTTAGCCACTCAATTATCTATTTTGGTACCAATGATGCTTTTATTCCAAACATTTATTTTAGAGTTTGGTGCAATGGAATTTCTAGGTGAGTTAGTTGGTTTTATTGTTAAACCACTATTTAAAGTTTCTGAAATTTGTGCGGTTAATATCATTAGTGCCTGGGTAGGTCCAGGGAATGCAGCCATTCTTGGGACACAGGAATTGTTTGAAAAAGGCTATTTTACGGTGAAAGAAGCTGCGGTTATTGGTAGTCAGTTTGCCACTTCTAGTATTGGGTGGGTTGTACTTGTCAGTTCTGTTCTGGGATTAATGGATCATTTTGGTTTAATTTTTCTTGGCATTACATTAATTGGTGTCATCCTCGGAATTATTAGCGTTAGAATCCCACCGATTAGAAACTATCCAAATACTTATGTTGATGGAACCACAGAATCTTCTATTTCAACACCAAAAAATGGAAGTAAACTTCAAACAGCATATACTAATTCAGCTAATCGTGCTAATAGTATTAGTTTAAAAAACTTTACAAGTAAAATTGATAACATGAGTTTTTATGTCTTTTGGTTAACTCCTATCATTATTTTTTGGGGTGCTGGAGCGTTAATGATTTCGATTTATACACCAATTCTTTCATGGGTTTCTTTACCTATTGAGATGATTTTAAATCTAGCTGGTGTACCCGATGCATCAGTTACAGCAAGTGCGATCATGGCTGGTTTTGCTGATAATTACCTTCCTGTTATTCTTGGTAAAGGCTTACCATCGATTGAAAGTAAGGCAATTATCGCCATGATGAGTATTCTACAATTAATATTCATGTCAGAGATTGCCACACTCTTAAAATCTTGTAAGTTAGTTGATAAGTTTAGAGATATTATCATTATCTTTTTAGAAAGAACCTTTATCTCATTACCTTTTGTTATCTTGTTTGTTAAATTATTTATTAGCTAACTAAAAAGAACTGTCTCTCTTACATAAAAAAGAGAAACAGTTCCTTTTCTTTTTTGTTTTAATAGCCAAGCACTAAAGTAATGCACAAAAAATAAGACCCGGCAATTACTAATAATGACCCCAAAATAACTATTAGTTTCTGTGTCGAATCGATTTTTCTTTTTTTAAATATCAAACGATCAACAACCAAGGCAAAACCGATAACGATCATGACTATAAAAATGATTGCTAGAAAAAATTGACTGTTAAAAAACATAGCCATCCCCCTTGTTTATCCCTTACAACTTAAAATAAATATACCTTGTTTTTCACAGCTCTTCAATGATAATGCTTACTTTTCTTAAATAATAGCAAAAAGAGATCTCCTTTCTTGTTTGAAGAAGATCTCTTTCATCCCTATTACGGTTTATTTATCTTTTTTTAAGCTTGCTAGACGTTTGTAATTATCATTTCTTTCAATAACGTCATGCTTTGTATTATCATACATCTCGTCAACTATCTCATCATCATGAACCACATTTGTTAACGCAGAAAAACGTGTTTGCGTGCTTAAAAAGTCTGGAATTTTTTCCATATCAGCCTTCTTGTAATCCATACGCATTGGATCTTTACCTTTTTCAATCAGACGTGGATCGTAACGATACAATTGCCAGTAACCCGACTCAACGGCTTCTTTAGCATTTAATAACGCGTTACTCATACCACCCTTGATACCGTGATTGATACATGGCGTATAACCAATCACAAGAGATGGACCAGGATAACTTTCCGCCTCAGCAATAGCTTTAATGGCTTGATTTGGATTGGCATTAATTGAAATTTGTGCCACATAGACATTACCATACGTTGCGGCCATCATGCCTAAATCTTTTTTCGCTGTTTTCTTCCCACTAGCAGCAAACTTAGCAATAGCTGATTGAGAGGTAGCTTTAGACATTTGACCACCTGTATTAGCATACAATTCATTATCCATAACTAAAATATTAACATCTTCACCCGATGCTAAAATATGATCAATTCCGCTAAATCCAATGTCATAAGCCCAACCATCGCCACCAATCATCCATTGGCTTGGCTTAACAAACATATTTTCATCTTGCAGTAAATCCACCAACACTTTATCTGTCTGGTTTTGTAAACTTTCAGATAATCTAGATGCACGTTGTCTTGTCCCTTTTCCTTCATCAAGATTAACTAACCAATCAGATAAAACTTCTTTTGTTTCTTCTTGAAGCGTTTCTTTTTCTAAAATTACCGCTACTTTATCTGCAACACGTTGACGCTTCACTTGATTTGCCACATACATACCATAACCAAACTCAGCATTGTCCTCAAATAACGAGTTACTCCATGCAGGTCCTTGACCTAAATGATTGGTTGTATATGGAGTTACTGGAGCTGAAGCCCCCCATATAGATGAACAGCCTGTCGTATTAGCAATCATCATTCGATCACCAAATAATTGAGTTAATAATTTAACATAAGGCGTTTCCCCACAACCAGAACATGCACCTGAAAATTCTAAAAGTGGTTGCTCAAATTGAGAGCCCTTAACAGATTCTTTTTTCACTGTATTTTCTTTATGTTTCAATGTCATTGAAAAGGCCCAATTAACAGCTTCATCATGTTGTTCTTCATAAGGTTTCATGACAAGCGCTTTTTCTTTTGCGGGACACGCGTCCACACAAAGGCCACAGCCTGTACAGTCTTCAACAGATACCTGAATTCGGTACTGCATACCATCTTTTCCTTTGAAGTCTCGCGTAATGTAACCTTCTGGTGCTTCTTCCATCTCTTCATCATCTGCTAGGAATGGACGAATCGCCGCATGTGGGCAAACAAATGCACATTCATTACACATCGTACAAGCTTCTGGAATCCATTCAGGCACTTCAAGGGCAATGCCTCGTTTTTCATAAGCTGATGTACCTAGTGGAATTGTCCCACCTAACATACCATTATCAATTAAATCATTAACTGATAGTTGGTCACCTTCTTGGCGTTCAATTGGTTTCATAATATTTTTAACAAATGATGGTAATTCTTTTTCTTCAACTCTTTCAGAAACTTCAATATCTGCCCATTCTGCTGGAACATCAATTTTTTCTAGTGCATCAAATGTTTTATCGATAACATTCCAGTTTTTTTGAACAATTTCCGATGATTTTTTACCATATGTTTGTTTGATTTCTTCTTTTAATAAGGGTAGATATTCATCTCTATCCATTAAATGAGTTAATTCGAAAAATGCAGCTGACATAACTGTGTTAATTCGGCGTCCCATACCTTCTTCTCTTGCGATATCCATCGCGTTAATCGTATAAAAATTAATATTGTGTTGGGAGATGTATTGTTTTAAGTGTTTTGGTAATAACCTAAACACTTTTTCTTTATCCCAAACCGTATTTAACAGGAAGGTACCTCCGTCTTTTAAGCCTTTAATTAAATCATATTTATGAATATAGGCTGCATTATGACATCCGACAAAATCAGGGTTTTCCACTAAATAAACAGAATGAATTGGTTCTTTACCAAACCTCAAATGAGAAACAGTCAGCCCACCAGATTTTTTAGAATCATATGAAAAATAAGCTTGTGCGTAACGATCTGTGTTATCACCAATAATTTTTATAGCTTGCTTATTGGCCCCAACTGTTCCATCTGAACCAAATCCCCAGAATTTTGCTTGGAAAGTAGAGGCTGGTGTCAAATCAAGCATTTCTGTTTGTGGTAAAGATAAATGCGTCACATCATCATTGATTCCGATTGTAAAACGTGGTTTCATCTGATTTTCATCTAATAGTAACTCCTCGTAAACAGCAACTATTTGATTTGGTGTCACATCTTTTGAGCCAATTCCGTAACGTCCACCAATAATAAGCGGACGGTTAATATGACGATATAAAACACTTTGAACATCTAATAATAATGGCTCACCATCTGAACCTGGTTCCTTCGTTCTATCCAGTACAGCAATTTTTTCAACTGTATCAGGTAATTTTTCAAGTAAATTTTTAGCAGGAAATGGGCGATACAAGTGAATAGCAATATGACCAACTTTACGACCTTGCTTATTTAAGTAATCCACAGTTTGTCTAATCGTTGGTGTGGCAGAACCCATTGAAATAATCACTTCAGTTGCTTCTGGGTCACCGTAGTAAGTCGTTAAATCATATTTAGTTCCTCTAATTTCATTAATTTCTTTCATATATTTTTGAACAATACCTGGCATCTCATCATAATATTTATTAACCGTTTCTCTTGATTGGAAATAAATATCCGGATTTTGTGCAGTTCCTGAGACCGTTGGCGTATTTGGATTTAAACCACGACGTCTGAAATTCGCTAAAGCGTCTTGGTCCACTAAAGGTTTTAAATCCTCATAATCAATTACTTCAATTTTTTGTAACTCATGACTTGTTCTAAACCCATCAAAGAAGTTAACAAAAGGTAAACTTCCCTCAATACTTGCTAAATGTGCCACACCAGATAAGTCCATTACTTCTTGAACGCTACCTTCTGCAAGCATTGCGTATCCAGTTTGTCTAGTTGCCATCACATCACTATGGTCTCCAAAAATACTTAAAGCGTTCGTTGCAATAGCACGAGCAGATACATGGAAAACACTTGGTAACAATTCTCCGGCAATTTTATACATGTTAGGAATCATTAACAGTAATCCTTGTGACGCGGTATAAGTAGAAGTTAATGCGCCAGTTTTTAATGAACCATGTACAGTTCCAGCTGCACCTGCTTCTGATTGCATTTCAACGACCTTAACCGGTTCATTGAACATATTTTTTTTGCCCTTTGCTGACCAGTCATCTACAAGCTCGGCCATGGTTGAACTCGGTGTTATTGGATAGATAGCTGCAACTTCTGTAAAAGCATATGATATATAAGCTGCGGCGGTATTTCCATCCATTGTTTTAAATTTTTTCATCCTTACTCTCCCATTTCTATCGTGACTTGACTAACATTTTTCAGCAATTTCTTTAGCGAATACTTTAATTTTTTCAATATCTTCATCGTTCGCTTCGTTTTCAATGGTTAATGTTTCAACAGCTTTTGATGCTCCCGTTTCTGACAAAGCTTTTTCAAAAGCGAATGCTGCTGAGCAGAATGCATCTGGATAAAGTTCGCTATCACCTGTTCCTACAACACCAAAGACTTTTCCATCTAACTCTTGGTCTGCTAATTCTTCATAAAAATCTTCAAATGCTACTGGCAATTCGCCATCCCCATCTGTAAATGTCGCAATAATCGCAATATCAGCATCCTCAAAGTAATCTCCATCAATATCGTCTGCTTCTTCTCTGACAATTTCTAACTCTAACTCTTCAAATGCATCCTCTAAATGTTCTGAAATTTCTTCTGTATTTCCTGAATTTGTTGTATAAGCAATTTTTACTAATGTCATGTTTTTTTCCTCCAAATATTAATTTACTTTTTCCATATTTTTACACGCAACAATATCCACACCCGTATCTAAAATATTCGGAATAATAATATCCCCAATGTGAATCGGTGCTGTTAATTCCACTTGATTAATTTCATGCATAATCTCGTCCATTTTACCTTTTGGAATAGTTTCATTTGTTTTAACTGGTATTCTAGGTAAGTTCGCTTCTTTGATTCGACAAGTAGATGTGATTGTTCTAACTGGATTGATTAATTCTTGCTTGCCATAAACAATCCCTCTACCACAATTATTACCTGTTACCTTGTAATTATTTTCTTCATCTACTTGTAAGTGACATCCTTTAGGACAAACAATACAAATTAGCTCAGCCATTGTTTGACATCTCCTTTATTGAAATTTCTAACTCATTAATGTCATCTGATTCAAAATATTTTTTTCTTAAATTCAATGTCTCCATCTCACCAGGTGCTAAATCTTTCTTTTTAAACGTTTTGATGACCTCCCCGTGATGGGAAAGAACTACTTCACATTCTTCAATAACTCGGTTCACTCTAAAATAAACCTCTACTTTTTTATCCACATGGTTTTTTCTGATTTTTTGAGGTAATACATAAGAAACACCTTCACCATTTTGTATCTCAATTCCTTGATTTTCTTTTTCAGCTACTATATTTTTAACGTACTCAGCCGCCGATTTACCTGCTAGCATACTTTCAGCACTCACGTGATCCACTAAATCATGAACGTGTAACACATTGCCACAAGCAAATATACCAGGAATTGACGTTTCTCTGTTTTCAAATACGAGCGCACCTTTTGTCCGTCTATCCATCTCAACACCAACTTTTCGCGAAATTTCATTCTCTGGAATTAAGCCAACTGAAAGAAGTAACGTATCACATTCAATCACTGTTTCAGTTCCAGGAATCACATGTCGTTTTTCATCAATTTCTGCCATTGTAATTGATTCTAATCGTTCATTTCCTTTAATATCAATAATGCTATGAGATAAATAAAGAGGAATATCAAAATCATGTAAGCACTGAACTATATTTCGGTTTAAACCACCTGAGTAAGGCATCACTTCAATACAGGCTAACACTTCCGCCCCCTCAAGTGTCATGCGGCGAGCCATGATTAGCCCGATATCACCTGAACCTAAAATCACAACTTTTTTACCAACCATATAGCCTTCCATATTGACGTAACGTTGAGCTGCGCCTGCAGTTAGAATGCCAGCAGGGCGAGCGCCAGGCAATTGAATAGCTCCTCTTGTTCTTTCCCGACATCCCATTGCTAAAACAATGGCTTTACCTGATAGGACTTGATAGCCTTTAGTCTTATTCATGACATGAACTTGCTTGTCTTCTGTTACTTCTAAACAAATTGTATCAAGCATCACTTCGATTGTTGTGTCTTTTAATTTCTCAATAAATTTACCTGCGTATTCTGGGCCAGTTAATTCTTCTTTGAAATAATGTAAACCAAATCCATTGTGAATACATTGATTTAAAATCCCACCTAATTCAACATCTCGTTCAATAATTAATATTTTTTCTAAACCTTCCTCATACGCACTCACTGCAGCAGCAAGCCCAGCAGGTCCTCCGCCAATAACTATCAAATCGTACATTATAAAACCTCCTTAGATTGACTTACTAAAATATGACTGTTTAATCGATCTAAATCTACTTCTAAAGGAGAAATATTCAACTCATCTGCAATAATTTCTACAACACGCGGACCACAAAAACCACCCTGACATCTTCCCATACCAGCAATAGTTCGACGTTTAACACCATCTACTGACTGGGCAGGCAATGTCTGATGAAGCGATTCTCGAATATCAGCTTCTGTAATATTTTCGCATCGACAAATAATACGGCCATAATCTGGATTTTCTTGAATTAACTGTTGTTTTTCTTCAATACTTGCTTGGTTAAAATGAATACGTCGTCTCTTGTCAATATAGTCTTCTTTTTCATTTAAGACTAATCCTTTTTCCTTCATAAGCTCAATCAAGTAAAGAGAATTGGCTGGTGCTGCTGTTAATCCTGGAGACTTAATCCCTGCCACATCATAAAAGTTTGGAATCACTTCTTCAATGATAAAGTCTTCTCGATCTGTGTTGGCACGAATTCCAGAAAAGTTACGAATGGAATTCGCCAAGTTAATCGTTGGCACACTTTTTCTAGCACCTTCTGCTACATCATTTAAGCCAAGTGTTGTATTTGCTGTATCTTGTCCAGTATTTACTATGTCTTCTGAAATATTAGTAGCATTTGGTCCGACGATAATATTTCCATGAGTAGTCGGTGCAACTAAAATTCCTTTTCCCACTTTTGTTGGGCATTGAAAAACAATGTGATGCACCGTATCTGTTTCTTCTAAATCAAGTAAGTAATATTCTCCTCGACAAGGTTTCATTTTAAACGTTGGTTCAGCTACCATCTCATGAATACTATCTGCATGAACACCCGCTGCATTGATCACGTATTTAGTATTAATCGTTTCTAAATTTGTTTTGACTTCAAAGTCATCACCCTTTTTAGTAATGCCTTCAACTGTTTGATTAAAATAGAATGTCACACCATTTTGAATAGCTACTTCTGCCATAGCAATTGCATATTCCCAAGGGTTTACCACCGCTGCACTTGGTGCGTAGAGAGCTCCGTAAATCTCTTGATTCAAATGAGGTTCCATTTCTAGTACTTCCTCTTTTGAAATAATTTGAATGTCAGGAACGTTATTTTTTACACCTCGGTCGTATAACTCTTCCACGGTCTTTATGTCTTCTTCAGAAAAAGCAACTACTAGCGAGCCTAATTGTTTTCTTGGTATATCTAATTTGCGACAAATTTCTTTGGCTAGATGTGATCCTTCAACGTTTAATCTTGCATTAAGTGAACCTGGTTTTGGGTCATATCCGGCATGTAAAATTGCACTGTTTGCCTTAGTTGTTTTAACAGCCACATCATTTTCTGCTTCGACAACACAAACCTTTAAATCATATTTGCTAAGTTCGTAGGCCAATGAACAGCCACTAATTCCTGCGCCAATTATGGTAATATCATACATTTTTTACCCTCCAATTAATAAAAGAGCACACTGAACGAACCCCACGTTAGTGCAGTTCGTTCAATGTGCTCTTTTCTCTAGCTGATTATTTTATTAAGTTAATTATAGGATGATTCACAAACAAATGCAAGCGTTTCCTTATAATTCCCAAACTTTCTTGTTTGTTGACGAGATGGCAATCGCTCCATTTTTTAATGCATTAATGACATCTTCTTTATCTGTTATCAAGCCACTAACGATTAATGGTCGTTTCACTTCATTTTTTACGGCATTGATAACTTTCCCATTTGGATTAGGTAAAATTTCTATAAAATCTGGAAATTTAGGATTTTGACATTTTTTCAAAGAATTAAATGCTAAAGAATCCACTAAAAAATTGCGATAAACTGTCATAAATCCAATGGCTTGTGCGCGAACAAGTTGTGGCCATTTAGTTGAGATGATACCAGAAAAATAAGTGTGCTCTTTTAAAAATCTCAGTCCTACCTCATCATCTGATAACCCTTTAACCAATCCTAAATGAACAAAGCCAACCTTACCACTTTCTTCAATTTTTCGCGACACTTCTTTTATCGTTAGTAAAGACGATTGTAAAACAAAAATAACTTCCACATCTGATTCCAGTAATTCATCCAAATCTGATTCATCTTTAATTGCTGCAATAATCGGGTTGTTTCTTAATTTTTCGTATATGTTAACTTCCTTCATACCAAACCCTCTTTTTTATTGTTTGCCTTATTATAACAAACTTCTTCTTATGCTTAGCCGTTTTGATTGAAATACTTGAATTTATAGTAATTTATTAATTTTTTCAATTGTTAACTCACTATCTGTTAACACAGGTAATAATTTTGTTATTGTTTCAAAATCTTTCTCCCACCATTTAAGTTTTAAAAGACTTCTAACTATGTCATCTGAAAAACGTTGTTTTATTTTTCTAGCGGGATTACCTCCAAAAATGGTATAGGCTGGGACATCACTAGTTACGACAGCATTAGCTGCAATAATTGCTCCATCACCAATAGTGACTCCTGGTAAAATCGTTGCGTTTTGACCAATCCATACGTCATTGCCAATAACCGTATCTCCTTTAAACGGCAAATCGTTTAGAGAAGGAACAGCCTCTGACCAATCACCACCCATGATGTTAAAAGGATAGGTAGTTACTGAAGACATACGATGATTAGCGCCATTCATAATAAATTCTACACCATGAGCAATGGCACAAAATTTGCCTATAATTAATTGGTCACCAAGAAATTCATAATGATGGGTTACTTGATCTTCAAACAAGCTTTTTGATTTGCCTTTATCATAATAAGTATAATCACCAACAGTAATATTTGAGCGAGTAATCTCATTTTTTATAAACGCTACATTAGGTATCGATGGATTGGGAATTAAACTGTTTTTATTTGGTTGA
>NZ_JAVWHO010000018.1:7399-37645 GCF_036639995.1 Vagococcus sp. | reverse complement strand
TTAAAAAAAATAAAGCAAAATTGCTTTATTTTTTTCTTTACAAAGAGAACGTTTGTTTGTATAATATAAATACGAACAGGCGTTCTAAATTATTTAGGAGTGATTATAATGGAAGCAATAAGAAGATATGCGTTGATGTTGATTGTTTTAATTTTGGGAATTGTTTTAGGTACTTTTGGTTGGCAAGCTGCTTTGGTTGTTTTAACTCCCCTTGTAATGATTTGGCTGATGCTTTGGGATGAAAAAAGCTACAAAAGAAAACAATACGAAAGATATACAGAAAAAAAACAACAATATGCATACAGAAACAGTCGATAAAATATCGGCTGTTTTTCATTTATTCATAATATATTCCTCTTTTCATCCACTATACTCTTTTATTCATAAAACATGAATATTTATTCTTATTTTTTAATATATAATAATTAAATAAATAACATTTCATAACAAAATACACATGAGAGCCTTTACAAACAAGGCTTTTATTATAAATAAAAAAACATATTAATTGATTTATTTTTATAAATAATTTAGTATAAATAGTGTAATTAAATAAATTTCTTTAAGGAGAGGATATGTTTTGACATTAGAGTTAATAAAAATGCTCATCTTCATCTTGCTAGGTACTAAAGTTGCAGGGCATCTTTGTAACAAATTTAACCTGCCCGTTGTATTTGGCGAGTTATTACTAGGGATACTTTTAGGTCCCGCCATTTTAAACATGGTACAAGAAACTGACGGTGTTGCCATGTTTGCTGAAATAGGAATTATTTTACTGATGTTTTTAGTTGGTTTAGAAAGTGACTTAAACCTGCTTAAACGATACCTCAAACCAGCAGTTATAGTTGCTATGTTCGGCGTTTTTGTTCCATTTATCTTCATTAGTATTCTCGGTCACTTAATTGGCATGGGAACTCCAGAATCATTCTTTCTAGGCATTATTTTTAGTGCTACATCACTTAGTATTACCGTTCAAGTACTTAAAGAGTACGACTACCTTGATAACGAAGCTGGCTCAATCACACTTGGCGCGGCTATCCTTGACGACACACTTGTTGTCATCCTCATCAGTCTTTTTACCGCAGTTATTACATTCGATGCAAGTATCGGATTTACTGTCCCTATGGCCTGGGATTTAATCGGCAAGAAAGTACTTTTCTTTGTCATTATGTACCTTGTAGCTAAATACTTTATTACCCCTGTTATGAAATTATCATCCAAAATGAATGCTATTAAAGCTAAAACCGCTATGGCCCTTGTTCTATGTTTTGCTTTTACCATCTTTGCAGAAGAAATGGGCTTAACTGATATTATTGGCGCTTTCTTTATTGGCCTAATGTTATCTAGTCATGAATCTGCTCATGAAATTGAAGCAGACGTTGATACAATAGGTAATAGTCTATTTATCCCAGTTTTTTTCGTTTCTATTGGATTAGTTATCAATATTGAAGCATTATTTTCTCAATTTGGTTTGATTTTACTTTTATCACTTGCTGCAATTGTCACAAAACTTGCTGGCGGATACTTTGCCTCTCGAATGATGAAAGTCAATCGTAAATCAGCATTTGTTGTTGGCTCTGGGATGGTTTCAAGAGGAGAAATGGCTCTAATTGTTGCAAAAATCGGACAAGAAGCTGGCTATATTACTGCTGAATTTTTCACTGCTATTATCGCAGCTATTATTGTCACAACTCTCATTTCACCATTACTATTGAAATTTAGTATTGGTTTAGAACAAAAAGAATCTGATGAATTAATCGCCTAATCAAAAACATCTCTACTAAAATTCCCCTCTGTATTAGAGGAACTTTGGTAAAGGTGTTTTTTTCTATTGATTAGTTTGATTTCTTGGCATAAGCTTAGGGTATTAAAATAGAAAGAAGGCGCTTTTTTATGAATCAATCCACAATCGAATTAACACAAACTTTAACAAGGATGCCATCTCCAACCGGTAACACTTCAGACATTATTAATTTTATTGATTCGCTTCTTAAAGAAAATGGTTACAATGGTCAAATCACTCGAAAGGGTAGTTTAATTGTCACTGTTCCTGGTAAAGATGATGATAATCATCGCTTTATTACCGCCCATATTGACACATTAGGTGCTATGGTTAGAGGAATCAAACCTGACGGACGTCTTAAACTTGATTTGATTGGCGGTTTTCGTTTCAACTCTATTGAAGGCGAGTACTGTACCATTCACACACAAACTGGTAAAGATTACACTGGAACTATTTTAATGCACCAAACAAGTGTCCACGTATATAAGGATGCTGGAACCGCTGAGAGAAATCAAGATAATATGGAAGTTAGAATTGATGAAAAAACTTTCTCTGAAGAGGATACAAAAAAACTTGGTATTGAAGTTGGAGATTTTGTTAGTTTTGATCCTCGAACTGAAATCACACCAAGTGGCTTCATTAAATCTCGCCATTTAGATGATAAAGTGAGTGCTGCTATTTTGATTCAATTTTTACTTAATCTTAAAAAGAATAATGAAACACTTCCTTACACTACTCACTTCTTCTTTTCAAATAACGAAGAAATTGGTTACGGCGGTAACTCAAATATTGATGAGCGCGTTATTGAATATTTGGCTGTTGATATGGGTGCTATGGGAGACGATCAACAAACTGATGAATACACCGTTTCAATTTGCGTAAAAGATGCTAGTGGTCCTTATCATTTAGGTCTTAGAAATCATTTTGTTGCTCTTTGTGAAACTGATAAAATTCCATTTAAATTAGATATTTATCCATTTTATGGAAGTGACGCTTCTGCTGCTATGCGAGCTGGTGCTGATGTAAAACACGGATTGATTGGTGCTGGTATTGAAGCAAGTCATGCATTTGAACGAACTCATAAAGATTCTATCGACGCTACTGAACAATTAGTTACAAAATATTTATTTAGTGAATTATCTTAAAAATAAAAAAGACATGATATAAGAAAAAATAAAAATTAATCACTTTACTTGACCTTTTTTAGAATTAGACGTATGGTTAACACATAAGCTTATAATATAGTGTGGTCGAAAGGCCATGATGAGCAGGTAACTAACAACTACCTAAGTCAGATTTTTGTTGTTTTATTTTGGATAGCTTCTTTCTATTCGATTAGAATCGACTAAATCACTATTCTCTAAGTTTATGGTTCGTCTCTTAAAAAGTGCTGACATTCATTTTTTAAGTGCAAGCTAATCGATAGTCTCAATTCTCGGTTAAAACTGCAGAACTAAATAACGAACCGAATTAAGATTTTATTCTAAAGGAGGAAGATTATTTATGTCAGTAGTATTAAAAGCAGAAGAAAGAGCGGTTAGACCTCGTTCTATCCGTAGAAAATTAAGAGAAGAAGGAAGAGTTCCTAGTGCTGTTCATGGTAATAAAATTGAAAACATTTCATTTTCAATTGATGCTTTAGAATTAGAAAAAGCAATTCGTGAAAACGGCTTAAACTCTGTTTATACTCTTGATATTAACGGAAAAAAAATTAGTACATTGCTTCATGATTACCAATTGGATACTTTTACAAAAGAGTGGATCCATGCTGAATTCTTAGCAGTTGATATGACACAAGAAACTGAAGTAGAAGCTGAATTAACTTTAGTTGGTACTTCTAAGGGTGTTAAAGCTGGTGGCGTACTTGAACAAAACTTATACACTGTTATTGTTTCAGCTACACCAGATAAATTACCTGAACGTGTTGAAGTTGACATTGCTGGCTTAGAAATTGGTGATTCTTTAGTGATTGGTGACATTCCTAAACACGCAGAATTCTCTATCGTAACTGATGCAGAAGAACAAGTTTGTGCTGTTACAGAAATGAACACTCAAGCTGAAGAAGCTGTTCCTGGTGAAGCAAGTGAACCAGAAGTAATTAACGAAAAACCGGCTGAATAAATTTTTCATACAATGAAAGAGAAGACTTTTTATGGTCTTCTCTTTTTTTTTACCTAAAATCATTAAAGTATTTTTAAATTCAATATGAATATTATCAGTCTCTTAACAATTTATGATAGAATGACTTAGGTTTAATAATATTATTAGGAGTGTTAACTTGTGATTGGAATAGATAAAATAAATTTTTTCACCCCAAATACATACATTGATTTAGTTAAATTAGCAACATATCGTGGTGTTGATCCAGATAAATATACAATCGGAATTGGTCAATCAAAAATGGCTGTCCCAACAATTACTCAAGACACTGTCTCTATGGGGGCTAACGCCGCTTTTCCAATATTAGAAAAAAAAGATCTAACAGCGATTGATTTAGTTGTTGTTGGAACTGAAACCGGCATTGATGAATCAAAATCAGCTGCTGCTTTCATTCATCAGCTACTAGGTATCCACCCTTTTGCAAAATCCATTGAAATAAAACAAGCGTGCTACGGGGCCACTGCAGGCCTAATGATGGCTAGAGATTTTGTTAAAACCCATCCTGGTAGAAAAGCCTTAGTTATTGGTTCTGACATTTCAAGATATGGGTTAAATACTTCTGGTGAAGTTACACAAGGTGCTGGAGCTGTTGCTATGTTAATTAGTGAGAACCCTAGAATTTTAGCTATTGAAGACACATCTATTGCGATGTCTGAAAATATTTTTGATTTTTGGCGACCTAATTATTCTGATACAGCTATTGTAGATGGGAAGTTTTCAAATGAAGCTTATGTTAAGTTCTTTAATCTTCTTTGGACTAAATTTACGGAAGAAACAACTTATTCTCTAGATGATATTAGCGCCTTTTGTTTTCATTTACCTTATACAAAAATGGGAAAAAAAGCACTTCTTCCCCTTCTTGAAAATGAATCAGCTAGTGTTAAAGAAAAACTTTTAGCTCATTATGACCTATCTACTGAATACACTAGAAATATTGGAAATATCTATACTGGTTCTCTTTATTTAAGCTTCATGTCTCTTCTAGATAATCAAACAACGTCACTGAAACCAAATGATTTAATTGCATTTTTCAGTTATGGTTCAGGAGCTGTGGGAGAAATATTCTCTGGAAGACTGATTGAAGGTTACGAAAAACACTTAGATACAGCAAATCATAAAGATATGTTAACTGATCGTTATGATTTATCTATTGAAGAATATGAAACTATCTTTAATAAAGAAATACCAAAAACAGATGGGATTCATTCATTAGATGAAGAAAAATACGAAAAAGGAACATTTTACCTATCTCATATTTCTAATCATCAAAGACACTACGAAAAACGTCAATAAGGAGTTTATTTAATTGAAGGAAGTTACTAAAAAATTTTATAAGCAGACTAGGATTGAAAGAATCCAAACACTAGTCAACGAAGGTTTTTTAACTACTGAGGATGCTGATTTACTTATTCAAAATCCTCTTTTAGATAATACTATTGCTGATTCTCTCATTGAAAATCAAATTTCTCAGTTCCACTTACCAATGGGAATTGCACGAGATTTTGTGATTGATGGTGTCACTAGGCAGATTCCTTTAGTTGTTGAAGAACCTTCTGTGATTGCGGCATGTAGTAATGCAGCCAAAATAGTTGGTAAAGAAGGATTTAAAACAACCATTAAAACAAGAGAAATGATTGGTCAAATTATTCTAAAAAATATTCCTGATATAGCATTTGCTATTTCTCAAATTGAAGAGAACAAACAACATATTTTCAACTTGGCAAATGAGGTTCACCCTTCTATTGTTGCAAGAGGTGGTGGACTTAAAAACATTACTATCCGTGTTGTACCAGAACATCCATTAAATACGGCGCAATTTTTAACGGTTCATTTAATGGTTGATGTAAAAGATGCTATGGGAGCTAACATTATTAATACAATTTTAGAAGGTGTTACACCTTATCTTTTAGAATTAACTAAAGGAAGCTCTTTAATGTCCATATTGAGCAACTACAATACAGAAGCACTTGTAACAGCTACGTGTGCTATTCCTGTTGACAGATTAACAACACCTTATTATGATGGCAGAAATATCGCTGAAAAAATAGTTGAAGCAAGTCTTTATTCAAAATTAGATCCTTATAGAGCTGCTACTCACAATAAAGGGATTATGAACGGAATTGACTCTGTTGTCATAGCAACAGGAAATGATCCACGAGCTGTTGAAGCTGGCGCTCATGCCTACGCTTGCCGAAACGGTCAATACGAAGGCATGAGTAACTGGCACTTAAAGAATGACTCTCTCTTAGGAGAATTAACATTACCAATGGCAATTGGCAGTGTTGGTGGTGCAATTTCTGTTTTACCTTTGGCTCAAGCCAATCTTAACTTACTCGGAGTCACCTCTTCTGAGGAACTTGCTAGAATCATACTATGCGTCGGCCTTGCTCAAAATTTTGCCGCATTAAAAGCGTTAGTGAGCGATGGTATTCAAAAAGGACATATGAGTTTACATGCTAGCTCCCTTGCTATTCAAGTAGGTGCTAAAGAGGAAGAAATTGAACAAGTCGCAACACTACTTCGACAAGAATCTAAAATGAATTCAACCATAGCAAAAAACATACTTATATCTATTAGAGAAAGAGGATAACTAAAAAGGTTATTCTCTTTTTTTATAGGACCTACGCCCTATTTTATTCTCATTTTAACTCCTGTAGAATAATAGTTATATTACTTTAATTTAAAGGAGTTTATGGATAATGTCGAAGAAAAAGAAAATAATTATTGGTGTTGTTGCTGGTGTCGTTGTTTTAGGGATTGGAGCTAAGGTTTTATTAGGAGGTAGTAAAGCTAAAGAAGAAGCTTCTAACGAACCTAACATTGAGTACTACTCTGTCAAAGATATTGACCAAGTGTTTATTAACGGGATTGTTACACCTACAAAATCCAAAGAATTTATCAAAGATGCTACATTAGGTAAATTAGGTGATTTGAATGTAAAAAATGGTGATACTGTTGAGAAAGATACGGTTTTATATCAATACGTTGATGAAACAAGTAGTAATCAAATCACAGAATTAAAATTCCAGATTGAAACAACTCAATCTGAAAAAGAAAAAGCATCTCGTCAAATGCAATTAGATTTAAATGAATTAGCCAATGCAGGAAGTGCTACAACATCTGCTAGTGGTGCAGAAGGTGCTGCTGCGCCAAATAATGCTAATACACAAGAAAGTATTCGTTTAAAATATGATTTAAATAGCTTTGATATTAAAATGAATCAATTACAAAGCCAAATTGATGAGCTATACGCTAAACAAGTTAACCAAGTAACAGCTCCATTTAGTGGTCAGGTAAATATTCCTGATGATCAAAACCGTGATAGCGCTATTATGACGCTGACATCAAATGATTTCTATGTTGAAGGCGAAGTTAACGAACGTGACCTTGAAAAAATTAAAGAAAAACAACCTGCTGAAGTAAGAACAATTGCTGACAACAAAGTTTACAAGGGTGAAATTATTCATATTTCAAACACTCCTACTTCTGCTCAAGCTTCATCAGCCGGTGCAGGTACTCAAATGGGTGGCCAAAGTTCTGGTAGCAGTGCACTATCTACCTATACTGTTAAATTATCATTAAAAGACACAAAAAATGTTCGTAAAGGATTCCATGTTCAAGCTTCTGTAAAATTAGAAGATAAAAAACTTGAAGTGCCAGAAGAAGCTGTTCATACAGATAAAAAAGAGAACAAAAAATATGTTTTAGTTGATGACTTTGGAACTGTTTTACGTAAAGACATTGAAGTTGATAGTAAAGGCGCTAAAAAAGGAATGGTTGTTGTTAATAGCGGTCTTGAAGGATTAGACAAAGTCATTGTTAAATCTGAAAAAGAATTAAAAAGCGGTGAATTAATTAGTGAGTTAGGAACTGAAAATTCAGAGGAGTTGAAATAAGATGGTCGAAGAATTAAACAATGAAGAAATAACTAGTGAAGAGCTTGCTAGTGAAGAATTCTTACCCTCTTCTTCTCCTGCTTCGCTAATTGAATTGACTGATATTAATAAATATTACCCTGTTGGTAAAGAAAAATTACATGTTTTGAAAAATTTAAATTTAACTATTGAACAAGGCGAATTTTTGATGATCATGGGAAAATCAGGTAGTGGGAAAACAACCTTAATGAATATTATTGGTTTTCTCGATCAATCCTCTGATGGAAGTTATATTTTCGATGACCAAGATGTCTCAAAATTAACTGAAAATCAAAAATCTGATTTAAGAAATAAATACATTGGTTTTATTTTCCAACAATTTTTCTTAATTCAATCACTTAATGTGTCTCAAAATGTTGAATTACCAATGGTTTACGAAGGTCAGAAAAAAGAAGCAAAAAGAAAACAAATTGCTGAGCATTACCTTCATTTAGTTGGACTTGAAGGAAAAGAAAACTCTAAGACAACCGAACTATCTGGTGGCCAACAACAACGTGTAGCTATCGCTCGTGCACTTGTTAATGAACCTCTTTTAATCATGGCTGATGAACCAACTGGTGCTTTAGATAGCGAAACAAGTGCTGATATTATGGGAATTCTGTCTGATTTAAACAAAGAAGGAAAAACAATCGTTATGGTTACTCATGATAACGATATGAGAAAGTATGCATCTCGTGTTGTTTATATGAAAGACGGTTTATTCCTAACAGAGGAGGAATATACAAATGCTTAAAAATTTATTATTAAGTACTTTTTTGAGCTTAAGAGCCCATAAATTACGTGTTTTTCTTACAATGGTAGGAATTATCATTGGTATTACTGCGGTTGTTATTGTCTCTGCTATTGGTGAAGGGATGAAACAAAGCAGTATGAAAGTTATGGAATCCACTGATGCTGATACCGTTCGTTTAATCTATAAAGTAGACATGGAAGACGATTCAGCCGCATCAGAAAGTTCTTTTGATAACTTCGCTTTCAATATGTCAGATTTAAAAATGCTTAGAAAAATTAAAGGTGTCGATAACCTATCTGCTGACTATGGTTACGGATTTGGCCCACAAGACGGAGTAAGTGCCAATGTCGCCTTTTTTGAAACTGGTAGCTCTACTCAAGTTCAAGCCTATCAAAAACCAGATGAAAATGTTACTTTTGGTTCTGATTTTACTGCTGAGGATATGAATAAAGATCGAGTGGTACTTGCTTATGACACAATGCTTGGGTTAAATATAAAAAAACCAAAAGATATTATTGGAAAAGCCATTGATATTGATGGACAGAAATATCAAGTAATTGGTGTTAAAAAGAAAATTAATATGGATGAGATGATTACGGATGGTTCTGTTTTTAATAGTGTTATCCCTAAGAGATCATTTAATGAATTAACAAAAGATAAACCAATAAATGCTATCAAGCTTAAAGTAGCAGCTGGGCATGAACGTGAACAAGTAATAAGTGAAGCCAACACTTTACTTAAAGATTATCATCCTGAATTAGTTGGTAATTTTGAAGAAGATAGAACAAATGAAAAAATTAGACAACAGATGGAGCAAATGATTCAGGCCGTTGTTACTGGTCTAATTTTCATTACTGCTATTTCATTACTTGTTGGTGGTATTGGGGTAATGAATATTATGTACGTTTCAGTCTCTGAAAGAAAACGAGAAATCGGAATTAGACGTGCGATTGGTGCTAAACCTTCAAATATTTTAATTCAATTCCTTTTAGAAGCAGCCTTTATCACACTGATTGGTGGTGTGCTTGGCGTTCTATTAGGTGCTGGCATTGCAAACTTAATTTCTACCCTAATTCCAAATGTACAGGCCATTGTCAGTCCAAAAATGGCTCTCCTTTCTGCCGGTATTTCAGCAGGTATTGGTCTTATATTCGGTGTCATTCCAGCTATTAACGCTGCTAAGATGGACCCAATTAAAGCTATTTATCAATAAAAATGAAAACAGAGGTAACTTTTTTAAAAAGTTAACCTCTGTTTTTTTAGACCTAAAACTCTCTCACACTTGATTTAGAATTTACAGTCATTATTTTTCTTGTTTTTTTAGGTTTTGAGTTAATTTTGATTACTAAATTCAAAATAAGAATAGCTGCTAATCCGAAATACCCCATTAAAAAATATGTCATAGACCTTCCCTTTCTTTACACTTATTCTTTGTAAACTGAGTTTAATTCATCAATTCTATCGGCTAATAGTTACGTTATTAATAAAAATCTGACTCATATAGTTAATATACAATAATTTTCAGAAAATATAAAAATAAATGCCTATCTTTCTTGAAAATTTCAGAAATAAAAAAAGAAACCATACAACTTGGTTTCTCCTCTTTACTTCTAAATATAAAATAGATTTTCTGATGAAAAGATGGCATCACTTGTAACGTCCATTCCTAAACGTTTCAGTATTTGTTCGTCATCTTTATTTAACATCACAGTTGAATGAGCTTGAGTTCCCTCTAAATCAGATAATTTATCATAAGCTATTTGAGCCGTTGGATTAGTCACCGCACTGATTGATAAAGCAATCAATACTTCATTAGCATTTAAGGCTGTAATTTTACTGTGTAAATCAACATCCTTCATTTTACGAATAGTTTCTAAAATCACCGGTGACAATAGTAATATTTCATCTGAAATATTAGCTAGATATTTAATTGAATTTAGAATAGCTGCAGCCGATGAATCCATTAAATCAGTTGAACGCCCTGTAATAATTTTCCCATCTGGTAATTCAAAAGCCATAACTGAAACAGGTGTTATCGTTGCTTCTGCTTTAGCGTCTTTTTTCTTTAATTTGGCAGCATATTCTCTTGCTGGTACAACTGGAAGGCGGTCTTCTTTCTTTAATTCCATCTCTTCCATAATGACTTGGATACGATTAACCACTTCATCATCAACCATTCCACGTTTAAAGAAACATTCAGTATCAAAACATCTACGAATAATTTCTTCTTTTGAAGCCTCTTTTACCACGTCATCATCAATAATCCCAAAGCCAACCCGGTTAACTCCCATATCTGTTGGAGACTTAAAGACTGACTCTTGGTGAGTAATTCGTTCGATGATTCGTTTGATTACTGGAAATGTTTCAATGTCTCGATTGTAGTTTACCGCAACTTCTCCATATGCTTCATAATGATAAGAATCAATCATGTTCACATCTTTTAAATCAACGGTTGCTGCTTCATAAGCAATGTTTAAAGGATGCTTTAATGGAATATTCCAAACTGGGAATGTCTCAAATTTAGAATAACCAGCAGCACGTCCTAATTTACTTTCATGATATATTTGGCTTAAACTTGTGGCTAATTTCCCACTACCAGCTCCTGGAGCCGTTACAACAACAATCGGTTTTGTTGTTGGAATGTAAGGATTTTTACCAAAGCCCTCATCACTCACAATTTGATCAATGTTATATGGATACCCTTCAATTGCTTCATGAGTGTAAACTTTAATATCTCTTTTTTCAAGTTTATTAATAAAAACTTTTGTTGCAGGTTGCCCGCTGTAGCGCGTAATTAACACACTGTTGACTTTTAAGCCATATTCAGTAAATTCATCGATTGATTTTAAAATATCCATGTCGTAAGTGATACCGTAGTCTCCGCGGATTTTATTTCTTTCGATGTCCCCTGCGTAAGCACAAATAATAACTTCTGCTTGATCTTTTAATTTTTGAAGAATTTTAATTTTAGAATCTTCATCAAATCCTGGTAAGACACGTTTGGCATGTTTATCACCAATTAATTTCCCGCCAAATTCTAGATACAATTTGTCGTAATCATTTACTCTTTCCAAAATATACTTTGATTGCTCTTCAATATATTTTTGAGAATCAAATCCGATTTTTTTCATGATGATCCCTCCATTAAATTGTCTGACACGTTATTATAAAATAAATTGACACTATTTCCAATAAAAAACTTTTCAATTTATTCTACTCATACCTTTTAGCTTATCATAATCAATGCTGAAATTCATTTAATTCCATCTAAATAGACAAAAAAACTAAAATTAATAATGAGAATTTAGAAAAAACAAAACCATTGTTATTAATTAATGTTACAATATAAATAGATTTAAAATAGTTAAAGGAGTGTTTTAAGAATGGAAGTATCAGAACGAATTGCAGCTTTACGTAAATTGATGGAACAAAATGGAATCGATTACTATGTTGTTCCGACAGCCGACTATCATCAAAGTGAATATGTTGGCGAACATTTCAAAGTAAGAAAATGGATTACTGGATTTGACGGTTCTGCAGGTACAGCAGTAATTGCCATGAATGAAGCAGGACTTTGGACTGACGGTAGATATTTCATCGCTGCAGCACAACAACTTGAAGGCTCTGGCGTTGACTTATTCAAAATGGGTGAACCTGGCGTTCCAACAATCGTTGAATTTTTAAGCGAAAAAGTTGGTAAAGGTCAAACAATTGGTTTTGACGGACGGACAGTATCTATGGGTGATGGTTTAGTTTATGAAGACATCGCTAATTCTCATGATGGTGGAATTAAATATGACGTTGATTTAATTGACGAATTATGGACTGATCGACCTGAATTATCGAAAAAACCTGCTTTCCACTTAGAAACTAAGTACTCTGGTGAAGATACTACATCTAAACTAATTCGCTTACGTGAACAAATGAGCAAAAACAACACAAATACTCACGTTTTAACTTCATTAGATGATATTTGCTGGTTACTAAATATTCGTGGAGATGATATTGATTTCTTCCCTATGGTATTAAGCTATGCTGTTGTTACAATGGATGCTGTTGAATTATTCATTGATGACTCTAAGTTAAATGATGACATTAAAGCTGATTTTGCTAAAAATAATGTCAAGGTACATCCTTACAACGATGTTTACGAATATGTTAAATCATTTGGCAATGAAACATCACTACTTGCTGACCCTGTAAGAATGAACTATGCATTAATCAAAAATATTTCAAATAGTACTGCTATTACTAAAGAAGTTAACCCTACTGTTATTTTTAAAGCTGTTAAAAATGACACTGAAATTAACAATATGAAACAAGCACAAATTAAAGATGGTGTAGCACATACTAAATACATGTACTGGTTAAAACATGAAGTTGGCAAAACTAAAATCACTGAGTTGAGTGCTACTGATAAATTAGTTGCTTTAAGAAAAGAACAAGAAGGCTATATCCGTCAAAGTTTTGCTCCAATTACGGCTTACGGAGAACATGGTGCAATTGTTCATTATTCTGCTTCTGAAGAAACTGATATTGAAGTGAAAAAAGGCTCATTCCTTTTAAGCGATACTGGTGCTGGTTTCTATGAAGGATCAACTGACATTACAAGAACTTTCGCTTTAGGTGATGTATCTGAAGAACTTAAAAAACATTATACAATTACTTTAAGAAGTAATATTCAATTAGATAAAGCTGTTTTCTTACAAGGCGTTAACGGTACTAACTTAGATGTTTTAGCTCGTATGCCATTCTGGCGTGAAAACTTAAATTATAACCATGGTACTGGTCACGGTGTTGGTTACTTACTTAACATCCATGAAGGTCCAAGTGGTTTCCGTTGGCAATATCGTCCAGGTGAATCACATGAATTAGTTGAAGGCATGGTTCTTACTAATGAACCTGGCGTTTACATTCAAGGTTCTCATGGTGTTCGACTTGAAAATGAATTACTTGTTGTAAAAGATACTAAAAATGAATACGGTCAATTCTTAAAATTTGAAACAATGTCTTATGTACCATTTGATATTGACGCAATTAATGTGGACATGTTATTAGATGAAGAAAGAGAATGGTTAAATGACTACCATCAATTGGTTACTAAATTAATCGCTCCTCATTTAACATCTGACGAACAAGCTTGGTTAAAAGAAATCACTAAACCAATCTAGTTCAAGTTACTATTTATCGAAAAAAAACTAGTCTGGCTATTCCAAAAACGAATAGCTAAACTAGTTTTTTTAAGTGTCCTCATTATTGTTATATCAACGTTTCAAGCTGATTTTAATTACAAAAAAAAGGAAAAAATCAAAAAATGATTTTATCCTTTTTAACTTCTTTTATAATTCGCCTGCAAACTTTAATTTTAATTTTTCTAGCATGTCTTTTGTCATTTTATCCAAATCATATTCTGGTTTAAAATCCCATTCATCTTTAGCACATTCGCAGTCTAATGAATCTGGCCAAGAATCTGCAATGGCTTGCAATTTAGGATTAACATCATAACTTAATGTAAACTCAGGCAATATTTTTTGAATGCTTGCTTTGATTTCTTCTGGTTCAAATGACATTGCAGAAATATTAAACGCATTACGATGAGTTAATTGGCTTTCTGGAACTTCCATTAATTTAACGATTGCGTTAATGGCATCTGGCATATACATCATATCCATGTATGTTCCTTCGCCGATTGGACTAACATAAGAGCCTTTTTTCAATGCTTCATAGTAAATTTCAACGGCATAATCGGTTGTTCCACCACCTGGTAAAGTATCATAAGAAATTAGACCTGGGAAACGAACACCTCTAGTATCCACGCCAAATTTAGTATGGTAGTAATCACATAATAATTCACCAGCTACTTTTGTTACACCATACATTGTTTTTGGACGTTGTAAAGTGTCTTGAGGTGTACCTTTTTTAGGTGTATCAGGACCAAATGCGCCAATTGAACTTGGTGTGAAAAATTGTAAGTCTAATTTTCTTGCCACTTCAAGAGCATTAGTTAACCCCGTCATATTAATTTGCCAAGCAAGTTGTGGTTTATCCTCAGCTACTGAAGATAAAAGTGACGCTAAGTGGATAATGGTATCTGCTTTAAACTCACTTGCAAGTTCAAACATTCTTTCTTCATCAAGAACATCTAATATTTCAAATAATCCTTCTTTAACAATAGGGTTATCTTCTGGTTTTCTAATATCAGTTGCTAAAACATTGTCAATACCTTTATCTTTTCTTAAACGGTTCACTAATTCTGAACCAATTTGGCCTAGACAGCCCGTTACTATAACTCGATTCATCGTCATCCACCTTTATTATTTTTTTATTTAATAATATTCATTTCTTTACCGACTTTTTCGTAAATCGCAACAGCTTCATCTAACATTTCTTTAGTATGAGCTGCTGTTGGCATATTTCTAACACGGCCAGTTCCTAATGGGACTGTTGGGAATACGATAGGTTTAACATAAACTCCATTAGCAATTAATTTTTTAGAAAATTCTTGAGCTAATTTTTCATCACCTAAAATAACTGGTGTTATCGGTGTTTCAGAATGACCAATATCATAACCAATACCTTTTAATTTTTCTTTAAAATAATTAGCATTATCCCATAAATTATTAACATAATCAGGGTCTGTTTGCATTAACTCAATAGCTTTAATCACTGCAGCTGAAGCCCCTGGAGTTAGTGATGTTGAGAATAGGAATGGTCTTGCTTGAGATTTTAACCAATCAATTAATTTTTGAGATCCAGCAACGTAACCACCAACAACACCAATTGCTTTAGATAATGTTCCCATTTGGAAATCTACTTTATCTGATAAACCAAATTGTTTTACAGTACCAGCTCCACCACCTAAAACGCCAGAACCATGAGCATCATCCACATAAACAATTAAATTATATTTTTCAGCAATTTCCATAATTTCAGGCATTTTAGCTACATCGCCATCCATTGAGAATACGCCATCTGTGATGTACATTACTTTTTTGTAAAGACCACTTTCAACTGCTGCTTTAGCTTTTTCTTCTAAATCTTTCATATCAGAATGGTTCACACGAATAATTTTTGCTCGTGACAAGCGGCATCCATCAATAATTGATGCATGGTTTAATGAATCTGAAAGAATAGCATCTTCTTTATTCATAACAGCTGAAATAGCTCCCATATTACAGTTAAATCCTGATTGGAAAGCAATCGCTGCTTCTGTTCCTTTAAATTTAGCTAATTTTTCTTCTAATTCTCTATGGATATCTAATGTTCCATTAATTGTTCTAACAGCTCCGGCACCAACACCGTATTTTTCAGTTGCTTCATTAGCTGCTTTTATCAAATCAGGATGAGTTGCAAACCCTAAATAATTATTTGATGCTAAGTTAATTTTCTCTTCACCATCGATTGTGATAATCGGACCATTGGCACCTTCTAACACATCGATTGTTGAATACAGACCTCTTGATTTTAAATCATCTAATCCTTCATCTAAGAAATTTTCTAAACTTGGACTCATATAACTCATAAATTAACGACCTCCTGATTATTTTATAAATTCATTATATCAGTTTCTAGATAAAACGATTTCAAAAAGAAGACATTTCTAGTGGAACTCTCATTATTAACTAGTTTTTCTCTTACAATAGTAAAAAAACTCTTAGCTAAATTTCATATTAATGAAATTTAGCCATATTTGTCAGAATTTTTGTGTTATTTTAAACTAGCTTTTATAAAGCCATCAAACAAGGCTTGTGGCCGGTTCGGGCGTGAGATAAATTCTGGATGAAATTGAGAAGCTATAAAAAATTTATTTGTAGGCAACTCTATTATTTCAACTAATTTATCATCTGGAGAGACACCTGAGAAAACCATTCCTTCTTTTTCAAAGAGTTCTCTATAATCATTATTAAATTCATAACGGTGACGATGTCGCTCGTTAACTATTTCTTTTCCGCCATAAACATCAAAAGTTTTTGATCCTTTTTTTAAGTGACATGGATAAGAGCCTAATCTTAATGTACCTCCCATATCTTCTACTTCTTCTTGCTCTTTCATTAAATCAATTATTTTATGTTGTGCCTCTGGGGAGGTTTCTCCTGATGAAGCATCCGTTAAGCCCACAACATTTCTTGCAAATTCAACACAAGCTAGTTGCATCCCCAAACAAATCCCTAGAAAAGCTACATCATTTTCCCGAGCATATTTAATGGCTTCTATTTTACCTTCTAACCCTCGATCGCCAAATCCACCTGGTACTAAAATCCCATCAACGTCCTTTAATAATTTCTCGCTGTTTTCATAAGTCATCTCTTCTGCTTGTAACCATTTAATATCAATTTCACTATCATGTTTAAATCCAGCATGTTTTAAAGCTTCAACCACTGACAAATACGCATCTGGTAATTCAACATATTTACCCACTATGGCAATTTTTATCCTTTTTTTCAATTGAAGAACTTTTTTCTCTAGTTGTTGCCATTCTGTCATATCAGCAACAGGAGCCGTAATGTTTAAGTAGTCACAAACAATTTGATCCATCTTTTGCGCCTGTAGATTGAGAGGTATTGAATAAAGCGTCTCAACATCTTTTGATTCGATGACAGCTTCTTTTGGTACATCACAAAACTGTGCTAATTTTTCTTTTGTATTTTCAGATATATCGTGTTCTGTTCTAACAACTAATATATTTGGTTGAATCCCTAAACTTCTTAACTCTTTCACACTGTGTTGTGTTGGTTTTGTTTTCATCTCACCTGCAGCTTTTAAATACGGAATCAATGTTGTATGAATATACATCACATTTTCAGAACCTACATCAGATTTTAATTGTCTTAAAGCTTCCAAAAATGGTAATGATTCAATATCTCCAACGGTCCCCCCCACTTCAGTAATAATAATATCTGCATCCGTTAAGGTTGCTGCTCGTCTAATTTTATCTTTGATTTCATTTGTTATATGAGGAATAACCTGAACTGTTGCTCCTAAATACTCCCCTTTACGTTCCTTTTTTAATACCTCGGAATATACTTTTCCAGTTGTAACATTTGAGTATTGATTTAAATTAATATCAATAAAACGTTCATAATGGCCTAAATCCAAGTCTGTTTCTGCTCCGTCTTCTGTGACATAAACTTCCCCATGTTGATACGGGCTCATTGTTCCTGGATCAACATTAATGTATGGATCAAACTTTTGAATCGTTACTTTTAAGCCTCTATTTTTCAGAAGCCTTCCTAATGATGCTGCCACAATTCCCTTACCAATTGAAGATACTACGCCACCTGTTACAAAAATATATTTCGTCATTTGTCTCCCACTTTCTTGTCATTTAGGAAAGCCGTAAAAACAAGAAAAAGCTCCCCTATTCATTTAAGAATAAGGGAGCTAATAGTCTCGTTCACTTCTGACCCTTTTTCAAGGGTGCCCAATAATCACTTTACAATTTCAAGAACCACTTGTCAATTATAACTAAAAAAATTAAGTTATTTAATAGAAATCTTAATAAATAACTACTGTTACGACATATTAACCCTTATTATTTAATTGTTCACCATAGACTTCTTATTTATGATACACTTTACTAAATAACGTGACACAAGAAAGGATTTTAATCATGAATTTATCAACTGAGCGCCTTACTTTACGTCCTATACAAAAAGAGGATATCACTGACTACTTTGAATTTTATTCAGATGTAGAAAATTGCCTCTACCTACTCAATGAGCCCTGGACAAAAGAAAACATGCTTGAAAATTTTAGCCCCAAATTAGAAAATAAGAGTTTCCTAAAACGAACTTCTACGCTATTATCTGTTGTCTACAAGGAAAAAGTCATTGGTGAAATTTCAATCATTTCGACTAACATGAAAGAGACAATTGAAATTGGTTACATTTTCAACTCCAATTTTAGCCAACAAGGCTTCGCAACAGAGGCTATGATTGCTGTTTTTGATTACCTTTTCCTTACTACAGAAACTCACCGTGTTTATGCAGATGTTGATTCAAGAAACATAAATTCCGCTAAACTCTGTGAGCGCTTAGGGATGAGAAAAGAAGCTCATCACATTGAAGATTACTGGAACAAAGGAGAATGGACTGATAGTTTGATTTTTGGTATTTTAAAACGTGAATGGGAACAACGATAATCCTAAAAAAATCCTCCGACATGGAGGATTTTTGCTATTTACTATTTGGGGTAACGTTTTTAATAGTTATATCTTCAATCGTTGAAATCGGGTTATCTGTACTTATATTCGCTTCAAAAGAGACATAATCCCCTTCTTTTAAAAACATACTATATACGTTATTTGACGTACTAATTGTATAAACCTGACTATCTTCTTCTAGCATAAATGAAGCCGTTTCACTACCATCTATTACTACTTTGTTTACTCTAGTTACTTTTCCTTCAACTTTTTTCAAATCTGCTTTATTTACATTTTTGTTATTACTACCCTTTAGACTTAATTTAACTTTAAATGCTTGTAGTGTTTTTTCAGCATCTGTGCCATCTACTAAAATGTCACTATCTGAAGCTGATATATAAACATAACCTTTAAAAATACCATTTGTATCTAAAAGTGAAATAATCCAAGTTGGAACGCCTTCGATATTATAAAGAATCGGCATCTTAGCTTCCCATTTTTTCTCAGGGTATATTTTTTCAGCAATCGCTATTGCGCCATCACTATCCATCATGCCTTTTTTGTCTCGGTAAAACTCCATAACACCAGTTCTAGCATTAATTAAACTATAGCCCAAGGCGCTATCTTGTTTTTCATCATCACTCGTAAAATCTGTAAAATAAAGCAGCTCTCCAGATTTAGACATTAATGGCGTCACCGCTCCAGAAGAATAGATTCCATTTGTTGTAGGTTGCTTCACATCATCTTTTGAAAAGAGACTATTTAGCCACCCTTTTCCGTATTTTCCGTAATAATTATTCATACTACTTGCAATGGAACTGGTCAGCGGAGCATCAATTTCTGTAGGTGCATCTTTTAAATCATACACTTTTGTTTCCCCTGATTCACTATTTAAAACGGCTACCTTAAATTTATCGTAACGTTTTTTCCCACTAATACCATATTCTTTATAAAGAGTCTGGACATAATAAGGTGTCCCATCATCACCAATTTCTAAGTTCACAGCACCAGTTCGAGCAAGTTGAGAAGATTTCGCGTATATTTTTCTTTCAGCATCTTGCCATAAATAGCCACTTGGAACGTACTTCATTTCTTTTTCAATAAATTTAGGTTGTGCATTAATATCAGTTGCACTTATTTGAAAATAACCTGGTACCTTTTTAAATCGATTCCACTTCCAAACACCTCGATATTCTAAGGCCGAGACGTAAACATATTCCCCATTTATCATTTGTGCAGTGGTTGTTCCTAATTCATAAGCACTATAATTAGGAACGCTACTAATCATTTTTTGCATTTTATTTCTTGCGCTCTTTGTTGACATGGCAATTGGTGTTTCTTTCGTTGATTTTAATTCTTCTGTTTCCGTCACTTTTTTTACAGGTATTGTGTCGTAGATTTCATCAACACTTAAAATTCGAGTGACTGGCACAATAATAAAATAAATAAGTAACAATAATGAGGCAACAATCATACCTTTTTTGATTGGAGAAGGTAACGTAAATACGATATTTTTACCACGTTTCCCCACTCCTTTACTTGATACTTGACTACTTGTGCCAAATAAGAAAAAATTAATAACCATTCCTAATAAAAAAGTAGCTAAATTATAAAAGAGCATACTGCTCAATGATTGAGAAGGTAACGTAAAATAAACGATACTAAAGGCTATCAATAAATATGATACACAAATAATTAAAGTTCTTTTAAAAATACCTTTCCCTTTTTTTCCAGTCAATACACCAATTAGTATGGCAAGTAAAAAACCAATACTAAATTTTAATGTTGCTAGCCATAGCCCTATTCCCAACATGTTTTTCCTCCATTGATAAATAATAGTTCCCTTAATAATACCATATTTTGACAATAAAAAAGTATGAAGCAAAATTTACATCTGCTTCATACTTTCAACTACGTATTGATTACATATGGATTGGAAGACCTAACGCTAATTCAGCAGCATCCATTGTTACTTCTGCTAATGATGGATGTGAATGAATTGTTAACGCGATATCTTCAGCATTCATGCCTGATTCAACTGCTAAAGTTAATTCAGCAATCACATCACTTGCACTAACACCTGCTACTTGAGCTCCAACTAAAACATTGTCTTCTTTAGTTGTCACTAAGCGAACAAATCCTTCTTTTTTATCAAGTGAGATGGCACGGCCATTTCCACCTAATGGGAATTTAGATGCTTTCACTTCTAAACCAGCTTCTTTTGCTTCTTTTTCAGTCATACCAACTGTTGCTAATTCTGGATCTGTAAATGCCACTGCTGGCATTGCCACATAATCCACTGCTACAGCTTTGCCTGAAATAGCTTCAGCAGCAATTTTAGCTTCATAACTTGCTTTATGAGCTAATGCAGCTCCAGGAACGATGTCACCAATTGCCCAAATACTTGGAACATTTGAACGACCTTGATTATCTACTTTTACTAAACCGCGATCCGTCATTTCAACACCTAAAATTTCTAAACCTAAATCATCTGTGTTTGGACGACGACCAACTGTTACCATTACGTAATCAGCTTCAATCGCTTCTTCTTTACCGTTTGCTTCATATTTAACAGTAACACTATCACCATTATCAATAGCTTCTTTAGCCATTGCTTTAGTCACAACAGTAATTCCTTTTGCTTTAAAGTCTTTTTCAACTAATTTCACCATGTCTTTTTCAAACGTAGGTAAAATTTGTGGTGAGCCTTCTAAAACAGTTACTTCAGCACCTAAGTTTGCATAAGCACTACCTAATTCAGCTCCGATAACGCCACCACCAACGATGACAAGTTTTTTAGGAACTTCAGTTAAGTTTAAACCACCTGTTGAGTCAATGATTCGTTTGCCAAATTTAAATCCTTTGATTTCAATTGGGCGAGAACCAGTTGCTACAATGGCATTGTTGAATGAATAAGTTTGAGCACTTTCTTCAGTCATCACACGTAACGTGTTAGCATCTACAAAGAACGCTTCTCCTTCAATCACTTCAACTTTATTCTTTTTAAGAAGCATTTTAACACCAGAAGTTAATTGTTTCACTACTTTTTCGTCTTTCCACTCTTGTGTTTTTGAAAAATCAAGTGAGACATTTTCAGTTGTAACACCAAAAATTTCTGAATGTTTTGCTTCATGATATCTATGTCCTGCACTAATTAAAGCTTTTGAAGGAATACAGCCGACGTTTAAACAAACACCACCAATGTATTCACGTTCAATAATCGCTACTTTTTGACCCATTTGTGCCGCACGAATAGCTGCAACATAGCCACCAGGGCCTGCTCCAATGACAACTGTATCTAATTCTACTGCGAAATCTCCTACTACCATGTTCGTTTCACCTTATCCTTCCATTAATAATAATTCTGGATCAGCTAGTAAACGTTTAATGTTGTTCATAGCTTTTTGAGCAGTTGCTCCATCGACAATACGGTGATCAAAACTTAATGATAATTTCATCATACGGCCAACAGCTAATTCACCATCTGAATTAACAACTGGTTGTTGTGTGATTGTACCAACACCTAAAATAGCAACTTCTGGGTAGTTAATAACTGGTGTAAACCAACCACCACCAACAGAACCGATGTTACTAATTGTGACAGTACCTCCACGCATATCAGCAGCTTGTAATTTACCTTCAATTGCAAGTGCAGCTTTTTCGTTGATTTCATCTGCAATATCAAACATGCTCTTAGTGTTAGCAGCTTTAACGTTTGGTACATATAAACCATGATCTGTATCAGTTGCAATACCAATGTTAAAGTAGTTTTTGTAAACAACTTCATCTGTTGTATCATCAATTGACGCATTCATAATTGGGAATTCTTTCATTGTTGCTGTTAATGCTTTAACAACATATGGTAAGAATGTTAATTTTGTATTTCTTGAAGCAGCAACATCTTTAAATTTCTTACGGTGATCCCATAATTTAGAAACTTCTACTTCACCATGTAATGTTACGTGAGGAGCAGTATGTTTGCTGTTAACCATTGCCTTAGCAATTGCTTTACGTGTTGGTGACATTTTTTCGCGAACTTCAGCTTCTGGAGCACCTACAAATGGTTTAGCTTCAACTTTTGTTTCTGTAACTGCAGCTTTTTCTACTGGAGCTGATGCAGTTTCAGTTGATACTGCTACTGGAGTACCACCAAAATTATCAATATCAGATTTTACAATACGTCCACCTTTACCTGATGGTGTAACTAAAGTAATATCCACACCTTTTTCACGTGCATATTGACGAACTGACGGCATTGCTAGTACACGTTTACTTGGTTGACCTGTTGGTGCTGATGCTTCTTTAACAACTGGCACTGCTGGTGTAGAGCCTGTTGGTGTTACTGAAACAGCTGGTGCACTGTTATGCCCAGGTGCATCAATTTCAACTAACACATCTCCAACATTTGCCACTGTTCCTTCAGCCACAACAATATTGACTACTTTACCTGTAACAGGAGAAGGAATTTCTTCTACTGATTTGTCATTTTGTACTTCTAACATTGTGTCGTCTTCATTAATAGTGTCCCCTGCTTTAACGAACCATTTAACGATTTCGCCTTCTGCAATACCTTCACCAATATCTGGTAATTTAAATTGGAACACACCACCTGTTGCCGATGCAGCAGTTTCTTGAGCAGGTGCAGCAACTGGTGCTGCTGGTGTTTCTTCAACATCTTCATGTCCAGGAGCATCGATTTCGACTAATACATCTCCAACGTTTGCCACTGTTCCTTCAGCTACAACAACTTTAAGAACTTTCCCTGTAACTGGAGAAGGAATTTCTTCTACTGATTTATCATTTTGAACTTCTAATAAAGTATCATCTTCATTAATAGTATCGCCTTCTTTGACGAACCATTTAACGATTTCGCCTTCTGCAATACCTTCACCAATATCTGGTAATTTAAATTTAAAAGCCATGTTTAATTCTCTCCTTCTATCTTAATGTCTTCAGCGTTTAATTAAAATTCATGAATTTCTTTAACTTTTGCTTCGATATCAGACGCATTTGGTAACCAAATATTTTCAGCTTGACCAAATGGGAAGATTGTATCAGGAGCAGAAACGCGGCCAATAGGTGCTTCTAATGAAAGAACAGCTCTTTCTGAGATTTCAGAAACTACTTGTGCAGCAACACCTGCTTGTTTTTGAGCTTCTTGAACTACTACTACGCGACCTGTTTTTTCAACAGAAGCAATAATTGTATCAACATCTAAAGGAGCTACTGTACGTAAATCGATTACTTCAACAGAGATACCTTCTTGTTCTAATTTTTCTGCAGCTTTAATTGCTTCACGAACCATTGCACCATAAGTGATAACAGAAACATCTGTTCCTTCTTTTGTTACAGCAGCTTTATCTAAAGGTACAGTATAAGCTTCATCTGGCACTTCCTCACGGAATGAACGGTATAATTTCATGTGTTCTAAAAAGACAACAGGGTCATTATCACGAATTGCTGAAATTAAAAGTCCTTTAGCGTCATAAGGATTACTTGGAATTACTACGCGGATTCCTGGTGATTGAGCCATTAAACCTTCTAAGTTATCTGAGTGAAGTTCAGGCGTATGAACGCCGCCGCCAAATGGGGCACGGATTGTAATTGGCATATTTCTTGTTCCGCTCATACGGTAACGAGTACGTGCCATTTGTCCGATAACTTCATCCATTACTTCAAATACGAATCCAAAGAATTGGATTTCAGGAACTGGACGGAAGCCTTCTAATGCTAAACCAAAAGCCAATCCACCAATACCAGATTCTGCTAAAGGTGTGTCAAATACACGGTCTTCACCAAATTTAGCTTGTAATCCTTCAGTTGCGCGGAATACACCACCGTTATTACCAACATCTTCACCAAATACTAATACATCTGGATTTGTTTCAAGTTCTAAAGCTAGAGCATCTGTAATTGCTTGAATCATTGTTTTTTGTGCCATGATTTATTTCGACTCCTTTGCTTCGTAAATGTCAATTTGTTCTTGGACAACTTTTGGTGTTGCTTCAAACATATTTTTTAAGAAATCAGATACTTTTTGTTTTGGTTCTGCATCAGCTTCTTTAATTGCTACTTTGATTTCTTCTTTTGTTTGTTCGATAACAGCTTCTTCTTTTTCTTCAGACCATAACCCTTTTTCAGTTAAGAAAGTACGGAAACGAGTTAATGGATCTTTTTCATGCCATTCATCTTCTGTTTCTTTAGTACGGTATCTTGTTGGGTCATCCCCTGATAATGTATGAGGACCATAACGGAATGTTAATGTTTCAATTAAAACAGGACCATTTCCAGCAATTGCCCAATCACGAGCTGCTTTTGTTACTTGATAAACTGCTAATGCATCCATTCCATCTACTTGGATACTTGGAATACCTGCTGCAATTCCTTTTTGAGCTAATGTTTTAGCTGCTGTTTGCAATTCACGTGGTGTCGAAATTGCGTAGCCGTTATTTTGAATGAAGAACACAGCGTTTGCTTTATAAGCTCCTGCAAAGTTAATTCCTTCATAGAAATCTCCTTGTGAAGAACCACCATCACCTGTATATGTAAAGGCAACGTTTGGTTTATTACGTTTTTTAAGTCCTAAAGCAACACCTGCTGCTTGAACATATTGAGCACCAATAATAATTTGTGGTGGTAAAGCATTTAAATCTGCAGCATATTTATTTCCTGCAGCATGTCCTCTTGACCAAAGAAACGCTTCTTTTAATGGAAGACCATGTTGAATTAATTGAGGCACATCACGGTAACCTGGTAATAGTACGTCTTCTTTTGTCATAGCGAATTGACTTGCCAATTGACTTGCTTCTTGTCCAGCAGTTGGAGCGAAGAATCCTAAACGTCCTTGACGGTTTAAAGCAGTTGAGCGTTGATCTAAAACTCTAGACCAAACCATTCTTGTCATTAATTCTACTAATTCATCATCAGATAGTTCAGGCATTAACTCTTCATTAACAACCTTCCCTTTCTCATCTAACACTTGAACAGTTGGAAAATCTGTATTGATATCATTCAACAATGCTTCAAAATCAAGTGGGTTTACTTTTTTCTTAGCCATATTGTTACACAATCCTCTCTTATTACAATTTCATTTTTTCTCAAACAGAAAGAAAAACTGTATCATTTTCTTTCGCTTCGACATCTATAAGTTACCATGATGTTTTTTTTTATGCAAGTAATAAACTCTGACTTTTTTGAATTAAATTCGTTTAATATCAACGTTTCGAATGTTAGTGATAAGTTTCACTTCTTGTCATCAATTCAAATTAAAAAAAGTTTTTTTATATTCTTTCCTGTATCAATCTGTCCCATAAGTTTTACATACCTGTTATACATCAATTTTCTGAAAGCACTGAAATAATGACTTAGAAGCTGATTTTTAGTGTTTTTTTATGTTCACTATCTGTTTCATTAAATCTACTAAAAATAAAAAAGCACATTTTTTACTCATTGTAAAAAACATGCTCCTATTCAAAATTAGGTTTTCGCTACGTAATAATTTTTACTTAGTGAATAAAATAACTTTAGAATTAAATCCATTCTTTATGTTTTTTAATGTATTTCACTTTAACAAATTGAACTAAAAGCATATAGACTAAGATTATTCCTACTAACCAACCCCAATAATTAGTTGGTAATGCACCAAAATCAAACGCCTCTCTTAGTGGGTCTACTAAAATAATCACAATACCAGTCAAAATAGCAAGTACACTCATTAAAATCATTGGAGCACTTGCTTTACTTTGAATAAATGGTATTTTTTCAGTTCTTACCATATATACAACTAAAGTTTGGCTAATCAACCCAACTAAAAACCAACCAGCTTGGAACACGCTTTGATCAGCCACGGTGTTAGCTCCGATGACAAACCACATAACACCAAAGGTCAAAATATCAAAGATACTACTGATTGGTCCAATAGAGATAGTAAATTTGAAAAGATTTTTAGTGTCGAATTTAACTGGATGAATAATTTGGCTTTCATCCACATTGTCCCACGGCATCGCAAGTTGTGAAATATCATAAATTAGGTTTTGAATCAGTAATTGTAGAGAGAGCATTGGTAAGAATGGTAAGAATGCACTGGCTACTAAAACCGAAAACACATTTCCAAAATTAGAGCTAATAGTAATCATGATATACTTCATCATATTCATGAAAACTTTACGCCCTTCAATTACACCGTCTTCTAAGACAGTTAAACTTTTTTCTAAAAGAATAATCGAACTCGCTTCTTTTGTGATATCTGCTGCTGTATCAACTGAAATCCCTACATCCGCTGTTCTCAAAGCAGGTGCATCATTGATACCATCTCCCATAAAACCAACTGTATTTCCTTGAGTTTGAAGAGTTTTAATTATTCGTGCTTTTTGCATTGGATTTAATTTAGCAAACAGATGGGTTTCATTTACCGCACTTTCAAATTCTTCCTCTGTCATCTTATCTAAATCAGAACCAATATAGGCTTTATCAACTTCAATACCAACATCACCACATACTTTTCTTGAAACTATTTCATTATCACCTGTTAATACTTTAACTGTCACACCATGTTGATGAAGAGAAGAAATCGCTGTAATAGCTGATTGTTTTGCTGGGTCTAAAAAGCCAACAAAACCAGCTAAAATCATATCTGCTTCATCTGAAACAGCGTAAGTTGCATCACTATGAACATCACGCTTATAAGCAACTGTAATAACTCGCATTCCTTGTTCATTCATTTTACGGTTAACATCATTCATTTTGTTTAATAATTCATCTGTTAAAGGAAGTATCTCACCATCAATTTCCACATGAGAACAAACCAGTGCCATTTCTTCTACAGCACCTTTTGTAATCATTAACTGGTGACCATCAATATTTAAAACAACCGTTAAACGTCTTCTTGAAAAATCAAAGGGAATCTCATCTATTTTTTCAATTGGTCCATGGGTTTGTTTTTCAGGGTGTGTTTCATAAAAATTGATAATCGCGTGATCCATTAAATTTTTCCAACCTGTTTGATAATTTGAATTTAAAAATGCCATATCTAAAACCTTTGGATCATCATCTCCTAAAGGACTAACGTGCTCTACTAAAACAACACGATCTTCTGTAATAGTTCCTGTTTTATCTGTACACAAAACATTCATTGCCCCAAGATTTTGAATCGCATTTAGCTCTTTCACAATCACTTTCTTTTTAGCCAAGGTTTGAGATCCTTTTGCTAGATTGCTTGTTACAATCATTGGTAACATCTCAGGCGTTAACCCAACAGCAACTGCAATTGCAAAGAAGAAGGCTTGCGTCCAGTCACCTTTCATTACACCATTAAGTAAAAATACTATAGGAAATAAAATAGAAACCATTCTCAGTAGCAACTTACTAATATGATTTAAATCACGGTCAAAATTAGTCATCTCACGTTTGGTACTTGCATGTTTTGCAATATCACCAAAAAAGGTTTGTTGCCCTGTTTTTAAAATAATTGCTTCACCTTGACCACTTAACACGTCAGTTCCCATAAAAATAAGATTTGATAAATCAATAGCTGAGACATCCTCTAATATTTCTTGTTGATTTTTGGCTGTTTCATATTTTTCAACAGGCATTGACTCACCAGTTAAAGATGATTGATTAACAAATAAATCTTTTGTCCAGATCAAGACACTGTCAGCAGGAATCATATCACCTGCTGATAAGTACACAATATCACCAGGAACAACATCTTCCATTGGTCGTTCGTTAATTTCTCCTTCTCTTTTTACTGCACACGTATGTTTCACTAGATTTTGAAGTGCCAAAGATTCTTTTTGGGCCTTAAAATCTTGAGTGAAACGAATAACCGCACTCACTACAATCATTAATGCCATTACTACAACGGCTTCATAATCTTTGGTTAATGCTGAAACAACTAGTAACCCAGTTAACACATAAATAAAGGGATCCATAAACGCTTTAACAAAAACAATATACCAAGCATCTGGCTTTTGCATATCCACTTTGTTTTCTCCAAACTCTTCTAAGCGATTACTGGCATCGTCTGTTGTTAACCCATTGGGAGATGTTCTAAACTCCATCATTAATTCACGATCAGATAGTTTAGATAACTTCTTAAGCTCTGAATTTTTGTTTCCATTAGCCATACTCTTTTTCATCGATACCACTCCTCCTGCTTGATTTACTATCTACATTTCTTATAAAAATAGAAAAAGGCACCCTCAACTAGGAGAGTGCCAGAACGCAAAAAGACAAAGTAAAAGATTGTATCCTGTTTCTCTTCGTTGAGTTTTAGCACTATATAGCGTAGATATTTATATCAGCTACATTAAGAAAAGCCTTCATCGACAGTTCCTGTTGACCCACAACAGATATCTCTGGATACCTGCAGGGCAGTAGCGTTTTTCTATATAGGAGCCTCACCTAACAGAGACAGTATTCATTTCTACTTGACTGTAACCCTTTTAACTACTAAAGTCAAACTATGATAATGTTTGTTTTTATAAATATAATTAAAGTTGTTTTTTTAGGAGGCACACATGGTAAAAAAAGTTTTATCAATTAATTACTCTGACACAAACGGTATTTCAGGTATTCAGAAAGATTTAGTCACTTTTCAAGAACAAAATGTCTTTGGTTTTACCGCCATCACCAAATTATTAATTAACTCAAATCACACAAAAGAAATAATTGAAACCTATCCTTCCTCTTTGTTAAAGAACCAATTGGAATCTGTTTTAGCAGGTGGTGAGATGGACGCTGTAAAAATCGGGCACTTCAATGATTTAAATGACTTAGAAGTGATTCTTTCTTTTATACAACAGAAAAAATTTAAGCAGATTGTTCTTGATGTCTCTTTTGTAAAAGACAATTCCAATTTGTTTAAAGAAATTCAATCCAAACTCATGCCAACCATTAACGCTCTCGTTATTACACCAACACTGTTGGCCCAATTAACAGGTGAAACAGCAACAGCATCTCCCAAATCTTTGGATAGTATGGCTAGAAAATTACTAACAGATACACTAAAATACATTCTAATCTCTCTTAACCCAGACGATAATTTACATGCTATTGTTACTCATGATTCATTGACTAAAAAGAAATTCGCAAAACATGACGCAGCCACCATTTTAACTGCAAAACTTGCTTAAACAAAAAAAGTGACACGTCCCCTTTGAGACGTGTCACTTCTTTATTTATTATTCAATAATTTTTTTTACTTTAAAAGCATAATTAGTAGATGAAGGTTTTTCTTGATCTGATAAATCAAACAAAACGTGTTCTTGAGCTGGATTATCAGGATCATTAACAATCACTAATCTACTTTTCTTATTTCGCTTCATGTACTCAATCTGAGCTGTTCTTTCAAGTTCTTTTGTATCAAAGTTTGATGCAATCGCGTTTCCTAAATTAAAAAAAACAGTTTCTTCCATTTCAAACACCTCTTCTTTCTAAAACTAATTGATACTTAAATTATAACACACTTTAAAAATAGTAGTTCAAAATTCAGTCA
>NZ_JAVWHO010000018.1:0-7299 GCF_036639995.1 Vagococcus sp. | reverse complement strand
CCTAAAATATCTAAGTTCAATTCAGTTGCTTTTTCTTTAGTCATCAAAATTAAACAAGCTGCCCCGTCATTAATTCCAGAAGAATTCCCTGCTGTCACACTGCCTTCTTTTTTAAAAGAAGGTCTCAATTTAGCTAATTTTTCTAAACTCATACCAAATCTTGGATACTCATCAAGTGAAACGATAGTTGGCTCTTTTTTTCGATTTTGGACGCTGATTGGGACAATTTCTGCTTCAAATCTACCAGTTTTAATTGCTGTTTCAGCTTTTTTTTGACTCATTAAAGCAAATTCATCTTGCTCTTGTCGAGTCAAGCTATATTTTTCAACAATATTTTCAGCTGTTATTCCCATTGGCAACTCATCAAAAGCGTCTGTTAATCCATCACTCATCATCGTATCAACTAGCGTGGCATTTCCCATTTTTGTTCCAAATCGGTAATTAGGTACGACATAAGGTGATTGACTCATACTTTCGGTTCCACCAACAACAACCACTTCATGATCACCTAACGCAATCGATTGAGCACCTAAAACAACTGCCTTTAATCCAGAACCACAAACTTTATTCACAGTAAAAGCGGATGTTTCTTTAGGAATACCAGATTTTATAGCAATCTGTCTTGAAATATTTTGCCCCAATCCTGCTGACAAGACATTTCCCATAATAACTTCATCAACTAATGAAGGATCTAACTGTATATCACTCATAGCTTTAGTTACAACTTGTGTTCCCAACTCTACTGCTGAGATATCTTTTAAACTTCCACCAAAACTTCCTATTGGACTTCTTCTAGCAGAAACGATTACAACTTCTCTCACAAAAAAACCTCCATTACATTTGTCTACATCTTCTTTCAACTATTTTCAAAACTTATCTTAACATATTCTTTTGTATTAACTATGGTTTAACTCATTTCTTAATAAATTAATAAAAGATAAAAAAACAGAACCAACATTTTAGTTAGTCCTGCTTTCATCTTATATGCTTACTGCAAAAGCTTGCCAAGGTTGTAATTGACAAGATGATAAACTACTTGGTGTTGGCATGTTTTCAACTAGTACCTCTTTTATGATTGCTTCAGATGAAAATGATTGAGATTCATTAGAAAGGTTCGCAACTATTAACCATTTTTCACCTTCAAACTCACGATAATACGCAAACACTTTGTCAGTTGTCTCTAACAACTCATATTCACCCCAGACAACAATTGGGTTTTCTTTTCTTAATCGAATCAGCGTTTGATAGGTGTAAAAAATTGATTGTTTATCCATTAAAGCTTTTTCCACATTAATATTTTGATAATTAGGATTCACATGTAACCAAGGAGTTCCTGTTGTAAAGCCACCGTTTGAATTATTATTCCACTGCATAGGCGTTCTCGCATTATCGCGACCTTTAGCATTAATTGATGTTATTATTTCTTCTTTTGAAAACCCATGAGCCAATCGGTCATGATACATATTAACACTTTCAATATCTTCAACTTCATCAATACTTGTGATTGGGTAATTAGTCATCCCAATTTCTTCACCTTGATAAATATACGGTGTTCCCTTCATCATATGAAGTAAGATAGCAAAAGCTTTAGCACTTTCCACTCGGTATTCTTGATCATTTCCCCAACGAGAAACAACACGCGGTAAGTCATGGTTATTCCAAAATAAACTATTCCATCCTTGATGACCTAGTGAGGTTTGCCATTTAGAAAGAACGTCTTTTAACTCTTTCATTTCTAAAGGTTTTAAATCCCATTTTTGTTTTCCTTCACCTTTTTGCTCATCTAAACCGACATGCTCAAATTGAAAAACCATTGATAATTCATCTCGTGCTGGATCTGAGTACATTTTAGCAATTTCAGGAGTTGCTCCCCAGGTTTCTCCAACTGTCATCACATCATAATTACCAAAAGTTGATTGATTCATCTCTTTTAAATAATCATGAAGCTTAGGACCATTTCCTGTGATTTTTTCATCTGGAATTTTACCAATTAAATCAATCACATCCATTCGAAATCCTCCGACACCTTTTTCAAGCCAAAAATTCATCATATCATTAACTTTTTGTCGAACTATTTCATTTTCCCAATTTAAATCTGGTTGTTTCTTACTAAATAAATGTAAATAATACTGGCCGCTTGCTTCATCAAATTGCCAAGCACTACCACTAAAAGTAGATTCTAAATCATTTGGGACATCATCATTTACAGGATCACGCCACACATAAAAATCACGATAAGGATTATCTTTTCCTTTTTTTGCTTCAATAAACCAAGCATGTTCATCTGATGTATGATTTACTACTAAATCCATAATAATTCGAATGTCTCTATTTTTAGCCTCTGCAATAAGTTCATCCATATCAGCCATTGTGCCAAACTCATCCATAATATCTTCATAATCACTGATATCATATCCATTATCGTCATTAGGAGATTTGTATACTGGACTTAACCAAATCGCGTTAATTCCAAGTTTTTCCAAATAATCAAGACGATTGATAATACCTCTCAAATCACCGATTCCATTCCCTGTTGTATCTTGAAAACTTCTTGGATATATTTGATATAAGACAGCTGATTGCCACCATTTATTTTGTTTTGTTGTCATTGGTAAATCCCTCCGATTTATCGTATTCTCTTAAAATATTTAAATAGGTGTATCGAAACACCTATACTTAAAATAAAAAAACTGACTTAACAGGTGTTTCGCAACACTCGCATAAAATATAACATTTTTATTTTTTTAAGTCAATTTTTTTACCGACGCCCCTTCAACAAGTGTTGTTTTCAAATAGATTGATTCTGACATGGTATTTTTTGTTTCAATGCCCTTTAACACCAATGTCATAATAGCCTCAGCTTTTTTAGAAACATCTTGCTTCATACACGTTATTTGTGGTGTAGCATATTTGGCGTAAGGTGTGCCATCAAAGCTAACAATGGATATATCTCTTGGAACACTTATGTTCTTTTTATATAATGCTGAAACAAGCTGAACAGCAAGCAAATCCGAAGCACAAAAAATAACTGTACAGGTTTTAATCGTTTCCATTAAATTATCCGTTACAAATTGTCGGTTATCATTATAAGTTACTGGAATAGGAATTAGCGTAGGTGATAAATCAACCTGCTTCATCGCTCTAATAACCCCTTTGGAACGTTCATAATCCACCCCTTGCCAAGCAGATTCCGTTTCTCCTTTTGCAATAAAACCTATTTTTTTATGACCTAGATTTAATAAATACGTGGTCATTTCATAAGCTCCTTGTTTATCTGCAATACCAACATTTAAAAAGGGTTCCTCTAAATTAGTTGCATAAGAATCAATAAAAACCACTGGGACAGTTACTTTTTTTTGCCATTTAGCGACATCATTAACTGATGTACCTGAAACAATCAACCCTTCCAAATGCCACATTTCAGCTAATTTTGCGCCTTCTTCAAAACTAGATACGCGGTGAAACATCATAAAATAACCTGCTTTTTTTATGTTAGACTCAACTGCTTGTATTAATTCACCGTGATAAGGATTATCAAAAAACTCCTCTACGACTGCCTCATTATCTTGAATAATAAACCCAATTATTTTTGAGCCATTTTTTGCTAATAATCTAGCTCCCATATCTGCCGTATAATCCAGTTCAACTAAAGCCTTTTTCACTTTTTCTTTTGTTTCAGGTGAGACTTTACTATCTCTTCCATGAATCACGTTAGACACAGTTGTTGGACTCACACCTGTATATTTAGCAATATCTTTAATTGTTGCCATTTTTTCACCTCGTATCTTCTTTATTATTCGTAGTTTAGCAGTTTTAAATTTGAAAAACAATTTTTCCAATATTTTCTTTGTATCTTGTAGAATACTTATTATAATAGAGAGAGAGATGAGCAAGGAGAATTTTATGAACTTAACCAAAAAAGCATTATCCCAAGCGTTAAAAGAACTAATGACTCACATTCCTTTTGAAAAAATAACTATCAATGATGTAACCAATACAGCAGGTGTTTCAAGAAACACTTTTTATTATCATTTTTCTGATATTAATGAACTTTTAGAATGGACTTATGATAACGAGATTGTTAACGGACTGGAAACATATGAAGATTTAGAAACCTGGAAAGATGGTCTATTAAGTGTTTTAAATTATACTGAAGAAAATCGGAAATTTTGTTTAAACACCTTTCATTCCATCAACCGAGATCGTTTAGAAATATTTTTATACGATATTACTTACGGAATGCTTGTTTCTATTATGGACCAAACTTATGATGAAACCATTTTGAAAAAAGACTTAAAAATCCAAATTGCCGATTTTTATGGTCGCGCTATTGTTTCTCAGGTGATTCACTGGTTAACAACTCGTTTAGAAGAACCTAAGGATCAACTGATTGCTAGAGTTGAGCGTGTAACAAAAGGAACTATCGAACTCATTATTCAAAATCATTAAATCTTTGGACAAATCACTATTTTTGTCCAATTTTTGGACATCTTTTCATTTTTGTTTATATGATTTCCCCTCAAAATTCGTATGATGAACATGTAGCATTTATACAAATTTTATAGGGGGTTTTTTTAATGTTTTTCTTTGAAAGCATGCCATGGTACTCTGTTGCCATGTGGTTTGTCGTTGTAGGTGGTTTAATGTTTATGAACGAACTTGCACGAGCAAACAAATGGGTAGCACTTATTTTATTTACAGCACTACCAATTATATTAACTATTTTCGTTTGGCCGACAACAGCTGGTGCCGGTAGTAGTACAGGAACTTGGTTCCACTGGGTGAAAGTTTACTCAGCACTTGCTGGTTGTTTAGGATTCTTAGCACTAAGATTTATCAAAGGAGCCCAAGATAAAAAATGGATGATGGCATTTCCTGCTTTCATTTTAGCTCTTAACATCATGGAAGCTGTTATACGTGATTTTCAAGTTTATTCATTACACGGTATGGTGGACGGTGTTTACATGAACGGTGGCGTTTGGAACATTATGAACGGTGTCGCTGGTATTTTAAATATCTTAACTATTTCTGGTTGGTTTGGAATCCAAATTAGTAAAGACAAACAAAAAGACATGGTTTGGGCTGACCAAATGTGGTTCTGGATCATTGCTTATGACGTTTGGAACTTCGCTTATGTTTATAACTGTGTATCTGATCATTCATTCTACGCTGGTCTTGGTTTATTAATGTCATGTACTATCCCTGCCTTCTTTATTAAAAAAGGAGCATGGTTACAACATCGCGCACAAACATTAGCTTTTTGGATGATGTTTACAATGACATTCCCAGCATTTGTTGGTGAATCTAAATTTGCAGTTCAAAGCTCACATAGCAGCACTTCTTTATTTGTCCTAAGCTTCTTGGCTTTAGCAATTAACGTAGCAGTCTTTATCTATCATATTTACCGCATTAAAACGCAGAAGAAAAATGTTCTTAAAGATGAAATCTATACAGGACTTAAATCTTTTGAGGAAGTTAAACAAAATAACTAAGCAAAAAGTCACTAAAATTAGATATTTTATCTAACTTTAGTGACTTTTTTATATACTTTCAAAAGCTAATTGCTTAATAATGTCATGGTGTTCTGGATATTTCTCTAAAAGTTCTTGCTGTGTAAACAATTTAAAATCTGTAAAATTAAATCCTGGTACAACTACACAACTCACTAAAGAGTAATCATCTTCAACAGTTGACCCAAAAATAGTTCCTGCTGGAACAGTGTAATGAAGTCTCTCACCCTTTGATAAATCTTTTCCGATTTTTATTGCATCATAACGTCCGTCTTCAAAAATACAATGAACGGTTAACGGATTTCCCTCATGGTAATACCAAATCTCATCTGCTGTTAACTGATGAAAATGTGAAGGACTTTTCTCAGTTAATAGAAAATAAATACTTGTATATAATTTTCGCTCTTGTCCGTTTGTAGTTATCATTCTCTGAGATTCTTCTGTTCTCAAATAATAGCCACCCTCAGGATGCGGCGCTAAATTTAACTCTTTAATCCAATCATATTTTGTCTTCATTCAATCCCTCCTTCTATTCTCTTTTAGTATACAAAAAAGACAAATAACTAACAACCTTAAATTTAACACTTGTATTACTATATATTGTATATTATTATATTCATTGTACTTATTTACACTATATATAGTTAAGGAGTTAAGGAGGAAATGAGTGTGATTGTATTAGCAGGTACTATTGGAGCAGGTAAAACAAGTCTTTCAAAAATGATTGCCAATGAATTAGGTAGTGAGGTATTTTACGAAAGCGTGGATAATAATGAGATTTTGCCCCTATTTTATGAGGACCCAGAAAAATATTCTTTTCTGTTACAGATATACTTTTTAAACAAGCGTTTTAACAGTATAAAACGAGCGTTAGTTCATGATAATAATGTATTAGATCGTTCAATTTATGAAGATTCGCTACTTTTTCATTTGAATGCAGATTTAGGTCGTGCCTCAGCACAAGAAGTAGAAGTCTATGATGAGTTATTACAAAACATGATGGAAGAACTCCCCTTTGCAGCACAAAAGAAACATCCAGACTTACTTGTTCATATTAAAGTTTCTTTTGAAACTATGCTTAAGAGAATTGAAAAAAGAAACCGTCCTTTTGAGCAGTTAACTTTTGACCCAGGTCTTTATGATTACTATAAAGAATTAAACCGTCGTTATGAAGAATGGTTTGATAACTATCATGAGAGTCCTAAAATTCAAATTGATGGTGATCAATTTAATTTTGTTGAAGATGAAGATGCGGCAAAAGAAGTCATAAAACTAGTATTAGCCAAATTAGAAGAAACTAGAAAATAAAAAAGTTAGCTATCAGTTTAAGACTGATGGCTAACTTTTTAGCTTTGTTTAATTGCCTGTTCAAATTTTGTAATAAGACATTCAAATTTTTCATCTAAATATTTTTGGTTATTTTCATCACGGTAAATCATTTGAGTAGGTGATGTTCCCATATCAATCAATTTAATAGGTACCCATTCATTCTTTATTTTTTTTATTGTTATTTGAGGATGAACACTTGTTGATCCACACCCACTAGAAATTAAAAAAGCGACTTCTTTCTGCTTTTCATCTAATTGACGTATTCTGTAATAACCATTTGTAATGAATTTCTTTTCATATCCAAACACAGTCTCTAAGTTTATCACTCTCTGATCATCCATACCTATTCCCCTTCAAACAATTTAACTATTGTCATAATTCTATATTTAATAACTTTAAAAATTGCTACTTTTTAATTTTAATCAAAAAAAATAAGGCTCTAGGCCTTGATATAGCTTTA
>NZ_JAVWHO010000017.1:0-39620 GCF_036639995.1 Vagococcus sp. | reverse complement strand
AAGAGAAAACCATTTTTTTGGTTTTCTCTTTTTTGCTTAAAATTTATCTGCGTATACTTCTGTTACTGTTTTTTCTGCGTCAATCACGATGTATAATTTATTATCTGATGATACTTTAGTTGTTTGATAAACATTGTCTAAACCTTCTTGACCTGGTGTTGCTTTGTCTTTGTATGGGAAATAAATAAGGTCACTTGTGTTATCATCAAAGTTTGTTGACATTTTTTCAATATCTTGATATTTAACTGCACGAGAGAACATACCTGATTCTAAACCGCCTGTGTTAATATCATCTGTTTGAACGTGATCTGCTTCTTGATTAATTTCGATTTTTAATCCTTCACATGGACGAATCTTTTGGAAATCACTTCCATTGATTCTACCGTAACTTGTTGTTACTTTACTAATCCATAAATCACCGATATATTCACGATTAATAGACCAAGTTTCACCGTTTCTAAAATAGAATTTGAAGCTGCTCATTTCTTTTGACATCTATGATCTCCTCTTTCCTATCAAGCTTAATTGATTACTACTCACACAGTATATCATTTTTTTATTGAAAAATAAATAAGTTAATTAAAATTTTCACAAATTAAAATTATTACTTTATGTGAGATAAAAAAGATGCTACATTAACCACTGCTCGATTATGATTACCATAACCGATTTTTTTATCCCCATCAAACATTTCGAACTGAAATGCTATTTTTTTCCCGTCTTGTTCTTTGATTTCTGACACTACTTTAATTTTCGACCCTACAAGAGATGCTTTAATATGATGAAATTCAATAAACGTTCCAACTGTTGTCTCTCCGTCTTTTAAAAAGTCATAACAAGCTTCCATACACGTGTTTTCAGCCATCGCAATTGCACTTGGCGTTGCTAATACTTCAAGTGTTCCAGAACCCATCTCTTGAGCCGTATTATCTGTCGTTACATCAAAAAATTTAGTCATTTTCTTTCACTCTCTTTCTGATAGCTTTAGCTTCTTTAAGCAACTCTTCTTTATTATTAACAATTATTCCGTGTAAAACCTTTTCTTCTAATTCAGATAACACGTCTCCTAACCACGGTCCAGGTTTTTCCTCTAAAAATGGGATAATGTCTTTTCCATTAACATGCATGTCCTTTATTGATTTAATAGGAAGCTCTTCATATCTTGACAGCACAATTGCTTTATTATGGCTTTTGCCTAAGATATTTCTTGCGTCCTCAACAAATGATATGACCTCAGATCCTGTTTGATATAAATCATCAACAGACCAGTCACTCGTTTTTCTTTTTCTTAATTGATGAACACCTACTTTGACAGACTGAATCATTTTATTGGATGATTTCCATTGTTTAAGTAATGCCGGTATGTCTTCTATCATTAAAAGATAACATAGTAATAGCCATGCTGTTTCTTCATCTTTAATTGTTTTACTCTCATCTAATTCTAAAAATCGTTCTAACTCGGCTTTTTTATTTTCTAATCCTGGGCAATAGTTAAAGCACTGTGTTTCAATAAATGCGGCTATTCCTTTGTTTCTATACTCACCTAAAAGTAATTTTATCCATTCAATGTAAATTCGCTCAATCGATATTTTTCCCAACAATGCTCGGTGTTCTTTTATTGCTTTTTTAGTTTCTTTTTCAAGGGTGAAATTTAACTGACTTGAAAAACGAAGACCTCTCATCATACGGAGTGCATCTTCATTAAATCTTTCCGAAGCATCACCTACAGCAACAATTTCTTTCTTGTTAATTGCGTCTATTCCATTAAACAAGTCAACAATTTCTCCATTTTTGTTCATGGCAAGTGCATTCATAGTAAAATCACGACGTTTTAAATCTTCTTCTAAGGATCTCACAAAAGTAACTTCATCTGGTCTACGATAATCCTGATACGTTGATTCTGTTCTAAAAGTTGTTATTTCATATTGCTCGTCTTCAAATAAGACCAAGACGGTTCCATGCTCAATACCAATATCAATCGTCTTTTTAAAAATATGCTTAATCTCTTCTGGAAAAGCACTTGTCGCGATATCTACATCATGAATTTGATGATTCAACATGATATCTCTGACACTTCCGCCAACAAAATAAGCTTCAAATCCAGCTTCTTCTATTTCATTAATGACAGGTAAGGCTTTTTTAAATTCTTGTGGTAAATTTTCAATAATCATTTGTTATTTTCCATTCTTTCATTATTTTCATCATCTTTTCTTTCAAAACGATAGTTGTCTCTTTGATTGAATTTAGCCATATTCTTTTTAAAAACTTCCGTTAAATCAATATCTAGAGCATTAGCCATTATAATAGTCGTTATTAAAACATCTCCTAATTCGTCTGCCACACTATTTGTTGGTTCAGATGCTTTCTTTTGTATTTCTCCGTAAGAATGATTGACCTCTCTTGCAAGCTCTCCAACTTCTTCAGCTAACTTTGCCACTTGAGATAATGGAGAAAAATAACCTTGCTTAAATTGATTGATATAATCATCCAATACCTGTTGCATCTCATCTAATCTTTTTATCTCTTCGTTCATTTAAAACAATCCTTTTTTTCTTTGTCAGTTATATCTTATAAAAGATAACATAAATTTTCAACTAGCTTTGCTTGTTGACCCATTTGGATAATGATAAGATAGCTTTGAGGAGTTTTTTATATTGAAATTAAGGAGTGGTAAAATGAAATTAAATAAACAAGTTTTTTTAGACATTTTCTTGATTTTTTTAGGTGCCAGTATCTATAGTTTTGGGCTAGTAACATTTAATATCCCAAATCAATTGGCAGAAGGTGGGGTAACAGGGCTTACCTTAATTATATACAACTGGACAGGATTTAACCCCGCGTATAGCACGCTTTTACTTAACATTCCACTTATATTAATCGGTTTAAAAATATTTGGTTTTAAATCATTAGTATATACTCTTGTCGGGACTTTTTCATTATCATTAAATATCTTAATTTGGCAACAGTTCAATATCGTTATTTCTGTAGAAAATGATTTACTTATCGCAGCACTCTTAGCCGGTTTATTTGGTGGTGTCGGGAGTGGTATTATCTATAAAATTGGTGGAACAACAGGTGGGACAGATATTGTCGCAAGGATTATCGAAAAAAACATTGGCTTAACAATGGGGCGTTCGATGTTAATCCTTGATATTATTGTTCTTCTTTTATCTCTCTCCTACTTATCATTAAAACAAATGATGTATACTTTAATTGCAGTCTTTGTTTTTAGTATTATTGTCGATTTTGTACAAGAAGGTAGCTACAGCGCTCGAGGTATTTTAATCATATCAGACAAAAACGATATAATCTCAAGTCGCATTATGGATGAATTAGAACGTGGCTCTACTTATTTGAAATCAGAAGGTGCTTTTTCAAACATTGAAAGAAATATCATCTACTGCGTTGCTTCTCACCCAGAAATCAACACAATTAAAGACATCTGCAAAGAAGAAGACCCAAAAGCTTTTATTTCCATCTTGACAGTTAATGAAGTATTAGGAGAAGGTTTCTCTTATGAAAAAATGAAAACTTTTAAAAGGAAACCAAAAGTAAAATAGACATTCTTTAGTAAAGTATTTCAAAATTAATTATGCGTTTTTTTTAATTAAAAAACTTAACTATTTGCTTGAATTCCTCATACGATAAAAATGAAATAAATAAAAAAAACAATTTTGCTATTCGAAAATGGAATAGCAAAATTATTTTTTTATTTACACTTTTTTAATTCTTGATATTTTTCTGATAAAGATAAAAATAATGCTTTGTCTTCTTTTTCTAACGCTTGATTAATTTCCTTTAATAAGGTATCAAGTTGATATTTCACGTCTTCATTTTTAAAATACGTATTTAATTCATTATCTATTGTTTCTTTCAACGTTTCATCCATTGGTTGATACTCATTTTCTTCTAAAACTGACAAAAAGTATTTGGATTGATACATCCCTTCAAATTTAACCTCAAAAAATAAAGTTTCCTTGCGGTTCAATCTAATTTCGTGAAATATTTGGTTGGCATCCTCTAATTTTATGCCTTGTTTTACCATCTCAATTCCACTTCCAGAAATGGTCTGATCAGTAATAACCAGGCCTCGAGGCGTAAAAAGAGCATCTTCAACAAATACAACCTTATTTAATAAAAATTCATGATTTAAAAGATAATTCAATATCCAATAGGCTTCTCTTGATTTAAGTGAAACTGATTGGATTAACCAATTGATAAATTTCTTTTTTTCAGCTAGTTCAATCATTTAATTACCACCGTTCATCTTCAAGTAAAGAGGCAATCTCAATATCTCCTGGCATCATTGTAATGTATTGATTTAGTAATTGAGTTGCCGCTTCAAGTTTTCCTTCTGCTCTTAAGAACAGTCCATAATCTCTAATAAAGTCAGGCTCACTTAGCAATGTTTCTTTAGCTTTTTCGTAATAGTCGCTTGCTTTTTCGAATTCTTCTAAACCATTATAAGCTTGAGCTAAAATCCAATCTGAGAAGGATTGATCTTTAATCTCTAAGGTTTCCATTAAGGTCACGACTTCTTCATAATCCTCTTCTTTAAGAAGTAATTCAGCTAATCTAATTTTGGAAAGGTCTGCATCAATTTCTAAAGAAATAACTTCTTCTAAATATTGTTTTGCTTGGTCTTTGTCCCCTAAATGATACGCTGTGTCAGAGGCTAGATGATATAGAGACACTTCATAAGGGTTTTGAGAAATCCCTTCTTCAATGATATCAAGTGCTTCTTCATGTAGTCCTTCATCAAATAAGATTTGAGCTAATGGATAATACACTTGATTAAATGTTTCATCCATAAATTTGACTTGTCTAAGCAACTCAATTGCACGTTCATTTTCTTCTAATTGATAAAAGGTTAAAGCTAATTGGAATAATCTTTCAACTGTTTCTTCTTCTTCAATCGCTTTTTCTAAATGTGCCACGGCATGTTCAAAGTCACCAATTCTGGAAAGAGCCACACCAATTCGTTCGTCTAAAGAAATAGGTGATTCATTGGATTTAAAGACTGTTTTTAGGTCTTCATACACATCGATCGCTTTTAAGTAGTCTTCATTTGAAAAATACAATTCTGCTAATGACAAATCAAGTAAGGGTTCCTCAGGTAAATATTTTTTAGCTTGCTTTAATTTTTGCTCACTGACTTCTGGAATATTTAACAACTGATAAATATCTGCTTGTGTTATTAAACTTTGAGCATACAACTCACTTGTTTCTTCAATTGATTCTAAATGAGTAAAGGCTTTTTCTAAATCATCATTTTCAATAGCAATTTCAGCTAATGAAATTTTTAGTGTTTCTTCTTCAGGAAACTCTTCAAATAATTTTTCGTATAACGTTTCTGATTCTTCAATAAATCCTAGCTGAAATAAGTTATCAGCTAATTGTAATCTTTCTTCTGCTAAGTCTTCAACTTGAGCTTTTTCAAAAGCTAATTGAGCCTCAATCAAATCACCATCTGATAATGCTTGTAACATTTTTTTACTATTTGACATATTTTCTTACCTCAATCATTATTATTTAAAATTACGATACACATCAATCACTTGATACATCTCTTCAATTGTTGGTATCTCTTTTATTTGTACTGATCCAATTGCTTCAACTTGCTCTATCTCTTCATACCTTACTAGTTCATTAACAATGCTTTCAGCTAAGTCATACGTTATCATCTGATTTGGTAACGATAGATCAAGCCCAACAATACCTTCAAACCATCGATAAAACTTATTAAAATCAAAGTTAATTTCATTACTCATTATTCCCCATAATGTTTGGAGCAAAAAACCAATATACATCTTTTGATTTCTAGATAAATAATGAGATTCTCTCAATCGATAAAAACTTTGCGACACTGCTAAGCCGTATGGAACCAATGTCTCTTTCTCACTTTGTAAAATTTCAATAATTGATTTCAAAAAGGGGGAAAACGCCGCATGTTTTTCAGATTTTGAGGCTTGATATAACTCCGCGAGTAACTCTTTTTGATACAATATGCCAAGTTTAACAAGAGAATAAAAGTCTGTCGCCCAGGAATCAATTGGTTCTAATTCATTCAACATTGTATCGTAAACAACTCTTTCTGGCAAAGCAAATTGTTCCATGGTCATGCCTAAAGAGTGATTTAATAAATAACTGTGACCATTTAAAGCATGAATAAAGCCAGTCATCGTTGTTGGAACGTAGATAAACCGTGATACAAATGGAGAATTTTTCTCAATGACTCCACATAAATGATAAACACCTTCATTTCCTGCACCAAATATGACTGTTTCTTTAGGTATCTTCATTTCTTCTATAAACGATATAATTTTTTGGAACATTTCAATAGAATTAATTCCTGAATTATTCGGACAAATGTACCAATGATACTGACCTTTTTTTTCAAAAATATTAGTTAATTTTTCATAGTATCGTTCATAAAAAGGTTGAGTTGAAATAAATAGAACACTTGGAGCTTCTTTAAGCTCTACAAAACTTTCTTTTAAAAGTAATCTATTTAGTGATTCTGCATAAATAATTTGAGATATTTCGTTATTTTTAAATAATTCTGCTCTCAATAAAATCACCTTCTTTTCATTCATAGTTTACCATAAATAACCTCATAAAAAAAAAGATCAAATCAATGATCTTTTATCTTCTTGTAAAAATAGAAACAACAGCTACCACAATAACAGCACCAAGAATTGAAGGTACAATAGCCATGCCAGCTATGTGTCCACCCCAATCAGCTCCAAATAGTTTATGTCCAACTGATGAGCCTACAAGTCCAGCAATAATATTAAATACGCACCCTTTTGGATTTTTCTTATCCACTAAAGAACCTGCAATAGCACCAATAACTGCGCCTACAATTAACACCCAAATCCAGTACATTAAATGACCTCCATTCTTGTTTTAACTATCTCTATTTTAAAGGAAAGATAAAAAAATAGTCAAGACTTATCTTAGTCCATGACTATCTCATCATTTTTTCTATATATAAACTTTGGCTACCCATTTTTGTATAAATTTGATTAAACGTGTGCTTATCAACTCGTACTTCCTTACCATAAGCGTCATTTAAGAAAACTTGCTTAGCATCAAATCCCGTGATAACTGCAGCATGATGTTTAAATGTCACTTGTTTAACACCATTTCGAGTTTGCCAATCCATAAAATCTTTTTCTGTTGGTACAGTGTAATCAATTGTCACAACAACCCAAATCGGTGTTCCTTCTTTAACTAAAGATAGCAGTTCATCCATGGATAAACCACTACTATTAACAACTTCATGTGTCTTTTCCACGTGTTTTTTTGCTAATTTTTCAATTGGTCCAACATTAACGCCAGTACCAGCTTTTTGTCCAGTGGCATCACCAACAAAGCCACTATCAGGATCACCTAAATAGCCAGCAGCATCTTGATAAGGCTCTTTGTCAATTGCTTCTTGCAACTGATTTTTATCATACTCAAATTGATAATAATGAAGCAGCATACTTAATGCTGTTACTTCACATCCATATTTTAATGAAGGTTCACTCATTTGATTTATCAACGGAACTGGTAATTTATAATAATCTTCTTCGGCAATTTTTATATCAGACTGATTCCTACCGATTAATAAATCATTTGATTTAACAAAACTAGGTTCTTCAATTTCTGGCTTTACTGAAGCAAAGGCAATAATCTTTTTTAATCCTAAAAAAACAGCAAAAATAATAACTAGCGTTAACGAATACATTAACAACTTATTTTTCTTTTTCATTACTACACCCTCACAACGAGCGCCAAGTATCAACTAATTCTTCTAACATATGTTGAACCATTTCTAGTTTTTCTTTGTCTTTATTGATATTGGCTTGAATTAATTGATTGTACATAAAATCATATAAATCATTTAATTGATGAGAAATATCACTACCTGGAATTTGTTGGATAGACATTTTTAACTCTAAAATGATTTCTTGGACTTTAATTAAATGAGCATTAGATTGTTCATGACTTTGCTTTTCTAAATGATAAATCCCCACTTTTAAATGTTTAATACCTGCCTCAAATAGCATTTCTATTAATCTTTTAGGCGAAGCTGTCAAAATCTGATTATTTAAATAGGCAGTATTCCCTTTATTGTAACTCATGTGTCACCTCCTGTTTAAAAATCTTTATCGATAAAATAAGAATCAGAAAAATCATACACATACTGATTTTTCATTCGATGAGCTTGGTTAAGTTGGTTTATTTTTTGGAAGAATTCCTGTTTTTCAATCGCTAAGTATTCAATCATCTTTCTTGTTTTAACTAGCAATTGTTCTAAGCGGCAGTTTTCCATTTCAGATAAATTTCTTTCTGATAGACTTTGGTACTTTTTCATTAAGTCATCATTTTCTGCTAAAATTTTAAATGCTTGCTCCATGGAACCATCCCAACTCAAGACATTTCTTAACATTTCCTGTACTAATACCTCTGAAAATTTTGTTGTTTCTAACAAAAGATTGTCACTCCCTCATTATCTGGCAGCAAAAGAATCCATTTGGCTTTGCAAATAAGCCATTTGCGCTTCTGCATTCATCATTACTTGATCAAGTTTAGTAAATGTTCTAACATAGTAATCTTTTTTCTTATCAATTTTAACATTGAAGCGTTTAATACGTTCGTCAATGTCTTTCATATTACTTTCTAAGGTTTCTGCTTTTGATTTGAAAACACCTTTTTTACCCTTTGTATCATCGAGATATTCATTCATCAATTCTTTTAATTTAACCGTATAACCAACTTCGGTTTTTTCAAACTCGCTTGTTGTTGTCCCATCAGGATGTGTGACTTCTTTCATTTCTTTTGTTTCATGGTAAAAGAAGTTTTGAACAGACTCAGGGTCTTTTTTAAGTGCTTCTTTAAATTTCGCTTCATCAAAGCTAATTTTTGAGGTTTTATCTTTACTCTCAATTCCTAATTGCATAGGCGTGATAATATCAGTCTTATCATTCTCACCAGGTGAACCTGTCATCATGAAGCGTAAACTTGATTGAAGTCTCATTAATGAGCCATCCCCATTTAATGTTCCAGCTTTATTATCTTTTTTACTTGGGTCTCCAATAGACAACTTTTCTGATACAAAATCCATCACATTATTATATTGGTCCACAAAATCTTTCACAGCTGATGTTAATTTTTCTGTATCTGTTTTTAAACTTAAGTTAACATTTTCTTTTGTTTCACCTAATAAATGAATCGTCACATTTTCAATCACATCATTAATTTCGTTTGATGAGCGAATAACTTCCATGCCATCAACTGTAAACTTAGCATTTTGACCTTTTGTGTACTTAGCAGAATCAGCATCTAAACCAAGTTCATTTAGCAATGTTCCAGTGACTTCAAAATCTGTTTCCCCAGTTTCATTTTGAGTTAATACTAGGCGATTATTAATTAACGCAGCTTTAATACCTGTCTCTTTTGATTCCTGATTAATTTTATTGGTAATTTCTTTTAAGCTATCCTTCTCTTCAACAGAAATTGTTATAGTTTCACCGTTTTTAGAATTGAACGCTAAATTTCCTGAAAGTTTCATTTCATCATAAATTGATTTATCACCTAATGAGTTAATCTCACCTGATGTTAATTTTGTCGATGTCGCTAAACGCTCCACTGTTACTTGATAGTTTTCTTCATCTGCCAAATCATTTGATGTGATTTTTACTTTTTCAGGATGAGAACTAGATGTTATCTTAGTATTAAATGTTTCATTTTTTTGTAGTTTCTCTAAATTACTAAATAGGGTATTTAATCTTAGACGAATATCTTTCCAAGCATTTTGTTGTTCACCCATTTTAGATTTTCTTAAGTTCATTTTTGTTAATGGAACAGATTCTGCTTCAATTAATTTATCAATTTCTTTTGATGTTATTCCAGAATAAGTTCCTAGTGTAGAACTAATCCCTGATGCACTTCCGACACTTGCCATTTAACTCATCCTTTCTTATTAACGATAATCCCAACCATTTCCCAGATATTTGCAATGGAGTCTAACATTTTTTCAGATGGTATTTCTCTGATAACCTCTTCTGTTTTTATATCAACTAATGTAATGATTGTTTTCTTCGTTGATTCATGAACTTTGTATGTCAGTTTGGCACCTTTACCTAACAAATGTTTATTAGACTGGTCTATAACTTTTTGTAACTGTACTTGACTATAATTTGATAAGGTTCCTGGTGTATACTCATTGCCTTCTGGATCTTTAATCTTTTTATTCTTTACTGTTATATCTGATGGATTATCAACTTGTTTCGTCATTTCTTTTTGTTCATTTACCATTCTGTAAAGAACACTATGGTTATTAATATCCAACCCTAACACTCCTTGTCGCCAACTATTAAATTACCAAATAAAAGCCGACCAAGAAAGTCGGCTTTTAAATGAAGTTATTAACCTTGTAATAATGAAAGAACGCTTTGTGGCATTGCGTTTGCTTGAGCTAACATTGAAGTAGCTGCTTGTGATAAGATGTTACTCTTAGTGAATGACATCATTTCTTCAGCCATGTCAACGTCTCTAATACGAGAGTTAGCTTCAGTTAAGTTTTCTTGAGTTGTAGATAAGTTATTGATTGTGTGAGTTAGGCGGTTTTGTACAGCACCTAAGTCAGAACGAGCGCTAGAAACTGTAGCTTTAGCTTCGTCTAATTTATTGATTGCTTCATCAGCACTATCAGCATTAGATAAATCTAGTTCATCTAAACCTAATGTTTTAGAATCCATTTTACCGATACTTACACTGATTTTTTCACCAGAGTTAGCACCAACGTGGAAGCTTAATTTTTTGTTAGCATCTCCAGCAGTAGTTGTAGCTTTAGCAACAACTGTATCAGCAGTTATTGTTTCTGTAGAAGTCGCTTTTGCTTTGTCAGTTACAGCGATTTTACCAACAACACTACCTTTAAGATCTTTGATTGTATAACTTCCATCTTTTTCAGCGGCTACAGTATGATCTTTTACTGTAAATACAACAGCCTTATCTGCTTCTTTTTCTGCTTTGATTTCTAAATCTCCAGCTTTAAGTTTTGAATTGTTGCTGATTGTAACTGAAGAGATAAAATCATCGCCAGCTGTTTCAACTTTAGCTGCTGTTTTAGCTGCTGAATCAAATGATCCATCTAATAATGTTTTTTGGTTAAAGTTAGTAGTATCAGCAATACGAGTAACTTCTTCTTTTAATGCAGAAAATTCTTTGTTGATTTCAGCACGGTCTTGGTCACCTAAAGTACCAGTAGCACCTTGAGAAGCTAAGTCACGCATACGGTTAACGATTTCGTGTGTTTCGTTTAATGCGCCTTCAGCTGTTTGGATTAAAGAAATTCCGTCTTGAGCGTTACGTACAGCTTGTTTTAATCCACTGATTTGGCCTTTCATTTTTTCTGAAATTGCAAGACCCGCTGCATCATCACCTGCACGGTTGATACGGAATCCTGAAGATAATTTTGCTAATGAATTGCTTTTTGAAGCATTAGCTGATGTTAAACGTGAATATGTGTTTAACGCAGATACGTTTGTGTTAATTCTCATTTTTTGTTTCCTCCTGAAATAAATATGTTTTGTTGAGGTCGCCCTCTGTTATATATATCGGTTCAATTTCTGATGAGTTAAATCTTTTTTACAACTTTTTTTTATTTTTATTAAAAAATAGATTCACAAACTAAAATATGATAAAATCAATGTATAAACATATAAAAAAGGAGAAAATCGCTATTAAATTTTTGGGAAAAATGTCGCATTGGATAAAAAATAATAAAAAGAAATTTTATTTAATAATTATTTGTTTTTGTTTTTTAATTCTATTAAAATCTTGGCTGATAAAACAAGATGAAACAAGATATTTGGAAATTGGTGGGCCTAAAATCACCTTAGATTCTTCACAAAGTAAATCAGCAAAGAAAAAATCAAAACCAAAAATAACAAAAACTAACGAAAGTATTGTTCAACTTGATAATTCCGATAAAAATATCATATCCACTTGGAAAAATACCCAGTGGAAACCTGTTGAAACAAAACAAGAGGAACCTCACTATACTAACTTTAATTCAGATAGTACTGATAGAATTGAAATGAAACAGGCCTTTTCAAATGCTTTAGCTATTGAAGACAAACTTATTGAAGAATGGTGGCTTGATAGTGTCAGTTCAAATGAAATTGTTGGTTATTTATCAAATAAATCAACGGACCAATATTTTAAGGTTCATCTGAGATGGCTTAAAGATAAAGGCTGGCAACCAACTGTTGCTTCTGAATTGATAAAATTACCTGATACCTACTAAAAAAACTTCACGAATTAACGTGAAGTTTTTTTATACGTAATCTAAGATACTTGTTTGCATGATTTTAGTCCCCATTGATAATGATGCTTGGTATGCTACCATTTGGTTAGCAAATTCCATGTACTTTTGAACCACATCAACGTCTTGTTTTTCTGAAAGAACTTCTTTTAAATTAATTGTTTCATTCTCATTTCGATCTTTAGCAGCTTCAAAACGGTTAGTTACCGTTCCGATTCTAGAACGAATATTAACAAAATTTTCAGTATGAACATCAACTTTAGCTAATAATTCATTTGAAAGTTTATCTTTATCATCGCTATTAATCGCTTTAATAACGTCTGTAAAAAAAGTACTCAAGTTTTCAGGATCAGCCTCTGTTCCTTCTTCTTTCATGAATAAACGGCCATCACTAATCAAATCAACCGTAACTCCTTTGGCAATAACTCGAGGTAAGTTTCCATCTTTTGGTGTGACAGTTCCATCTGGATTTTTAACATCTTTTGTTCCATTGTATTTAACTTCCACAATGTCACCGTCATTATCTTTAACAATTTCAAAAGGTGGTGTCTTAGTATTTTTTCCACCAAAAATATAGCGACCATCAAAGTTAGTATTTAAAGAGTCTACAATACCTTCAATTTCAGAAATAATTTCCTTTTTGTTAGCACCCATTTCAGCACTACCTTGAGTTCCTGTTGCGCTTGATTCAATTAACTGTCTAATTCGATGTAGTGAATCTGTTGCACTCTCAAGTGCTGAATCTTGTGTTTTCCCCCAAGCCATTGAATCCCCAATTGTTGAATTGTAATATTCATTTTGAGTTATTGAATCATTCATATTAATGATTTTAGCAAAAACTAGCGGGTTATCTGATGATTTACTGTATTCGGCAAATGAATTTAACTGGTCTTGATATTTTCTCAAGCGATTTAAATTATTGGCCATGTTTCGATTAAATTCTGTATAAATGGTTGAATTTGATACGCGCATTTAATTACACTCCTGTTCGATTGATTAGAGTATCTAGCATTTCAGAGACAACAGCAATCACTTTAGAATTTGCTTGGAATGCTCGTTGGAAGCGAATCACATCTGTCACTTCCTCGTTAACATTTACTCCAGAAATTGAATCTCTTCTTTGTTGCAATTGACTTAGTAAATACTCTTGGGAAATAACTTTATTATCAGCTTGCTGTTTAGAAATCCCATTTTTAGTTACAATATCCACAAAAGAACCTAAAAAGGTTAATCCACCTTCTTCATCCTTAAATGACATACTGCCTTTATCATATGAGCTAAAATCAGTAGGGTACTTCAATCTTGTGTCTTTAAGTTTTGAAATGGCTGTTGCACGAGACCCGTCCCCAACTTCAGAACCTGTTAAGTTTTCACCTGTGTTAATTTTTGATGGGTCTTTTCTAATTTCGTCAGTTACTTTTAAGTTCATTGCATAATTTTTATCTGTTCCTAAAGTAAAGAAGTTAGCTCCTTCACCATCATTTGAGTGAATTATATTAACAGAAGTCGCTAAATTAAAAACAAAATTATTTAATTCAGACATGCGATTATTAATATCTACCATAGATTCTTGTAATCCTTTTGACACACCACTTGTCATTTCTAACGGTTTGAAATTTGCTGGTGTCTCTTTTGAATCTGATATTAATATTTGACCCACTTCGTATTTTTCTGGTACAGAGACACGAGGGTTCAAAGAATCTCCACCTTCAGAGACCAAAGAATTACCTTTATCATCTTTTCCTACAACCACACTAATTGTTTTTAATTCGTTATGAGTTAGCACATTTTGATTATCAATTTTAATTGATACGCGCCCATATTTGTCAAAAGAAGTTTCTAATTTTGAAAAAGTAGCCAAATCTTCTAATATCATATCGCGTTGATCCAGTAAATCGTTTGGAATACTGCCATCATTTGACACTTTATAAATTTGACGATTAATAACATCTAACTGTTCAAGTTTGCCATTAAAATCAAGCGCACTTTTCTCAAGTACAGAAAGAGTATTGTGGGAGAGTTCGTCAATTTGTTTTGCCATATGATTAATTGTATCCGTTAAGATATTCCCATTTTCCAACACAATTGATTTAGCATTATCCATTTCTGGATTAGAACCTAATTTTGACCAAGAATCAAAATACGTTCCTAAGCTACTTGATAGCCCTTTATGAAGAGGTGTCTCATTAAAAATAACTTCTAATTGCCCTAAAATATCTGACTTTTGCTCGTATTGATGATATGAAGACGTTTCTTGTCTCATATTACCAATAACAAAATCATCTACTAAACGAGTGATTGAAGAAATTTTTACTCCTGTTCCGACTTGCCCTATACCTACTACATGATACGGGTTATCAGCTGACATATTAACTCGCTGTCTTGAATAACCGACTGTGTTGGCATTAGCAATATTATGTCCACTTGTTTCAAGTGCTTTTTGTTGAACGTTTAATCCTTTGTTAGCAGTACCCAGAGTTCCAAATAAACCAACCATAGTTATTCCTCCTTCCACTTTGTTGTGTATGTTTCGATGACTAGTCTCTTAATAAGAAGAAATTAATTACATCGAATGATTAATAAAGCCAAGATCTTCTTGTGACGATAATCTACCACTACTTGAGTAGGTTGAATTAGCTTTCTTTAAGCCAGAACCTACTGCTGACAAGAAACGATCATTAAATGCGATTGCTTGTTTTGTTAGGAGTAAATTATCATGTTGAACCTGTTTTATTTCACGAATTAGCTCTTTTTCTTCAGTAGAAGGCACACCTTTAAATGTATTTAAAGGCTCAACTAATTGTTCTTTTTGCTTTACGAGCTTTTCGATCTGAACACCATCATTTTTGATTAGTGCTTTCTTTTCTTTCTTTAATAGTCTAAGTAATTGTCTTAGACTACTTGCTAATGATTTATTCGTTTCCATAGTAATCCTTTTGTTCCTTTAATAGTTCGCTCATTTTATTAGTAATTGTTTCAGAAGACACTTCATATGTCCCCTCACTGATTGCTTTTTTTATTTCTGCTACTCTTTTTGAGCTTTCAGCGTTATCCACTTGGTTGTTTAAACGCATTTTTTTACTAGCTTTTGATAAATCTACTTCAACTGAATCTTTTTTCATTGTAAGTCCATTGTCTTTCTCTATCATATCGTGACCAGAGTTTGGTTGAAATGATTCGAAATACGATGTATATTGATTATTTATTTTCATAAAAATACGCTCCTTCTATAGATATTAGCGACCAGTCATCTACTTATACATAATAATTATCGGCAAAATCTCCACAGGATTAATAGCTTAAAAGCTCAATATCGCAATACTTTTCACTAATTATAGCTTAAATCTTTTTATAGTAAAAATAATCCAACTAATACAATAAAAAAAGAATAAGCCAGTCAATGACTTATTCAAAAAATTAATGTAAATTATTTAATCGTTGCTTTTGAGATAAGATGTTTGTGATTCGAATACCAAAGTTTTCATTAATAACTACAACTTCTCCACGAGCAATTAATTTACTGTTAACATATACTTCTAAAGGTTCATCAGTTAATTTATCAAGTTCGACAACTGAGCCGACACCTAAAGAAAGAATGTCTTTAATTGATTTTCTGCTATTTCCTAATACCACGCTAAAATCAAGAGGTACATCCATCAATAAATCTAAATTATCAATATTTGATTCTACCTTTTTATTTTCTAAATTAACAAATTCAGGTTGTTGAACACTGACTTTACTCATTTTTTCTCTAGTCAAGGTTTCTTTTTGGTTTATTTCTTCCGCCATAATTTCACGCCCTTCCAGAACTTCTGCAGTATCTTGGAGCATTGTATCAGAAATTTCTTGAACCATTTCTTGTGTGTAGATTTGCATGATTTCACTTTCAATCACACCTTCGACTGACAAGTCAAAAGAAATTTTACACACAACAGTTTCACTATCAATTCCTTTATATTCAACTGCTGCTTCATCTTTCCATAAATTTACTTCAGGTGGTAAAATATCAACTTTTTTCCCCATCATTGTTGCCATTGATGTGGATGCAGAACCAATCATTTGATTCATAGCTTCACCAACAGCACTTAATTCAAGTTCCGTAAATTCTGTATTGGTTGTATTGCCGTCCCCACCAATCATTAAATCAGCAATAATAATAGCATCTTCAACATTTAATAGTAATAAGTTACTACCTTCTAAACTTTCTTTAAATTCCACAACCGTTGAGACTTTAGGTGTAACCAATTCATCAAGAATCTGTTGGAATTTAACATAGCTCACTCTAGGTGTTGTTATCATTACACGTCGATTTAAAATTGAAGATAACGTTGTTGCTGCTTGTGACATTGAAATATTTCCCACTTCACCAATAATGTCACTAATGGTTTGATCAAAGGGGGCTAATGTTGTTGATTCATTCATCAATGAATCGATTTCTTTTTGAGATAATGCTTCACTCATTTTTAAGATTCTCCTTCTGAAAACTCTAGGATTTCAACTGCCAAAACGTCTTCTTTCTTGCCTGGCTTCACTAAACCAAAGAGTTGATTTTCAATATACATTTTTAGAGGTTCTGTAATCTTTTGATCTAAACTGATTGTATCGCCAACCTCAATTTGTGAAAAATCAGAAAGTGTCATTGTCGTTTTTCCTAAAAATGTTTCTAATTCTAAGTCAACTGACTCAATATTTTTTTGTAAATGATCGTTATCAGTTTTACTAAAGTTTTTATCTGAATCAAACCAATTTCTAAAACTTAATTTATCAATAATACCTTCAAAGAAAACATAAGGAACACATAAATTAATAAACGTATTTCTTTTAAAGATTGTTGCAGTAAAAGTCACAAGAACGACTGGTTCATTTGGTGACATATTTTGAAGAAGTTGCGGATTAGTATCCAAGCTATCTAGTTTGCTTTCAATATCCGTAATCTCTTTCCACGCATTTTCAAAAGCGGAGACAAAGGTTTTAAATATCTCTTCCAAAATGGCTATTTCAATGTCTGTAAAACTTTTCTTTTCAATTTCTTCATTTTTCAATATCTGCGCTTCACTTCCACCACAAAGCAGTTCAACAATCAACATACAAAGTTGTGGATTGATTTCTATCATTTGAATCCCGTTTAAAGGTGTTGAATGAAATAAGCCAAGTAATGTAAATTTAGGTATTGAATGAATAAATTCGTCATAACTAATTTGTTCAATAGATGCTAATTTTAAAGTCACGTTAGTTCTGATTTGAGTACTCAAATGATTTCCTGCATATTTAGAAAAATCTTCAAAAATCATAAATAATGTATTAATATACTCTTTTGAAAGTTTCGTAGGTCGCCTAAAATCATATGCTTTTACTTGACCGACGTCTTTTTCTTCTGATAATAAAGTGTCCTCGTCAATTTCACCATTACTCATCGCATTTAAAAGTGCATCTATTTCTTGTTGTGTTAGTACTTGTTTCAAATAGATCCCTCATTTTCAGTAAATATTGTCATAATGTCGATAATGTTGGTCAAGTTATCATTGATTGAAATAATACCTTCAATGTTATCGTCATTTTTCTTATCTAATAATTGAATATCTTCTTGATTCACCGTAAATACTCCAATGATTTCTTCAACAAGAATCCCAATTTTATTACTCTCATTTATGATAATAATTATATTTTTGTGTAAGCCATTATCTTCTTCTTCTAAAAATTTTGAAAAGTTAACAAGGGTCACAATCGTTCCTCTTAAATTTATTAAGCCCTCTATCCAAGGTTGTGCTTGAGGAACATGAAAAATTTTAGTGGATTTGATAATCTCTCCAACATTTTCTGTGCGAATACCATAATACTTACTATCTTTTGTAAAGACGATTAATTGCATTCTTTTCTCTCCTCAATGTCACATTTTAGACAGTCACTTTATCCAATGCTTTAATCACTCGATCACTATCAAATGGTTTAACGATAAAATCAACCGCACCAGCGCGAATAGCATCCATTACCATTGATTGTTGTCCCATAGCGCTACACATTAATACTTTTGCATTGGCATCAAAAGCTTTGATTTCTTTTAACGCTTCCACACCGTCCATCTCAGGCATAGTGATATCCATTGTCACTAAATCTGGTTGAGTGGCTTTATATTTTTCAATTGCTTCTAAGCCATTTTGAGCTTCATCTACAACCTCGTAACCATTTTTTTCTAAAATATCCTTTAGTTTCATTCTCATAAATACCGCATCATCTACTATTAATACTTTTTTCGCCATCTTAAATTCCCACTTTCTATATCCCTATTGCTTTAAATAATTTTTCTAATACACCTATTTCTGGAATGAAATACAAAAATGCATCCAATTGATTACCAGAATAGTAAAACTCATTTTTAATAATTAATACTTCATCATCATATTGATCAAACGCCATATATAAGCTACTAATAATTGAACCAAACATATCAATCATTAAATTTGGTACAGATGACAACAATTGAATATCTAATAATTGACTAATTGCATTTAAAAAGGAGTTAACTAAAATATTTACCAACTCTTTGATAGCAGAAATCATTAAATCTTCTGTTTGTTCTACTCCGTTTGGTAACATCATACTAGAAATTTCTTTTGCTGATTGTTCTGGAAGAGCAAATAGAAAGATTCCGTTTCCGTTGCCAATTACCTGTGTTGTGACAGCGTAGACTTTTTTTTCTTCTGACATAATTTGTTGATACAACTCATCATAAGCCATGAGTTCAATGAGTGGAACAGTCATATCAACGGGTTCTTTGATTAGGGCAGAGATACTTGTTGCTGCATGCCCACCTCCGATATTGACCATTTCTTTCATAGCATCAAGTTGAAGTGGATGAAACGTATTCATCATAGTAAACTCACACTTTCTTCACTACATATAACATTAGTATCTAAAATTAGCGTGATATCTCCATTACCAAGAATTGTTGCTCCCAGATATTTCTTCAAATGACGCAACTCATTTCCTAATTTCTTAATCACAATTTCTTGTTGTCCAATTAATTCATCTACCATCAATGCATAATATTTTTTCCCAAGAACAATGATGATTAAATGAGGATTGGTTTCTGATGTTTGACGCGCTTCAAGTCCTAATACCTCTTGTAAACGAATAACGGGAATTGCCATACCTTGATACTTATAGACTTCTTGTAAATGAACTTGAATAATCTCTTTATCGGTAACTTCTACAACTTTTTCAATAGCTCCCTGTGGAAGTGCAAATGTTTCGCCTGAAACGTTTACCATTAGTGACTGAATAATAGATAAAGTTAATGGTAAATTAATCGTGAATGTTGAGCCGACATCTACTTTACTCTGAAGATCAATAGTTCCTCCAAGATTAGAAATTTTAGAATGCACCACATCCATACCAACACCACGTCCTGATACATTGGTTATTTCTTTGGCCGTTGAAAAACCTGGATGGAAAATTAAATATAATAATTCTTTTTCTGTTAACCCTTCTGTACTAATGCCTTTTCTTTCTGCACTTTCTTTAATCAACTCAGGATTTAACCCTTTACCATCATCAGACACAGTGATGATGACACGATTCCCTTGTTGAAAGGCTGTTAATTTTATTTCACCTTCTATTGGTTTACCTAATTCAACACGTCTTTCAGGGGACTCAATTCCATGATCCGCCGAATTTCTAATCAAATGTACAAGTGGTTCACTTAACTCTGATACCACTGTTCGATCAAGCTCAGTATCTTCTCCCTCAATAATAAGAGTCATTTCTTTTTTTAAATCTTTAGATAGGTCCCGAACAACTCTTGGAAAACGATTCATAACAACACTGACTTGCTGCATTCTAATTTTTAATACCAAATCTTGTAATTCTGATGTAATTCGCGCAACTTCAGTCAATGGCTCTTTTAAATCATTTGTTGTATTTGTCTGTGTTAAGTTTTCTAAACGTGTTCTGTAAACAACTAATTCTGATACCAAATTCATAAATGTATCTAGTTTGGCCAAATCAACTTTTATTGTTTGTTGTTCATGCTTGGTTAACTTTTTTTTCTTTTCTTTTTTTTCTGAAACAACGGGCTCATTTTCTTCTGTTTCAATAACTTCTTCTTGCTTTAACAAAAGTTCACTATGAATAACATTTACTTCTTCAATATCACTGTTTGTTAAAATATTTTCTTTAATCGACTCAGCATCCGTTTCACTAACAATCACAAGATGAAAGTCTTGCTCAAATTCACCTTGTTCAAGTGTTTCGGTGTCAGGATAACTAAAGATGACCTCACCAACTTCGCTTAGTTTCTCCATGATCAAGAAAACTCTTGGCCCTTTTAACGTACACTCTTGATCCAATCTGATACTTATTCCATAAGCCGAATATTCTGTGTTGTCCAAATCATTCATTAAATGAATGTCTTCTTCTGTTAAATAAGATACTGGAAAACTTAATACTGACTCAGAAACAATTTCTTTTACGACAGAAGGAACTTCTTCTTCATTCACTGCTGCTTCTAAACGAGTCATTAAGTCTGTCAAATCATGACTATTAAATTCTCTTTCTTCTCTTAAACATTCAACAATCTCAGATAATTCATCTAAACAATCAAAAATAAGTGAAATACTATCTGTGGTTACTTTAACTGTTTGATTTTTAAAAGATTGAAAAACATTTTCCATTTTATGTGTTAATTTTGCCATTGTTTCATAACCCATAGTTGCTGCCATGCCTTTTAGAGTATGAGCTGATCTAAATATCTGATCAATGGTTTCAACACTTTCAGGATCATCCTCTAGCAGTAAAACCCCGTCATTTAAACTCTCTAGATGCTCATCTGTCTCTTCAAAAAAAAGCTCTCGGTATTTCTCGTTTTCGTCCAACTAAAACACCTCTTTCTTTCCTTATTTTTGGTAAATAAATGAATCAATTTTTTTAAAGCCAAATTGTTCTGGTTGATTAATGGTCTCCGTTGCCCCTGTGAAAAAAATTCCTCCAGGAACAAGAGCGTCATAAAATTTTTGGTATAACCTATCTCTGGCATCTGGTTTAAAGTAAATGGTCACATTGCGACAAATAATTAAGTGAAACTCTGACTCAAAAGAATGTTGTAATAAATCATGCTCTTTAAATCTCACTTTACGTTTAATATCATCTGTCACTAAATATCCTTCTTCATTCTGATCAAAATATGAGTTTAAATGGTTCGTTGATACGTTTTTCAACTCACTTGTTAAGTAAAGTCCTTGTTTTGCTTTTGTTAAGACTTTTTTATCAATATCAGTTGCTAAAATCCGATTAGTAGTTTTTATCTTTTTATCAGTTAACATCATAGCTAAACTATAAGGTTCTGAACCATTGGAACACGCCGCACTCCAACATTTTAACGAACCAAACTTAGGTTGTAATGTTTTAGTGACCTGATCATTTAAGGCATCAAATAATTCTGGGTTTCTAAAAAATTCTGTTACATTAATTGTTAAATAATTTTTTAGCTCTTCTTTTATTTGTTGGTCTTTTTCCATTAATCTCATATAACCAGTTAAGTCATTAACCGGATGATTACTCATCATATTTAAAATTCGACGTTGCAATTGTTTTTCCTTGTACGCATCTAGTTCCATGGCTAAATGAGTAACTGCCCACTTATTAAATACATCAAACGACTCGCTCATTGCCTCACCCTTATCATCCAGTTTAATTTCTCACCAATCATCTCAAGTGACAATACCTCGTCTACTACACCAAGTTCAGTAGCCCTTCTTGGCATGCCGTAAACGACAGAAGTCTCTCTATCTTGAGCAATATTAAAACCATTTACGTTAGAGATAGCTTTCATTCCTAATGCCCCGTCACTACCCATACCAGTCAAAATAATACCTATAAGACTTCTTCCATACACGTTAGCAGCTGATTCAAACAAAGGATCTACAGCAGGTCGAACGCTATGAATTTTTTCTATTTGATTTGTCAATTGAATGCTTCTTCCATCAATTGTCATATGATAATCACCAGGTGCTAAATAAACAACACCTGGTCTTATTAATTCTCCATGACTTGCTTCAACTACTTCCACAGCCGCCTCTTGGTTCAAACGTTTTGAAAAAGAAGTAGTAAATCCTTTTGGCATGTGTTGAACAATAAAAATCGGAATATTTAATGTACTTGGTATATATTTTATTAGTTGCATCAGCGCTTTAGGTCCGCCCGTTGACGCACCAATCACAATTCCTTTAACCTTTAAAGGAAATAGAGCATTTGATTTTTCATTCACCATTTTTGTTTCAAGTTTAATCTCTGGCATTGAAACAATAGATTTAATTTTGCTTCCCAACTCTACAGCAAAAGATGCTTCTATTTTTGATATGTTAGAGGGTTTCTCAACAAAATCCATGGCACCTTTTTCCAAACAATTAATCGTTAACTCTTCACCAGAGTGAGAACTAAGCATAATAACTGGAATATTATAAAGAGATTTAATTTGTTCTAAGGTTTCTAACCCATTCATGCCAGTCATCTCAATATCTAGCGTAATTAAATCTGGTTTATGTTTCTTTAGTTTTAATAAAGCATCTTCTCCGCTTCGTGCTGTCACACAAACACTAACGTCTTTAATTCCATTTATTTGATCCGAAATGACTTTTCTCATAAAAGCCGAATCGTCAACAACCATAATTTGTATTGACACTTTTTTTCCTCACTTTTTAAATTTCATATAATTCCCGATTAACCATTTTTACGCTAACACTTAAACTATCTAAATTGAAAAATAAAGAGCGCCCCATGTTTCCACCAACATGACTAGCTAAAATCGGGACATTCAATTCTTTTAAGATAGTTTCAACAGCTACAATGTTTCTCTCACCAATATTTTGGCTTTTTTTTATATTTTCTAGTTGAAACATACTCGCTCCACCCGCTATTTTTGCAACAAGTTTAGTCACTTGATGTTGTGCTCTAAGTTCTTTTACCATTTGCGGAATAGCTAAATCAGCAAATTTTTCAACTTTTAAGTTATCTCGTCCCTTAAACATTTGACTGTCTGGAAGCATAATATGACTTAATCCACCGATTTTACTTCTCTCATCATAAATGACAACCCCAACGCACGAACCAAGACCAAGTGTCATCAATTCATTGGGTGAATGGGTAATTTTATAATCTGAAATACCAACCTTTACTTGCTCTGACATTCTTCATCAACCGATTCTTCTAAGTCTTCCAAGTTATCTGTCACCTCTAAAGCACGTAATAACTTATCTAGCATAATATTTCCTTCAAACAACGTATCTATATCTAATTGAATGACTATGCCTGACTCTGTTTTGATAAAACTATCGATATAATTCTTATCAAAAGTAACGTCATTAGTCATTAATTCAAATTGATCCGCTTCAAAATCAACAATTCCTTTGATAGCTTCAACGGACAAGCCAAGTAACTCATCATTCCATTGAACAACAATAATTTTCATCTCTTCATTTTCAACAATGTCACCACCATACAATCTTGCGTTTAAATCAATTACAGGTAGGACATGCTCATTATGTTCAATAACACCTAAAACAAAATCAGTTGTTTCAGGAATGGGAATTGGTTTTTGCCACCTAATTATTTTTTCAATTTTTTCAATGGGCAAGCTAAGTTGTTGTTCCTTGCTAAAAAAAACGATTTGCTTTCTCATTATTCTCCTCCATTGATTAACACAAAAGGTTTCAACAGGAAATCCCGTTGAAACATTTTGGTATTATTTCTTTAAATATCGAAGCTATTTGCTTGTTTCTTTAAACCCTCTGCGATTTGCTCAAGGCTTGCAATATTAGCTGTAAACTCTTCCATTGTTGCAAGAATTTCTTCAGCATTTGCAGAAACCTCTTCTGTTCCAGCCGCATTTTCTTGGGTAGAGGCCGAAATATTTTCGACTGCAAAAAGGACAGAGTCTTTTTGTTTTTTAACTTCTTGACTCAACATATCAATCGCTTGAATTTCTTGAATGATATTATCAAATTGATTGGTTACTTTGTTCGTTGATTCAATAGCAGCATTAATAACTTCTGTTTGTTTTGTGCCACCTTCATAAGAATCACTAACTTGCGTTACCATTTGATTTGATTTCAATTGAATCTCAGCAATAATTGACTCGATATCTTTTGTTGATTCTGCACTTTGCTCTGCGAGTTTTCGAACTTCTTCTGCAACAACCGCAAAGCCTTTACCTGCTTCTCCAGCTCTGGCAGCTTCAATTGACGCGTTTAACGCTAAAAGATTCGTTTGAGTTGAAATATCTGTAATGACTTGAATAATTTTATTGATATTTTGAATATCTCCGTTCATCGTTCCCATGTCATTTACTAACAACTTCAATTTGTTTCTTTCAACTTCCCAATTTTCATGAACACGATGCATTAATGAAGAATTGTTACGATTATCGTCATTAGCTTCAAGTGCTTTTTCATTCATGTTCACTGCTGATTGGTTAATTACTTCAATTGTTGTACCAAGTTCATTCATTTGAGTCACAGTTTTTTCTGCATCAATTGCTTGTGAGCTAGTTGCTTGAGCAATTCCCGTAATGGTTTCAGAAACTTCCTCTGTAGCTGAATTAGTTTGTTTGGAAATATCTGAAAGAGAAACGCTCATGTCAGCAATCTGATTACTTTCACCTTGGATATTTTTTACGAGTTTCGCAAAACCATCTAACATATTATTAAATGCCACCACAATCTGATTAATTTCAGTGCCATGCTCTTTCACTTCACCAGAGCCAAATAAATTTTGAAGTTTTGAGAATCTTACAGGTTGACTAGGATCATGATCAGAACCTCTTAAATTCGTCACTTTCGCTTTCAAATCACCTTGACTCGCTTTTTCAAATGAATCGACTAAAACTTTAGCTACTTTAATAATTTGTTTTGTAATAAACAAAGCTATCCCTATTGCTAAAATCCCCCAAGCAATCGTCACAATTGCTGAGATCTTCATCATCGCTTCTTTTTCAACATCAAATTCTTTTTTGATGATGCCTGCAACAATGATTAAGCCATCTTGTGTTTGAACATATTGAGACTGACCTGTACTCGTTTTAATGCTTCCTTTCTTCTTAACAATTTGTTGGAAGAAATCTTGATCTTTTGCATTAGTATTTCGTTCTTTAGGATCTCCAGAACCTAAAATATCCCCATCTTGAGTTAAAAGAATCATACGACCAGAACGTCCAATTTTAGTGTTATTGATAATCTTAGAAATTTCATCCATATTAATATCAATAGCTAATACACCCATAAATTCATTATTTGCCATCACTGCTTTAGATAACGTCATGATGATGTTACCTGTATTAATATCAGCAGTTGGTTTAGATAGATGAACTGTTTTTGGATCTTCTATTGCCTCTTTATACCACTGGCGTCCTGTGTATTTACTTACCTCTGATTCAAGACCAACACTTGAAACAATGCGTTGACCTTTTGGTGCAAAGTAAATATCACCAAAAGTAGCATCTGTATTACGAATCATTTTCAATAATTCTTCAACAGCACGACGCTCTTCTGGTGTATCAACAGGTTGAGCAAGCAACTTATTTTTACTAATTTCATTCGTTGCTTTTTCTGCTGTGTCTTCAATTCCTTCAATTCGGTTTTGAACACGTCCAATACTATTTTTTGATTCAACCACTATTCTACTTTCGATTGTTCCAATCATTAACCTCATATTTAGAAATAGAACAACAAGAACAGGTATTAAACCAATAGCGACAATAAATCCAATGATAAATGGGCCAATTGATTTATTTTTTTCGTTTTTCATTCCAACAACTCCTTTAAATACTAATTCCAATAGACTATCGACAGATTCGATCCATTAGTTAATAGGAAGTTGTAAATTTTTTAACTGAGAAAATGAAAATAAAAACTATTTTGTATCAAAATAAATAATAAAAAAACAAGAGAATGATTTAGTTAGGTCATTCTCTTGTTGTGAACAGTCGCTTACTGACCTTTTATTCTATTTTAAAATAAACCCATTTGCTTGAATTTTTAAAATATCAGCAATTTGCTCAAGTGAGTCAATATTACTACTAAATTCTTCCATAGTTGCTAGTATTTCTTCAGCGTTTGCAGATACCTCTTGTGTTCCTGCAGAATTTTCTTCAGTGCTAGCAGAAATATTTTCAACAGATAGTAACACGGAATCTTTTTGAATTTTCACTTTATTGCTTAAAACATCAATCGATTTAATCTTACCGGTTAGTAAATCAAACTGATCTGTTACTTGCTTAGCAGATTCAATTGCTAAATTAATAACTTCTGTTTGTTTTTGTCCACCATCATATGAATCTTTTACTTGCGAAACCATATTGTCAGATTTCGATTGAATTTCGGCAATAATTCCTTCAATATCTTTTGTTGATTTTGAGCTTTGTTCTGCTAATTTTCTTACTTCTTCAGCCACAACAGCAAATCCCTTACCTGCTTCACCAGCTCTAGCAGCCTCAATGGATGCGTTTAATGCCAAAAGATTTGTTTGAGAGGAAATATCAGTAATAACTTGGATAATCTTATTAATATTTTGAATATCAGCATTCATACTTCCCATACTAGTAACCAATTCGCCTAATTTAGATCGTTCTACTTCCCAATTATCAGATACCTCAAACATTAATTCTGAATTTTTCTTATTAACAATACTTGCTTCGCCTGTATTTTCATTCATATCTATTGCAGAACGATGAATGGAGTCAATTACCATTCCTAATTGATTCATCTCTGTTACTGTTTTTTCTGCATCTACTGCTTGTGAGCTTGTTGCCTGGGCGATACCAGTAATTGTTTCTGAGACTTCCTCAGTGGATGAGGTTGTTTGTTTTGAAATATCAGATAAAGAAGAGCTCATCTCAGAAATTTCATTACTCTCTAGTTGAATTCCTTCAACTAAATTAGCAAACCCAGTCAGCATCGTGTTAAATGCTGTAGCAATCTGATCAACTTCATTTCCATTTTCTTTTATTGAACCATCACCAAATAGTTTATTAATGACTTTTAATTTTTTTCCTTCTTTTAAGTTTCGAGTGTTAGTGATTTTGGAAGTTAAATCACCCTCTGATGCTTTTTTAAAGGAAGCTTCTAAAATTTTAGCGGCATTAACAATTGATTTAGCAATAATTAAAGCAAGTACTAAGGCTAATATTCCCCAAACAACGATGACAATGCCAGAAACTTTAAATAAACTATTTCGCTCAAGAGACAATTCACTTTTCTCAACGCCTGAAAACAGGACTAACCCATTTTTAGTTGTCATCACGTATGCTGTTTCATCAATGTTTGGAATAAATCCTTCCCCTTTTGGTTTGTTCTTAAAAAATTCCGTGTCAGAAATATTCTTTCCTTCATTTTTCTTAACACCAGACCCTAAAACAACCCCATCTTTAGTCGTTAACATCATGTAACCCGTATTTCCAACTCTTGTTTCTTTAACGGATTGAGAAATATGGGTTAGATTCACATCAACAGCAAGAACTCCCACAGGCTCATTTCCACGTGTGATAACTTTTGATAAGGTCATTGTAATTTTTCCAGTTTTAATATCCGGATCAGGATCTGACCAAACAAGTTGTGAAGGATTGTCTAGAGCATTAAGATACCAAGGTCTTTTTTCGTACTCATTAATCTTTGCATCTCTTCCAAGTGACGAAACAACAGTTTGTCCAATTGGTGCATAATAAATTTGCTCAAAGCTCTCATCTGATCGATTGACAATTTTTAACAAGTGACGAACTTTCTCGCGACTTTCATAGGAGTCTCTCATTTGTTTTATATCAGGTTCATCCACCAACGCTTTTAACGCGCTTTCTACAGTTCTTCTTGACGAATCAATTTGACTAGCAATTCGTCTAGTGCTATTTTTTTCTTCTAATCCAATACGATTATCAATCAATTTCGTCATGACATTGACATTTAAAAATAACACTGCAAATACGGGAATCAAACCAATCCCAATAATAAAACTTACAATCAGTGGTCCAAGAGATTTTTTCTTTTCTGCACCTTTTTTCTTCATCAAAAACACCCTTTCTAAAATTATTCTTCCAATTACTCTATCGGAAAAAAAACAATAATTTTAAGAGGGTGTTGTGATAATATCCATAATTAAATAACAAACATATCGCGATAGTCAGTTGCTAATCCATAAGTTCCTTCCATTTGATCTCTAACCACTTTACCATGCTTCATTTCTAAAACACGGTATCTGACTGTATTAACAATGGTTGAATTATGAGTTGCCATTAAAACAGTTGACCCATTTTGATTAAGTTGATAAAAAATTTTCATGACATCAATTGCCGATTTATTATCTAAATTACCAGTTGGTTCATCTGCTAAAATGATTTTAGGATTATTGACTATCGCCCTTGCAATTGCAACTTTTTGTTGCTGACCTATTGAAAGTTGAGTTGGAAAAACATTTTTAAAAGATAACATACCCACTTTTTCCAACGCGCTTAATGCTTTTCCTTTAATTAGCTTACGATCCACTTCCATAGCTTGTAGTGTGTAAACTAAATTTTTGTACACAGTCAAATGACTTAATAAAACAATATCTTGCGGGACAATGCCAATTTGTCTTCTATATTCTGGAATGTGATGATCAGCTAACTTGATTAAGTCAACATTACCGATCTTTAAATTACCTTTAGTCAGGCGCTCTTCACAGGTTAACAATTTAATTAGTGTTGATTTTCCTGCACCACTTGGGCCAATCAAATAAATAAATTCACCTTGTTTAACATCTAATGAAACATTTTCCAAAACATGTTGATCTTCTGTATATTCTTTGTAAACATTTGTTAAACTGATCAATTTTTTTCACATCCTTATTGCTTAAATTCATTAATTCGTTGCATCATCTCATCTGATGATTGTAGTACTTTAGCATTCATCGAATAAGCTCTTTGTGTAACAATCATATCTGACATCGCATCAGCAAGTTCTACATTTGAGCTTTCTAAAAAGTTTTGCTTAATCATTGGATTGTTTAATTGATTAGCCTGCATACCGTTTGGTAATACCCACTGATTATCCCCTACTTCTATTAACTGTGAACTTTGATTATCATCAAAAATAGGAATATCGCCAACTAGAGTGTTTCCCACCGAAATTTGACCAGCCTCACTCACACGAGGTACACCGACAGGCCAATTATTTTTTGGTATGGTTAAATTAACTTCAACAGGATTTCCAGAACTATTTCTTAATATTCCTGCTTCGTCAAATCTAAATGCACCATCACGTGTGTACGCTAATTCATTGTTTGGCAAACGAATACCAAACATACCTTTACCTGCAATAGCTAAATCAAACGGATTATTTCCAGCTATTAAACTGCCTTGTGTTAGATTAAATTGACCTTGCGTAGATTTTACTCCTCTTGAGATACCATCTGGTAATTGATTACCTTGCTCTGTGATATCATTTCTCAATAATTCATAAAAATTAGTGTTTTTTTGTTTATAGCCAATCGTATTAACATTGGCAATATTATTTGAAGTGATATCTAAATGATTTTGTAATCCTTTTAATCCACTACGACTAATCGATAATGATGTATTCATTTTCTTTTCTCCTTTCTACGCTCGTCCTATATCATTTGTTAATCTCTTTAATGTTTCATCTGACGTGTGTAACGCCTTTTGGTTTATTTCAAATTGTCTAGCTGTTTCAATTAAAGTCGTCATCTCTTCAACCATATCAACATTTGAACCTTCTAACATTTTTTGTTCTACTCGACTTTGATTATCAATTATCCCTGCATTATTCGCATTAAATAAAGACTCTCCTCTTGCGGTTAAACCATCTAAGTCATCAAATCTTGTTAGTCTAAATTTGGGGTAGTTTTCAGTCGCTTCAACTGGGCCTCCGTTTTCAGATAAAACGAGAAATCCTTCTTGCGTCACTAATTGATTTTGTTCGTTTACTTCAAAATGACCGTTTTTTGTGTAACCAATCGTACCATCTGGTAACTGGACATTAAAGAAACCTTCACCTAAAACTGCAAAATCAGATAATTTATTAGTTGGTTTTATACCACCTGTTGACATATCCTTTGCTACTTCATCTATTTTATTTCCAAATATAAAAGAACCAATATCATTTTTTTTATTTACTTTTGGTCCATTAAGATAATTAAACATTGCTTTTTCAGGGTCTGTTTTTTGGATTAATCGCTGCTTTTTAAATCCGTACGTATTGATATTTGAGACATTCGAACTTATATTTTCTTGCTTTTTTTGTAAAATATTTAAATTCTTTTGGAGAGTGTCCATACTTCTAATCATGCTAATTCCTCCTCAATCATTTTTTTCAGTTTAACTAATATTTTCCCGTGAAGTTGTGATACTCGAGGAATCGAAACTTCCAAAACTTCTGCAATTTCTTTCAAAGTTAGCTCTTCTACATAATACAAATTTAAAATGATTTGCTCTCTCTCATTTAATTTATCCACACATGCTCTAAGTGCTTTCTTTTTTTCATCATCAAGAAGAAGCTCATCAAAAGGAATCATTTGAGTGTCTTCAACAATATCTTTTAACTCTAGAGATTCTCCTTGTGAAGTGAAAATCGTGTCTTCTAAAGATATATTTGCTAGATAATGAACCGTCTCATGGATTTTAGATAGCTGTTTTCCATCAATTCCTAACTCTTCACATATTTCTTTATCAGTAGCAGAAGTCATTTTTTCTTTTTCTATTTTTTCTTTAGCTTTATAAAATTTGTCCAAATGTCCCATACGAGTTCTTGAAACACGTGATGTTTTTCTAATCTCGTCTATAATCGCTCCTCTGATGCGAATATATGCATAACTTTCAAAAGAAACTTTTTTAGTCACATCAAACTTTTTTAAAGCATCCATCAAACCAATGACACCTATATTAAACAAATCATCTTTATCATAATCGGTTGACTTAACCTCAATTCGATTAACCACTCTTCTAACAAAAGGTAAATATTTAATAATTTCTTGTTCGTAATCAACTTCATACACAACAATAGCCCCTTCCCTTATAAAACATATAATTGTTCCATATTGTATTGATTCTTTTATTTAAATTGTTACAAAGACAGCATCCCAACCGTCTCAATTTCAACTTCATTAGGTACTTCATTTAATGAAATAACAGCTAAATTTGGAAAATTGTAAGAAATTAATTTCTTAAACATTAACCGCGTTGTTGGTGATGCTAAAATGACGTGTTGAACATTTTGAGCTGTTAGTTCTTGATGGACATTGTTAATTGAATCAAATAGCTCAGTTATGACTTCAGGTTTTAATACTGGAATCGAACCGGCTGTTGTTTTTTGCGTACTTTTAGTCATCAACTCTTCAACCTCAGGATGTAGAGTAACCACTCTTAAAACACTATCTTCCCCTAGATATTGTTTTACAATCGTTCTCTTTAATGACTGTCTGACATGCTCAGTTAAAATTTCAACGTCTTTTGTTGTCGTCCCATAATCTGCTAATGTTTCCAAAATTGTCACTAAATCATTAATTGGTATTTGTTCTTTTAAAAGGTTTTGTAGGACCTTTTGAACTTCTCCCAAGCGCATAATTTCTGGAATCAACTCGTCAATAACAACATTGTATTTGTCCTTTATTCCTTCAAGGAGATGTTTCACCTCTTGACGACCTAATAATTCAGCTGTATTACTATAAATAACCTCTTTTAAATGGGTAGCAATCACCGTGACCGGCTCAACGATAGTTGCCCCGTGGATATCTGCCACATCTTTATCTTGCTCATCAATCCATAAAGCATCTAAACCAAAGGCAGGTTCTTTTGCCGGGATACCATCTAAATTAAGTTGGTCATTCTCAGGATTAATAACCATAAATTTATTTATATAAATTTCACCTCTTGCGACTTCGTTTCCTTTGATTTTTATACAATAATCATTAGGACCAAGTTGCAAATTATCACGAATTCGAATTGGGGTAAGAAGTACACCCAGTTCATGTGCACATTGTTTTCTGATATTAATAATTTGTTTCATGAGTGAATTGTCCAAACTATCATCTGTCATAGGAATCAGTGTATAACCAATTTCAATAGAAATGGGTTCCACCTGAAATGAAGAAACACTGTCATCTTCCTCAAGCTCTTTTTCTTTTTGAAGAAGTAACAACTCTTGTCTTCTTTCAACCAGTCTTTGTTCTTCCAAATCTTCTTTTTCATATTTTTTATACGCAATAAAACCAAACACTGCTGACATGATAAAAAATGGAATTTTAGGAAATCCTGGCACTAGTGCAATAACGAATAAAACACAGGCCACAATTCCAGCAATAATTGGATTTGGAAAGAAATCTTTTTTAATAGCAGACCCAAATGTACTATCATCATCTGATCGAGTCACAATAATACCTGATGAAACTGAGATTAAAAGTGAAGGTATCTGACTGACAAGTCCATCTCCAATAGCAAGTTTTCCAAAACGGTCTAAAGCTTCTGTTACGCCCATTCCTTGAGAGATTGAGAAAATTAAAATCCCTCCAAGTAAATTAATCAACGTAATGATAATCCCTGCAATAGCATCCCCTTTTACAAATTTACTCGCACCATCCATGGCACCAAAGAAGCTAGCTTCTCTTTGTAAATCTTTTCGTCGTTTTTTAGCTTCATCTTCTGAAATTAATCCAGCATTCAAATCAGCATCAATTGCCATTTGCTTACCAGGCATCGCATCCAGAGTAAACCTTGCAGATACTTCCGAAACACGACTTGCTCCATTTGTTACAACTACCATTTGAATAATAGTGATAATAATAAAGATAACTGCACCAACAATATAATTATTTCCAGCCACAACATTTGCAAAGGCATCAATAACATGACCAGCATTTCCTTTAGTTAAAACTAAACGCGTTGATGATATATTGAGGCCTAAACGAAACATTGTAGTGATTAAAAGTAATGTTGGAAACGTTGAAAATTCCAACACGCTTTTAGTAAATAATGTGATTAACAAAATGTTGATGCCAATCGTCATATTGATAATAATTAAAAAATCTAAGATAACACTTGGTAATGGAATAATAATTAAGCCAATCACTGCAACAACCATAAAGGAGATAATGACATCAGAATAATTCATATTCTTTAAGTTAATTTTTGAAAGCACTTTTTTCCTCCTTTATCAAGTTATTTATTTTTTACTATTAACTTGTTCTTTGTTTAGTACGACTAATACTAATGACAAGAGATTAAATTTTGTATTTATTTTCTTCATTCATTCGATAAACAAAGGCAAGTATCTCTGCCATAGTTTCATACATATCAACAGGTATTGCTTCACCAACAGCTGTTGATTTATAAAGTGATCTTGCAACAGGTTTATTCTCAAGGATTGGCACTTTATTTAAAGTTGCCTCTTCTCTAATCCTTTTAGCCATAAGGTCAGCTCCCTTTGCAATCACAAGTGGCGCACCATCATTTTCTTTATCATAACGAATGGCAATTGCTAAATGCGTTGGGTTTGTTACAATGACTGTGGCATCTTTGACTTGATTCATCATGCCAGACATCATTTGATGATACATTCCTTTACGCTGCGCTTTAACTTGTTGATCTCCTTCTTGTTGTTTGAATTCATCCTTGACTTCTTGTTTTGTCATTTTCATTTTCTTTCTAAATTCAAGCCACTGAACAACATAATCAATTAAACCCAAAATTAGAAGAACCCAGGCAATTTTTAGACTTAACGTTTTTAAGAACGTCAAAATAAATGTCGGTAATACTTCAATACCCACTGAAGCACTATTGAAAAAATCAACTAAAACTAGTTTAAGTTCTTTGAGAGTCATATAAAAAATTAATGCCAATTTACCGATATTTTTTACAAGTGTAAATAATGCTTTTTTGTTAAAAATATTTTTAAACCCACTTATTGGATTTAATTTTTTAAAATCCGGTTTAAATGGCTTTGAAGTAAATAGCAATCCCACTTGTAGTAAATTACTTAACCATGCGCTAAAAAAACCTATTACCAAAAACGGTGAAATAATGACTAACAACTTTAAAATATTTTGGATACCAATTGCACTTAAATTATTTTCCAAGTATTTAACATCATAAGAAACAGAAAAATAACTTTTCAAAAGTCCCTGGCACTCCTTTATAACAAACTCCCATAGAGGAATAAAAAACATTGAAAAGATAAGAAAAGAGATAGCTGAAATAAGTTCTGGACTTTTAACAATATCTCCTTTTTTTCTTGCGTCTTTTAACTTCTTCGCAGTTGGTTTCTCTGTTTTTCCATCCTTTTCAAACATTACCTCACCTCACTAATGCTTCTATAAATTCTTTCATATAGCGATCAATTGTTGGAAAAACACCACTTACTGATTGAACTAAATTAGGTAAAAATAAAAGCATAAAGAAAAAACTAATTAATATTTTCATTGGCATTCCAATCATTAATACGTTAATTTGAGGAACACTTCTTGATATTATTCCTAAAACACAATCTGTTACTAAGGCCACTAAAACAACAGGTGCAGCTAGAAGAATCGCAATTTGAAATACTTCAACAAATAACATGATTATCCCATCAACCGTTGTCCCTTTTAAAACAGCATGCGTTATCGGAACTACATCAAATGAATGTAATAGATTTTCAATAACGACATGATGCATATCTGTAACAAAAAACAAACTTAGCGCCAACCAGTAGTAAAGTCTTCCGTAGTTTGATCCTTGAATGCCAACACCAGGATCAAAAACAGATCCCATTGAAAAACCTACCTGAAAATCAATTATTTGCCCGGCCATTTCAATACCAGAAAAAATAAGGTGAACAATAAAACCTATTGCTAATCCAACTAAAACCTCTTTTACAATGAAAAATAGAAGTAAATAAAGATTATCCATTGCAATTGTTTCTGGAAGAACACTAAAAACGCTTAAACTAAACGAAAGGCTTAAAAGTCCCTTTAGTAAAACAGGTGTTTGCTTTAATGAAAAACCAGGTGAAATAACCATAAAGCTTGAAATTCTACAAAAAATCAGTAGAAACGTAATAATTGCATCACTCATATGTCACCTAACCTATAACGAAGACATTATTTTGAACAAACTCTTAGTGAATTCAACCAAAATATTTATCATAAAATTTCCAAGAACAATTAAACTAATAAAAACTGTTAACAATTTAGGAACAAAGCTTAGTGTTTGTTCCTGAATTTGTGTTGTTGCTTGCAAAATACTAATAACTAGCCCAACAACCATCGCAAGAATCAATATTGGGCCAGCAATTAATATTACCTTTAGAAAGGCTTGATGCATGACATCTAAAACCATTTGTATTGTCATTAAAAAAACCCTCTCTATTGAAATCCTCTAACAAGTGTTTCTACCACTAAATACCAACCATCCACTAATACAAACAGTAGTAGTTTGAAAGGTAAAGAAATCATCACAGGTGACAACATAAACATTCCCATAGACATTAAGATACTTGAAACAGCCATATCAATAATGAGAAATGGAATAAAAATTAAGAAACCAATACTAAAGGCCGTTCGAAGCTCACTTATTAAAAATGCAGGCGTTACGACATGTATCGGCAATTGTTCAGGATTTTTCACCTTTTTTTGTTTTGAATGCTTAATAAAAAGATTTAAATCCTTCTCTCTAGTTTCTTTTAACATAAACCGTTTGATTGGTTTTTCTGCTAAACCAATCGCTTCACTTTGAGTAATCTCATCTTTTATCAAAGGTTGGATAGCTGTCTTGTTTACCTCGTTATAGACAGGTTGCATAATAAAAAAAGTTAGAAATAACGTAATTCCTATTAACACCTGATTTGGCGGCGTTTGTTGCGTACCAAGAGAACTTCGAACAAAAGACAAAACCATAATAATTCGTGTAAATGAGGTGGTTAAAATAAGCAACGCTGGAATCAATGTTAAAACCGTCATTAAAACAAAAATCTTAACAGAATCTGGTGATCCTGTATTTCCAGACAGCTTATTAACTGTATCAGTCAATTCATTGACATCCACCGCGACTACTTTTGATGGTAGACAAAAGAGACCTAGAATTAATAAAGAAAGTATCTTTTTAATCTGCTTTACCATTCTTGATCCCCTTTTTAGTCAATTTTTTCAGCCATTTTTGTCCCAATGACATCATTTGTTCTTGCCTTTTTTGTTGAAACTCAACATCTACCATTTGTTGAATTTGGATTTCTCTTACTTCAAATTCATTTAATTTTTTTATCATTTGATTATTGGTTGGTGTCAAACTCATCAAATAGTAACTACCACATACCAAGACAATTGCCATTGAAGAATCCTTATTAACAGACAACTTCTCAATAATTTCTATATTTTTACTCTGACTTTGATTAAATTTATTCAAATAAGATAGAACAATTTGAATTAACAAAATAATAACCACTAAAAAAACAATACTTTTAAATACTAAAAAAAAACTTGTCATGTTTTCTCCTTACTTTTACTGAATAACTAAATTGGTGATGAAAACCTCTCTTACAAGAGCAGAACCGTAATCTTTATTGATTTGATCTTTCAATTCATTTTTCAATTTGTTAACACCATTTTTTTCAGCTAGTATACTTTCAGAATTTTTTTGTCTTAATTTATTAACAACACTATCGCGAATTAAATCCTTGCTTGTATTAATAACTTCAGCATTTTTTTCACTTGTTGTTAATAAAGACAATTCAATTCGAATATAGCTCATTTCTTCATCTTTACCTTCAGCAAGGTTAATCAAAAATTCTTCTAAAGGAACTGTAACTTCACTTTCACTGAATTTTTGTTCCACTGCCGGAGGCTCTTCTTTTCCATGAACTTTATTTGAAATCGTATTTCCTATAAACGTCCCAACAGTTCCTGCAACGATACCTACAATCGCAACAACAGTAATCAAAATAATATTCTTTTTACTTTTTTTAAGTTGAGTTGATTCTTCCTCCAAAATTTCTTCTTCCATTTTCGCACCTCAATTTTAGTTATCAAGGATTGGATTACGTCCAAACACTTGTCTTTGATAGCTTAAAAATAACGCCGCTATTTCTTCTGGCGTATTTTTTACCATCATGGTTTTTCCATCTGTCAATGTAATCACCGTATCTGGTGCCTGGTCTATACGACAAATCAAAGAACAATTTAAATAAAAAGTTTGCTGATTCATACTAGTTAATTTAATCATTAGAAGTCCAACTTTCTACCAAGCACCAAACTTGGTTTTCTTATTTATCTTTTTAAGTTAATTAACTCTTGTAACATTTCGTCTGATGTTGTGATACTTCTTGAGTTAGCTTGGTACGCACGACTTGCTATAATCATTTCTGTAAATTCATTGGCTAAATCCACATTAGAACCTTCTAGTGTTCCTTGAACCAAACGACCACTTCCATCTTCGCCTGCTCTAACCATTTTAGGATTACCTGAGTTTCCAGATTGAACAAAATTATTTCCACCAACTTTTTCTAGACCATCTGGATTAGAGAAAGTTGCAATTGAAATTTGCCCTAAAATATATGTATTATCATCACTATATTTACCAGTCACTAATCCTGTGGCATCAATCGAATAATTAACAAGATCAAGTTCTTTTCCGCCTACTGTGATTTTATCTTCAATTTGTAACGCACCTAAGTTATTACCATTAGATAAATCGGTTTTAGGATCAAAAGTCCCATCATTTTTGATTGGACCACCATTAGTTTGGTATCCCATCACTTTATAACCATCTGCATTAGTTAATGTTCCCGTACTATCTAAGGTAAACCCGCCATCACGAGTGTAATACTTCGTTTCGTCTTGTCCGTCCTTTTGTAAAACAAAATAACCACCTGCATCAATCGCAAAGTCAAGTGGACGTCCTGTCGGTTGTGGTGTACCATTTCCTGTAAATGTATCAATTGCACCAACCTTCACGCCTAATCCGACTTGACGAGCATTAACTCCACCTGCACCTGTCACCGTTGGTCCTTGAGCATTTGCTTCAGTTTGACTCATCAAATCTTGAAATCTAACTCTTCCAGCCTTAAAGCCAAAGGTATTCACGTTGGCAATGTTGTTTGATACAACGTCCATTTTTGTTTGTAAGCTCTTCATCCCACTTACACCTGAGTATAATGATTTAAGCATTTCGTTCTCCCCTTACTAGCACATTTTGTGCTTCCCTGTTTAATTGTTAATCGCCAACTTCAATCATTTGGCTCATTAAGTAATCTTTCCCATCAACCACAAGTGTCGCAAATCCACTTGAGAACTTAACTTTTTCAATTGTTCCTGTGATGTTTTCCCCATTTTCAAACATCGTTGCTTTTTTACCAACCATGCTTATTGCTTGTTGTTGCTGGGTCATCATCATCGTGTATTCCAAGTTACTACCAAGTTCTTGTAATTGTTCTAAAGTTGTAAATTGGACTAGCTGGGAGATATAATCTGTCCCACTATTTCCACCACCTTCAGAACCAGAAAGCGAAGGATTACTCATGGAAGCCGCTAATATTTTTAAGAAGTCATCCATTTTAATGCCATTATTTTTTTCTTGATTCTTTGTTGAAAATCCAACGTTGTGACTCATTTGTTTTGCACCAATTGGTACTTGTTGCTTTATGTCTGTCACCTTTTATCCCCCCTTTAGACTAAAATATCAACAGAATCTAAAGTTTGGATAGACTTAGATTCTTCGTAATTATCATTAACTTGATATTGTTGAGATAACTTGCCTGATTTTGAAAATTTACTTTGTTGATGCTGACGTTGATCTAAACCCCCACTAAATTGAAAGCTATTACTTTCTGAAAAAGTATTTAAAGAAACACTTGGTTTTTCAACAACTATATTTTGTTTAGCTAATGTTTCTTGTAAAATAGGTAAGCTTATTTTTATTAAATCTTTTACCTTTTCTGTTTCAACTAAAAATTTAGCTGTTAATTTACCATCTTTCATATCTAACATGATATCAACTTCACCTAAATTTTGAGGTTGCAATGATAATTTAAATTGATGAGTTTTACCGTCTGTGATAAATTCAGCTTCTTTTTTTATCATTGAAGTCATTTCAGTTATGTTGTCTTTTTGAAAAACAGTTATTTCTTTTGTGGTAGTTGAATTCACTTGGTTTTGCTTTGGCTCTACCGTCGTCTGAACCGTTTTGTCATTCATTTCTGGTTGAACCAACTGAGAAAAAGTTGGCTCCTCACTTTTAATATCTACTTTAATAACTGGCTTTAAACTTTCTGAAACAGTTTCTTCTTTTACATTTGTTTCAAAA
>NZ_JAVWHO010000016.1:14074-41312 GCF_036639995.1 Vagococcus sp. | reverse complement strand
TGCTCCGTCAATATCAATCGCATCAACTGATGTGGATAAGTCAATCTCCCAAATGAAATTTGAGCATCACTTCTTTTCATTACCTCATCTGATAAACCAAGAGAGCCGCCAATCACAAAAGTAAATGAGCTAGTTCCTCTAGTACTAAGTTGGTCAATTTGTTCTGCGAATCCTTCTGACGTGATTTCTTTTCCTTGGATAGCTAACGCAAATACATAGTCACTGTCTGAAATTTTAGCTAGTATTTTTTGCCCTTCTTTTTCTTTAACTTGGAGCATCTCTGCCTCACTTAAATTTTCTGGGGCTTTCTCATCAGGTACTTCAATGATTTCAAATTTACAATATTTTCCTAATCTTTTTTCATATTCTGCAATGCCTTGTTTCAGATATTTTTCTTTTAATTTTCCTACAGCTACAATTTTTATTTTCATTTTTTTCTCCTATTAGTTCTGTTTCAAGAGTTATCCACACTTGTCCACAAGTTTATACACAAATAAATGTCTTTATTTTTAGTTATTCACCGATTTATCCACATTGCTGTTGATAACTCATGTGGAAAACTCTTTGTTCTTCTTCTTTATTTTCTCATTTTTTTTAGTTAAATTCATCAATTTTCCTTAAAAAAAAGATTTTTGACCCAAAGTTCTTCACTTTTTTTTCAAAATTGAGGGTTAGACTTAACTCATCAAACAAATTATAATAAATATATAAAGTATTTTAAAGGAGGAAAGGTGTTTATCACCGCATATAATGAAAAAAGATCCTAGAAAAGACGTTACCCCAGAAAACAGTAGTTCTTCAAAATCTAGTCAGGAAAAGTTCGTACGAAACGAACCTAAAAATAATAGTTACATCAAGCGTTTTGGTGTATCACTTCTAGCCGGTGCTCTAGGCGGATTGTTAGTAGTTGGTGGGTATACTGTAATCAACAATAATAGTGGCAACAACAATGAGCCCTTAACAAGCACACCTTCAAAAAGTGAAGTAAATAGTAGTGGTAAAACAAAAGTTCAAAATGCAAAAGCAGATGTGTCAACAGATGTAACTAAAGCCGTGAAGAAAATGGAAAATGCAGTTGTTTCTGTTACTACTCTTCAAAAACAGCAAACTGAACTTTCAGATTTAGAGCGTATTTTTGGACCATCTGAAAAAAATAAAGATACAGGCGAGTTAGCCGAAGCTAGTGAAGGTAGTGGTGTTATTTACCGTAAAGACGGCAACAAAGCTTATATTGTAACAAATAACCACGTTGTTGCTGGTGCGGATGCTGTTAATATTTTATTTAATAACGGTGAAAAAACTGAAGCTAAAATTATTGGAACAGATGTCTACAGTGACTTAGCTGTATTGGAAATCCCATCTAAAAATGTTTCAAATATTGCTGAATTTGCTGATTCCAATGATATTAAAGTAGGTGAACCAGCTTTAGCAATGGGTTCTCCATTAGGTTCTACATTCTCTAACTCAGTGTCTCAAGGTATCGTTTCTGCTAAAGACCGTATGATTAGTAACCAAACAGAAGATGGTCAATTAATCAGCAGTAACGCCATTCAAACAGATGCTGCCATTAACCCTGGTAACTCAGGTGGCGCTCTTGTTAACTCAAGTGGACAAGTTATAGGTATCAACTCAAGTAAAATTGCTCAAGCAGCTTCTGGTGTCTCTGCAGAAGGTATGGGATTTGCCATTCCTAGTAATGATGTTGTTAAAATCATCAACCAATTAGAAAAAGGCAAACCAGTTGTTCGTCCAATGCTAGGTATTACAATGATTGATTTAAATGCAGTTAGTGCTGAAGAACGTGAAAATGTTCTTAAACTTAAAGGCGACGAAGTAACTGGCGGTGTTGTTGTTGGAGATGTTGAAAAAGATTCTCCTGCTGAAAAAGCTGGTCTTAAGAAATATGATGTCATCACACAATTAGATGGCAAAGATATCAACAATAAATCTGAACTTCAAACTGTTCTTTACCATAAAACAATTGGTGACGACATGGAAATCACTTTCTATCACAATGGTAGAAAACAAAGCAAAACTGTTAAACTAGACCAAGATTCTGCTAAATTACTAGAAAAACAACAAAAACAAAAAGAAAGCTTAAAACAAAGTAACTTCCAAGAATAACAACGTACGAAAAAAGAGGCTGACCGTTATTACAGGTCAACCTCTTTTTATATTGCAAATAATGGGCACGCTTTTTCTGGATCTGTATCCATCACTTTAACTTTACTAACCGCATCAATATCATGTTGTATTAATGTTTCAGTCATGGTCATATGAGCTATTTCTTTTAAGTTATTTTCTTTACTTAAATGGCCCAAGTAAATGCGCTTAGTTTTATCACCAATCACATCTGTTGCAACAATAGCGCCATCTTCATTAGATAAATGACCCTTATCACTCAAAATACGTTGTTTCGTACTCCACGGATAAGGTCCCATTCTAAGCATACCTAAGTCATGATTACTCTCCATTAAATAGCCATCCGCATTTTTGATAATCCCTCTAACACGGTCACTACAATAGCCTGTATCTGTCAACATCACAAAGGCTTTATTATCTTTATGAAACTGATAAAATTGCGGGTCAGCTGCATCGTGTGACACACCAAAACTTTCAATATCAATATCACCTAACGTAAGAACTTGTCCCATGTTAAAGATATTCTTTTGTTCAAAGCTAACTTCACCAATTAACGGATCCATTGCTTGCCACGTTTTTTCATTGGCATAGACATCTAATTTATATTTTCTGGCTAAAACGCCAACTCCATGAATATGATCTCGATGTTCATGTGTGACTAAAATAGCATCTAAATCTTCTGGTTTGCGGTCAATTTGAGCAAGCAAATTAGTAATTTTTTTTCCACTTAATCCAGCATCCACCAACAGTCGTTTTTGACCCGTTTCGACATAAAATGAATTTCCAGAACTACCACTTGCAAGAACGCTCACCTTAAATCCATTTTCTACCACACAAACTCTTCCTTCCTAAACGCTTATACTGTTCACCAGTATATAACAAATCAACTAATTTTTCACTTCTGAAATATTTGAAGAAATTACCGCACTTGAAAAAGCATTCACTCGTTCAATTTGAACAGAATTTTTATTGGATTCAACTGCCACAAACCATGCTGGGATGTAGACATTTTTCCCTCTAACAGTAAAAATTCTCGTATAGGCTAAGTTAATCCATTTAATCTTATTACTTGGTTGTAACCTATTATTTGTATACAAACTAATAATTGCTTCTCTTTCAGAAATGACTGCTTGTTGCTCTCGAAGTGGTTCAATATTATTTAAATATGTCTGCTCATAACTTTCGATAATCGGGCGATTCAAGTCATTTTTAGAAATCATAAGCGATAATCTAGAGGTTTCATCATAGAATGGGATTTTTTCCCACGCTTGATTATACACATAATTTTTACCTGGTTTTGTTTCGCTTCGATTAAGCACGTAATCTTTTCCATTCACCACATTTTGTTTCTGAGAAATAAAGGCTTCAACCTTTTTTGACTCATCAGAATCAGCAATTTCCATCTCATTTTTCCGAATAGGACGAGCCGTTAATTGAGAGTCATTTACTTGCCATTCAGTGCTTTTCAACTCTGCTTTAGCTTCAACTACTAATTCACTTTCTTCTGCAGATAAATAATAACCTTGCCTATTTTTATCTGATAATTTGTGTGGAATTTTAATTTCATCTGCCGTTAATCTTTCTTCAATATTATCCGAAATCGTTCCAGTTGAAATTGTATCTTGAGACGTTTTCCCTTCTTGATAAACATAAAATAGAAACATATTTAGAAAGAGGAATACAACTAGAAAAATGCCTTCAACTCGTTTAAAATCCATTCTCTAGAGTCCCCCTTTTTCAATTTTTCCCACTAATTCACTATGGGAATACCACGCACCATCATAATGAATATACCAAGTTGGTACTAAATCAGCAGCTTGTTTGGTTTCAGCATTGGTTTGCCATTCATAACCAATTTGAGCATCATTGATTAATGACGTGTCAACACCAGCTGAAACTAATTCAGCCATCAAATCTGCTGTCGTCATCAACGTTACTGTTTCACTTGAAGGGATCGGTATCTGAATCATCTCTTGATTCGTTCGTACAAACACATTTCTGTTTTGAACAATTACTTCTAAACGACCTTTCATATTTTGACCAAAAACAGGAAATCCTTCAATGTAGTTTCGATAAGTAATATCCCCATCTTTCACATCAAAATAACGCAATGTTCCTAATGTATTCCCTATATTTTCAACATAAGGAAACGTATCAAAATAGAATGAATTTTTTGAGTCTGATTCTTGGGATTTTAGTTTACCAAAATAATTAACTTCTCCGTTATCAGCTTGAATCGTTAGCGACTCACCTTCTGCATTTGATAAGTTTACATTCTCACTATCATTTGAATACAAGTCATTGGACTGGTCAAAAAAGGCTTTAGAAAATGTTGTAAATGATTGTGTCGCAACAATATAACTATACGTTTTTAATTTTATTTCATCCTTCATATAGTAAATCCCTGAAATATTTTCAGGTTCTAAAGTTACTGGAAAATAATTATTTTTTTTCTCATTCATCACCATGTCTTTTAAGGTTTTACTATCACCTTTGACATCAAAGGCAATACTTTTCTTAAGTGATGCATTCACAAAATAGATTTTCTCAGTATCAAAAGAATAAATAATTCGGTTAAAATTAAATTCTTGTAATTCTTTAGGTAATTTAAAATCCGCTTTGTAGACACTCTCATAAACAGAAACAGGTAATTCTTTTGGAAAAAGTAAATTAAATGAATTTAACGCATAAAACGCTTCTCTTGTTTCCTTCTCACCTAACGCCTCATTACTTTTATAATGAAGTGCCACTAATTTATTATGAAGACTATTAATCACTGTTTCTTTGTTTGAGTAAAGCAAATTATCTTTTTCTTTATGATAAAAAAGCTTAGTTGGTACATACACTTCTGTCATCTTTTTAGTTTGAACCAATTCAGATGAGGGGTCTTTTCCTTTTTCAGCTAAGGAACGATTGGCTGGCTTTGTCCAGATTTTCCAAGATAAAACCAAACTTAATAAAATCAATACAATTAAACTGATTTTTACTACTTTATCGCCTATTTGATTCATTCCCAAAGATCCTCCTCATACGGTTCATAAGGTAAAGAAATAAAGAATGTTGATCCTCTATCTTCCTCACTTTCAACCCAAATATTTCCGCCATGCGCCTTCACGGATTCTTTTGATATCGCAAGACCTAAACCAGAGCCACCCATTGCTCTTGAGCGTGCTTTGTCCACTCGGTAAAAACGATCAAACACTTTTCCAAGAGTTTGCTTAGGAATCCCTAATCCTTCATCAGAAATGCTAATAATCACGTTTTTATGTGTCTCAAGTAGACGACACGTTATTGTGCCTCCAGATGGTGAATACTTCATCGCATTGTTCAAAATATTATCAAATACTTGAATCATTCGGTCTGTATCAATTTCAACCCAAATAGAGCGTTTAGTGAATTCGCGCTTGATTTCATAATTTTTTTCACTATCTTTAATGACCATATCAAATCGGTCAATTACGTAATTAAACAGCTCGTTTAAATTGACTAACTCTAATTTCAATTCAATCTTATTTGAATCCATTCGCGATAATTGTAGCAAGTCATTAATCATACGAATCATGCGGTTAGTTTCTTCTTGTGTCACTTTTAAAAAGGCAGGTGCCACTTCTGGGTCTTGCCACGCACCATCAACTAAAGCTTCAATGTAGCTTCTCATACTTGTTAATGGCGTTCTAAGTTCGTGGGACACATTAGACACAAATTGACGACGTTCTTCCTCATCTTTTTCTTTTTCAGTAACATCATGAAGCACACACACTAACCCACTAATAAAGCCTGATTCTCGTCTAATCATCGAAAATTCTGCTCGTAAAAGCATGGCTTCTCCTAGTTTATCTGAAAAATCAATCAGTGTTTCTTCTTGCTCTTCTAATAGTGTTCTAAAGGTATATTCTTCCTCAATATCTAAGAGTGCTAGAATCGATTCGCCTAACACATCCTCCATTTTTACCTGGAGAATATTCAGAGCAGTGTCATTAATTAAAATAATACTCCCTCGACGATCAGTCCCAATAACACCATCTGTCATATGAGATAGCACACTATCTAAACGGCGCCTCTCAGCATCCATCGTTTCTTGCGCTTCCTCAATTCTTGCAGATACCTCATTAAAGGTTTCACCCAATTGACCTAGCTCATCTTTACCGTAGACTTCTACTTGCCTTGAATAATCCCCATTAGCAATACGCACCGCTTGTTGCTTCATCTCACCAATTGGTTTTGTAATTGTTCTAGCAACCAGTAAGGCAATAATTAAAGAGAAAACTAAAGCAATCATGGACGCATAAAAGAAGATAAGCGCAATATCACTTACCTGTCGGTATTTACTTTCAATGTCACTTTTTACATATAAAAAGCCAATAACAGCGTTTCCTGTTGGAGAATATACTTGTTGGATATTCACATATATACGGTCGCCTGTTACCGGATCTCTGCGTTCCTCTTTTTTCTGGGTAAACGCATTAAAGGATTCATAATCATTTTTCTTACCAATATCACCTTGAAGATTCGGATCACTTGTCGCAATGACAATCCCTTTATCATCAACTAATCTGGCTTCTAGTACATCACTTTTTGAAAATTCCACTAGCGTTCGTTTTAAGTTGTTTTCTTTAGGATTATCTTGGTACTTTGTCAACTCACTACTTAAATTAGTTGCCAAAGAATCTACCTGCGACGTCATATTATCTTCAAAGGTTTGAATCGTTGAAGCTTCCAATTCACGAATAAAAATAGCACCGATAATTTCAATTGAGATCATCAAAAGAAGTACAAATACCAGTGCTATTTTAAAATGAACGGAAGAAAAAAAACGTAATTTCTTTTGATTCATAATTGTAAAAACCTCTAATCCTGTTCAGGGTTTCGTAGATAATACCCTACACCACGTCTTGTTACTAACCACGTTGGATGACTTGGATTGTCTTCAATTTTTTCACGTAATCGTCTAACCGTTACGTCAACTGTACGAACATCACCAAAGTAATCATATCCCCAAACAGTTTGAAGTAAATGTTCACGCGTCATCACTTGCCCAATATGTTTAGCTAAATAATGGAGTAATTCAAATTCACGGTGAGTTAACTCAATTGTCTCCCCGCGCTTAGATACAATATACGCATCAGGATGAATCGTTAAAGCACCGATATTTAATTCATTGTTGTTATCTTCTTCGGCTTTAGCTGCTGTATTTCCGTGACGTCTTAAGTTTGCTTTCACACGTGCGACTAATTCACGATTAGAAAATGGTTTGGTTACATAATCATCTGCCCCAAGTTCTAAACCTAATACTTTATCAATTTCAGAATCTTTAGCTGTTACCATAATAATAGGTGTGTCGTAATTTTTTCTCACTTCACGACATACTTCTAAACCATCTTTTTTTGGTAACATTAAATCAAGTAAAATTAAGTCAGGTTCAACTTCACTTACCATCTCAATTGCTTCTTCACCATCAAAAGCAGTAAAAACCTCGTATCCTTCTTTACTCAAATTAAATTTAACAATATCCGAAATCGGTTTTTCATCATCAACTACTAATATTTTTTTCAATGTTGGACCTCCTTGACATAACATTTTATGTACTGTATCCCTTTCATTATACAACATTTTCCTTCCTATCTAAAATATTTCTTTCTATCCCCATTTTTCATTTATTAAAAACGTATTAATACTTTATTAACACTGTATTTTAATTGAAATTATTATCATTAAATACATATCAATATGCAAAACATGAAAAGTGTTAAATGCTGATTTATCAACTTTTGAGAGGTTGTTTTTTTTTGAAAAATAAATAAAGTCCTTTTTATATTGTCAGTTCGGCAGTTATGTTTTAAGCTTAATATATAAATTAATTTATTTAATTTATTCGGCTAATAATTGAAGCGCAAGTCTTGTTTTCCCCTTCCCTTACAAAACCTTGCTTGCGCTGAAGCAAAAAAGCAGAGAACCTAGGTTCCTGCTTTTTTTGTCTGTATTTTTAGTACTTTTAAATATAATAAATTACAAATAATATTTTAATTTGGAGGAATGACCATGATCAACTTTTTTACATTAATAATTATAATGGGGATTACTAGTACGTGGTTCTTTACAAAGAAAAAACCAGATAAAAAGAAAAAAATAATTTCAATCATTGTTTCAGTCATCGCATTCTTAGGTTTCGGATTATTTACAGAATTAGAGAAAAAAGATAATACTAATAATAAAACTGAAAAAATTACGGAGAAAACAATTGTTTCATCTGAAAATACGAAAACAACAAAAGAAAAAAAACAAAAAAATAAAACTAAGCCTAGTGATAATAATGAAGAGTACAATAAAGACATAGCAGAAAATTTAGAATTAAAAAAAGCTTGGGCAAATGGTTCAATTGACGAGGATGGAAATCCAACTGATACTGGAGAGCCTAATCCAGAATATACTGTTTGGCTAATAGTGAGCGAAATAAAAATTAACGATCCTAAGAATATTGATGTAAAAGTAACTGCCGATTTCGAAGCTTTACCAACTGGACAAAAAAGTGAAATAGCTAGTACTATCCAAGGTATGGTACTTAGTTCAACAGTCGTTGATGGAGAAACCAAGCGCTATCCCATATATTTTTATAACGGAAAAAATGCTCTTGGTGGTTCAAAAGTTCTTGAACCAACTGAGTTTAAATGGAATGAATAAGATGCATCAGTTTTGACTACGGTTAGATAATTTGTATAAATATTATCTAACCGTAGTCAAAACGGTGTCAGAAGGTAATAAAAAAATGCTTAAACACTCATACATCACCGATGTACCAACGTTTAAGCATTCCTTACTGTCGAGATTTATGGGCTGTAGGGGGTTCGAACCCATGACCCACGGATTAAGAGTCCGTTGCTCTACCAACTGAGCTAACAGCCCCGACTAGACAATTATAACACTTGGTATTTTTATTTACAATCACTTTTTAGTGATTAATTCTTCTTTTTCTTTCATCCATAAGACTAACAATTTTGACTTTCTGGCTTTTTTTTTCAGAGGCTTCAAACAGTCTAACAAACTCATATAAACGGTCTAAATCACTTAAATCAGACATATCTAAGCCCATCTCTTCACCTAATTCAAATAACTTCTCATCATCACTATCTTTTAACAAGACACTTACTTCATGGAACATCAATACTGAGACAGTCTTCACTCGTCCAGCTAATACTAAACCATTCTCTTGTAATTCAGCATGATATAAATATTCAAAGAATTTTACAAGAACGGGTTCCACTTTTTCAAAAAATGATTTTCCAGCAACTATTTTCATTGGGAAAATTGAAATTAATACATCATCTAAAGCACGTGTACTCCATGTTCCAACTGATTCTAAATGATAATCAAACATCCACTCACCAAGCTTTAAGATAATTTCTCTTGCATCTTTTTGCTCTGAGTATTTCAACATTTTAAAGCCAAGCGTTTTTTCAAAATCACTTTCTGCCTTACTCACATCTTCCATCACCATATTAAACATTTCCTCAACTGCTACTGCATCGTATTTTTCTTCCATCATACTTAAATCAACTCTTTTCTTTTTATTTGTCTGTGCTGCTCTACAAAAAGAGTATATGATAAAGACACCCACTTTTTTTTCCTTGTTTGGTCTAATTAAACGACAAAAAAAGAAGATATCCTGTAAAGATACCTTCTTACTTCAATTCTTTTAACGTTTTTTCAGGAACTTCTGATTTTTCTACTTCTGCCCACCGTCTAACATCTTGACCTTTTGTTGTTACTTTTAAATATTTATTAGGTGACAATTTTTTCTCAAAAGAAACATATTTCAACTCACGTTTTTGTCCCTTTTCATTCACACTCACTGTTTCGTATACGTAATTGTCTTTATCTGATCCTCCACTTTTATAGGTAGTAACATAATCATCTGTTGTCTTAACATAGACTTCTGTATTTTTGACAAATGGATTGAACAAGTCAATCACCATTGCGGCATCTGATGTATTATTTTTTGTTAGTAGTGGACTACCAAAGAATACTCCACCTAAAAGAATAAATAATCCTATAAATAAAATATAACTTCTCTTCACGACAATCGTCTCCTCCTGTAAGATATCTCATTACTTTTATCTTATCTAAAGAAAACTTGTTTTTCCCTCGCTTGAACTTACAAGGAACGAACAATTTTGTCACATTATTTCTTTTTAACTGGGCAATCTACTGACGAGCAGTCACATGTTTTTTCTTTTTTAATGCCATATTTATAGATAACTATGCCAACACCTAAAAATATGACACCTGCTAATATTATTGTTCCCATAAGAACCTCCTATAGAATTTCAATGCCTTCAACAACCATTTCTCTTTTTACCCTTGGTTTCTTAACTAACATGGCTAAGACGCCTAGTAAACATAAACTAGCAATCAACTGACCCATGCCAAAAGAAGCTCCTTCAACAAAGATAAGACCTAATTGATAAATAATAAAACTAACCATATAAGCTAATCCACATTGATAAGATATAGCTAATGTTGTCCATTTCCAATCATTCATTTCTCTTCGAATTGCGCCAATTGCCGCAAAACAAGGTGCACACAATAAATTAAAGATTAAAAATGAATAACCAGCTAACGGGGTTAAACTAGCACTTAATAGTGGCCAAAACTCTTGGCCTGTTTCTGTCACGAGCTCCTGATGACCATACAAAATACCAAATGTTCCGACAACATTTTCTTTTGCGATTAAACCTGTCACTGTAGCAATAGTAGTTTGCCAGTTTCCCCAGCCAAGAGGAGCGAAGATGAAAGCAACTGTTTTTCCGATTGCCGCTAGCATACTATCCCCTGCGTCTACCATCTCAAATCTAAAATTAAAGCTCATTAAAAACCAAATCATGACAGAACTTGCAAATATAATAGTTCCAGCTTTTTTTACAAAGGCTTTTGAACGATCAAAAGTTTGTCTGACACTATTTTTCATTCGCGGTAAATGATAGGCTGGCATTTCCATAATAAATGGCGCTGCTTTTCCACCAAATAACTTTGTTTTCTTCAATATAATACCAGATAACACAATAGCGCCGATACCAACGAAATAAGCAGACGGGGCTACCCAACTACTTTTGGGAAAAAAAGCACCTGCAATTAAGCCAATAATAGGCAACTTCGCTGAACATGGCATAAAAGTTGTCGTCATAATCGTCATTCGTCGATCTTTTTCGTTTTCAATTGTCCGACTTGCCATCACACCTGGCACACCACATCCTGTGGCAATTAGCATCGGAATAAATGACTTGCCTGACAAACCAAATTTTCTGAAAAAACGATCCATCACAAAAGCGATTCTCGCCATGTATCCGCAATCTTCCAATACTGACAAGCATAAAAATAAAACTATTAACTGTGGTAAAAAGCCTAATACCGCTCCAACTCCTGCAATTATACCGTCTAAAACTAAGGATTGAAGCCAAGGCGCTATTTTCCAAACGTCTAAGTAATGACCCACAAAATTGGGTACCCACTCACCAAACAGAACATCATTCACCCAGTCTGTTCCAATAGTTCCCACTGTTTGAATGGATAAATAGTAAACAGCCCACATAATCGCTGCAAATATTGGTAATGATAACCATTTATTTGTTACTACTCGGTCAATTTTGTCACTTGCTGTGAATTTAAAGTCTTTAGATTTCACTGTGCTAAGAGCGACTAATTGAGCAATAAAATCATAGCGTTCATTAATAATAATGCTCTCACTATCATCTTCCATGATTTTCTCTGTCAGTTGAACAATCTCTTCGATTTCTTTTTTTATATCTTCTGAGACTATTGTATTCTCAAGTACCTTTGCATCTCGTTCAAAAAATTTAATCGTAAACCATCTTAACTGATGCTCTGGCACATAACTTTTAATTAGCTGACTAATTTCGTCTAGTGCGACTTCCAGCCTATCATCATACAGAGGATAGTTATCCACTTTATTTTGTTTAAAAGCATCACTTTCTAATTGCTCTTTTATTTTTTTCATTCCCTCTTTTTTGACAACACTCAGAGGATAAACCGGTACGCCTAAACCGTACGCTAATTTTTCGCAATTAATAATTGTGCCTTCCTTTTTGACAACATCCATCATATTGACACAAATCATCATCGGCGTTCCTGTTTCTAATAATTGTGTTGTTAAATATAGATTTCTTTCCATATTAGTTCCATCCACAATATTTAACAACTGATCAGGATTCTCATGTAATAAGTAATCTCTTGCCACCACTTCTTCTGGTGTATAAGGTGACAACGAATAAATACCTGGTAAATCTTGCAATACAATAGTAGTTAACTCTTTTAATCGCCCGCTTTTTCTTTCAACGGTCACTCCTGGCCAATTTCCCACAGACTGATTCGAACCTGTTAATTCATTAAACAAACTTGTCTTTCCACTATTTGGATTTCCAACTAACGCAACGTGTTTTTCTTTTGTCATTAATCAAGCTCTCTTTCTACTAGAATTAGTTCTGCTTCTTTTTTTCTTAACGTTAACTCATAATTTCTAACACAAATTTCAATTGGATCTCCCAAAGGGGCATATTTTTTTATTTCAATTCGAGTCCCTCTTGTTAATCCCATATCCATCAAGCGCCTTTTGAGTGCACCTGTGCCAAGAATTTTGACCACTTGGGCTGATTCTCCCACTTTTAAACAATCCATGGATTCCATGACTGCCTCACTTGTTGCTTCCTTTTCAATCACATGAATATCTTTAGCTATCTCTTCATCTAAGCCAATTCGTGTCCCTTTAAACACGACAATAATCGGTTGTCCTTTTTGTTTTGAAACAATATATAAATCAACACCACTCACTAACCCTAAATTATTTAAGTGACGTTCATAACTTTTAGAACCTTTGAACTCTTGAAACTGATACACATGATTCAATTTACACTTCGTAACACTCTCCATAAAAAGGTCTCCTTTTTTCGTTATCCTCACAAATTGATAACGATTCTCATTATTATTTATTCTAAGGCCTGATGCCCCTTGCCGTCAACTACTAATTGTGAATCTTAGCACATTAATCCAATAAAGACTTTTTATTCATTTAATTCATCATTATCACAGGAATCAGGATTGAATAAAAAAATTTTTAATTGAAAAGTCACATGAAAGCTTGATAATATTGTTTTGTGAAAGAATGAATCACTAAAGATTGTGCTTACATTAAAATTAAGCACTATATCTTGTGTTTATAGATTGACTTTTCTTGGTAAAAAGCTATACTATTATTTATAGAAAACAACAAAAACGGAGTGATAAAGATGAAAACAATTACTTTATATACAAAAGATAACTGCCCACAATGCAAAATGACAAAAAAATTCTTAGCTGACCAAAATGTTAACTTTGAAGAAATTAATATTGATAATGAACCACAATATATAGATACTCTTAAAGAACAAGGATTCAGAAGTGTTCCTGTTATTACTACTGCTGATGAAAGAGTGACTATTGTAGGTTTTAGACCAGATCAACTAAGAACGTTGGCTGTTTAATATGAAACTAGTCTTTTTTTCTTTAACCGGGCAAACAAGACGATTTATCAAAAAGCTAGGACTTCCAGCTCATGAAATTGATCCAAACAATCCTTTTTATGAAATGAATGAACCTTACATCTTAATCGTTCCTACTTATGACGCAGAAGTCACTGAAGTAGTGAACGATTTTATTGAGTACAAAACAAATCAAGAAAACATGTTAGGTGTTGCTGGTGGCGGAAATCGTAACTTTGCTGACCTTTTTATTTTTACCGCTAAAGATATTGCAAGAGATTATAATGTCCCTCTTCTCTTTAGTTTTGAGTTTAACGGCACCGAAGAAGATGTGAAAAATTTTAGGAAAGTAGTGAGTGACCTTGAGTCTAAAAGACCTTAAAGATGTAACTTATTTTAAATTAAATAATGAAATTAATAGACCCGTAGATGATCAAATTCCTTTATACAAGGATAAAGAAGCTTTAGCTGCTTTCTTTAAAGAAAATGTTGAGCCTAACACAAAGCAATTTGCTTCTGTTGAAGACAAATTAAACTTCTTAATAGAAGAAGATTATATTGAATCAGAATTCATCAGTAACTATTCTATTGAATTTATCGAATCTTTATATACTTATCTTAGTGAACAAAACTTTACCTTCAAATCATTTATGGCAGCATACAAGTTCTACTCACAATATGCCTTGAAAACAAATGATGGTACTGCCTATTTAGAACGTTACGAAGACCGAGTTGCTTTTAATGCCCTTTATTTTGCTGATGGTGATGAACAATTAGCAATGGATTTAGCTGAAGAAATGATTTATCAACGTTACCAACCAGCAACGCCATCCTTTTTAAATGCCGGTCGTAAGCGCCGCGGGGAACTTGTTTCTTGTTTCTTAGTCCAAGTGACCGATGACATGAATAGTATTGGTAGAACGGTTAACAGTGCCTTACAACTATCACGTATTGGTGGTGGTGTTGGTATTACTTTATCTAACTTACGTGAAGCAGGCTCACCTATTAAAGGGTATGAAGGAGCTGCTAGTGGCGTGGTTCCAGTTATGAAATTATTTGAAGATAGTTTTAGTTATAGTAATCAATTAGGTCAAAGACAAGGTGCTGGTGTTGTTTATTTAAACGTCTTCCATCCAGATATCGAAATGTTCCTTTCAACTAAAAAAGAAAATGCCGATGAAAAAATCCGAGTTAAAACTCTTTCACTAGGGTTGGTTGTTCCTGATAAATTCTATGAATTAGCTCGTAACAATGAAGACATGTATTTATTTAGTCCTTATAGTGTGGAACGTGAGTACGGCGTGCCATTTTCATATATTGATATTACTAAGGAATACGACAATTTAGTTGCTAATCCTAATATTCGTAAGCAAAAAATTAGTGCTCGTTATTTAGAAAATGAAATTAGTAAATTACAACAAGAATCTGGTTACCCTTATATCATCAACATTGACACAGCCAACAGAAGTAATCCTGTATACGGCAAAATTATTATGAGTAATTTGTGTTCTGAAATTTTACAAGTTCAGGAACCTTCTATGATTAATGATCGCCAGCAATATGAAGAACTGGGTACAGATATTTCTTGTAACTTAGGTTCAACAAATATCGTTAACTTAATGGATAGTCCTAATTTTGGTAAGTCTGTTCGTTCAATGACACGTGCATTAACTTACATTACAGACGCATCAGATATTGAAGTTGTCCCTTCCATTCAAAATGGGAACCGTCAAAATCATACAATTGGTTTAGGTGCTATGGGGCTTCATACATATTTTGCTAAAAATCAAATGGAATATGGTTCACCTGAATCAATTGAATTTACGGATGTCTACTTTATGTTATTAAATTACTGGACATTAGTTGAAAGTAACACGATTGCTAAAGAAAGAAATGAATCTTTCCATAACTTTGAAAAATCAGATTATGCAAACGGCTCTTACTTTGATACTTACATCAACGAACCAGTCTTAGCTCATTCTGATAAAGTGAAAGCTTTATTTGATACAATTGACATTCCAACAGCAGAAGATTGGGCAGCTCTTAAAGCTTCCATTCAAGAATTCGGACTATATCACCAAAACCGTTTAGCCGTTGCACCAAATGGGTCAATTTCTTACATTAATGATACAAGTGCAAGTATCCATCCGATTACTCGCTTGATTGAAGAACGTCAAGAAAAGAAAATCGGCAAAATTTATTACCCAGCACCTCATTTAAACAACGAAAGTATGCCTTACTATACATCGGCATATGATATGGACATGCGTAAAGTTATTGATGTGTACGCCACAGCGCAAAAACACATTGATCAAGGAATGAGTTTAACTCTCTTTATGCGCTCTGAAATGCCTGAGGGTTTATATGAATGGAAAAAAGATACTACTAAACAAACAACGCGTGATTTAAATATTCTACGTCATTACGCTTTCCATAAAGGAGTTAAATCTATCTATTACGTTAGAACCTTTACAGATGATGCTGAGGAAATTGGAAGCAATCAATGTGAAAGTTGTGTTATTTAAGGGAGGAAAATCACTGTGACAAATAGTTATTACAAAGCCATCAACTGGAACGCCATTGAAGATATCATTGATAAATCAACATGGGAAAAATTAACTGAGCAATTTTGGTTAGATACACGTATCCCTTTATCTAATGATCTTGATGACTGGCGTACCTTGTCTGAGGATCAAAAAGAAAACATTGGTCTTGTATTTGGTGGTTTAACTTTACTTGATACTATCCAATCAGAAAGTGCCATTGACGCTATCAGACCAGATGTTAGAACACCTCATGAAGAAGCTGTTTTAAATAACATTCAATTCATGGAGTCTGTCCATGCTAAAAGCTACTCTTCTATCTTTAGTACATTAAATACAAAAGCTGAAATCGAAGAAATTTTTGAGTGGACAAATACTAACGAATACTTACAAAAAAAAGCTGAAATTATTAACGAAATTTATCTAAATGGCAACCCGCTACAAAAAAAAGTGGCTAGTGTTTATGCAGAAACGTTTCTATTTTATTCAGGATTCTATGCGCCTCTTTACTATTTAGGCAACAATAAGTTAGCCAATGTGGCAGAAATTATCAAACTTATTATTCGTGACGAATCTGTTCACGGCACTTACATTGGTTATAAATTCCAAGTAGGCTTTAATGAATTATCTGAAGCTGAACAAGAAGAAACCAAAGACTGGATGTACGACTTACTTTTCAAATTATATGAAAATGAAGAAAAATACACGGAACTTTTATATGATAAATTAGGTTGGACCGAAGAAGTTAAGACCTTCTTACGTTATAACGCTAATAAAGCTTTGATGAACTTAGGAATGGATCCTTTGTTCCCTGATACAGCAAATGATGTTAATCCAATCGTGATGAACGGCTTATCAACAGGAACTAGTAACCATGACTTCTTCTCTCAAGTGGGAAATGGCTATCTTCTAGGTACTGTTGAAGCTATGAACGATGACGATTACTTAATTGGGATGTAAATAATAAAAAAAAGAGCTAAGAAGGTACGACTTCTTGGCTCTTTTGAATTTTAAAAACAATTCTTTTAGAAATAACATAATTAATAACTGTTGCTAACACTTGAGAGATAACTGTAAATATAAACTCATTTAATAATTGTTCACTTCCAACAAATCGGTGAAACATTGGGTTTGAATAGAAAGCATTTTGATAATTGATTCGGTTCAACCCGAGATGACTTGCCCAAAATTTTCCATACTTATCAACAAAAAAGAAAGCAATTCCTAAATCAAGTAAAATAACAAATATTCTGCCGATACAAAATTCTAAAAACTGATGACAGGCTTTTTTAAATCCAGTTCCTTTATTTTTAAAGACAAAAAATTTATTAGCAAAAAAAGAAAAAAGAATAGCACATATTTGACCAACAATAACAGGTATCATCACATTATCTGTTAACCCTTTTGAGGTAAACCTTGCGAAGAAATAAATAAAAGTTCCAGTTGTTCCAGCAATTGTGTATAATAAAAACTCTTTTCTTCTAATCAAATATCTCACCTACTTTCTTTTAAAAAAAGAAAAAGGAAATGTTAAAAAACACATTCCCCCCACTTTTTCTTTTCTCGTTACTTGAAAAAATATCTCGTTAATTCTAAAGCATTTAGATCCATCACAAGTTCACCGTACTCTTCTAAAATATCGACTGTGATATTTGTTCGATCTGTGTACTCATAAATTTGCGACATATCATTTTTCATTTGATTTTCACTTGTGTCTTCTACAAAGAAAGTAACACGTAAGTAATAATCTTCTTTGAATTTATAAAGGTATGTTAGTACGTTCTGTAATTTAATTGATTTTGCTAGAGTAATCATTGATTCAAAAGTATCTAATCTAAAGATTGCATCAACAGTATCTCCTGATTCATTGCTGATGAAATCAATTTCTTCATCTAGCTCATTGTTCTCATTACTTGTTCCTTGGTTTTTCATATGTTCTTTTAAGAAATCTGTAAAACCATCCCCTAAAGCACCTTCTGGCATCATATCTAAATGATTCACATCATCCATTGGTAAGTTCTTACTAATGAAAAGTTCTAAACCATCATGATTGGGTAGCACTTGGAAAGTAACAGAGTCTGTTTCTTGAAATTGTTCGTCGACATCCACTTCTTCTAGAATACTATAGAAGAAACTTTCTATTTGTTTTTGATTTCCTAACAAATCTAAAAAAGTAATGCCTCTTTCTTCTAAATCATCATTTCCAATTGACACGCGAATTGTATTTTCATTAATTCTCTCCATCTCCATCTCGCTACACCTCGTTTCTCTTAATTTTATCTTTAGCCTTATTGTATCGGAAAAAATTAAAAAGTAAAGTGATGACTACTCTTAAGCTAATAATTTCCTTTTTTAGAAAAACTAAAAAAACAGCATGTCCGATATGTCATCAGCATGCTGAAGATTATATAAATATTGTTTCTTAAATTCCTGCCATCATTTGAGCATGCTTCAATTCAATTGCTCTTACTTCTCTTGGTAAGAAACGACGAATTTCATCCTCATTAAAACCAACTTGAAGACGTTTATCATCTACCATAATAGGTCGACGTAATAAGCCTGGATTTTCTTGAACTAACTTCAACAACTTAGGAAGTGGAAGTTCATCCAAATCAACGTCCAACTTTTGAAATACTTTAGAACGAGTAGAAATTATTTCTTCTGTACCATCTTCTGTCATGCGCAAAATTTCAATTAACTCGTCTTGAGTTAGTGGTTCCGAGAAAATATTTCTTTCTACAAACGGGATTTGGTGTTCTTGTAACCAAGCTCGTGCTTTCCGACAAGATGTGCAACTAGGTGAGGTATATAATTTCAACATACGATTCACTTCCTTTCAAAATTAACAGACTAACAGTTTGTGTTCACTGTTTATGACTTTAAGTTAATTATACTATAACACTTTCTAAAATACTAGATTTTTTTGAATTTTTTTATCAAAAAACGTATATTTAATAACTTGTGTAAACCTTGTTAAATATACGTTTCTATTAAAAAACATAAATCTTAATACAATATTTACAAATAATTCACAATTGAAAAAGATTATGAAACAGGTTAAATTTGTGTACTACCCATTTTCTTCGGATTGCTTTTAATTCTAGTGATTTCTTATGAATCTCTGTCTTTCTTTCCATTTTTTAGTATAATGTACTTATGACTAACTAAAAAAAGGTGGAATCATTTATGGAAGTAATTTTTTCTGGTATTCAACCGAGTGGGATTCCCACTATCGGAAATTATATTGGGGCAATGAAACAGTTTGTTGATTTACAAAAAGAATACAAGTGCTATTTTTGTATTGTTGATGAGCATGCTATTACAGTGCCTCAAGACCGTTTAAAACTAAGAGAACAAATTTTACAATTAGCTGCGCTTTATTTAGCCGTAGGAATTGACCCAGAGCAAGCTGACATCTTTATTCAATCAGAAGTCCCAGCACATGCTGAAGCAGCCTGGATCGTTCAATGTAACACCTCTCTTGGAGAATTAGAAAGAATGACCCAATTTAAAGATAAGTCTCAAAAACAAGTCTCTGTTAATGCCGGACTTTTGACTTACCCACCTTTAATGGTAGCAGATATTATTCTCTACAATACTAATCTTGTTCCAGTTGGCGAAGATCAAAAACAACATTTAGAATTAACACGTGACTTTGTGACTCGTTTTAATTCTCGTTATGCTGGTAAAAATCAAGAAATTTTAACAACACCAGAAGTTAAGATTCCAGATAAAAATAGTGGTGGGCGGATTATGAGTCTGCAAGAACCGACGAAAAAAATGAGTAAATCAGATGACAATGCAAAAGGATTTATTTCAATGCTTGATGAGCCTAAAACAATTGCTAAAAAAATTCGTTCGGCTGTTACTGATTCAAGTGGCATTATCGAATATGATCCTGAAGAAAAGCCAGGTATCTCAAATCTACTTGTTATCTTCTCTTCTGTCACTGACTACTCAATAGAAGAATTAGTTGAAAAATACAAGGATAGTGGCTACGCTGAATTTAAATCTGATTTAGCTGAGGCTGTTGTTGCCTGGATTGAACCGATTCATGAGCGTTATAACTATTTCTTAAATTCAGACGAATTACATGCTATTTTAGATAAAGGTGCCTTTGAAGCTCAAAAAGTAGCGAATAAAACATTGCAACGCATGAAAAATGCTGTTGGCTTAGGACGTAAACCAAAGCGTTAAAAAGCGTCTATTCTTTTCAACTATGTTAAAATAGTTTTAGTATATTATTGGAGGTTTTTCTATTATGGAAGAAACAAAAAAACAAGATGCAAATTCATTATTAACTCAAAAAATGATTGATAACCGCACTATCTTAATTTACGGTGAAATTAACCAAGATTTAGCAAAAGAAGTAAGTGGACAATTGTTACTACTTGCTTCATTAAGCGATGATCCTATTACTATTTTTATTAATAGCCAAGGTGGTCATGTTGAAGCAGGAGACACTATTCATGACATGATTAAATTTGTTAAACCAGACGTAAAAGTTGTTGGTACTGGTTGGGTAGCAAGTGCTGGTATTACCATTTACTTAGCTGCTAACAAAAAGAACCGTTATTCTTTACCAAACACTCGCTTTATGATTCATCAACCAGCTGGTGGCGTTCAAGGACAAAGTACTGAAATCCAAATTGAAGCCCAAGAAATTATCAAAATGCGTGAAAGAATCAACCGCCTGATTGCTAAAGCAACTGGTCAAACTTATGAACAAGTTTCAGAAGATACAGATCGTAACTTCTGGATGAGTGCTGATGAAGCCGTTAAATATGGTATCGTTAATAAAATTATCGATAAATCAAAACAAGTAAAATAATTATTACTATTAAACGTATCGTGGAAATCATTCACGATACGTTTTTTTGTCTATAAATGATATAATTAAAGAAAAAGTTTGAGTGGTGAGTATCATGAAATCAATGTCAAAATGGACGCTATTTAATCTGATTGCGGCTTTTATCATTTGTTTTAGCACATTTTTTCCTGAAATATTACCTATTGTATATCTTAATTTTTACATTTCATCAACTATTGTTGCTATTTTAATGGTCAATAATATTATTGCCTTAGTGAAAACAAAAGAAGGTTGGAACATAATCAGTATTTTTCTCACTCTACCGGCTTTTCTTTTCTATGCTTTTATTATATACATTGCTATATTTGAAATCCCTTTAGCACCTTAAATAAAAAAAGCTACGATATCTATTTAAAATAGGTATCGCAGCTTTTTTCCATATTAATACAATAACTCAATTAAATCTTCTGCTTCAACATTACCAAAGTATTTTTTCACATCAATATTCTTAACTGCTTCTGTAATAGCCGCTTTTTCATATTTAACACCTTGAAGTGATTTTTCAACATCAGCAATTTCACCTAAACCAAAGAAATCACCAAAAATACGAATGTCTTTAATTTCACCTTCAGACACATTCATCTTTGCTTCAATCGAACCAATTGTAAATCGTTTTCGACGAACCAAATCAAATTCTGGTGAGCGCCCATAATTCCAATCCCAATTGCGGTACAATTTATCTGAAATGGCATTAATTTTTTCCCAGTCTTTATCTGTAAGTTTGTAGACATTCACGTCTTCAATAGTATCTGTTTCAAATATCTTTAATAGAATTTCTTGTCTGAAATCCTCTGTAGACATATTTTGATGCGTATCAGTTAAGTAAGGTTTGATATTAGTAACACGTGAGCGAATCGATTTGATTCCTTTTGATTCGATTTTGTCTTTTCTCACCTTAAGTGCATTGACAACTTCATTCACATCACTATCAAACATCAGTGTGCCATGAGCAAACATGCGACCATTAGTTGAATACATCGCGTTTCCTGAAAATTTCTTTCCATCAATGACTAAATCATTACGTCCCTTAAGTTCAGCACCTTCAACCCCCATATCATGCAGCGCATCAATAATTGGTTGTGTTACTTTACCAAAATTTCTAAAAGATTCACCATCATCAGGCATAATAAAACTAAAGTTCAAATTTCCAGCATCATGATAGACTGCTCCCCCACCACTTAAGCGGCGAACCACATGGATACCTTGTTTTTCTACATAGTCTGTATTAATTTCTTCAATTGTATTTTGATTACGTCCAATAATAATTGACGGCTCATTAATATAAAACAATAAAATTGGCTCATCAATTGGCATTTCCTGAACTAAATATGTTTCAATGGCTAAGTTAATTCGTGGGTCTGTCATTTCTTCATTTGATACAAAAATCATGGGACATTCTCCTAAATAGTTATTTTTAATTGCGTTGATGCTAAAAGTGTTTCCACACTGTGATGATGATATTTTTCTGTTTGCTCTTTTAAGATTGCTAAATCAATATCTTGTTTTAAATGACTTAAAACAAGTTTTTTGACTTGTGCTTTTTCTGCTAGTTCTCCTGTTTCTTTTGAGGTTAAATGTGCGTGATGATTTTCATTTCCCTCTAAAAAATAAGTGTCCGTTATCAATAAATCTGCGCGATAACAGAAATCAGCTAATTCTTCAAAATAGCCTGTATCTGCTGTAAAAACAAAGATTTTACCTGTTGCTTTTTCTACAATCCGCATAGCAAAACACGGTACAGGATGAATTGTTTTCAAAAAGGTGATTGAAAATGGCCCAACTTCGAGTTCTTTACTTGGTTCATAACCAATTCCTTTTGACACTTTTGGTAATGTCAATTGATCAAAATGCCACGTATCCTCCATATGACCATAGATTGGTAATTCTGCTACTGGTTGAGTTGGTTTTAATTGCCTTAAATATTGTAAAACTCCTAAATCAGCAATGTGGTCGTGATGATAATGCGTTAGTATGACCGCATCTAACGTTAGCGGATCTATTATTTTTTCTAATTGGATTAACGTTGAACTTCCCGCGTCAAGCAAAAGAGAATAACCATCTGATTCGACTAAATAAGACGTCGTCCCCTCTTCTTTTTGAGGAAAGCCTCCCCAAAATCCAAGAACTGTTATTTTCATCCTATCACTCCTCATCTCTAAAAAATAATCCTATTTATACTTTACTTGTTATTTCATTTTTTCACAATAAAAATCACCTAAATCCTTGTTTTAACCTTTATTTCTCGATATTCCGTTCATTTTAAGAACAATTTTGTATTCATTTTTTTCTTCACAAAAAAATCAAATTTAAATTAGTGACATTTTGTCACTTTAGTATTATACTTTAAAAAGTGACAAAGTGTTACCAACTAATTATGATTTAGATAAAGGAGAATGTTTATGTTTTTAGCAATTAAAGAAATGAAATACTCAAAATTAAGATATACCCTAATTGTTGGGATTATTGTTTTGATTTCATATGCAGTATTTATGCTATCAGGATTAGCTAACGGGCTAGCCGATGAGTTCAAACAAGTCATTGTCGATTGGAACAGCCAGGCAGTCGTCTTATCAGAAGATAGTAATAAAAACTTAGCAGCTTCTCAGCTAACTGAGAAAAATTTAGATGATGTGGATGCCAATAAAAAAGCGCCCATTTCTGTATACAACGGAGCGGTTGGTGAAAAAAACAAGAAAGTTAATATCACTCTTTTTGGGACTGATAGTCAAGCCTTTTTACTTCCTGAAATGACAGATGGAGACCTGTTCAAAGAGCCGAATGATATTATCATTTCAAACAATTTAGCTAAAGAAGGCTATAAAATAGGTGACACGATTGAAATGGGTAGTGACAACTTAAAAATGAAAGTTGTGGGGATTTTTCCTGAGACTTTCTACACCGTAACACCTGTTATCTACTCATCATTAGAAGATGCAGCAAAAGTAAAATATGGGAAAAACTTTAAAGCCTCAAGTGATGGGCAACCTATCAATGCGGTTGTGACAAATAATTCCTCTACAGAAGTTGTTACAGATGCCAAACCTAAATTAAACGTGATTAAAACGGATAACTTTATTGAAAGTTTACCTGGTTATTCGGCTCAAAATCTAACTCTTAACTCGATGATTTACTTCTTGTTCTTTATTGTTACAGCGATTATCGGAATTTTTATGTATGTCATGACCCTTCAAAAAACAAGTATTTTTGGGGTGATGAAAGCACAAGGTATTTCTAGTAAATTTATTATCAATTCAATTGTTAAACAATCTTTAATGATTGGTGTGATAGGAATTGCTATCGGTTTTGCTCTTGGTCTTGGGACAAGTTTTATTTTACCTGATGCTATGCCATTTAGTGTGGCACTTAATTTATGGCTCATTTACAGTTTGATTTTACTACTTGTGACAATTATTGGTAGCCTCTTCTCGATTGGAACAGTTACCAAAGTAGACCCTATGAAAGCAATTGGAGGTTAAGAAAATGACAGACATGCTTATGATGAAAAATATTACCAAAACATTTAAACAAGGAAAAGAAGATATTCACGCCTTAAAAAATGTGAACTTCACAGTAAAACAAGGTGAGTTTATCAGTATTATTGGCCCTTCTGGTTCAGGAAAAAGTACTTTTCTAACTATTTCAGGTGGACTACAACAGCCTACAACTGGCGACATCCGAATTAATGATATTTCTTTTACTAATTTATCTGAAAAGAAACGTTCCGCACTAAGATTTAAAGAGATTGGTTTTATCTTACAAGCATCAAATTTAATCCCATTCTTAACAATTAAAGAACAATTTTATTTAGTAGATAAAGTCAACAAAGACAAAAAATCAGATGAAAGAATTAACGATTTACTTCACTCCCTTGATATTGAGCATTTAAAAGATAAGTACCCTAAAGACTTATCAGGTGGTGAAAGACAACGCGTTGCTATTGGACGGGCCCTTTATAATGACCCACATTTAATTTTAGCTGATGAGCCTACCGCAAGTTTAGATACTGAGCATGCGTATGAAGTCGTTAAATTGCTTGTAAAAGAAGCACATGAAAAACAAAAAGCAACGGTTATGGTTACCCATGATCATCGAATGATTCAGTGGAGTGACCGCGTGTTTGAGATGCAAGACGGTGAATTGGTGGAAGTAAAAGACTTCAAAAAGTAAAGAATGTCAAAGAAAATTGTGATAAAATGAGAGTGATTTAGATGACCTATAGAAAGGGGTTTAAAAGCATGCCACACGATACTTTTTTAAACCTATCAGATAAAAAAAAAGAAACCATTGATCATATCTTACTCAATACATTTTTCAAAAAGCCAATTAGCCAAGTAAAAGTAGCAGAAATAGTTAGCGAAATGAAAATGTCTCGAGGTGCTTTTTATAAATATTTTGATGATTTAGAAGATGCCTATACTTATATTATTAACCAATACGCTCTTTTAATTCATCAAGATATTATTAAGTATATTCAAGCAGATAAAAATCAATTTTTTGATGGCATCGAAAAATACTTGATTTGGTGTAGTGAACTTGATCATGAGACAGACTATTGGAAAAGCCTTCGCCTCTTAACAGAGTCAAATGATTTATCCGCGTATAAACGCTTTCCACTAGCAAGTGATTCTCCTCTTTTAACACAGTGGACTGATATTTTAGTTGCCAATCATATTGTAATGACAGATCATGAGGAGTCTGTTAGCTTCTTATTTTTCATAATGGAGCTTGTGATGAATTCTTTAACTGGTTATATCGCCAATGATTGGACTACTGAAGAATTAGTTAAAGATTACCGATTCCGCGTTAAATGGATAATGACAGGCGTTACCCAATAAACTTAATTAGATTATAAAAAGGACAAAGAATCTTTGATGGATTCCTTGTCCTTTCTCTATTTCACTGCATGTTCACTTAGATAACCATACCATTTGCCTTTGTTATCATAGAGTGAGTAATACGTTGAACCATTTATATGATTGTATTTTCCTCTTGCTGTAAATGATTTTCCCATTAAACTGCTCGTTGACTGACGTTTTTTCCATCCAAAATTAGACCACGTATTATAATTCTTTTTATTAATAGTTACTTTACGGCCATCTTTAATATAGGCTCCCTGTTTTCCATCTCCAAGCTTAACAGCACTTGCGTTTAGATAGCCATACCATTTGCCTTTGCTATCGTAGAGTGAATAAAACGTACTACCATTAAAATGGGTATAACGACCTCTTGCTTGATATGTTTGGTTCATCAGGTTCTTCGTTTTATTCCGACTCTTCCAAGCAAAGTTAGTCCATGTATCGTAATTATCTTTTGATATTGTCACATAGCGACCATCACTGATGTAAGCACCTTGCTTACCATCTCCGATTTTCACTGCCTTTTCGTTGATATATCCTTGCCATTTTCCTTTATTGTCAAAAAGTGATAAATAAGTTGACCCATTCTCATGGTTATATTTTCCTTTAGCTTGGTAAGTTTGATTCATCATTTTACTTGAATCACTGCGTTTCTTCCAACTAAAATTAGACCACGTACTATAATTTTTCTTACTTATTGTTACAAAACGGCCATCTTTAATGTAAGGTCCTTGAGGGTTTGTTTCTTCACCTATTAGCTCTTTTTTTGTTTTTACTTTATCTAGTTTAAGTTTTGTCTCACTAACTAGATTGTCCACTGTATTTTTAGTTGTTGCTTTGTCAATTTTTCCATTTGCTTCTTTTAAAATAGAGGTCAATTCGTTTTTCTGAGCTTCCAAATAATTTTTAGGATCTTTATAGTTCAGTATACCTTTCTTAGCGTCTGTTTTATACGCTAACAATTCTTTCGCTTTTGCGCTGTTTTCAGCATCTGTTAGTTGTTTATTTGTTTTTACTTTATCTAGCTTTGTCTTAGCTTCCTTAACGACACCATCAACGCCCTTTTTATCGGCTGCTTTATCTATTTTTACGTTAGCATCTTTTAAAATGTTCTCAATTTCACTTTGTTGTCCTTGTCGATAATCTTTATTGTTTTTATAACTTCTTAAGTTATTTTTAGAGGTTGCTTTATACGCCGCTAACTCTTTTATCATTGCTTCCTTATCAACATATTCATCTTCCATATCTATCATATAAGTCGAATATTCATAAGTTATTGGTTTTTCGTCTTTTAAAACACCT